>NZ_JBQNAZ010000020.1:0-51458 GCF_052170195.1 Tannerella sp. | reverse complement strand
GGATTGAACAGCAATCTAAGCAAACTCACAAAATACGTTTTAGAGGAAAGGTAGTTATTTTTTTAGGTTCATACTTGGAATGAAGCCATGAAAAACCGGTCCGGCGCTTGGACAGCCACAAAACTCTTCCTATCTTTACCGAGTATTAATCTTTTCATGATAAATAACAATGAAACAAACATTCCTTCTTGTAGCGCTTTGTTTATCCGGAGCGCTTTGTTCCGCACAAACACCTTATCCGTTGAACGAATACAACGAACTGACTGATCTCCGTCCACCTGTCGATGAAGGGCTTTGGTCGAAAGTGCCTATCATTCCTCCTCTGCGTTGGGGAAGTACGGATATACGTTACACGAAACACGACGTCCCTGCTATTCCACATCTTCCGATCTGGAAAGCTACAGCATGGAAAGGCGAACGTGTCAATGCGCAAGCTGTTTTATGGACGAGAAACTTTCACAAGGACGTCAGATTGGGAGTAAGTGAATTACGCAACGGAAGCTCGATCATTCCCACCGAAGCCATACAGCCGGCTTTCGTCCGTTATGTGATGACCGACGAATTGAACAAAGACGGCAAAAGCGGATGCAGCCAACGCCCCGACAAAGCTGAGTGGGATTCCTCGCTCGTGGCCGATGTGCTGGACCCTGCCGCACGCCTTTGTATCGATGCCTGTACCACACAGCCCATTTGGCTCACCATCAGCATTCCTTCGGATGCACGTCCGGGCGTCTACAAAGGCACGTTGACCGTCTCGACCGACGATATGACGGCACAACAACTGCCGTTCGAAATCAACGTGATCGACCGTAGACTTCCCGCAGCCAAAGACTGGGCGTTCCATCTCGACCTGTGGCAGAATCCCTATTCTGTAGCACGATATTATCAGGTGCCTCTCTGGAGTCAGGCACACTTCGATGCCATGCGCCCCGTCATGAAACTGCTGGCTGACGCCGGACAGAAGGTCATCACCGCCTCCATCATGCACAAGCCTTGGAACGGACAGACAGAAGATGCCTTCGACAGTATGATCGCTAAGATAAAGAAAATCGACGGCACATGGTCATACGACTATACGGTCTTCGACAAATGGGTGGAATTTATGATGAACGAAATCGGCATCGACCGCCAGATCAATTGCTACACCATGATACCGTGGGCGCTCCGTTTTGATTACTTCGATCAGGCTACCGGGCGGATTCTGTTCATTGAAGCCCAACCGGGCGAACCGGCTTACAACGAATATTGGGGGGCTTTTTTGCAAGATTTCGCCACGCACCTGCGCACCAAAGGATGGTTCGAAAAGACCACCATCGCCATGGACGAACGTGGTCTCGACGCGATGCAGGAAGCTATCAAGGTGATCCGCAAGGCAGATCCGGACTACAAAATCTCTCTGGCAGGCAATTACCATAGCGAAATAGAACATGAGCTGCACGATCTTTGCCTGGCTTATACGCACCCCTTCCCTGCCGAAGTTAAAACCGCACGGCAAAAGGCCGGCAAGGTGAGCACCGTCTACACCTGCTGCGCCGAAGCACGTCCCAATACGTTCACGTTTTCTCCACCCTACGAAGCGACATGGATCGGATGGCATGTCATGGCCGGAAACTACGACGGCTACCTGCGCTGGGCATACAACAGCTGGACAGCCGACCCGTTGCGCGACTCGCGTTTCCGCTCATGGGCCGCGGGCGACTGCTACCTGATCTATCCGGAAGCACGCAGCAGCATCCGCATGGAACGGCTGATCGAAGGTATTCAGGACGCGGAAAAAATACGCCTCTTGCGCGAGGAGTTTACACGCAAGAAAGCCAGCGGAAAACTACAGAAACTGAATCGTATTGTGTCGGAGTTCTCCTCCGAAGGCATGTTACGACCCGATCCGGCAGCTCGATTAAAAAATGCCCGAGAAGCGCTGAACAAATTCTAAGCTTATTTCTCCCGGATAAATACCTGAATCGGTGTACCCAGAAAATCCCAGTGCTCGCGTAGTTTATTTTCGAGAAAACGCTTGTAAGGCTCTTTTACCCACTGCGGCAGATTGCAGAAAAACGCAAACGACGGGACACTGCCTGCCGGCAGTTGGGTAACATATTTAATTTTGATGTATTTCCCTTTCCACGCGGGAGGAGGTGTCTTTTCAATAATCGGAAGCATCGTCTCGTTCAGCTTGCGGGTCGGTACACGCCGACGACGATTGTCATACACGGCCTTAGCCGTCTCGAGCACTTTCAAGATACGTTGTTTCGTCAGCGCAGAAATAAACAAAATGGGGAAATCGGTAAACGGCGCCATCCGCTCGCGAATCGCACGTTCATACGTCTTGATGACAGCCGTACTCTTATCCTCCACAAGATCCCACTTGTTTACACAAACAATCAGCCCTTTCTTATTCTTTTGGATTATGGAGAAAATATTCAAGTCCTGACTCTCGACACCGCGTGTCGCATCAAGCATTAAAACACAGACGTCGGAATTTTCGATGGCACGGATGGAACGAATCACCGAATAATATTCAAGGTCTTCATTCACTTTTCCTCTCTTACGGATACCGGCCGTATCGACCAGATAGAAGTCGAGGCCAAACTTATTGTATCGCGTATAAATCGAATCGCGTGTCGTGCCCGCTATATCGGTGACGATATGACGCTCCTCGCCGATAAACGCATTGATCAGCGATGATTTTCCCGCATTCGGACGTCCCACGACGGCAATTCGGGGTAACGCCTCCTCGAGCATCTCCGGAGCTTCTGAGGGTAGCAACTCAATGATATGATCCAACAAATCGCCCGTGTACGAACCGTTCATCGCCGAAATACAATACGGGTCGCCCAGTCCGAAACGGTAAAACTCGGCTGCCACCGCATGCCAGTCGTAAGTGTCGGCCTTATTGGGCACAAGCACCACCGGCTTCTTGCTGCGACGCAGGATATGAGCGACCTCATCGTCGAGATCGGTCACGCCATTTTGCACATCGACCACGAAAAGAATCACATCCGCCTCTTCGATCGCGATCTGCACCTGCTTGTTAATCTCTCCTTCAAAGACGTCTTCGGAATTGACAACCCAGCCCCCCGTGTCGATAATCGAAAATTCGCGCCCTGTCCATTCTACTTTCCCGTACTGACGGTCACGTGTCGTTCCCGCCTCCTCATTGACGATGGCCTGACGCGACTGCGTCAAGCGGTTAAATAGGGTGGACTTGCCGACATTCGGCCGTCCGACGATTGCTACCACATTTCCCATATCCTTTTTTGATTTACATGTTTCATCTTACGAACCGGAAGAAACAAAGGAACGCATCTGCTGCGCCCCATAAAGTTAATCCAGCTTATAGCCAAATGATTTCAGCAAATTGTCGCGGTTGCGCCAGTCCGATACCACCTTGACAAACAACTCGAGAAAAATCTTCTTCTCGAAAAATCGCTCCATATCCTTGCGCGCCATCATACCGACCTTCTTCAGCGCTTGCCCGCCATGTCCGATGATGATGCCTTTCTGCGTTTCACGCTCGACAATGATCAGCGCCTTGATATGCACGCGCGTCGGCTCTTCGATAAACTGCTCTACAACGACCTCCGTAGCATACGGAATCTCTTTCTGATAGTAAAGCAAGATCTTTTCACGAATAATCTCCGTGACAAAAAAACGCGCCGGACGGTCGGTCAACGCATCTTTCTCAAAATATGGCGGCGAGTCGGGAATCAGCTCCCGGATACGCTTCTTCAACGGCTCGATATTGAATTTCGACGTAGCCGATATCGGGATAATCTCCGCCTCGGGCAACAACGCATGCCATTCCTCGACCAAGGTCTCCAGCTTCGGCTGGTCGGCCAAATCAATTTTATTAATCAGGAGCAGGACAGGACATTTCGCCTGTCGTACCCGTTGCAGGAAATCGTCGTTCTTATCTGTCTTCTCGATTACATCAGTCACATAAAGCAAAACATCCGCATCGCCCAAGGCTGATTCCGACGATTCCCGCATCGTCTCCTGCAATTTATAGTTAGGACGCAATACTCCGGGCGTATCCGAATAGACAATCTGCATATCGTCGGTATTGACGATCCCCAAAATACGATGACGCGTTGTTTGCGCCTTCGATGTGATGATCGATATGCGTTCACCCACCAACTGATTCATCAGGGTGGATTTGCCAACATTCGGATTTCCGATGATATTGACAAAGCCGGACTTATGCTTCCGATCCGTCATAGGCCCACTTCACATAGTTGGCGCCCCATGTCCAACCGGCTCCAAAAGCAGCCATGACGATGTTGTCCCCCTTTTTCAGTTTCTTCTCCCATTCCCAGAGGCATAACGGGATCGTTGCCGAACTGGTATTTCCATATTTCCGAATGTTCACCATCACCTTCGAGTCGCCGACTCCCAAACGTCGAGCCGCCGCGTCAATGATGCGAAGATTGGCCTGATGGGGAACAATCCAGTCGATTTCATCTTTTGTCAGGCCATTGCGTCTCACGATCTCTTCTGCTGCATCGGCCATATCAATGACGGCTCGTTTGAATACGGCCTGTCCCTCCTGATACACAAAATGCTCACGCTTATCAATCGTCTCGTACGAAGGCATTCGAACAGCCCCGCCGGCCTTCATGATCAAATGTGATTTTCCGGTACCTTCAGCACGAAGAATCGTGTCCATAACCCCATAATCTTCACAGGTTGGCTCTAAAAGAGCAACCCCGCAACCATCGCCGAAAAGGGGACACGTCGACCGGTCCTGATAGTCGGTGATCGCCGACATTTTCTCACTTGAGACAACAAGCATCCGCTTATAACGTCCCGAACGAATAAAATTAGACGCAGTTTCCAATGCATAGATAAATCCTGCACAGGCAGCCTGTATATCAAAGGCAAATGCGTTCTTGCAACCTGCTTCATACGCAATAATAGAGGCTGTACTCGGAAAATGATAGTCGGCCGTCGACGTCGAACATATAATTCCGTCTATCGTTTCCGGGTCAATTCCTTTCTTGCGGACGAGTCGGCCGACAGCTTGCGCCCCCATATAAGCAGCCCCTAATTCAGGGTCTTTCAAGATACGTCTTTCCTTAATCCCGACCCGTGTCATAATCCATTCATCAGTCGTATCGACCATCTTTGACAAATCGGCATTTGTCAATACATCGTCCGGAACATATCCGTCGACCCCCGTAATCACTGCATTTATCTTGTCCATAATCGCGGTTCTTTAAAAAAATAGCCCTTAAAGATTCAGGGCTATCTTTCTTCGTTTTTACATCAAATTTGGTCCGAAGTGTTTCTATTAAAGGGCAGCTTCTTTTTCAATGGCCAGCTTACCTCGATAATATCCGCATTCGTTACAAACGGTGTGATACACATGCCATGCACCGCAATTCGGGCAGATGGCCATTGTCGGAGTCACTGCATGATCATGCGATCTTCTCTTGGCAGTTCTCGCGCTTCCTTGTCTTCTTTTAGGATGTGCCATAATCTTATTTTTATTTTAAATTCATTCTTCATTCTTCAGTTTTTTCAGAGCATCCCAACGAGGGTCTGTCGCAGTATCCTCATACTCATCCGACAGTATGTTATCGTCGTCCTCCACCTCATCCTCCGCATTATCGCTTTCATCAGAGCGATGCGCAGAGTGTTTGCGTAATCGGGCCGACATCGCCTTGTTACATTTTCCCGGCGCGTGCACATGCTTCATCGGAATGTTCAATGCGACAAACTCGTAAAGGAACCATGCCAGATTTACACGACCTTCATCTTCCGAGATAACCAATATTTCATCGCTTTCCTCGGCATATTCTTTACCAAACTTCACCATCAAGCGATTATCCGAAGCAATCACTTGTTCCATGTCGTCCAGACACCGGTCGCACGATACGATCACCATACCGGATAAATGAAACGTCATCTCAAATGAAGACACTTTACGCTCCACTTTCAACGAAACATTTACTTTTCCGCGCTGAACTTCGGCACCGTCAATATCCGTAAAAAACTGATTATCCAAAAAGTATTCGTATGTACGAACTTCTTCCGGATTCATATTTTTCAAATCAACCCAATATGCACCGAATTTGCCCAAAGCCTATAATCTCCAAAAAAACGCTGCAAAGGTATATTTTTTTTGTATAGAAAAAGAATTATTCCTTATATTTTTCAGCAACAATCAAATTATAACCATCTTACAAAGCTATGTTGTCCGACAGAATAAATTTGTTTTATTTCATTCATTATCCTCACTGCGTCATTGAATACGGTTTTTCGTAGGCCGACGATTTTTTATTCGGACGAGCGCACATCTCGAATTCGATCTCACCGCCACCAAGGATATCGGCATGAGTGATATAAGCTTTTCGGTATGGCCGGCCGTTAAGCGTAATCGATTTGACATAGACGTTCTTCGGCGAAGCATACCTGGTCTTCACGGTAAACGTCTTGCCGTTTTCGAGTTGCACAACCGCCTCTTTCACAAAAGGCGAACCGATAACGTACTGGTCCGTTCCGGGACAGACAGGATAAAATCCGAGCGCCGAAAAGATGTACCATGCCGACATCTGTCCGCAGTCGTCGTTACCCGACAATCCATCGATCCGGTTGCGGTACATCCTGCGCATAATCTCGTGAAGACGCGCTTCCGATTTCCAAGGTTTGTCCGTCCATTTATACAGATAAGGCACATGATGGCTCGGTTCGTTACCGTGCACGTAGTTGCCCATCAGCCCTTCTTCGTTTATATCTTCCGTATGTTCAAAATATTTGGCAGGCAGGTGCATCGTAAAGAGCGAGTCGAGACGACGCACAAACCGTTTCTCTCCGCCCATCAGACGCATCAATTCGTTGACATCGTGCGGTACGAAGAACGAATAGTTCCACGAATTGCCTTCGATAAAACCCTGTCCGTGCGTATCGAGCAAGTCAAAACCTTTTTTGAACGTCTCGTCCTGATGTTTCGGGCGGGCAAAACCCAGCGACGGATCAAAAATATTGCGATAACTGCACGCACGTTTCGCATATTCTTCCTCTACATACTGAACCTTCATCCGCTTAGCCAGCTCACTGATTGCCCAATCGTCGTAACTGTATTCGAGCGTGACCGAAGCTGCCGAACCGCTGCGTTCGAGCGGTACATAACCCAGCTTCTTATATTCGGCAATACCATCGTAGTAATCCAGATTCGAACTGTTTATACAAGCATCCAGTGCAAGTTTTTTATCCACCTCCAACCCTTTCGTGAAGGCATCGGCCACGACCGAAACGGAGTGATACCCGATCATACACCAGTTTTCATTGCCCATGTGCGACCAAACCGGCAAGGCACGGTGTACACTCTGTCGGTAATGATTGAGCATGGAGTGAACGAACTGCACGCTGCGCGACGGTTTAATCAGGTTCATCAGTGGATGCTGGGCGCGAAACGTATCCCAAACGGAAAAGACCGTATAGTTGGTTTGCCCTTCGGCCGCCTGATGGATATTGTGGTCAACGCCGCGATAACGCCCGTCTACGTCCTGATATACGGAAGGATTGATCATCGTATGATACAAGGCCGTGTAGAATACGGCTTTCGTATCGTCGTCAGCTTCTATACGGATGCAGCTCAACTCCTTCTCCCACTTCGCCTGCGTAGCCTTCCGAACTTCATCGAATGACTTCCCTCCCGTTTCGGCCTCCAGATTCTTTCGTGCGCCCAGACAATCGACCGGCGAGAGAGCGACCTGCACCTCGAGCGGACGGCCATCGGAGAAATCAAATTCAAAATAAGCCGTAAGGCGTTTGCCGAACATCTCCGGGAAATTCTTCGTCATGTCGAACCTGCGCCAGAATCCTTTATAAAGCACCTCTTCGTTATTGCGACAGCCGTAAGCGGTAATCGGCTTCGAAAACTTCACGGCAAAATGAGTGTAATTCATCCGAGACCAGCCACGGGTGATACGGTAGCCGGTAAGCGTACACGAATCCTCCACACGAACATTGGCCATCAGCACCTTACCATCGTAGTGATAAATGCCGTAATCGAGGTCGAGTACGATGTGCCCTGCCTGAGTACCTTTCGGAAAGGTGTAACGATGCACACCAACCCGTTCCGTAGCGGTCATCTCGGCACGGATGCCGTAATCTTCGAGCAACACAGAATAATATCCGGCTTCGGCCTTTTCGTGCTCGTGGCTGAAGCGTGAACGATAGCCACTTTCGGGATGTTCTGCCGTACCTTTGTCGAGTTTTACCTCACCTGTTGCAGGCATAACTAAAATATCGCCCAAATCGGAGTGCCCCGTGCCGTTGAAATGGGTATGACTGAACCCGACAATCGTTTTATCATCATACTGATAACCTGTGCAATACCGATAAGCATCGGGTTGATAGACTCCGCCGATGTTGTGCGGAACCATTTCCGTATCAGGACTTAACTGCACCAGACCGAACGGAGCGCAGGCTCCGGGGAACGTATGTCCCATGCTTTTTGTTCCTACCATCGGGTTAACGTATGGCAGCAAATCGCCCGCCGATGCGTTAAATATTTCAGTGACTGCTAGATAACCGATCACGATTCCGATTTTTATATGTATGTTCATACTGCGTATTTTTTCTTCTTCATAATCATGGTTCAACATGTATCCCCGACGAGCGGTGACGTACGATTTCGTCTTTATGCGCCGACTCCGGAATGGAAATCTTCATCTTTTTAAAGACAGCATTGTGTACATCGTCGAGCACGACGGCCGGGCGATAGTCCGCTTTCTGGGCGACAAACGTCACATTATTAAACCGGATGTCCTTAGCATGCCGGATATAAAAGCCCCATGCCGGGAGCTCCTTAAACATCGAAAATTCCGGATACTTATTCTCCATCTCGGGAACACTGTCCAACTCCTCCAATCCCACTTTGGCATACAGTGCATTGCCCCCTCCGGGATACCGGATTTCGATATTTTCCAACGTCACGTTTTCGATGGGGATAGACGGAATACCGGCGATGATGCAGGGAGAGATGTTGCGCGGCAAATCTTCAATCGGCCCTTCGTAGCGATAACCGGCATCGGGCTTGGTGGCCGGCACTTCGGCATAGACATTGGATATCCTGATATTTCGCAGACAAGGCCTGTTACGCACCGTGCGAGTTCCTGTACGAAGAAAAATCACATTGCCCGTGTTGATCGAAACAAGACTATCCACCGTCACATTGTCTATTACCGCTCCATCGACGGAGGCAAAGGTGATGGCTGAACGATATGTATTGAAGACCGTGTTTTTGATGATACGGATATTGCGAAACCCTCCGGCTGAAGCAGTGCCAAATTTGATGCCGCTGGCACTTGTGCGCACCGTATTGTTGTAAATGTAAATATTGCTGCATTCGTGGTCGGCGCTATGCGACTTCAGGCAGATACCGTCGTCAGCCGCATCGAAGTAAGAATTTCGGATAATCACGCTATCGCAATCCACAATATCGATTCCGTCGTTGTTCCAATACGCTTTGCTGTCGGTCGTAATTTCTTCGACAAGCATGTTGCGACACTGTTCGTACTGTTGATTCCAGCTTGCCGGATCTTTCAGCAGAATACCCTGTATATGAATATCCCGGCATTTTTTGAAATAAATATTCTGCGGACGGCGAAATTCGCGAGGACGATCGAGCAACAACGCATCTTCAAAGATTCCATTATTAATCAGCGAAATCAGATTGTTGGCCACCTCGTACCCCCTTCCGTCGATCACGCCTTGACCTGTAATGCCGATATGGTGCTGCTCGTGCGCTACCACAAGCGCCGTCCAGTTCCAGTTCTCACCGATGTCGTAATCGAGCGGATTGGTAGAGCCCAGCAGTACGGCACCTTCTTTCAGGTGAAGCGTAACGTTCGATTTCAGATAAATCGTTCCCGTAAGGTAACGTCCGACAGAGAAAACAAGCCTGCCGCCTCCCTTGTCGTGGATATGGTCGATGGCCTTTTGAATGGAGCGTGTGTTGAGCGTTGCTCCGTCGGACCGGATACCGAACAATGAAGCGTTGTAATCTTTTGCGACGAGTTGATTGCACAGCACAGCCGAGAAACAGAAAATAATTGATTTCAGAATTTTCATTGGAAGTATATTTTAAAAATTTATGAATGGATATACATGGTAACCGGCCCTACCAGTCCCATCGACCGAATCGGCTGATCTTTCGATTTAAGAACGGTAAATTTTTGCGCCGTAAGGTTTTCCTTGAGCGTTTTCATATAATTCCCCATCGTAGTAACGACATGTACTTCGAGTCGGTTGATACCTTTTTTCAGGAACGGACCGAGGGCGTAAATCCGCCGACCGTACCACTTCACGCCGCACGATTGTCCGTTGAGAAACACTTCGCAGACACCATGCACCTTACCGAGATTCAGGCACACGTCCTTTCGGCCGTCCGCCTCAAATGTCCGGCGATAGACCGCTATTCCCGTGAAATTGACCCACTCGGTTTCTTTGAGGTCTTTCAGGGTCTCCATCGGGTAAGTTTTCACCCATCCTTCGCGACTGTGGCGTAGCTCGACCTCCCAGGCGCCGTCAAGCGTACGTTTTTCCTTTCCGCTTGTCGGAAGGGGATGCCACGGCTTGCCGTGTTTATCGCGGCTCCATACGATCAGGCATGTTTCCGCCGGCCCCAATTCGAGGGTAATGGTATTTCCTTCAGGATGTATGCGATAACGTTCACCCGTTTCGGCATCCCACACCCACGGGAATCGCCGGGCAGTTATTTCGGCGGCGAAAGTGATATTCGTCGTATAGGACTGATTACGATGCGTATTCGCAAAGAAGAACAGTTCATCGTGTGTGTCGCTGCGATAGCGGTTTTGCGTCACAAAACGGTCAGGATATTCAATATCAAGATAATGAGAAATTCGGTATTGTTGCATCACCTCACGGTACCATTCAAGGAAACGATCGTCTTCGGGCTTGCGAAGCAGGATAAAACGATCGGGGAATTGCTTCAGTTTCTCCACCCATTGCTCCACCAGCTGGTCTCTTTCGCGAAAATCCTGCAAACCAAGCGATTTTTCCGGATATTTCTCTATGCAGAAAATCCGTCCGCCATCAGCTACAAAAGCATATAATTTGGCCAATACTTCCGGATTGATTCCGCTCACCTCGACTAAGAAAAGTGTACCGTAAGCCTTGGAACCGTAGCAGAGCTTTCCGTTCCTGACCGTCGATTCGCGGAGGACAATCTCCGAGGTGTAGTCCGCCCCGCCGCCGTTCTTATGAATGGCCTCCCATACAAGCGAGGTGTAGGGAACGTTCAGCTTTTCAGGGAACGGATCGGTCTGCACGCCCATTTCGCTCCATAAATCGTACGTAGCCGGGAGGATGGCGATATCGGTGTACATATCGGCATTTGTCAGTACCGACGAGAGACGCGCTTTATAACGGTTCAGGTACTTGACGTAAGGCCACCAGTTATTGTTTTCGTTATGATATGTACCGTATTGCACCCAGCCGGGAAAAGGTGCGTCGGGCGGGGAATAATTAAAACCGTGCCAGACGGAATGGGTCACGCCCGACATGATGCTGTGATCGGAGCCGATCTTCAACAGTTCCAATGTGGCGTTAAAAACATCGTAGGTATTTGTCATCTCTTCGCAGCTCACCACTCGCTTACCGGTGAGGTGAGCGGCCGAAGAGACGAATTTATTGATCATCGTGTAAGCTCGTCCTCGGCGATAATCTTCGTCCGGCATCTCTTCGCCCGGCCGATGTTTGAGCCAATTCGTTGTCCACGATTCACCCTCGGGGATGTCGAATTTCAGGCTGCTTTCGAGCGGAAAGAAGCCGCGTCCGTAAGCCTGCGCCCTCGATTGCACGCCCTGCTCCCTGCACCATTGCAGATATGTTTCGGTAAATCGCTCCCGCAGCAACTCAGCTTTGGTCAGTTCGAAATCGAACCGCACGCGATTCAGTATGTCTGCAAACCCGGGTGTTTTCTCCGCCCCATATGTATCATCCACGACCGCCCCCAACCGTCCGACCTTGAACAGGATAAACGGAAGGTAAGGCATCAGATCGTAGCCACGACGTTGCCGAAAAGTTTCCGCCAAATCGTCAGTCCAGTTACATCCTTCCAGCTCCATCGAATCACAGAAGAACGCACGCAGATGTTTTGAGAGCGCACCGGTTTTTTTCCGTATCGTGTCGGACATGCGGTCGAGGTAACTGCGCACAGCCTCCCGATTCATATGATTGAGTATATGTCCTGCTGCACCCGGAGCACCATTGATAACGGATGCAAAGGAATCGACCTTCACCAGTGCATAAAGCACATGTCTGCCTTCGGGGATCTCGATACGGACAACCTGGTCCCTGCACCGGTCGGAGAAGTCGACGACTTGTTCCAGCCCGCTCATCGGATCGGGAACAACCTGCAGAGAAAGGAGTTCGAACGTACGTGACGGATCAGGTACGGTCACACTGGGATCAACCGCCTTGAAAAGGTGAAACCGTGACGCTTCGTACATCATCGGACCTTCGAGTTTCTCGGCATAAACGAGCACCACCTGTGCCCGCTCGGCACCTTGTAATGTCTCAGCACCAAACGGCCACCCCGACCCGACAATCAAATCGCATGTCATTCCGAGACGTTTGGCCTCATCGAAAGCCACTTGCAACATGTCGATCCATTCATCGCCCAACCACGTAAGCGACTTCTTGCCCAAATCATCGCCCGACGAAGGAAAAGCGATCGGGTTGATCTCCACGCCGCCCACGCCGGCATCTTTCAGCAGACGAAGCTCCCGGACAATCTCCGACGCCTCAACCTTATTGCCGTTCCACCACCAACGCACAAACGGCGCATAACGTGAAGCGGGATGTTGAAATAAAGCAAACAGTCCGGACGGCCTCTGAAGATGCTCAACCAATGCCATCCCCTCTTCTATGGAAGCCGACACCTTGTCGGCCACCATCCCGGCAGGAATCCACACCCCCTGACGGATAAATGTTCTACGGTTCATAAAAAGATCTCAATCTTTTACAATATATAAGGCGGTGTGTCATAACGGGCGAACTGCTTCGTTGCTTGCATTTCACCCATGCTTACACACCCAAAGAGGGTGTGCCCAAACATTGCGTTTTGACACACCTTCTTGTTTTTTATTTACTGTTATCGTAGGTACCGCCGTCGTATCCTGTATTTTGAGGAATCACACTTCCTGTATTCGCTTGAATAAATCCAATTGGTAATGGAAACACATATTGATGATCTCCGATATTGGGTCGTGTAATACCGTCTGTTGCATTCGGATAATCCCACCCGTACTTTTTCACGCGGTTAACCAACACATTTCCTTTATTCAGATGATTGTTTCCTGCCAAGTTGGGATTATTGGACAAACGAGAAAGGGTCACCCAACGATGTTCTTCTGCAAACAATTCACGAGCACGCTCATCAAGAATATAGTCCAGATTCACATCTGCCGCCGAACAGGCCTTCGCTCCCACACGAGCACGAACTTCATTGATATCAGTTGCGGCGGCGGCAAGATTGCCCTTACCCAAATATGCCTCAGCACGGAGCAAAAACGTCTCCGAAAGACGGATGATATACCAGTCCACATCATATTGTTGCCAACTATCTCCGGCAGTACTGGTGCCACGTTTGTCGGTAGAAAGCTTCCACAGACGCGGCCAGATTCCTACGGTATCGGCAGCCGTTGCTACTTTTGGATATTTTTGAAACGCTTCTTTAATCGCCTGAGGCCACGTCTTATTTCCATAGATTAAATACGTATTCCTCTGAATCATTGCTTCGGAACCTCGAAAATCATTCTTATCGTCCTTCCACACGTTATACAAAAAATAATTTGTGGGACGTAATGCAGGCCCATATACTCCTATGGTGCCCAAAGAGTCAGGGCGAAGCCCACTCGATGATACTCTTTCACCGTCTTCCCAAATGTAGATCGCGGAGTCACCATATAGATTAAATGGTTTTCCATTATTATAGGCTGCATTCGTTTTTTGCCTATTCTGGTAACGAATGTTGGAATTAAAAGCAGCTTCGGCCTGATTATACCGGCAACGCCACCACGAATTTCCCCCTCCACCGATACTGTAGGTACCATAATTATACTGACATACCCATATCGCTTCTTTATTTCCGGATGATGCATAGTTCTGATTCCCTATCTGAAACAAATCCCAATACGGGTTCAATGTGTGCCCATAACGATCTGCGGCTTCTGAAGATCGAGAGCCAAAACGTGTTTTCATCAAATGATAATCACCGTCTGTACCATCAATCACACGAGTTGCAGCAGCAATAGCCCCATCAAAATCACCCAAACTATTACATATTTCTGCCAACAAATGATCTGCTGCAGCTCTAACTGCGCGCCCGGGATGTTCCGTCGTCTTAGGCAAATGAGCGGCCGCATACTCCAAATCCTTTCTTATCATTTGCCAACATTCTGAGCGTGTACTACGTGGAAAGTCGATCGGAATACCATCGGAAACTTCTGTAACCATCGGTACACCTCCAAAAAGCCCCACTAAGTTCCGATAGAACCAGGCACGCAAGAAAAGAGCCTCCGCCCGATATTCTTGTTTTTGGGTCTCAGTCGTCCATACGATATTTTTCGTATCAATAGCCTGAACAACTTTGTTTATATCATAAATGACATAGTATTGGTTCCTAAACCAATGATCCACAAAACCATCCGAAGAAGTTAATCCTTGGACAAAATTAGTACTCCCTATACCATTCTGACCGGTTCCGTTAAAAGTATCCAACCCGGCCCCCATGAGCAGCCAGGAACAATTGTTATGCATTACACCCATCAACATATACTGAATTCTTGCATAACCATAGTTCAATGCCATCTCAATATCAGCAGGACTATTATAAAAAGTAGAAGTATTTAACGTATATGATTTTTCTTCAAGGAATCTGTCATCACTCTCACAGCCTGTAACTCCCGCCAGAATAACAGCAGCTGTTACGGTCCCGAATATATATTTTCTTACATCCATCTTATTACTTGTTTAAAAAGTTATATTTACACCTAAAGATACGGTTTTATATGTTGGGGTCATCCCGTAGCGTGTACTCGACATATTAGCCGCCGTAGTACCTCCATCTTCGGGATCAAGCCCCGACCACCCCGTGATCGTGAATAAGTCCGTTGAAGCGACATACAATTGCAACGCCTGAATTTTAGCCTTCTCCAGCAATGCTTTATCAACGTTATAAGCAAGAGATAGATCCTTCAACTTTAAAAAGGTCCGAGAATTCCAGAAATTGTAATTCAACGAATTGTTATATCCGTAACGCGGATATTTATCCGTATGATTATCTTTTGTCCAAGGTTCGATATTTAACTGGTTATTGGATGCATCAATCTGGAAACCATTGGGATCATAGCCTAAGAAATGCGTATCACTCCCCTGCATC
Organism: Tannerella sp.; assembly: GCF_052170195.1. Lineage (GTDB taxonomy): Bacteria > Bacteroidota > Bacteroidia > Bacteroidales > Tannerellaceae > Tannerella. The sequence continues at coordinate 36,043 of NZ_JBQNAZ010000020.1, read as the reverse complement.
CATCGAAAACTGAAATAGAGCGATAAATTTTTCCAAGACAATGTATTCCCAAAGTTCACAGTGAAGAGAGGATCCATATCTCCAATCCAATGTCTGTCATTCGTATTAATTTTTCCATCTTGGTTATAATCTAAGAATTTCAGATCTCCGGGCTTAGCATTCGGTTGAATAAGTTTCCCATCAGCACTTCTATAATTGTCGATTTCTTCCTGGCTTTGGAAAATACCCAGTTTTTTATAATCATAAGCAGATGTAATAGAATAGCCAACCATTAAAGCATAGTAAGAATCATATCCATAAGTAGTAACAGATGAATAATCATCGTTGTTATTATCATCGAACAATTTCTTTATCTTATTACGATTTAAATCGAATATCAGATTAGACTCCCAACGTAGCGTTTGATTACCATCACCTTGCACATTCACCGTATTTAAACTCAACTCCACACCTTTATTGGTAACCTTACCGGCATTTGCATCGACTTTCGGAAAACCGGCAACATAAGGGATCGAACGATTGAGCACCATATCTGTTGTAGCAGATGTATAGAAATCCAAACTACCATTGATCCGATTGTTTATAAATGCAAAATCAAGGCCGACATTCCATTTAGAAGTAGTGGCCCACGTAAGATTTCTATTTGTCAACGATTTCACATACAATGCGTATGCATTCTTATCACCAAACCAAGTATATGTCTTGTTCATGGCTGCAATGGTAGAATAGGCACCGATACCTCCACGTGAGCCGTTCTGTCCCCACGACAAACGCAGCTTCATGAAATCAAGCCAATCTTTCGTTCTTTCCATAAAGTTTTCCGACGAGATAACCCAGGCTCCAGATACTCCAAAGAAGTTACCCCATTTATGTCCTTCGGCAAAAGCTGAGAATCCATCTCGACGAAAATTCCCTGTTAAATAATAACGGTTGGCAAAATGATAATTCAAACGGGCAAGATATGCCACAGATTGCGTACTCATGCGCTGACGAGCAGCAAGAAGATTATCGGCATTTGATAAATCCAATCCATAAGTCCCGAGCGTCGTGGCAGCAGGAATATCGAATCCTTTAAAATCAATACGAATATGTTCCGAATTATAGGCCTCACGTGTATAGCCTAACAAAGCGTCAACGTGATGTTTACCAATGTCGGTCGTATAAGTCAACAAATTATCTGCATTCCAATTAGAAACATGATAATCTCGCACATAGCCGGTCACATTCCCTATTTTACTGTACGGATTCTTTAAATCCGCCAATGTGCGGGTATCTACCCATAACTGCGAGTTATTAATCAGATCAGTCTGAGAAGTATTCCGCTGAGCATTCAACGTAAACTTATATGTTAAACCTTTTAAGAACGGGAAATCAATTTGAGCATAAGCTATACCACCAACATTATAGTCAACCGTCTTGGTGTCAGTCCACAAATAACTTGCATTTTCACGTCCCCACAATGGATTTATCTGCCCGTCCGCACCAGTAGGATATTCTTCTATCCAGTGTGTGTAACCATCAAAACGGACATTTCTATAGGCAAAAGGACTCATCCATGTTGCTGCCTGCATCGAGGGTTTAGCGCCCCAACCTTTTGCACCGAGATAACTGCCTTTTAATCCGACTTTAAGCCATGAATTGATTTTACTATCCATCTTTACCATCACCGTATATTTTTCATAGTCGTCGCCTTTTAACACACCTTTTGTACGATCATAGCCTGTCGATGCATAATAAGATATCATTTTGGACTTACCGGACACATTCACTCCATAAGTCTGTGAAGGAGCCTTTTGCGACACTTCATCCAGCCAATCGATCCAGCCTCCGGCATTATATACCTCCAATTCTTCCGCCGTCAGGTCTGCCGCAGGATCAACAGGGGTGCCTTCAGCCAACGACCCTCCGGCTATCTTGGCCAAATGACGATGTTCCAAAAATTTATCCTTATCCGTCTGCAGATTCGGCTTCCTTGCCCAAGAATTCCATTTATAACTTGCATTAAAATTAACTACCGGCTTTTCAGAGACACCATTCTTCGTCGTAATGATAATCACTCCGTTTGCAGCACGAGAGCCGTATATAGCTGCAGAAGAAGCGTCTTTCATTACATCAATATTCTGAATGTCAGAATTCTGAATTTCGGAAATAGATCCATAAAAGATGGAACCATCCACAATAATTAATGGCGCATTTACCCCCTGTTTATCATCGGATGATGCCTCGGGAATGGAATTCCGGCCACGAAGAGACATGGTAGACAAGTTATTTCCACTCGACGACTTCGTAGGCAAATAATGTAAACCGGCCACTTTACTGCTTAAAGCTGCAAAGGCATTGGGGTTTGGTAATGTTGCAATCGGGGTTTCCGTAAATTTCACATTCGAAACGGCACCCGACAAATCTTTTTTACGTACAGTTCCATAGCCAATCACTACGACTTCTTCCAAAGCCTGCGTGTCTTCCCGCAGGGTGATATTCACGGAAGTTTTTCCGGAAACCTGAACCTCTTCGTCTAAATACCCGATATACGATATATGCAGTACGCCGTTCGGCGCTACGGACAACGAGAAACGGCCGTCGGCATCCGTTACCGTACCGTTTGTCGTTCCTTTTTCAACGACATTGGCGCCGATCACCGGCTCGCCCTGCTCGTCGACGATCCGGCCGCTCACGGTTTTCTGTTGCTGAATCTCTTTCGCTCCCGACCTTGCCGAAGCACGCATACTCATGGGAGAAAGCACGATTTGTGTACCTTTAACCTCATAATCCACGTCGCCCGAAGCAAATAAATCCTCCAGAATCGCAGCTACCGGCTTGTTCTTCGCACGCACGTTCACCTTACGCTCTACATTGATCAACCGACTGTTGTACAGAAAATAATAATCCGACTTCTCCTCGATAGACTGTAAAACTTCTTCGATGGTGACATCGCTCATATCCATCGATATCTTCTGTTTCTGAGGATCGGCCTGCAGCTTCGGCAACGAAATGGCCAGCAGACATAACAAGAGCGACATGCCCCTGAATAGACGGGGAAGTTTACGGAATACGACACATTCCCCAAGTGCCTTTTTCATTGAATCATCCATATTTCACACGCTTATTAGATTGTATGTAAGTATTTTTTCACCGCCTTTTCCTGTCTGTTTTTCGCGCCGGCAGCAATGCACGAAAAAAAAGACTGTCCTTCTACCTGTTTCTGCTTTTCTTTCCTCCTCCTATTATTACTTGATTGATTATGACGGTTTGTTTTAATACATCGTCTTTATGGAGACCGTCCGCCGGGTGTACGTATGATTACCGAGCTGTCGCTGTCCCGAAATCGTATATGTCAGAGGCGCCGAGCGTTTGAGCAGATCGAGGATATCTTCGAGCGATTCGTCCGTAAACGTAGCCGTGTACACATAGTCTTTCAACTTATCGTCTTCAAGGCGGATCGTTACCCCGAACTTGCGCGAGAGCTTCTCGGCAATATGATCGAGATGCCGACGGCGGAATACCATCTTCCCGTCTTTCCATGCCGTATCGGCATACGTATCGGCCGGCTGTTTCGACATCGTCCCGCTTTCAGGGCGGAACAATGCTTTCTGTCCCGCATCCAGCGTGACCATACCCTGCGAGCCGACGGCCGATACGTCTACATTTCCGCGTGCCAATGTTACTTCATAACACGAATCTCCGGGATGAGCATAAACATTAAACTCCGTCCCGTATGCACTCACCTTCATCTGTCCGCCGGGAGTAAGCACATCGAAGCGATTCTTCCGGTCTGATGTGACCTTGAAATACGCCTCTCCGGTCAGCCTGACTGTCCGCTCCCGACCGGCAAAGCGACTCGGGTATGAAAGCGAGCTGCCGGCATTGAGCCACACCTGACTGCCGTCGGGGAGGGTCGTTCGTACCACCATCCCGGGTACCGCTGTGATGGTTACGATCTCTTCGGGACGTGAACGCTCCTGCCACGGAATCCATACATATTGATAAATCAGCCATAATGGCAGTAAAACAGCGGCAGCTGTACGAGCGAGGTTCCACGCCTTGCCCAAAAATAAAGAACGAGCGACCTTGCGCGACACGATTCGCCAAGCCGCAGGCGTATCGATGTTTCGTTGTTCGTTGCGCAGACCGGACAAATGCCATAACCGACTCAGGTCGGCAACCGTTTGTTGCAGATCGGACGAGACGCTCATCTGCTGCTCGAACACCCGCCGTTCCTCATCCGGTAATTTGCCCTCAATATACATTATTATATATGATTCGTCTATATTGACTGTTTCTTCCACTTTCTACTTTTTTTCCTATTTGACGCTTAATCCAGCAAACACCCTATGATAAATTTATTTTTTAAAACTATTTCCTTAGAAATCGCCTACATTTCAGGTCGCTGAATTGCTATCGCTTTCTCACCGTTAAGTCTGATAAAAAGCGGTTCAATTTTTCCCATCCATGTTTTTGCCTTGTGTCGCGTCTTTTTTTCGGGATGAAACATGGCTTATTCAAAATCTCAACGGATATTGCCCGTCCCGATAAATGATCAGAATGACTTTCAGCAAGAAAACAAACAAAGAATCAAAAACTTACCAAACAGCATCCCATAGATATAAAGAGGAATCGTGCCTGATCACATCATCAAGAAAACGAAAACACTCACGATAAAACCGGCGGTTATTATCTATCCCTTTAATGCCATGTCCCAACCCTTCAAATTCTACATAGCGGTGCGGCAGTTTCAGATGCGTGAGCATACGATGCATCAGGCGTGAACCTTCGACATGGACTCGGTTGTCATGATTGCCATGCAGTAACAACAGTGGCCCTGTGAGGTTCGCCGCATGATACAGAGGAGAGCGCTCGATGAGCCGTGCAGCCTCCTTCTGCGGGTCGCCGGCCTCAAGCATGGTCCAGTCCGGAATATTAGAATGTGTATGCTGATAGATAATATCACAAAAACCGGCCGTTTCGATTCCAAAACCAAAACGAAAAGAGCCCTTATGTCCATTCACTTCACCGGGAAAAGTCAACAGGCGCATCGTCGCATAACCTCCATGACTCATCCCAAAGACCCCGATACGTTCAGACGGAATATTCCTTTTTTCGGATATATACGACGCACAATAAATAATGTCAAGAATCTCATTGCCTCCGAGATCTTTGTCATTCATTGCTGCAAAATCGCGTCCGAAGCCTGTGCTTCCTCTCGGCGAAGGACTGAGCACGGTAATACCTGCCGCATTGAGAATTTGATACTCTGCATTGTATCGATTATCACCACCATAAAAGGATTCGATCATCAGCAACTCCTTTCCCTCAGGAAGCGGGTGCTTCGGTTTATAAAGATAAGCATGCAGCGTACGTGTTTTGCCCGTGTTCGGATCAACATCAAATGTCGGAATGGAAAGTCGCTCCACATCCGAATGAATTAGTCTGGCATTCAATTCGTCTGAAAGCTCGAGCACTTCAGAAAGCACCATTTCCTTTTGACCGACCCGAGCGTCAATAATCCGAAAGACCACAGATGCCGCATTCGCAAGCAAACGTACGCGGTCACCCTGTACGGCACCGATGGATAATGACAAATCCGAGGAATGTTTATACAGGATTTTTCCGGTTGCGATATCCATCAGCATCAATGACGTTTCTACGGGATTGCTTTGCAGAAGAAACAGATATTTCTTCTTACCCACCGTCACGAAACGTGCATCGTCTATATCCGATGTGAAACGTGTTACTTGTTCCGTTTTCATCGTCCGACGGTCGAAACGATAGAGGTTCTTATACCCGTCCTGATCGGAGAAAAAGAAACATACGTCATCCGAGAACCATCGCTCCATGACTGAAGTCCCGGCATAACTACCCGGTTTGGAAGGATCGGTAAGCACCGTAGTCTGCTTCGTTTCAGTATCAACATAAATAATGTTTGCGTACGTACGGTCGGCATCTTTCAGCGCCAACAACATCAACCCTTTACCTTGAGGTTGCCAACTGATATCGCCCCAGGTGTAACGGAAATCCGGTTTATCCTGACAGACCAGCGTGTCTCTTCCGGTTCGCAGATCAAGCATCCGCAATTCATCCAACCGTTTTTCGTTTTGAGCCAATCGAGCGACATAAGCAATGCGCGTTCTGTCAGGACTGAAATCCCAAGCATAAATATAAGGCACATCGGTAAGTTTTTCGACTCCAGGTGCGAGAAGATTGCAACGGTAAATGTTGATAATCTCCTCGTTCCTTTCGTCTCCGATCCAATACACGCAACCATCTTTCTCATTGTAGATGGGTTGCCAGCAATTACGTTTCGAAAAGTCGAGATCAACCGCATCGGTAGCCTTCGAGAAATCTTTTTCTTTCGTAATATCAAGCCATTGCAATTTATTCTGTTCGGAAGTCTTAAAGAAGAATAACTTCTCCCCATCCTCACTGAGAGAGAATTGCGAATAAGGGAAATCCTCGAAGAACGGAGCTATATCGACATGGCGTTCCTGAAATTTCAGGAGCAGATCAGACCTTTTGTGTTGAGCTGACGAGGCCACGCAGACCATCGTCAGCATCATGATAATCCATCGTTTTGTCTTCATCCTTTCGTTTCTTTGCTAATTTCTCCAATATTCATTCTGATCTTCAGCGGTCAACTGTTTATTATAAAGCATCTCGGTTTCCGGTATCGGCAGCATGAACCGCGGACTGTTTGCCGGCAATTCTTTCACCCCTGCCCATTGATCTTTACCGGTTCGTTTCAGTGACATGCTCAAACGTTTGATATCATTTAGGGCAAACCCTTCGCCATAAAGTTCCTTCCGTCTCTCTTTCCAAATCAACTCCACGGTTGCTTCCGTAGGAGTTGCTCCACGGGCTTTCTGCAATATATTCAACACTTTCTTCGCTTCGGCGGCGTTACCCAACCCAAGCTCAGCCTCCGCCTTGATCAAATAACCTTCGGCTATACGGCAGAATGGCGATTCGGCATCGCCGATGTTTTTACGATGTCCGAATTTGCTGATGAAGAAACCGTCTTCTTCATAGGCATAACCGGGGAAGAGTTTACGGCAATCCGAATCTTCAAACATGTCGCGGAACGAAGCACTGGCACGTACCGTACTGTATCCTTTAAGAATATTCTTAGCCTTACCCTCGATATCTTGTGAGGCTATTTTCGCTCCGTACGGATAGCCTTCGAATGAAGAGCAATACCAATAGAATGAAGGAATCGAAGCATACAGATTACATGTATTGGGAGTAAAGTTAAAGAACCAGAGCCACTCTTTGTTTCGGTCTTTGAAACCGGCACGGTATTCGTCCTTCGTCATGAGATTGCTTCCATCATATAAGCCGACAGCATCCGTCGCATATTTAACGGCATTGGCATAATCTCCCATATTCAAATAAGTACGCGCAAGCAACAACGCGGCTCCCCGCCGGTTCACAAACTGAGCATCTTCTCCCGAACAATGCTCGTAAGCATACATCAGATCGGAGAGGATTTGTTTGTAAGCTTCGCGTACGGATGTTCGGGGCACATTACGAGATTCGTCGTTCGAACCCGGTTCGAGGCGCAACAAGATACCTTTCGAATCCGGCTGATCGGTATAAGCCCTCGCAAAGAGCTGTGTTAAAAGCAAAAAGTTATAGGCTCGCAGTCCGTAAGCCTGTGCAATCAGATCTTCCTTTTCAGCGCCTTCGGGCTTTAGCGCCTTGGCATTGACGATAATCGTATTAGCCTGGTCAATGGACTTATACGCATAACGCCAGATATAATTGGCATACCCCGTCCACCACGGACTTATCACAGGTGTTTGGGCATACTGATACGAAAAGACGAGCCAGTTATACGTAGAAAAACCATAGGCTCCACTGGTCATGGTCAAATCTTGCCCCATCACATCGGAAGTAATCGTTGCCAATGTATGATAACGATAATCTCCTAATTGGGCATACGCTCCCATAAGAGCTGTCCTTGCAGCAACCACCTCCGTCATGATTTGTTCGTCGGAGACGGAGGTCGACGGTTTCTGATTCAACAGATCGTCCGAACAGGAAAAGCATATCGGGAGAGCCAGGAAAAGTAACAGATATTTTATTTTCATCTCGTTTGAATTTAAATGTTTATATGATCAAAAAGTCAGATTAAAACCCATCGTTAATGTCGTGGGCACAGGGATTGCCGTTAAGGTATTGTATCCTCCGATCCCGAAAATATCGATATCGGAATACCCTTTCCAGTCGTCCTTAAACCAAGTAAACAGATTGTCGGCACTGACAAATATTCTCGCTCCTTTCAACACATCCGATACCGGTTTCAGGCCGGATGGAAGCGTATAAGACAAGGTGACGTTCTTGAGCTTGATATTGGTCGCATCGTAAAGAAAACGAGTGGAGACACCATCCGAAGCATTCGTGTTGTTATTGACATATTTCGGTACATTCGTATTCGTGCTCGACGATGTCCAAGCCTTCAGTTCATCTTTATGCATCTGTGCACCGGCCTGATTACCGTCATGCATAATCTGCGCGTATAACGCATCATAGACCAGCCCTCCCCAACTGTAAGCAAACAATACGGACAAGTCAAATCCCCGGTAAGAAAGATTCGTACTCAAGCCCCCATAGAAATCCGGGGTGGCACGTCCCTGTTTCTCATAAGTGGCCTGACTGTAAACATTCGTCGTACCACGACTCCCTGAAGCATCGATTTTTACCCACTGCGGGTCTCCGTTAGTAGGATTTACCCCGGCCCAAGTCGGCATGTAGAATTCATACTGACTATATCCTTTCGACCATATCTTCTTTGTGTTCGAAATGATTTGATCGTCTCCCACAAGGTCTTTAATCTCATCACGTATAGCCGACAAATTAAAATCGATATTCCACTTAAGGGGGGTGTCACGCAAAACATGGGCGCCTAAGGTTAATTCCACACCGTAATTGGCGACCTTCGCCATATTCATCATGATCGATTCAAAACCATTCGATGCAGCAAGCGGATATTTATAAAGCAAATCTTTCGAGCTTTTATAAAAATATTCGGCCGATCCGTAGAAACGATTCAGGAAACGAAAGTCGACACCGACGTTAAACATAGCCTGCTTTTCCCATTTCAAATGCGGATTCGCCAGTTGCGTATGTCCCGTACCGGACGACGTCCCGTAGATGTAGTCGGAGCTGCTATCCCACAACCCTAACGATTGATAACGATCCAGCCCCTGATTATTTCCGGAGGTACCGTAGCTTAAGCGCAGCTTGAGCTGATCGAGCCAGTCAAGAGACTTCATCAAGTTTTCCTGTTCGATTCTCCAGGATGCTCCCGCGCTCCAGAACGTTCCCCATTTGTTATCAACACCAAAAATCGATGAACCGTCGCTACGCAGACTGACCGAGAAATTATAACGGTCGCTATGCGTATATTCAACACGTCCGAAATAAGAGATCAGGGTCTCTTTCGTCGATTTGGACTGAGGACTCAGCGCTGAAGCCCCGGAACTTAACTCATGCATATTATTCAGAGGAAACGTGGTTACCCCTGCCTCTACTCTCTCATAATCACTCTGCCAATACTCGAAACCTGCCATTGCATTAAAGAGATGTCGTTCCGCAAAACGATTCGTATAGTTCAGCGTATTGGTGAACGTATACACCAGATCGGTCGTATGATAACGGTCTGCACGTCCGTTATAAGCAGGTCCGTTACCATGTTCTTTATTCCAGTATCTCGACTCCGAGTAATGAATATAATCGGGAGCAAAAACAGTCTTGAAGTTTAAGCCCTCATACAGTTTGAAATCAAGAAACGCAGAGGCCAGAAAACGGTAGTTTTTACTGCGATTCAAATCCATCTGAGGTATAGCTATCGGATTAAAATCCAACGAGGTAGGATTCGTAAAATTATATTGTTTGTTCCCGGATGAATCGAGGATCGGATTCCCGTCTCTGTCTGTCAGATAAACCGGCACCCCGTTGGGAAACAGTAAAGCGTTGTACAGCGGACTCGCTCCGGCACCTCCTCCTACTTCGGAATGCTGTATCGAATGAGAAAACGTGATGTTCATTCCGGCTTTCAACCACGGGACAACATCTGTCGATATCGTTCCTTTTCCGGAATATCGTTTGTACAAAGCCGAAGGCGTCACTCCCTCCTGGTCGTAATAACCGGCCGAGAAAAAATAATTCGTCTTCTCATTCCCTCCATGAACATTTACATTGTAATCTTGCGTCAGCGCCGTTTTAAATATCTCATCCTGCCAGTCTGTATCGACAATGATCCGCGCGCCGTTTACCAAATTCCCGTTGGCATCGATCGGCTGATCCACATTATACGGATTAAACGTGATGGCCCCTTGAGCAAACGCATTGGCAGAAACGGCTGCTTTTTCAGGACTCTCACCGGCTTCACGTTTCTGTTCATAATGCGAAAGCCATTTCATCCGATAGAATTCGGCCGAACTCATCATATCGTAAGCTTTGGGAACAGACGCCAATCCGAATTGGGTATGAAACGAAACGGAAGCCTTGCCCAGCTTTCCGTTTTTCGTGGTTATCAATACCACGCCGTTGGCCGCACGCGAACCGTATAAAGAGGCGGCCGAAGCATCCTTCAAGACCGTAACAGACTCGATATCTTGCGGGTTCAACGTAGCCAGAATACTGGATGAGTTGCTGTTATCCTCGGCTAATTTACTGTATTTTGTGTTGGCCGAGATCGGTACGCCGTCCACAACATACAACGGTTCATTCGAAGCATTCAACGAGCCCGAGCCACGAATACGAAACGACGAGGTAGAGCCCGGCTGTCCGGAAGCAGACATCACCTGCAATCCGGCTACCTGTCCTTGTAACGATTTATCGAACGAAGCATTGGGACTCTGCAGTTTGGTATGGTCTACACTCGCCGCTGAGCCTGTGAATACCGACCTCTTACTCGTACCGTACGCAACCACTACCACCTCTTCCAGCGATTTCGTGTCTTCCCGCAAGGTGATATTCACGGAAGTTCTTCCGGAGATCTGAACCTCTTCGTCTAAATACCCGATATACGACACATGCAATACACAGTTCGACGCCACAGACAGTGAAAAACGACCGTCGGCATCCGTTACCGTACCGTTTGTCGTTCCCTTTTCAACGACATTGGCGCCGATCACCGGATCACCCTGCTCGTCGACGATCCGGCCGCTGACGGTTTTCTGTTGCTGAATCTCCTTCGCTCCCGACCTTGTCGTTCCATGCATATTCATGGACGAGAACACGATTTTTTCTCCGGGAACCATGTCCCCCATTTCCATCGATATCTTCTGTTTCCAGGGATCGGCCTGCCCCTCCGGCAACGAAATGGCCAGCAAACATAACAAGAGCGACATGCCCCTGATCAAATGGGGAAGTTTACGGAATACGACACATTCCCCAAGTGCCTTTTTCATTGAATCATCCATATTTCACACGCTTATTAGATTGTATGTAAGTATTTTTTCACCGCCTTTTCCTGTCTGTTTTTCATGCCGGCAGCACTGCACGAAAAAAAAATCATCCTTCTACTTGTTCCTGTTTTTCTTCCCTCCTATCGTTACATTGTTCATTTATGACGGTTTATTTAACGCATTGCCTTTATGGTGACCGCACTTCGGGCACACGCATCGCCCTCAAACTTCCGCTATCCGAAAATAAGACAGAAAAAATGCATCGAACATTTTTTCACTTTTATCTACTTGACGTACATTTCGCCAAACACCCTCTCCGAAAATTTATTTTTTTCACCGAAACAGCTTCAAAAATTTAAAATTTAAATATTTTTGCCACTTTTACTATCATACAAGCAGAAGACAAAACTTTATACGTACAACTCGAATCAGATAAAAACCTCGCACAAAAAACTTTTTTTTATTTTTCCTTGGATACATTTGAAAAATATGCCATAACTTTGAGGCCAACAAGTCGGTAAATAACGAGAGACAAATAAAAAAAACAGACCATAAAAAAGAACAAACTTTGGCCGCTTACGCTTTTTGTTGTAATTTTGAAGACGCGTAACAGAAACAAATATCATTGAATAAAACAAATATCGTATGAAATTTTTTATCGACACGGCCAATCTGGAGCAAATCCGCGAGGCCAACGACATGGGAGTATTGGACGGCGTGACGACGAACCCCTCGCTGATGGCCAAAGAAGGCATCCGGGGAGAGGAAGCGATTCACCGCCATTATGTAGAAATCTGCCGGATGGTAGAAGGCGATGTGAGCGCCGAGGTAATCGCCACCGATTACAAAGGGATGATTGCCGAGGGCGAGGTGCTAGCCGCGCTGCATCCCCACATCGTAGTGAAAGTGCCTTGTACGGCCGACGGCATTAAGGCCATCAAACACTTCGGCACGAAAGGCATCCGTACCAACTGCACGCTCGTGTTCTCGCCCGGACAGGCACTGCTGGCGGCCAAGGCCGGAGCCACATACGTCTCTCCGTTCGTAGGACGCCTCGACGATATCTCGAGCGACGGCATCGAACTCGTATCGAAAATCGTAGACATGTACGCGTACTATGAGTTCGAGACGCAAGTGCTGGCTGCCTCGATCCGACACACGCAACACATCATACAGTGTATCGAAGCCGGCGCCGACGTAGCCACCTGCCCCCTGAGCGCCATCAAAGGACTGCTGAAACACCCGCTGACAGACAGCGGACTGGCCACCTTCCTGGCCGACTACCAAAAAGTGAACGGCTGAGCACCTAAACACTGAAATACAATACTTCGTACTCCACTTTCATGAAAAAAGCAATTGATTTATTGGAAAGATTTCAGCTAATGACCAAACTGATTGTAGAGGAGAAAACAGGAAAGCCCGAAGAATTCGCTCGCTGACTAGGTATATCTCGCAGTACAATGTATGAGATGCTAGAAGAACTGAGGTTTCATGATGCAGATATTCGGTTTTCACGCTCCAAGAATTCATTCGTTTTTATCAATGAGATGGATATAGACATTCATTTCTCTATAAAACCTCTGACATGCAACGAAAAGAAAAATATTTCCGGAGGATTCCTATCATGGCATATCCATATTGGGGTTTATTTTCCTACAAAATAGTCGTTCGAAAAAGAGGGAAGGTAAATATTTTTTCTTCTGTCCGGAAATTCCGGACAGAGGGTCTCTAAATTTGCAGTCGAATAAAAAATCTAATGCGCGCAAGATTTATTTATTCAAAAATTCATTGTTTAATTTAAAAGAATAGCGAATATGTTAGGGAAAGAACAATTAGCCACATACAAAGTGGCAGAAATGAGCGAATTTGAAATGATAAGCACCGCCGGTGGTGCCTATTTATGTTTAAGAGTTAATGTCTTAACCGGAGAAAAAGGCTACTTCATAACTGATAGTGCTAATGTTGCTGCTGCATGGGGCAATGTCTGGCTTGCTATGGGAGAGGGCTGGGAATGTGACATTTTCACGTACAATCCGGGAGGATATAAAGCTTGTTGATGTGCTTTAAAACACACAAACCATGTCAGAACTGATCCTTGTCCTGACATGGTTTTTCATGACTCGCAATAAAATAACAGTTTAAGATGAAGAATGCCATCATATTGCTACTCATAAGTATTTTTCACTTCAGTACACGGCATCATGCTTCCGCACAAGAAGGTATCATAGAAATCGACTTAACAAAAAGCATTGAAACGGATTTACCGATGAGCCGCATATTCGAGAACATAGAATACATTCGTCTTGAGACAACCGAAAACTGTCGGTTAAAAAATGCATCCCTCTATGTCACTTCAGAATATATTATTGCCGCGAATACGTTCAGAGGCGTTTTTGTATTTGATCGTAAAACAGGCAAGTTTCTGCATGAAGTTGCTTCACCCTCGCAATATGCATACAGTATGGGGACTTTCTTTTTCGATGAAAAGAAAAATCTATACCCATTTTGGAATATGGACCATTGGAAAATTTTCAATGTAAAAACCAATCAAGAAGAATATCTTATCCGTAATCCCTTGCATGCAAAAAGGCAAACCCCTCTTCTTACTTCTCCCGTATTCTTGAATGATAGCATTCTCGCTATCCATATCGATAACGAATCCGGAATAGAACCGTATAAACTACTTTTATTTAACCGCAATGGCGTTATAAAAAGAGCTTATCCCAATCATTTGCTCTACGAGGTTTTCGGCCAGAATACAACTCCGACCCATGCCTTTTACCGATACGGAAATCATCTCTTCTTTAAAGAAAGCGAATATAACGATACCGTTTTCCGAGTTACGGAAAATCAATTAATACCTCATATCACTTTCAAATTAGGCAATAAAAAACCGTCTTTCCCCACAGAATCTCGATTTTTGAAATCCGCCCAATCAGAAAAACAGGGAGGCTTCACGATCGCGTCGAGCCCGGACGGAGGCTGGAATGTAAAAGTAGATTTTGAAACGGATCATTACGTATTTCTCTCTGCCTATGTAAAAGAAGGACTTGCAGCATCCGGATATTTCCTTGCATATTATGATAAAAAAGAACACCGGACATACAGAACCAAGCTGACCTCCAATGATAAAGTAAAAGAAAAAGGATATATCAACGATATAGACCTTCTGCCAAACTTCTGTCCCGTAACGAAAAACGAGGAAGATGAAATTGCAGGCTGCATCGAAGCCCAAGTATTGCTTGAGTATATGACAAAACACGAAAAACAAAAAAAACGAGACAAAATAAAAAACCTCTCCGATATACGGATCAATGACAACCCGATCATTGTCATCGCCAAAATTAAAAGATGACTTATAGCTTCCTCCGTTTCGCCTGTTTGACGTTCCGTTTCACGCGAAGAGGTGTTCCGTTATACAAATTTGGTCTTCCGTTTCACCTCGAACAATAAAAATATCACCTTTTTGATTAAACGGAACACCACCGAGACGAAACAGATCACCCCCGAAGGTGAAATAGAACGTCAAAAAGGTTGTATGGAACCTGAAAAACGTGATCCGGAAGACCAAAAAGGTCATCCGGAACACTAAACAGGTGAAACGGAACCCCAAAAAGCACTTCCGAATCATCCAAACCCTGAAACGGAACGTGCGAAAGGGATCATCGAACATCTCCGGAATAGGACGAAGCATAAGACATCTGTTCCGAAAGCGCAGAAATATCCGGCGGGAAATCGGAAAAACACATCGAAATCAAAAAAAAATCGATTTTTATTTGGAAAAGAACAAAACACGACGTATATTTACGCGCAAATCGATTTTACGAATCTAAAGAAAAGGAGGTAGAAATGTCGACGATGAAAAACTTAATGGCAGCACATCCGGGCGAAGAGCAATTGGAACGCACCCATGTCTTGATGACGAATTTGGAAAACGAACTGTCCGGACTGATCGTCAATCTGACCGGAGACGACCGGAGCCGTTACGGACGAGTAAACGAGCAGAACAAATTGCTGATCAACAAAGTCAGAGACTATGCACAAATCAGTCCGTCGTTGCGCAGCCCCGATGTCGATTGGGTGGAATTCGAGCGAGATTATCAGTCACGTAACTCGATTGAAGACCTGATTCTGCGGCTGCAAAATCTGGTGACAGGACTGAAAAATAACAAGACATTGCACGATTTCGATAATTATCAGGCAGCCCTCGACGATTATTCCTATACGTGCTATAAAGCCAAAACGTCCGTACCCGGATTCGAAGACAAACGCAAAGAACTGAAACAATTCTTTCCGCGTAATCGAAAAACATCCGAAACACCGGCACCGGACGATAACAACCAACCTGTTTAAATATATCCTTTTTTTTAGGGTGGAGTATATTTAACTATGGACGACGGGTGTTGGGGAGTGAGTCTTCGACACCCGTTTTATTTATTCCCCCCGATCTCGTATCTTTGCCCCGTCAAGCAAATACAAACCCAGACTCGAAAAGAGCGGAAAGCAACAGAATTAAATAAACGAGGAAAATAATAATGGAAATCAAAAGTGCGGAATTTGTCATCAGCAATACCGACGTGCAGCAATGCCCCGACGGTACACGTGCGGAATATGCCTTTATCGGGCGGTCGAACGTCGGCAAGTCGTCGTTGATCAATATGCTCACCGCACGCAAACGATTGGCCATGACCTCGCAAAAGCCCGGCAAAACGCAACTGATCAATCACTTCATCATCAACAACGACTGGTATCTCGTCGACCTGCCCGGCTACGGCTATGCACAGCGCGGCAAAGAAAACCGCGAAAACCTGCGACGCATCATCGAATCGTACATCCTGCTCCGCCCCCAGCTCACCTGCCTCTTCGTGTTGCTCGACTGCCGTCACGCACCGCAGAAAATCGACCTCGAATTTATGGAATGGCTCGGCGAAAACGAAGTACCCTTTGCCATCATCTTTACCAAAACCGACAAAATCAGCAAAGGACGCCTGCAGGAAAATCTCGACGCCTATCGCCGAAAAATGCTCGAAACATGGGAAGAACTGCCGAATATCCTTACCTCCTCGTCCGAAAACAAAGACGGACGCGAAGAAATTCTCCATTATATCGACGAAATTAATCGACAAACCAAAACCTCCTGATTTAACTTTTTTATGTATCTTTGCGGGCATTAACAGAACAAAGAAAAAATGAAAAAGATCATCGGAGTACTTTCGTTGGCGCTGCTTATCGGATGCTCCTCGTCGGGGAACAGGAAAAACGATACCTGTAACAATTCGGAATGGTACGGATACGTAAACATCTGCCTCCCCACCATCGACGGGATGAAAGAATGTCGCCTTCACCCTCGTGTGCAGGCCTTCACGCAGAAATATCGCGAAAGCGGCCCCCTGCTCGGATACTATCTGAACGACAAAATACATCAACGGATCGACAGCCTGGGAACGTTTTCGTTCGATAATTATTTCATGCTCTACGGCGACTACAATCGCGAAAACTACGAAGCCACGGCCACCGACCTGCCCCTCATGCAACAGCAACTCGAGCAAAGCCTCGTAGGCACCAACTGGCAGGAACTGGGCAGACAAGTCGAAGACGTATATAATACCTTGATGATCGGACAGCCTGCCATCATCGAGAAATACAGCCCCTGCCCCAACGTACTGACGATGATCGTCCTGATGAAATACCGGCAGGAAAACGGTCAGGAATCGACCGTGATCAGCGCAGCCAACTGCATTCTGGTAAAAAAACGTCTGCTCAATATGGCCTATTACATGGCGTACGACGGAGGCAAAACCATCGACCTGCTCAAAGAGCGTAACGATGCCGCCGTACAAAAACTGATGCAGCTCAACCCATAACCCAATCTCTCGAAAAGCAATCCGTAGAACAATGGAAAGCAGAAGTGCATGCGTGTTTGCCAAACAACGAGACGGTCAGCAAGCCTCTCTCTTCGAAGGAGGTAACCCCCTGCCCTTCTTTTGGCTCATGCTTTTAAGCGAAGACGATATCCGGCACTACAGCGAAAAAATCAAACAGGCGGTACACTCCCATACGATACCCGACGATACAAGCATGGCGCTCGATAAACTGAAAGCCCTCATACGGGCTACGGGACGACGAGGCTACATCGAAAAATATTACACCTCGTGCCTGCCTCTGTTCGACGACTGGATTCACTTCCTGCAAATCTCCGACTTCGCCGACATGAAAATCTACGTCGATCTGTACGAAGTAAGCACCTGCTACCCAAACCCCGACGCTTTCGAAGAAAGCCTGCAACGCGCTATCGCCGGCTTCGACAAGAATGAACAGGCATGGTACGAGAATACCGTCGCCGGCACTTGCGGCTACGAAGCACGCAACAAAAACAAAAGACGATTCGCCGACTTCTCCGGAAGCTACCGGGACAAAAATAAAAAAGACATCTACGGCCATTTCGATCAGCGCATACACTTGGGCAAAACCATGTCGCCCCGTAAACGTATGCTGCTCACCGTGCTTGTGCTCACAGCAATCGTCTTTCTGATCATTGGTATCGTAGCCTTATTATATTGGATGAAATAAAAAATGAACATAAATATGGAAACAGTAGTAAGCGGCATCCGCCCCACAGGCAATTTGCATCTGGGCAATTACTTCGGAGCGGTCAAAAGTTTTCTGCGCATGCAGGATGAGTATCGGTGTTTTTTCTTTATCGCCGACTGGCACTCACTCACCACCCATCCGCGCCCGGAACATATCCGTCAAAGCGTGAAGACCATCCTCGCCGAATATCTGGCCTGCGGCCTCGACCCGCAAAAAGCCACCATCTATGTGCAAAGCGATGTGCACGAGGTACTCGAACTGTATCTCTACCTCAATATGAATGCCTATCTGGGCGAGTTGGAACGCGTGACGACGTTCAAGGAAAAAGTACGCACACAACCTAACAACGTCAACGCAGGACTCCTGACCTACCCCACCCTCATGGCTTCCGATATCCTGATCCATCGCGCGGCCAAAGTGCCTGTCGGGAAAGATCAGGAACAAAACATGGAAATGGCACGTAAATGCGCCCGACGATTCAACATGATTTACGAAGTCGACTTCTTCCCCGAACCGGCATCGTTCTACCTCTCCGACAAGGCCGTAAAAGTTCCCGGGCTCGATGGGTCGGGCAAGATGGGGAAAAGCGAAGGCAATGCCATCTATCTGAAGGATGACGAAAAAACGATCCATAAGAAAGTGATGAAAGCCGTGACAGACTCCGGCCCCACTGTGCCTGACAGCGAGAAACCGGAAGTGATTCAGAACCTCTTCACCATGATGGAGATCGTATCGACTCAAGAGACATATAACTATTTCGACGAGAAATATAACAACTGCGAAATCCGCTACGGCGACATGAAAAAGCAGCTCGCCGCCGATATCAATGCGTTTTGTGCGCCGATTCGCGAGCGCATCAACGACATCGCGGCCGATGAAACTTATCTCGACAAGATCGCAGCCGAAGGAGCCGAAAAAGCATCGGCCAGCGCAGCGGTCACCCTCGATGAAGTACGTCGCATCATCGGATTCAAATCCTACCGATAAACATTCATGAACAAAGAAAGAAATATTTATTATTACGACTGTTACTAATTTAAAACATAAATGAAAGATGAAAAAGACTGTATTATTATTGATGGTTATTGCACTGATCGGAACGTTGTCGTGCAATGGAGGAAAAAGTGTGGACACCGATACGTTATGTGCCGAAAAAGTAGCGGCCGCCGTACAGGCTGCCTGTGATTCGATTCGTTCGGCTCAGCCTGTGAGAGAGACGAAAATCATCGTGGCACGCGTTACCGTAAAGAGCGGAAAAGAAAAAGCGTTCCTTGAAGTGGCAAAGAAACTGGTCGAAGCTACTCGCGCCGAAGAGGGTAATGTCAGCTATACCCTTTATCAGTCGCCCGAACAGCCTGTCGCCTTTATCTTTTACGAAGAATATAAAGATGCAGCGGCATTCGAGGCACATGCTTCGTCCGAACATTTCAAAGCCTTTGCCGATGCCATTACCGATTTGCTCGACGGCGATTTGCTTGTTGAGCAATTTTAACCGGTCAATTCATACGGACAAAAACGCTTTTTTTAAAGGTGAAAAGAAAAAAATATTTTTTTTATGTTGTAAAACTTTTTTTTTCTTTTTACCTTTGCCGCGAAAATAAAAAACATCAATCAGGATTTTAAATTTTTAAAGAGATGAAAAAGATTTCAATGTTTATGATGGCTTCGGCCATGGTTATGATGGTTGCTTGCGGTGGTAAGAAAGCTGAAACAACCGAAGGTGAAACGACAGAACCCGTAGCAACGGAAGCTCCTGCTACCGAAACTGCTCCTGCCGAAGGAAGTGCTTTGGACCAGTACCTGAGCCTTGTTGATGAAATCGTACCTCTGTACGAAAAAGTAGCTGCCGGCGATGCTGAAGCAACACAGAAAATGGCTGAACTCGGTCAGAAAGTGCAGAACTTGGCTGCTGATCTGCAGAAAGAAATGGCTAACTTGACTCCGGAACAAGCTCAGAAATTTCAGGATGCTGCTCAGAAACTCGCAGAAGCAGCTCAGAAAATGACATCGAAATAAATATCTATTTTTCGAATATCGAAAAAAGGCTGTCTTTTCTTAAACGGAAAAGGTAGCCTTTTTTCGTTATCGCTGGTCTACACGAAAAAAACAACTCCTCTCACATCCCCAAAAACGCCATCTCTTGCTCGGTTACGAACCCTCCGAACAGAACAAATCCCTATCTCACAAGGTTTCCCATAGAGACAGGGATTTTCATTAGCATACAAAAACGCTCAATGGTTGAGCATAAACTGCTCACTTATGGTTTTCTGCCTTCTCCCGAAAGCCGATAAACATATCTCTCCGGGAGCAATCAATTTTTTATAAATGAGGGTTTACTTTATTCCACTCTGCAACCGGAGGCAAGACACCGAATCCGATCACTTCGTCGCGCATTGCGCAAAGATGCTCGTAGCTCTTTTTCAGGTCGGCCATCTCAGAAGGCGTACCTTGTACATCTTTATATGCACATCCGTCTTTCGTGATTTCAACAGGCATTGCCATCATGATATGGTCAAATCCGCCTGATGACACATAAGTACCTGCCGGCCAACGGAACGCCTCTCCACCCATGGCTGCACGTATCATCTCGACCGATACGTAAGCAGGGCTTTGGAACGAAGAACGTCCGCGCAGGTTGATAATATTAGCACCTCCCTTGGTCACGCGCTGTTGCAATGCAGCCCACTCTTCGGCCGGTAATTTGTCTGTCCCGATCAGGTCAACCAGCGGTGTACCATTGATTTTTGCTGTCGAAGCAAAAACAGCCATCTGTTCGCCGTGTCCGCCAAACGTACAACATCCCGTAACAGCGCTCTGCGGCAAGTTGAAGTGCTTGGCCAGTTCGCTTTGCAGACGTGTCGAATCAAGTCCTGCAAGCGTCGTCACCTGCGAAGGTTTCAAACCGGAATAAACGAGGGTGATCAACCCCGTGATATCTGCCGGATTAAAGATTACGACAACATGCTTACAATCCGGGCAGTATTCTTTGATGTTCTTACCCAGTTCTTCGGCTACTTCGGCGTTACCTTTAAGCAAATCTTCGCGTGTCATACCGGCTTTACGCGCAGCACCACCCGACGAAATCACATATTTCGCATCTTTGAAAGCTTCGGCCGGACATGTGGTATACGTGAAATTCATGCCTTCGAATCCGCAGTGACGCATCTCTTCATACACTCCCTCCAGAGCAGGTTCATAGACATCCTGCAAACAAATGTTCGGAGTCAGTTTCATCATCGCAGCCGTCTGTGCCATATTGGAACCGATCATTCCGCCGGCACCGACAATCGTCAATTTTTCGTTCGTTAAGAATCCCATAGTCTTGTTTATTTTTATGTTAGTAAAATGTTTCAGAACGCTACAAAAATACGGTTTGATTTTTGAATAAAGAAATTTTTCCGTATTGAATTTGCTTCGAAAAGATAAAAATCAAGGGAATCCTCCTGAATAATATCGGAAGAATCTGAAAAAAACCGAGCAAAGACAGTTGAGAATCAGGCTCGATCAGCCTTATTCACAAAACAGAACTGTTTGATTTTACGGTCTGATCTGTCTTTGGAGACGCTTCTTGATACGATTTTCAGAACGATTTGTCATTTTTATCTACACTAAATTCCGTAAATTTGCAAAAAAAAGAAAGAAAAGATGACTACAAACAGGCAGGAAAGCTTATTGGAACAAATTCACTTTCCGTCCGATCTACGGAACCTGCCGGTTGATCGGCTCGAAGACGTATGTGAAGAGTTGCGACGGTATATCATCGACGTGTTGTCTAAGACACCCGGACATTTAGGGGCCAACTTGGGCACAGTCGAATTGGCTGTAGCATTGCATTACGTATTCGATACGCCTTATGATCGGATCGTGTGGGACGTAGGACATCAGGCCTACGGACACAAGATATTGACCGGACGACGCGAAGCGTTCCAAACGTTACGACAATATAAAGGGCTCAGCGGTTTCCCGAACCCGCAGGAAAGCGAGTACGACGCTTTTATCGCAGGACACGCCTCCAACTCCATCTCGGCGGCACTCGGTATGGCGACCGCTTTTGAAATAAACAATGAATCCGACCGCCACGTCGTAGCGGTTATCGGCGATGGCGCCATGACAGGAGGGCTTGCTTTCGAAGGATTAAACAACGCATCGGCCAACCCAAACAATTTGCTGATTATCTTAAATGATAACGATATGTCTATCGATAACAGCGTCGGTGGGCTGAGCCGCTATCTTGTCGATATCACCACGAGCCAGACGTACAATAAGATTCGCTATGATGTGTATCGTAAACTCCGAAAGCTCAATTTGATCTCCGAAGACCGGCGAGAGAATATTCTGCGTTTCAACAACAGTCTGAAGGCGTTGATCAATCGCCAGCACAACCTGTTCGAAGGATTCAGTATTCGCTATTTTGGTCCGGTCGACGGACACGACGTAAACAATTTGGTACAGAAGCTCAAAGACATCAAAGACATGCAAGGGCCTAAGCTATTGCATCTCAAGACGAAGAAAGGGAAAGGCTTTGAGCCGGCCGAACAGTCTGCTATCGAGTGGCACGCACCCGGCTGTTTCGATAAGGAGACCGGACGGCGCATCGTGCCCGAACGTCTCAATCAGCCGCAACTCTATCAGGATGTGTTCGGACATACGTTAGTAGAACTAGCCGAAAAAGACAAACGCATCGCAGGAATCACCCCGGCCATGCCGACAGGTTGCTCAATGGGCTTCATGATGAAGGCTTTTCCCAACCGTGCTTTCGACGTCGGCATCGCCGAAGGACACGCCGTAACATTCTCCGCTGGGTTGGCGAAGGAAGGGATGATTCCTTTCTGCAACATCTACTCCTCGTTCATGCAACGCGGGTATGATGAAGTGATTCATGACGTAGCCATCCTGAAATTGCATGTCATTTTTTGCCTTGATCGGGCAGGGTTGGTGGGTGAAGACGGCATGACGCATCACGGCGCTTTCGATCTGGCTTACCTGCGTCCGATACCCAATCTCGTCATCTCTTCGCCGCTGAACGAAATCGACTTGCGCAACTTGATGTACACGGCGTATCAGACTCCGGACGGGCCGTTCGTCATCCGCTATCCCCGAGGAAAGGGAGAACTGGAGAATTGGCAAAATACGATGGAATTACTTCCTATCGGAAAAGGCAGACAACTGCACGAGGGAAGCGACGTGGCTGTGCTCTCGATCGGCTCGATCGGTAACGAAGTGATCAAAGCGATCAAAATGGCCGAGAAAGAAGGCATATCGGTCGCTCATTATGACATGATCTTCCTCAAACCGCTCGACGAAGCCCTTCTGCACGACATCGGAAAACGATTCGCGCACATCATCACCGTCGAGAACGGAACCGTTATCGGCGGTTTGGGTACTGCCGTCGCCGAATTTATGTGTGAACACGGTTATACGCCGCGCATCAGACGCATCGGTATTCCGGACGCATTCATCGAACACGGAAGCATACCGGAACTGTTTCGACAATGTGGTATGGATGCCGAAAGCATTCTTCAAACACTCCGTTTAACCCGGAAAGAAAACAAACAAGCCGTAATAGAAATATGAGAGTCCTTATTGCAGGTGCAGGGGAGGTCGGTACTCATCTGGCCAAAATGCTGTCGAAAGAAAAGCATGACATCACGCTCATGGATACAGACGATCACAAGCTGGCTTTTGCTCGCTCAGGAATGGAAATTCTGCCGTTTACGGGCAATCCGACGTCGCTCCGCGACCTCGAAGAAGCCGGTGTTAACAAGGCGAACTTGTTTGTCAGCGTAACGCCCGAAGAGACTACGAACATCACGGCGTGCATGTTGGGGCACAATTTGGGCGCCCAGAAAACATTTGCCCGAATCAATAACTACGAATATCTCCTGCCCAAGAATATGGAACTGTTTCAGAAAATCGGTGTCGATTCCATGATTTATCCGGAGATGCTGGCGGCCAAAGAGATCGTGACAGCGATCAAACGCCCTTGGACACGTCAGTATTGGGAGTTGTTCGGAGGAAACCTGATCCTGCTCGGCATCAAGGTGCGCGACGATGCGCCGATCATCAACCAGACCCTCGTGCAACTGTTATCGAACAACCGGAAACTCTATCATATCGTCGCCATTCAGCGGGGACACGAGATGATCATTCCCGGCGGACGAGACCATATCGAATCGGGAGATCTTGTTTTTGTCACGACTACACGCGAATGGGTCGAAGAGGTACGGAAGCAAACGGGCAAGCAGAACCCGGAAGTAAAGAATATCATCATCATGGGAGGAGGACGTATTGCCATCCGGGCCAGCCAGTATATGCCGGATAACATTCACATCAAGATCATCGAAACCGACCGGGAGAAGTGTGTGCAGATATCGGAGAAAGTACCCAAAAACGTGCTGATTATCCATGGCGACGGGCGCGATACCGACCTGCTGCGACAGGAAGGAATCCTCAACACACAGGCATTTATCGCCCTGACGGAAAATTCAAGCACGAATATTCTGGCTTGTCTGGCTGCCAAACGATTCGGGGTTTATAAAACAATCGCGCAAGTCGAGAATCTCGATTATGTTCCGTTGGCTTCGAAGATGGATATCGGTTCGGTCATCAACAAAAAACTGATCGCAGCCAGCCATATCTATCAGTTTCTCCTCGACGCCGACGTCTCGAACGTAAAATGTCTCGCTTTCGCCAATACCGATGTGGCGGAGCTGGTGGCCAAGCCCGGCTCGCGTATCACGAGGAAACCGGTGAAAAACCTGCATCTGCCCAAGGATATGACACTCGGAGGATTGATCCGCGACAACGTCCCGATGATGGTGGAAGGTAACACGCAGATTCAGGCTAACGACCGTGTGATGGTCTTCTGTTTTGAATCGGCGATGCGTAAACTCAAAGATTATTTCAACTGAAAAGCGATGTTTAAACTGAATGTCCGGTACATTGTCAAGCTATTGGGGATGACCCATCTCCTCGAAAGTTTTTTTATGCTGGCGGCAACCGGAGTAGCCTTCGGATATGGCGGATGCGATTTTTACCCGCTCCTCATTTCGACGGGGATCATGTCCGGCACCGGACTTCTTCTGTACCTGATCGGGCGGAAAGGAAACGATTCTCGTGCCGGACGCAGGGAAGGGATGCTCAGCGTGGCATTCATGTGGACGATGTTTTCTTTCTTCGGCATGCTGCCTTACCTGATAAGCGGCTACATTGACAACGTCACGGATGCCTTCTTCGAAACGATGTCCGGCTTCACGACCACCGGAGCAACCATCCTCACCGATATCGAAGCCCTGCCGAAAGGACTATTGTTCTGGCGCAGCCTGACACAATGGCAAGGGGGCATCGGGATCATCGTATTTACCGTTGCCCTGATGCCGATTTTTGGCGGTACAGCCTCGCAGCTGTTCGATGCCGAAACGCCGAGCATTACGCACGAGCGCTTCCTGCCGCGCATCACGCAGGTGGCCAAACGCCTCTTCGGCATCTACCTGCTACTGACAGGACTGATCTTCGGACTGCTCTGGATCGGGCCGATGAACGCCTACGATGCGATCAATCACGCGCTGACAACCGTTTCGACCGGTGGATATTCAACCAAGAACGCCAGTATCGCGTATTGGCAGTCGCCCTATATTGAGTATGTCATCTGTTTCGGGATGTGCATCGGCGCAACGAATATCACCTTACTTTATTTCTCGCTGCGCAGGCATTGGCATAAGCTCGTACACGACGAAGAACTTCATTGGTTTTATGGCATAGTGGCTACGGCTACCGTCATCGTAACGGCATGGCTGCTTATTCATCAGCATGAGACGAGCATCGAGAAAGCATTCCGTCAATCACTCTTTCAAGTGGCCTCGCTCATTTCGACTACCGGCTACCTGACGGTCGATTACGCAAATTGGGGCGCCTTCTTTACCATCATCGCACTCTTTGTTTCGGTCGTAGCCGGATGTGCCGGATCGACCAGCGGCGGACTGAAGATGGGACGTTTCGTAATCCTGATCAAAAACATGTTCAACGAGTTTAAGAAGCAAACGCATCCGAATGCCATACTTCCGATCCGAATGAGCGGCCAAATCATACCCTCTCATATCGTACAGCGGGTTTCGACCTTCGCATTCGTCTATATGGGCTTGATTCTGCTCGGAGGAGCCATACTGATTCTCGACGGTCTGAATTTTGAAGAAGCACTCGGCATATCCGTCAGTGCGGTAAGTAATGTTGGGCCGGCGCTCGGGCAATATACCGACGGCAATTTCTCCGCCCTGTCGGCTTTTCCCAAATGGATACTCTCGTTCCTGATGATGATCGGACGTCTGGAGATCTTTACCGTTCTGACGATTCTCCTGCCCGGGTTCTGGAAACGATAAAGCAAAAAAGGTGACGTCACTTCTTATTATCCTTTACTACTTTGACTGCTTTACTCCCCTACCTTGTCATTCAGAGCGAAGCGAAGAATCTCTTTTCCTCTTCCCCGCAAGATTCCTCACTGCGTTCGGAATGACAAAGGGGAGAAGCATTCGGATTAATTGTTAATTGTCTGTGATTTTGTTGCAACGAGTAAGTTTTTGAAGAACAATGATATATTTTATTTACACTAAAACATTAATTCTCCTATATTGCTGATTATCAAACAACTGATTCTTTTTAGAATATTTTTAATATGCACCTATATCCTTTGATAATCAGACATCAACCATTGCAACAAAATCATTGTTAATTATGCAAATCTACCCCAGCGCCACGTCGAGCACCATCATAAGCACGAATCCGAGTGCTACGCCCACAGTGCCGATGTTGGTATGCACGCCGCTCTGCGACTCGGGGATCAACTCTTCGACTACGACGTAGATCATGGCTCCGGCGGCGAAAGCCAGCAGATAAGGCAGCACAGGAAGCAGGATGTGGGTGAGCAGGATGGTGATGATACCGGCTATCGGTTCGACGATGCCGGAGAGTGCGCCATACGTGAAGGCTTTCATACGCGAGCGCCCGGCGCTTTTAAGAGGCATGGAGACGATGGCGCCTTCAGGGAAGTTCTGTATGGCGATACCGACCGAGAGCGCCATGGCGCCGGCCAGCGAAATGTTCGTCGAGCCTTCCATCAGACCGGCCAGCACAACACCCACGGCCATCCCTTCGGGGATATTATGTAAGGTGACGGCGAAAATGAGCATCGTCATCCGTTTCAGTCCGGGCGTCCTCATCCCTTCGGGTTGATCGGAATGAAGATGAAGGTGAGGGATGACACTGTCAAGCAGGAGCAGGAAGGCGATACCGCCCAGAAAACCGACGGCAGCAGGCAACCACGCCGGCACACCGCTGTCACTCCCGACCATCTCGATCGACGGAATAAGCAGCGACCAAACGGAGGCCGCAATCATGACGCCCGCCGCGAAACCGAGCATTAGTTTTTGCAGGCGCGGCGAAATTTCGTCCTTCAGCAGAAAGACCATCGCCGCGCCCAGAAACGTTCCCAGAAAAGGGATGAGCAGACCGATCGCAATGTTAACATTCATCTGTTTTCGGAAGAGGCGTTCATTCGTTCGATGCCGGATTTTCGGCCGGCGGAGCAGCGTTCGTTCTGTACATTTCTACGATGCGTTTCGTTAACGTGCTAACAGCTGCAGCCCGCATGTTTGTTTTCACTTTCAAAATCATAACATTCTCTCTCAATGATTAAACATCATAAAAAACTATTCCCTTCTTCCTTTAATATCGTTTAATGAATTACCGTCGGGAGTTCCCGGCGCGTTTTCAGCGTTTAATAAAAAGAGGTACGACGAGAAAAAATCATTCACCTTAAAAGATATTACCATAGAAATCCAATAGCCAAAACTCTACGTCGCACACTCTCTTTTCTAAACTATGGACAAAGTTAAAAGAAAGAAATCTTAACGACAAAAAAAAAGATGTTTTTTTGCAGTTGGAAAAGCCTGTAAAGAAAAAACCAGCTCGGCAACAGAACGACGACGAAAAAGAAAAATCACATGCCATGGCAAAGTTTAATTTTCATATAAATTTAAGGTAATAAGAAAAAAACACTATCTTTGCAAAGAAAAAAGAATAACTATCCATTCTTATTTCTATTTATTTCTCAATAATTTTAAACTTTAAAAAGTATGAAACGTAATTTTATTTTGACTTGCTTCTTCTTGACGGTATTCTCGACGTTGGGGCTTGTGAATGCACAAGTGAAGGATGTAAGCGTAACCGTATCGCCTTTGATCGAATATCAATGGTGGAATAAAAATATCAACTTAAAGGACAACATGTTTTACGGCGTACGTGCCGGCTTTGGTTTCGGTCCTCACTTCGAGCTGCGGGCTGTGGCCGAAAAATCGTTCGATATTCAAAGCAAACTGAAAAGTTCGAAATGGAACCTGAGCGAAAGTTTGCTCAGCAAGCTCCCCGATCATACGGTCGATATTACACGGCTGAGCGGAGAAGCGAAACTGAACATTCTCTCGGGCGTAGGTATCTCGCCGTATATTCTGGCCGGCGCGGGTGTGCAGTATTTCAAATACGACCCGTTTACCGAAGGACTGGATGCCAGAGATTATAAGGAACAGCAGATTTTCGCTTCATGGGGAGCCGGAATCAAGATCAACCTCTCTCCGCGCATCGTGTTCTCGTTAGAAGGGAAGCAAATGCTCTTTAATATGGATCCGCAGAACGCGTACTTTAATCCCAACATGCGCAACAAGGACAAACGTTTAGCGAACTACGCGGCCATGGCATCGCTCGATATTTATTTGGGTGGCTCGAATCCGTCGTTCACCAGCCGTCTCGACAAGCGAGTGCGCGACAGTTACACGTCAGGCTTCGTTAACGGGTTGAAGTTCGTACTCGAACCGGGCGTGGCATACGTGAATTTCAACGAGAAACTTCCGTACACCGATCAGTGGTTCGTGGGAGGATCGGCCGGCGTCGACTTCTCGTCGCTCGTAGGTCTTCGCGCATACTACTATCAGGCAACGGAAGACCCAGCGAAGCTCTCGTTCAAATTCAACGATAACCTGCGCATGTACGGGCTCAATTTGATTGCCCGCCTCAACCAGCCGCGCGGCATCGTGCCGTACCTCCAATTCGGTGGTGGTTATCTGGATTCGAAAGGATACAACTTCTTCAACTCGAATGAGGTAAAAGAAAACTTCGATAAGAACAACCTCTTTCTGCAACTCGGTGGAGGAATTGAAATTCCGGTGTCGCGCTATTTCGCGCTCTTCGGAACGGGAAATGCGATGATGATGTCGCAAAAAGGTGTTTCGCCCGAAGATATCGTGAAACCGTCGCAAATCAGAACGAGCATGATGTACACGGCCGGCGTGCGTATCAATCTGGGCGCTCCGGTGAAAGGCGGATCGCAGCTGTATGCCTCGGCGCTGGAGTCGGAAAGAGAAAAAAATCGCGACAAGATCAACGCGATGCGCGCCGAATATGAAGAAAAACTGAATGCCGTCAACGCCGAACTGGCCGAGGCACTCGAAAAAGGAGAAAACGAGCGCGTAGAAGTACTGCTCGAAGCACGTAAAGAACTCTCGGAAGAGAAAACAGCCATCGAAGCCGGCGAACCGGTCAAAACGCAAGAGACGATGACGGCCGGCGAGTTCGAAGAACTCGTGAACCGGATGATCGAGAAGGTGCTGAACGAGAAAAAATCACGCACCTCGAGCACTCTGTCAGACAACGATTTCGGACTGGTGCTCGAAGCCCTTCGGCAGGACAAACCGGCAGGAATCGCCGCAACCTCCTCGACTAACGACGCGCTGCTGATCGAACTCAAAGCACTGGCTTCAAAAATGGACCGCAATTACGAAACGCTACTCCGCGCCAACACTCAGACGCAGACAGCGGGAGGTACTACCACCGTAGTCGTTCCTTCTCAGCCGAGCACACAAATCATCACGCCGACACAGACTCCGGTCGTAACGGTCGATCAGGCCGGTAACGTAGCCGACTCGCGCGTCATGGCAAGAGAAGACGGAACGGGTTCGGACCGCCGCGCCTTCCTTAAATATAACAGACTGGCACCGATGTTCGGCGTTAACTTCGGCGAACAAGTGACAGCCAACATCGGCCTGAGAGGCTATCTGCAAGTGAGCAATACGCATTTCGACTTCGTACCCGAGTTTTTCCTTGCCCTCGGAAGCAAAACGGGATACGGCCTTTCCGGAAACGTGCTCTACAATATCCAGCTCGCGAAAGATGCTCCCCTTCACCCCTATGTCGGTCTGGGACTCGGGCTGTTCAAACAATACAAAACGCTCAGAGCCGGTTCGAACATCATCGTGGGTACTAATTTCAACTTCGGAAACAATGCCTTCTTCGTCGATTATTCGATTCGCAATCTCTTCAAGAACAATCAATTTTCGGTAGGCTATCGTTTCGTATTCTAACCGTATAAATTTCGTTAGATGATGAAAAAGATTTTTATTATAGCAACGATTCTCCTCTCGTTACCGCTGATGGCGATGGCCCGGCAAACAGACGGCGGAGAGACTTCTCGCCCGGATACGCTGCGTCGACAGAGCCTTCTGTCGGCCGGCGATAAAGACCGGCTGATACCGGTCTCGCGCGAGCAGGCCGAAATACTCGTCACCAAGCTGATCACCGCAGCCCTCGAAGCCGAT
The DNA here is from genome assembly GCF_052170195.1 of Tannerella sp. Classification (GTDB taxonomy): domain Bacteria; phylum Bacteroidota; class Bacteroidia; order Bacteroidales; family Tannerellaceae; genus Tannerella. The sequence continues at coordinate 5,406 of NZ_JBQNAZ010000020.1, read as the reverse complement.
TCGATCGACAGGCAAAGAGAGTTGGACGAGCTGGTGATGCGTACGAAAATGGAAGCGCTCAAGCGCAAACTGATCGACGAAGCGCTGGCCCGGAGATACAACGCCGGACTGGAACAGCGCTTGGACCGTCTCGAAAAACTGCTGATGCTTCAATTAGTGAACAATGCGAACGTCCCGGCGGACGTCTTGCAGACGATCCTTGCGCCGCAGACAAACACGACGGCTCCCGTAGTACAACCGGCTCCTCCCGCCGAGCCGGAGACGCAAAAAGCTCCGGCAACGGAAGAAAAAACAGCCCAGCCTGACAGTGCGGAAAAGAAATAAAGTTCCGTAGAATCATAATATCGAATAAGTCTAAGAGTATGTCTGGTCGAGAATCCGGACATACTTTTTTTTATGCACCGGAAACACGGTCTGCCTTGCGCCACCTCTCCTCGCAGAGACTCAAAGCTACGTGAAGACTACCCTCTCGCCATCGGCAAAGGCCGAAAACCGCGTGTCCGAAGCAACGACTCATTTTCGATGTGTATCTTTGCAGATCATTAATCGCCGCTACGCAGCGCAGACATGGGCTTGGTAAGGCATTTTCTGTCAGTTATATATAAGAGTTGAATATGAAGCACAGATGGATAACAGGGTTGACGATCGTCGCAGGGATGGCGGGGCTATGGTTCTTGGGAAAGCATGATAAGCCGCTTGACCGATCGCTGACGGTCGATAAGATTGTCGTCGAAAAAAGCAAACGGCGACTGAGCCTCTACTCCGGTGAGACCTTACTAAAAACGTATCCGATCTCACTCGGACAGCAGCCTGTCGGACATAAAGCATTCGAAGGAGATCGGCGTACGCCCGAAGGAAAGTATGTGATTCACGATAAAAATCCTCACAGCGGCTATTATAAGAATCTAGGTATCTCCTACCCCAACAAACGGGACATCGCACATGCGAAAGAAATCGGGAAAGCTCCTGGCGGACATATCAAAATACACGGACTGAAGAACGGCTGGGGCTGGATCGGAAAAATACACCTGCTCAAAGACTGGACAGCCGGCTGCATCGCCTTGACAAACGAAGAGGTCGAAGAGCTTTATCAAGCCGTACCGACAGGTACCCCGATCGAGATTAAGCCATAAATGCATCCTCTATCCAATAGTGTCCTAAATCTTTTTTTTTGGTTATGCGAGTTCTTAGTCTGAGCGTGGACTATCTCCGAGACGATCAATTTTTGATTTTAGAGGGATCCCCCCTGCCTATTCAAAGAGCTGATTTTCGCTCTCTAGTAGAGGAGTAAAAGGCTCATTGAGGCATTGCATCAGATCAATTTTGGTAAAAGTGTTGATCCGCAGGGAAGAACACCTACCATGCCACCTCAATCAATTCTGTTGCAAGTTCAACAGGCGATATTTGGACGAAAAACAGTTTGACAGATTATTAATCGCCGCTGTGAGTCATCCGCCAAACTTCAAATCAAGAATTTACAATAGAAAGAATTGCGGATAATCATTTAATAAAAATCAGTATACCTTTTTTTATCAACCACTTAAACAAACTATCAGCATCTACCCGCATATATTATTTATTGATTTTTTTTGTTTTTACACGATTTTTTTTCACCTTTGCCATACATTAAAAATAATGACTATGAACTTTTTGGCATTGACAAAGGCTCGTTTTTCCGTGCGAAAATACGATCCGACCCTGCAGCTTGAAAAAACGAAGTTGGATTATGTGATGGAATGTGTCCGAATGGCTCCTTCGGCCGTGAATTACCAGTCGTGGCATTTCCATATCATTACGGAAAAAGACGAACTGGAGAAAGCCTACGCTTGTTATGATCGCGATTGGATTCGCACAGCGCCGTGCGTGATTTTGGCCTGTATCGACCATACGCTTTCCTGGCGTCGGAAGAATTTCGACAATAAGGATCATGGCGATGCAGATATTTCCATTGCGGTGGAACATCTGTGTCTGGCAGCCGCTGAACAAGGCTTGGGGACTTGTTGGGTTTGCAATTTCGATACGGCGCTTTGCAAAAAATCGTTTAATCTCCCCCAAGATTGGGAACCGGTGGTCTTGATACCGATCGGATATGGAACGGATCCTTATCGGGAGAAAAACAGAAAAGAGATGCATGAGATTCTTTTTTGAATACGATCCCTTTCAAAAATATCTTTAAAGCAGATTGATCATCAAATTCATTTATCTTATGAGAAAAGATTTATTTTCAGTAGTTATTGGCATGATATCGTTGGTCTTTGCCGGTTGTTCACAAAGCCGGCAAATACAAGTATCTAACTTAAAGCTCGAGCAAATGGTAAAACCGCTCGGCGTTAACGTGACGCAGCCGCGTTTTTCGTGGCAGATTGCTTCGAGCACTCCCGACTTGGTGCAGACGACTTATCAGATTCAGGTGGCGGCAGATCCGGCAGAACTGAAGGCAGGCAAGAACTTGCTGTGGGATTCCGGTGTCGTAACTTCGGATGCTTCTATCTGGGTGTCTTACGGTGGGAAGGCTCTGGAGCCCGGAAAGTATTACTACTGGCGTGTTAAGATCGGCACGAACCAAGGGGCGACAGGCTGGTCGGAAATCGAACGCTGGTCGATGGCTCCCGATCCGGCTTCTTTGAAAGCCCTTTGGATCGGTGAAGATACGTTGTCGAATACCGGCGAGAATTTCGGTACGAAGGAGAATAACAAAACCAGAATCGCAGCTCGATACCTGAGAAAAGAGTTCGATTCGGATAAAAAAGATGTGGAAAGGGCGATGTTATACGTATCCGGACTCGGTTCGTCCGAGACTTATCTGAACGGAGAAAAAGTCAGTGAAGATATTTTTGCCCCGATGGTTTCTCAGTATGACAAACGAGTTTACTTCAACACCTACGATGTGACCGGTATGATCGCCGCGGGCAAAAATACCATCGGCGTGGTTTTAGGTGCCGGCCGCTTCTTTAATCTCCGTAATCCCGGACATACGATGTTCGGTTTGCCGAGATTGTTCGCTCAATTGGAAATCGAGTATACCGACGGGACAACCTCCCTGATCATCAGCGACACTTCGTGGAAAGTCACCTCAAAAGGGCCTATCATCGCCAATAACGAGTTCGACGGCGAGGAATACGATGCCCGTCTCGAGATGCCCGATTGGAACAGGAACGGCTATGATGACTCCGCTTGGCAGCAAGCCGACCGGATGGAAAGCCCTGCAGGGAAGTTGACGGCACAGCAGAATCCGAATTTGCAGATTCAGGATCGGTTGAAACCCGTCGCCGTCTTCCGGAATCACGAGGGGAACTATATACTCGATATGGGGCAGAACATGGTGGGGTGGCTGTCGATCGATCTGAACGGAAAGAAGGATCAACCTGTTCATCTCCGTTTTGCCGAAACGTTGAACCCGGACAGCACACTGTATGTAGCCAACCTTCGTACCGCCCGTGCGGAAGATATTTACATCCCTGCGGCCGACGGCAGGTTCCATTGGCATCCTTCGTTCGTCTATCACGGTTTCCGGTTCGTAGAAGTTTCCGGGCTCGACTATCAGCCCGATCCGGCGGATTTTACCGGAGATTGCATCTACGATAAGATGGAGACTACCGGTACCTTCGAGACCTCCGACAAATTGGTCACTCAGATATTTAAGAATGCGTACTGGGGAGTTCGCGACAACTATCGTGGTATGCCCACGGACTGCCCGCAGCGCGATGAACGCTTAGGCTGGATGGGAGACCGGGTGACCGGCACGTACGGCGAAGCTTATTTTCTGGATAACTCGCGCATGTATAACAAATGGCTGCAGGACGTAGAAGACGCCATGAGCCCGGAAGGCAGCATCTCGGTCGTATCACCGAGCTACTGGACCATTTATAACGATGATGTCACTTGGCCGGCGGCATTCTTCACCGTCGCCGATATGCTGCATCATCAATACGGCGACGATCAGGCCATTCGTCTGCACTATCCGGCAATGAAGAAATGGATGCGGCACATGGAATCAACCGCAATGAAGGATAATATCATCACCAAAGATACGTATGGCGACTGGTGCATGCCACCCGAATCGCCCGAGTTGATTCATTCGGCCGATCCGTCACGGATTACAAACGGCAGTTTGATGAGCACCGCGCTCTATTACGATTTACTCCGTTTGATGACCGAGTTCGCCTCCATCTGCGGACAGAGCGCCGACATCTCTCATTACAAAGAACTCGCAACCAAGATGAAAGAGGCTTACAATACCAAGTTCTTCGACCCGGCCACCGCGCAATACGATAATAATACGGTGACGGCCAACCTTCTCTCACTTCGTCTGGGCCTCGTGCCGCAAGGCTATGAGCGAAAGGTATTTCAAAACATCGTAGATAAGACGGAAAAAGAATTCAATAGCCATGTAAGTTGCGGCGTGCTCGGCATGCAGCATCTGATGCGCGGCCTATCTGAAAACGGCCGGACTGACCTCGCATACCGGATTCTGACCAATACCGACTATCCGAGCTTCGGGTATATGATTCGGAACGGCGCTACCACCATCTGGGAACTTTGGAACGGAAATACGGCAAATCCCGCCATGAATTCGGGTAACCATGTCATGCTGCTGGGCGATTTGATCATCTGGTATTACGAAGATCTGGCGGGCATCCGATGCTACCCGGGTACGATCGGATACAAGAAGCTGTTGATGAACCCGGTATTCCCTGATGGCCTGGATGAAATTGATGCTTCATACCAATCCGTTTATGGCGAGATCAGAAGCAGTTGGAGTCGGAAGAACGAACGCTTCAGCTGGGATATTACCATCCCCGGCAATACGAGCGCCGTCGTCCGTATACCGAAAACTTTTGGAGTGACTGTCGCTAAGGCCGCCGGTATTCACGCCATCACGGAAGGTGAGGACTATACGGAGGTTGAGATCGGTTCCGGACATTATCATTTCGGGAAATAATCTGAGTCTACCTTAAAGAAGAAAAGAGGGTGTGTCAAAACGCAATGTTTTGACACACCCTCTTTAGGCGTATAAGCATGGGTGAAATGCAAGGCACCAAAGATGAGGGCGAAGGAGCATAGTAAGGTATGTAACCGAGCTCGCATTCCGCAAGCAACGAAGCAGTTCGCCTGTTATGACACACCCCCTTTGAGCTCTGATGGACATGTATATTGTCTAATAGGGGATTGTCTCGAGTAAGCCTCAACAGCCTGAATCACATAGATAAAGGAAAGGATGTCCATCACGAGGTAAAACAAAATAACAAATGCGTGTATATCAAGTAATTAAAAATTAAAACCGACAAACTCTGATTTTAGTCGGTTAATAGTGATTTTTAATCTTTTTTATTGGTGTCCGATAAAACTACTGTTATGTTATCTATTAATTGACGGGTATAGTCTCTTTAGTTTGATTCTCGCATC
>NZ_JBQNAZ010000019.1:0-52069 GCF_052170195.1 Tannerella sp. | reverse complement strand
CAGGCTACAACCCGTTCGTGCTTTCAGGCCTTCGCAACCGTACCTCGACCGTGCTGTTCAGCCCGCTTAAAGCACAGTACACCCAAGCGCTCGTAATTGATCTGGGCAGTCTAGATAGAATCTACGACGATGTGGTAGATATGGGAGCATACGAATATCATCCGAATATCCACTCTATGGACCTCATCCATTCAGTCATCATCGGTACATATCCGAACATAACAACGTATCCGGGTCAAGGTCTTCACTACACAAAAAGCCAGAAGGACTTTACGATGACGCTCACCCCGGCCGATGGTTACAGTCTGAAATACATTCAGGTAAAGACAAATTCAAAGAAACGGGATGAGGAACAAGGCGGTATCCGCATCACTCATAATGAAGACGGAACGGTAACACTCGTCTTCCCGAAAGTGACCGAGCCGTTGAACATTCAACTTTCCGGTGTGAGTCCCGTCTCGAACATATCGATCGATCACGGCTACGCTATCCGTGCGGAAGAGGGTACGCTTCAGATTCGTACGACAAAAGCAACGGACGTACAGATCTATTCGCTCACCGGACAGTTGGTTCATCGGGCTCGGATTGCCGAAGGACAAACTTCTATTCCGTTAGCACAGGGCATATACATCGTTAGCATCGAAGGCTTAGCCCGACAAAAAGTGGTGATTCCGTAAAAGGACGGAAAGAAAGGTGTACAAAAAGAGCCGTCTCATTTCCGGGACGGCTCTTTTCATCTATTTTCAACCTGCATGCCTTCTCCTATACGATCTTCCATTCTCTGTATTCTTTCCTGTACAAAGACTATACACGGACTGTTTGGGCAAACGAAAAGAGTCTTGTACCTTTGTCGGCGTAAAGAAAAAGAAACAGAACATGAGAGGAATGAAACGAGGCATCTGGATGCTGCTCATCGCATGGCTATGTGTGGCATGCCGGCACGAGATCAGTGACCGGCTGATGGGTAAATGGCAATTGCAAACCGTCGAGACACAAGGGAGCATCGCACAGGTCGATACCGTATGGTATAACTTCCAATCCGAATCGCTGTTCATGTATCAGATATACCGTCCTCTTTCGAACGATTACTTCTACACCTACGGGTATAAGGTGCAACCCGAAGAGCATACGTTGAAATTAGAGCTGACGAATTATACGATTCTGGTCAAGGATTTCCTCCCGCATACCGACTGGCCTAACGCCCGGCGTACTTTTACTGTCGATTACATCGACGGCCGGCGGCTGATACTGCATGCCGGCGACACGACGTATACATTTCGCCGATACTAAAGCTCGCGTCCGATTCAGTTCCTTCTATCCGGAACTAAAAAAGGAGGATGGTCCTCCCGACAGTCCTCCTCCTCAATCACATTAAAAAAACACACGAGAAATACTTCTCGTCGCTTACAGTTCCATTCCCACGCCTTTGCTTTTCTCTTTTTCGAGAATCGTTTTCATTTCGCCGACGATTTCAGGCTTCTCCTTCGCTATGTTGTCGTATTCGCCTCGGTCGGTCGCAATATGGTAAAGCTGCTCTTCGGGATGATTGCCCAGCTCGGTATTTGTCAGCACATTGTAGGGTGAAGCCTGACTTGGCTCGATGTATTTCCATTCCGGCGTTAACACCGTCAGCGACGCGCCGGCACCGATCACATATTCCCTTCCTTTCTGGTCTTTGCCTAACCATACAGATAGCTGGTCGCGACTGTCGGCAGGAATATCCGCGATGTTTTTCGCCCCGACAAGACGGGCCAGCGTGGCCGTCATATCGATTTGCGAAACCAGCGCGGGCGACGTGGCGGCTTTCACCCGTTCGGGCCAGTGTACGATAAACGGCACACGCGTTCCGGCTTCAAACGTACTGTATTTTCCGCCACGGAACGGGCCCCATGGCTTGTGATTCTTGAGACGTGCAACGGCCTCATCGGCATAACCGTCGTCTACTACAGGGCCGTTATCGCTTGAAAGGATGATCAGTGTACGCTCAAAGATACCCGCCTCTTTCAATGCCCGCACAACCTCGCCCACCGACCAGTCGAACTGCACGATGGCATCGCCGCGATGTCCCATATCGGTCTTACCGCGGAAACGAGGGTGCGGGAAACGCGGCACATGCACATCGTTTGTCCCGAAATAGAGGAAGAACGGACGATCTTTGTTCTTCTCGATGAAGCGCACGGCGTGCACCGTGATGCTGTCGGCAATATTCTCGTCTTCCCACAGCGCCGCCTTTCCGCCTTTCATGTAGCCGATGCGCGAAATGCCGTTCACAATGCTCTGGTTGTGCCCGTGATCAGGGCTGGGCTTCAGCTTCGTCAGCAGTTCGGGATTTTCTTTTCCGGTAGGCTCGCCCTCGAAGTTCTGTGTATAGCTGACGGAGATCGGGTCGTTGGGATCGAGGTTGACGGCACGCTGGTTCTCCATGTAAACACACGGCACACGGTCGCCCGTAGCCGCCATGATGTACGAGTAATCGAATCCCACCTCGGCCGGTCCGGGAGCTACTCGCTCGTTCCAGTTCTGTTTGCCGTTCTCGGCGCCCATCCCCAGATGCCATTTGCCTACGGCTCCGGTAGTGTATCCGGCCTGACGGAGTATTTTGGGCAGCGTCAGCCGGTCGGGACGGATGATCAGCGCGGCATCGCCCGCGGCAATCCCCGTGCCTTTTCTGCGCCACGGGTATTCTCCGGTAAAGAGACCGTAGCGCGAAGGAGTGCTGGTGGCGGCAGCCGAGTGCGCATTGGTGAATCGCACGCCGTTGTCTGCGAGCGCATCGGTATGAGGTGTTTGAACGCGGATAGCACCGTAGCATGAGAAGTCGCCGAACCCGATATCGTCAGCATAAATCAATACGATATTCGGCCGTTCGTTCTCTTGCGCCTGCAACGAGGCCAGCGTAAGGGCCGAAGCGGTCAACAGACCGGCTTTCGGAAGAAGATGTTTATTCATATATTTATGTTTTATCATTGATCAATTCAAAAAAGCGTGTTCCGAAGAAAACGACTTTGCCGGAGTGTAATGTTCCGGCAAAGTTAGTCAATTTACCTGTTTCATGCAGCCATTTAGCGCAAATTCGGGTTGATGTCTCCGAAATGTATTTGACATTGGTTTGAACTCCTTCAGAAAGCAGGAACAAGACCGAATTTAGAGAAATGACGAGCACAAACCGATTGGCAGGCACGTTATTTTTTGCAAAGAGAAAAATGCTCCGGCTTAATCACCACATTTTTTTTGTAGATTTGTCAGCCGAAAAAATAAATGAATTGAACTTTCTAATCATACAATTTATCTATGGGAACAAACAGACGGAATTTTCTGAAGACTCTGGGCGGTGCGGCACTTTTCACTATCGTGCCCCGCAACGTGTTGGGGAAAGGATTTATTGCGCCGAGCGACCAGTTGACCAAAGGGATTATCGGTACCGGAAGCATGGGGCGCGGACATCTCAGTTATGCAGGCACACGCCTTGTGGCGGTCTGCGATGTAGACAAAAATCACTTGGAGCTGGGAAAAGCTCTGGTGACCGACAAGATCGCGGCGTATCATGATTTTCGCGAACTGATTACCGACCCGAATGTAGACATCGTGCATATTGCCACCCCTCCGCACTGGCATGGCATCATGGCCGTCGAAGCAGCGAAGGCCGGTAAAGACATCTGGTGTGAGAAGCCGATGACACGTACCATCGGCGAAGGGAAGCGCGTGATGGAGGCGGTGAAACAATACGGCCGGATTTTCCGCCTGAACACCTGGTTCCGTTTTTCCGATCCGTTCTACGGTCTCGGCACGCCGGTGAAGCCGTTGAAGAAACTGATCGCAAGCGGCATGCTCGGATGGCCGTTGAAAGTAACGATCAGCAAATATACCGGCTTCGACTGGAAATTTTATTGGGTGGGCAAGGAAGCATTGGAACCGCAGCCCGTACCGTCGGAGCTCGATTACGATTTCTGGCTCGGCCCGGCTCCTTATAAACCGTACAATGCGCACCGCGTGCATCAGACGTTCCGCGGATACTGGGACTACGATGGAGGAGGACTCGGCGATATGGGACAGCATTATATCGATCCCGTGCAATATTTCCTGATGAAAGACGACACCAGCCCCGTCAAAGTTGAAGTGGATGCACCGCAGCAACACCACGACGCCGTCGGTACATGGCGATCGATCACCTATACTTACGAAGACGGCTGCCAGATCGTGCTCTGGGGAGGCAACTACGGCAACCCCGATACGCCTTACATCACCGGACCGAACGGCAACGTATATAAGAATTTCGTATGTGATATCCCGAACTGGGAGAAGAAACTGGCCGATTATCCCGAACCGGCTCCGCAACAGACCGATTTCATCGAGTGTGTGAAGACGCGTCAGCCGTTCGCGCTGAACGAACGCAACGGTTTCCGCTCGTCGACGATCGTCAATCTGGGCGCCGTAGCGCTCCGGTTAAACCGGACCCTGCACTTCGACCCTGCAAAACTTGAGTTTATCAACGACGAAGAGGCCAACCGGTTACTTGACCAGCCGATGCGGGCGCCATGGAACATCTAACAGAGAAAGTCGGGCGCATGCAGACATCCATCCTTCCGGATGCGAACGGCTGCGTTCCTTTCATGAATTTAAATAATCATCAACTATGAAATCAATGAGAAAGTACTTTATTATATTGAGCAGTGCACTGGCGTTATATGCAGGAAGCCTGACGGCACAGACCCCGGCCAACCGGGCGACGCAAACGGTCATCGCCGATGTGCTGGCGCAGATGCCCGCACACCAACAAACCGACTACAACCGGCTGATGCACGAACTGACCGCCACCGGTGAAGAAGGCGTATTAAGCCTGCTGAAAAGGTTCGATCCTTCGGGCAAAGGCAATAACATCGCTGTGGAATATGCCCTGGACGGATGGGCTAATTATGTGATGGGCCCCGATCAGGCCGCTACCCGTACCGCGATGGAACATGCGTGTCTGAAGGCGCTGGATCAGACGAACGACCGCGAAACGAGAGCTTTTACGATCCGTTTGCTGGAACATATCGGTTCGGACGCCTGTGTCGATAAGTTGTCAAGCTATCTGGCCGACGACGCGTTGAGCGCGCCGGCCGCACAGGCACTTGCCGCCATCGGCAGCGAATCGGCCGCACAGGCTCTGCAGGCAGCCTTGAAGAGCCGCAGCGCGCGGTCGCAGGAAGCCGAACGGAACATCATTCAGGCATTGGGACGTGTCCCCGCAGCCGGTACGGAACCGCTGTTGAAGGCCTTGCTGAACACGAATCAGCCGGAGACCCTGAAGGTACTCTTTGAAACACTGAGCAAAGTAGGGACAAAAGCCTCGCTGCCCGAGCTGGCCGCGGCAGCCCGGAAAGCCGGCTATACGATGGAGAAGACCGGTGCCGGCGAAGCGTATATCCGCCTTATAAACCGCGTCATTGCGCAGGGCGATGTCAAAGAAGGGGTGAAAGCGGCGGCCGATCTCCTCAAGAAATCGACGAATGCCGGACAGACCGGTATCCACATCGCTGCGATGCAGGCCATCATGCGGGCGGCCGACTACAAAGGCGGCCTCAGGATACTGAACGACGCGCTGAAAGACCCGTCGAGGGAGTACCGTTGCGAGGCGTTGCGAGCCTCCTCGCGCTTTGCCGACAAAGCATTATACACCCATCTCATCAAGGCGCTGCCCAAAATGAAACCGGAATTACAGACCGATATCCTGAACTGGATGCGTTGCGAAGCACAGGCGTCCGCCACGAAGCGCAACATGCTCAATACGGTTGAAACGGGTATCGAGACAACCGGCATTCAAACGCTTCAGAAGTTGTTGAACAGTCCCGTATTCCCGGTAAAAGAAGCGGCCGCGATGGTCTTGGTCGAGCTGGGCAACTCGCAATCGATCGCCCCGTTAGCCTCGCTTTTAGCAAGCAGCGACACGAATCTGATCAAACTCGGGCAACAGGCGTTGCGCTCATTTCAGGCCATGCCCCCTCATGGCGATATCGCGCCGGCAGTAGTCAAAACAATACCGTCGGCCTCGGACAGAGGCAAAATCGCCACCCTCGAGCTGCTGTCCACACGTAAAGCCACCGCTTTCCTGAACAATGTGTTGGAGCTGACCCAATCGCCCTCACCCGAAGTAAAAACGGCCGCATTCGCCGCACTCAGGGATGTCGTGGGCGAAAAAGATATCACGAATCTGTGCGGCATGCTCGAAACGGTCGAGCCCTCGGGAGTAGAGGCTGTACAGCAGGCGCTTATCTCGGCGTTATCGTCGCAGACGGCCTCGCAACAGTTTGAAACGCTATCGCGCCGACTGCTCAATGCCGGAGCAGGCAAGAGCCACCTCTACTATACACCGCTGGCAGCTACCGGCGACAAACGCGCGCTGGACATGATCGTGAAAGGATTCGGCGAAAACATCGGCGCAGCCAAAGAAGCCGCTTTCGATGCGCTGCTTCACTGGAACGACATCGAGGCCGCCACTCCGCTGATAGACATCTGTCGTGACGCTTCGGCCTCGGATTATTTCACCCGGGCGCTGGCCGGTTATGTGAAGCTGGCCTCGAACCCCGCCATGACGGGCGAGAACCGTATGATATACCTGCGCAAGGCGCTGGAGCTGGCAAAGACCGACGCCGAGAAACGCCGGATGATCTCGTTGATGGGCAAAACGGGCACGTATTTCGCGCTCCTTTGCGCCGGAGAGTATATGAATGAACCCGCCTTGAAAGAAACTTCGGCCATAGCCGTTATGAATATCGCGCTCGACCATCCGGAATATACCGGCGAGGTGGTGGAAAATCTGCTCAGGCAGGCCGCCGCATCACTGAGCAACCCCGACGCCGACTATCAGCGTCAGTCCATCCGCAAGCATCTTGACGAGATGCCGAAAACACAGAGCTTCGTTCCGCTCTTCAACGGCAAAGACCTGACCGGATGGAAAGGGCTCGTCGGAAATCCGGTCAGCCGCGCAAAGATGAAACCGGCCGAGTTGGCCAAACAACAAGCCAAAGCCGATGAGGCCATGCGTCGCGACTGGAAAGTGGAAAACGGCCTGCTCGTCTTCGACGGAACGGGTTACGACAATATCTGTACCGAGAAACCATACGGCGACTTCGAGATGTACGTGGACTGGATGCTCGACCCCGACGGCAAGGAACCCGATGCCGGCATCTATCTGCGCGGCACGCCGCAAGTACAGATGTGGGATACGTCGCGTGTCGACGTCGGTGCGCAAGTCGGATCGGGCGGACTGTATAACAACCAGACGCATCCGAGCAAACCGCTCACTGTGGCAGACAACAAGCTGGGCGAATGGAACACGATGTACATTAAAATGGTGGGCGACCGCGTGACCGTCAAACTGAACGGTATCCTCGTCGTCGATAATGTCGTGATGGAAAACTACTGGGATCGCTCGCAGCCCGTCCCCGCGCTTGAACAGATCGAATTGCAGGCGCACGGCAGCAAAGTATACTACCGTAACATCTACGTAAAGGAACTGCATCGTCCGGAGCCGTTCCGCCTTTCGGCCGAAGAAGAAAAGGAAGGCTTTCAGATCCTTTTCGACGGAACGAACATGCACGAGTGGACAGGCAATCTGGTCGACTATACGATTGAAGACGGCTGCATCTCCGTAGCCGGCGATACGAAATTCGGCGGTAATCTGTACACGAAAAAAGAATATGCGAACTTCGTCTATCGTTTCGAATTTCAGCTGACGCCGGCGGCCAACAACGGCGTCGGCATCCGCACACCCATGGAAGGCGACGCCGCTTATGTCGGCATGGAGATTCAGGTACTCGACAGTGAACATCCGGTCTATCGCGACCTGCACGAATATCAGTATCACGGATCGGTGTACGGCGTCATCCCCGCGCGCCGCGGATTCCTCAAGCCCACGGGCGAATGGAACACGGAAGAGATCGTGGCAGACGGCAACCGCATCAAAGTCACCCTCAACGGCGAAGTCATCGTGGATGGCGACCTGAAAGAGGCTGCGAAGAACGGCACGATGGACGGCAAGGCCCATCCGGGACTGTTCAACAAATCCGGCCATATCGGCTTTCTGGGACACGGATCGCCCGTGAAATTCCGGAATATCCGTATCCGCGAACTGAAATAAAAAGCAGCATCTAAAGCCTGAATTCAAATTTATTTATATCTTTGCAACATCAATTTTACCATAAACCGATATGAAAAAGTTAGGATTGTTAAGCATGGCTCTTTGCGTGGTGATGATGTGTTGTGTCTCCTGCAAATCGAAACAAAGCGCATACAAAGCTGCTTACGAGCAGGCTAAAGAGCGTGAGATGACGAACTCGGAGCCGGTCGAAGAGCAGATTACACCGGTGACGAAAGCAAAAACCTCGACGGCTACCCGTCAGGAGAAGATTACTCCGATATCCGGCGAGAATCCCGAAGGAATCAAACTCTACAGCGTCGTAATCGGCAGCTTCAAGAATAAGACGAATGCTTACTCGTTGAAAGAGCGGATGCAAAATGAAGGATATATGCCGGTTTTGGGCGAGAACGAACAAGGCATGCTGCGGGTCATTCTGACCAGTCACGAGACACGCAAGGAAGCGGAGAAGAGCCGCGACGCCATACGGGCGAAGTTCTTCCCCAACTTTCAGGACGCATGGCTGCTGGAACGCACCTATTGATCGATAACCCCCTTTGAATAATAGTGTGTAAAGGATGCTTCTTCCGTATGGTGAAGGGCATCCTTTCTTTTGTATTCCCCGTTGCCTGTGCGTATCGAACAATCAGCCTGACGGATGAAACGGCAAAAAAGTACACGCAAAACAGTTCAGAACCTTCTGAAAGTATGAAAATGTACATTGGGAAGGTGTCGGAACTTTCCGAAAGCATGAAAATGTACTTGGGCAAGGTGTCGGAACTTTCCGAAAGTATAAAAAAGTACTTGGGCAAGGTGTCGGAACCTTCCGAAAGCATGAAAATGTTCATCGGCAAGATTTCGGAACTTTCCGAAAGCAGAAAATATTCCTTGGGAAGGTGTCGGAACTTTCCGAAAGCAGAAAAAAGTACTTGGGCAAGGTGTCGGAACTTTCCGAACACTTTGCCCCGGTGTATATCCTCAAGGCAAACGGTCGGAGAAAAAGGCTTTCGGCAACGGCCGGCCATTGTACCGCATGGCCATCACTTCGCCGTATGCTCCCGCCGAACGGAACGCGATCAGGTCGTTACGACGCACTTCGTTCAGTTCAACCTCTTTGCCGAATACGTCGGACGATTCGCAAACGGGGCCGACTACGTCGTAACGCTCCGTCTTCCCCTCGCTCGTGATATTTTCGATACGGTGGTAGGCGTCGTAAAAAGCCGGGCGCAGCAACTCGGTGAAACCGGCATCGAGCACGGCGAACTTCTTCGTCTCGCCCTCTTTCACATACAGCACCCGCGAGATCAGCGAGCCGCACTGTCCGACGACCGCCCGCCCCAGCTCGAAATGAATCTGTTGTCCGGGACGACGGCGAACGAGTTTGTGAAACACCGCGAAATAGCTTTCAAAATCGGGCACATCGAGATGATTCGGATGATGATAGTCGATACCGAGGCCGCCTCCGAAGTTCACATTGCCGACCGTAATACCCTGCGCTTCCAGCTCGTCCTGCAAATCGTTACTGCGGATGCACACATCGCGAAACGCCGACATGTCCGTGATCTGCGAACCGATATGAAAATGCAGCCCTGTGAAACGAACATGTTTCATGCCGCGCATCCCGGCGAAGACGCCGGGCAGCAAGCTCAGGTTGATGCCGAACTTGTTCTCCTGCAAACCGGTCGTGATTTTGGCATGCGTATGGGCGTCGATATCGGGATTGACCCGCAAGGCCACCCTCGCCGTCTGCTTCCGTTCGGCCGCCAGCTCGTCGATGACCCTCAGCTCGGCCAACGATTCGACGTTGAAGCATGCGATGTCGTGTTCCAGCCCCAGCCGGATCTCCCAGTCGGCCTTTCCCACACCGGCAAAGACAATTTTCGACGCCAGGAAGCCGCACGCCAGCGCCGCTTCGATCTCTCCGCCGCTCACGCAGTCGGCGCCGAACCCGCGCGCCGCGATAGCCGACAGGATATGCGGGTTGGCGTTGGCCTTGACGGCGTAATGCTGATGATATCCGTATTTTTCGGTCTCTGCCGTCAGCGCGTCGAGCGTCTTCCGGAGCAAAGCCATATCGTAATAATAAAACGGTGTGTCCTGCTGCCGAAACTGCTTTACCGGGAAAACTCCTTTGATCATGCTACGCCTCCTCTGCCGGGAAATCACGCCTCCGGTGCGTTTTCGTTGAACAGATGATCGCTCAGCGCCTGCAACGCCCGTTGCTTGTCCGAGGCCTTGATGATCAGCGAGACGTTATAGTTGCTTCCGCCATACGAAATCATCCGGACGGGGATATCCTTGAGGGCATGGATGATCCGGGCCTCGAACCCGACATTGTCCCACTCCAGATCGCCGACTACGCAAACGATGACAAGGTCTCGATCGACCGTCACGGTACCATATTTTTTCAGATCGTCTACGATCTCTTCCAGATGTTTCGTGCTGTCGATCGTTACGGACACCCCGACCTCCGAGGTTGTTACCACGTCGATGGGTGTGCGGTGATTCTCGAACGTCTCGAACACTTTACGCATGAAACCGGTGGCCAGCAGCATTCGCCCGCTTTTGATCTTGATGGCGGTGATATGGTCTTTGGCGGCGACGGCCTTGATTTTGCCTTTCTCCGTCACGTTCGAGATCGTCGTACCCGGCGCGTCGGGCTGAAGCGTGTTGAGCAGTCGCACGGGAATGTTATTCTGCTTGGCCGGCAAAATACACGTGGGATGCAGGATTTTGGCGCCGAAGTACGCCAGCTCGGCCGCCTCGTCGAAGTGCAACTGATGCACGGGCGCCGTATGTTCCACCATACGCGGGTCGTTGTTATGCATCCCGTCGATATCCGTCCAGATCTGAATTTCTCCGGCATGAATCGCCGCCCCTACGAGCGAGGCGGTGTAATCGCTGCCGCCCCGTTGCAGGTTGTCGATCTCTCCGTAGGCATTGCGGCAGATGTATCCCTGCGTGATAAACAGGTTCACGTCGGGATATTGCTCGAGCAAGCCGTTCAGTTTCTCCCGGATATAGATCGGGTCGGGGTCTGTGTTCTTGTCTGTACGCATGTAATCGAGCGCGGGAAGCAGGATGGATCGGACGCCCTGCTCCTCAAGATAAAGGTTCATCATTCCGGTCGACATTAACTCGCCCTGCGCCAGAATCACCTTCTCTTCAAACATGGTAAACAGGTCTTTGATCAGCGAGCGAATCTCGTCGAAGTGCAACGCCACAAGCTCTTTCGCCCGCTGCCTGTACGGCGCGGTGCGATACAGTTCGTCGATGACTGCAGTATATTTGAGCGAAAGGGTATTGATGACTTCGTTGGCGCCGTCGGGGTTCTTTTTATAGAGATAATCCGCGATCTCGACCAGCGAATCGGTCGTACCCGACATGGCCGACAGAACGACGATCTTGGGAGTCCCGTCGCAGATTAATCGGGCAACGTCTTTGATCCGCTGCGCCGAACCGACGGATGTGCCGCCGAATTTTAAAACGTTCATTTGCGTCGTGTATTTTGCTGTTATTTGTTGATATAATTCATTTCCGAATGATGGCATTCTCTTGCGGACTCGCAATGTCGTGCAGCCCTGCCTGCTCGCATTTGACGACACGCGCGGGGAAACGCTCCACGATGTTGTAATTATGGGTCGTCATAATCACCGCCGTGCCCCGTTTGCAGATGTCGTGCAGGAGCTGTACGATCTGTCCGCTCGTCTCGGGATCGAGGTTGCCCGTCGGCTCATCGGCCAGAATAATCTCCGGCGTGTTCAACAATGCCCGGGCAATCGCCACGCGCTGCTGTTCTCCTCCCGATAACTCGTGAGGCATCTTGTATCCTTTGTTCGGAATGCCCACCTGCTCGAGCACCTCCTGAATGCGTCCGGCAATTTCTTCTTTTCTGCACCAGCCGGTAACTTTTAATACGAACTCCAGATTCTTGAATACCGATCGATCGGTCAGTAACTGAAAATCCTGAAAGACGATGCCCAGCTTGCGACGCAAATAAGGGATGTCGCGGCGTCGCATGTTGCACAAGTCGTAGCCCATGACCGTCGCCTCGCCTTCCCAGACGGGAATCTCGCTGTACAAAGCCTTCAGCAGGCTGCTCTTCCCCGAACCGACCTTGCCGATGACATAAACAAATTCACCGTTGTGCAGCGTCAACGACACGTTGCGCAAAACGATATTCTCTTCCATGCACAACGTCACGTCCTCCAAGCGGACTAATGTTTTATATTCCATATTCCTTGCCTCTTTTCCCGCATCGACCGCCACGGTACTCCATGCGTTGTATTCCGTAATAACGACGTTTCTCTTATCTGGTTTGTTGTCAGTCGGCAAAGGTAATAAAAACTCTCAGGAAACGAAATTTTTCGATCGAAAATATCTATGCTGTAGTTTCAACTTAAGTGAATAAAAATCGTGGTTCTTTCCACTAAGCAAAGTCACGCTTTCTAATGCTTTTCATCTTGATCTTCGTAGAAATATTGGCAAGGTCCCACACGAGAGTAGACCCCTTGTACATCTCCTTTTGCATCTCTGTATGAACCGCTCTCGATCGGAACATCCGGAAGGTACTTCACCGGAGTACCGTAAATGCCCAGATAATACAGATCCGGATTGATGATCACCTCGTTAGTCAACGGTGATCCGGCATAGCGCAGTACATTGCAGACATAACCTTTATTCTCGATCTTTCGGGACGAAAGCTGAACCGTATAATAACGCCCTTCCGGCTCTTCGATGATAGTAATGCTGTTCGAACGTTTTTTGGCATTCAGATAATCATACTGAAAAAGAACGACTGACCGCTTGTTTAAGATCTCGACCTTCGATAAATACCCGCCCTGATCATAATGATATTTTAATTGAACATACAAATTGCTGTCTTTCCAGACTTCCATATCTTCAACAAATCCGTGATCTTCGAGCGACAGGATTTTATACTCGTATGATTTATCGTAGTACGTATAATCATATCCATACCGGATGTGCGGATGTTTCTTATCCCACGAGATTTGCTTTTGGTCTTCACCAATCATTCCCTTACGAAATCCCACGATCTTTACTCTCCCTGTTTTCTGTTGTTCCAGCATCAATTCGGTGTAAACGGAGTCGAGAGCATACGCTTTCATACCGACGCTAAGCAGGGATGTCTCGATATGAATTCCGTTATTATTGATTCTGTTCCCATGTTCATCGATCTCAATCAGATCGGAGGTGTGCACTTCACATCCTGCCATGCCAATAAACAGGAAGAAAATCCGGAAGTTTTTCCATGCATTCTGTAAATGGTATATGCTCATATTTTTGTCTTTATACGATGCAAAAATAATAAAAAAACAATACACTTAGGAACTTAAAGAATAAATGCTTGTTTTTTTCTTTTTATTTAAGGAATCAGAACGGATATCCGACGGCGAAATGCCATGCGAACTGATCAGTCAAGTTGGGGCGAGTAATTGCCCATTTGCGATGACCGATTTCCTGCGGGTTGTAGGCTTTCATTCCTGTATCAAGACGAATCAGAAAGTAATCGAAGTCGAGTCGCACTCCTAATCCGTACGAGAGAGCGACCTCTTTATAAAAGCGGGTAAAGTCGAAATTCCCTTGAGGCTGATAATCGTATTTGCGGATAGTCCAGATGTTACCCGCATCGATATAGGCGGCCAGCTCAAATTTCCAAAACAGTTTGCTTCGATATTCCAGATTCGCGTCGAGGCGAAGGTCGCCCACTTGATTCACGAACGTCGTAGCATCCGTGATAGGCATGCTTCCGGGCCCCAGCGAACGTACCGACCAGCCGCGGTTACTGTTCGCACCGCCGGCAAAATACCGACGGGTGAAAGGCAGTTCCTTGCTGTTTCCATAAGGATAACCGATGCCGGCACCGAGGTGGAAGGCGAAAGAGTTGCGATTGTCGATCGTCAGGCTTCGTGCAAAATCGATATCGCCTTTGACGAATTGCGAATAATGTGTGCCGAAGAGTTTGTAACGGCCATCGGCATCTTTTTCCGTATTTAACAAGTTCGACAATCCGTACAGAGTATTTCCGGCCAGTTCGAGGGAAAGACGCAAAGAGTAAGTACTTCGCCCGCGTTTCATCGGGTCGTAGTTGTTGAACGAGTAAGTGTACCCGGAGCTGACGATGAACAGGTCGGAATAGTTGTATTTGGCCGTGATTTCCGGCAGGATATTCCAGAATGCCGTATCGATATAGAGCATATAGATATAGTCTACGTCGAGCAGTTTAAACGTATGACGGGCCAGATTATTCGTCCGGTTCTGCCAGATATAGTTCCAGCCTCCGGAAAGGATGGCGCGCCGGTATTCCGGTCGTCGTTGCTGGTCGTAGCTGAATTTAAATTCGGTTGTGGCACGCACTTTTCGACGGAAGTCGTAACTTGTAAACGGAAAAACGAATGTAGGAAAAAGCATGGATGCTTCGCCGGCAAATTCCCAATAGCTCCCCCATCCGGCCTGACTGTTCCCGCCCGATAGCGCTTCATAAGCTCCCCGTACTTTAGCCGTAAAGAGCTCCGAGCCACCGAACAGATTACGATGTTGATAGTTCAGGCTCGATGCGAAGCCCAGATCACCGCTCGAGTTGGTTCCTTCTATTTCGATACCGAAACCTTGCGTTTGGGCCGGAGCGGTAAGGATGGTACAGTCGAGTTTGAGTGTGTCGTTTTCCTCGCGTTCGTCATAGCGGATATTGACGTGGCGCAAGGCTCCCAGATTGGCAAACGCGGAGTATGTCAGTTCCATATTGCGATCGCTGTACAGCTGTCCGGGCAAAAGGTAGGAGCGGCGTGCAAGAACACCCGATCGCAGACGATGTTTTTTAGAGTTGTGGTAAATCCATACGCCACGTTTCCATACGGAGTCGACCGGTGCGATGCGTGTATGTTCGGGTGCTAACGGATCATAACCCGTCACGACACTTACCTTATCGATGTAATAACGCCGGTGAGGACGCTCTTTAATCGAATCGGAGGACATGACCGGACGGAAAGGTTTGATATGCAAATCGAGGTCGACGAATTGTTGATTGTGTGCACTGTCTGCCCAGAAATAAAGATAATCGCGATTAAAGGCATAATATCCGTGTTGGCGCAGCAGGTTGGTAAGACGTTGCCGCTCCTGATCGAGCACGTCCCGATCGAAGAGACTGCCGGACTGTACCAATGGCGTATATTCTTCGGGAGCTAAACGGAACACCCCCTTCAGCCACGATACCTTCGGTGCTTTGAGGTGGATGATACTGTCGATACGCGCATCGTTCACCTGCGTGCGATACTCGCGGATGCGGTAAGGTTCGCCGGCAGTGATCGCATAACGCACAGTCGCTTTTTTACGTTCAGATGTATCAATGGCGTAATGAACGTCGGCGTGTATGAACCCTTTATTGATCATGTACCGGTGAAGTTCTTTATGCGACTGTCCGACAAGGGTTGTGTCAAGAATCTCAGGCGGCTCTCCGATGCGACGCAACAGTTTGTTGAACCATTGCTTTTCGTTTCGTCCCGACCAACTATAGACATACAGCGGCCATTTCAAGATACCGAACACTTTATAATTGGGTTGTTGACGGAGATACGATCTGAGGTCGTCAGCTTTCACGCGGCTGTCATCGACCGAAATGTCCACTTTATCCAGCAGGTATTCATCTTGACCCACATACTTTGTCGTGCTGCACGACCAGCAACATGCAACAAGGCTTATACACAGAATCAGGCGGACATATCGGCTCATATCGTCTTTTAGCAGCACAAATGTACGCGAAATAAATTATTTGACGTACTTTTGAGTTCCTAAAAATGATGCGGCATGTTGAGTAAAGCAAGAATTAAACAGGTACGTGCGCTGGAGATGAAGAAGTACCGGGATGCGCAACAATTGTTTGTGGCAGAGGGTAACAAGCTGGTGGCAGACTTGATGAAGGTTTTCGAATGCGAATGGATGGCAGCCCGCTCGTCGTGGGTCGAGGCACAACCTGACTTATGTATCGGCGAAGTAATCGAAGTCCGTGACGACGAAATGCGTAAGATTAGTCTGCTAAAGACACCTCAGGATGTACTGGCCGTTTTCAGCCGACCCACATACCGGCTCGACGAAGCTGATCCAAACTCACAACTCATCCTTGCCCTCGACGGTATTCAAGACCCCGGCAATCTGGGCACGATTATCCGGATGGCTGACTGGTTCGGTATCGCACACGTCGTTTGCAGTACGGATACGGCCGACGCTTTCGGGCCGAAGGCCGTACAGGCTACGATGGGAGCATTGGCTCGTGTGCAGATCCACTATGCCGATCTCGTCGAATACCTTAAGCAATACCGGACACCGTGTTACGGCACGTTCCTCGACGGTGAGAACCTGTATCGGAAGAAATTGTCGCCTAACGGTATTCTCGTTATGGGTAATGAAGGGAACGGCATTCGGCCGGCTGTCGAGGCGCAGATTAACGAACGACTTTTTATCCCCAACTTCCCCGAAGGACACGAATGTGCGGAATCATTGAATGTGGCAGTCGCCGCTGCCGTCGTTTGTGCCGAATTCCGGCGACAAGCGATACAGCCGCCTGTTTCATGACACGGAACAACGTATCGCCCGCGTATGCCGTCAACGCCTTCCCCCGATTTTACTTGCACCTTGGGAACGCCGTTGTTTCTTTCACATAAAACTATTTGGTCGCAGGAACGCGCGTTTACTCCTTCTCCCGATGGTTAATGATCAGTGTGGAGGGCATATCCTGAAGGGCGTCTTTGCATTCTTCCGAAATAATGTTCCACGCCGTATAGCTGACGAGCATAAAATCATGATCGCTGAACGATTCGCTCATCACGTTCTTTTCGGGCAGTATGTGCGCGTTCTCCGTCTCGTTCGTGAAATCAGTCAGGGTACGGACGATGTGGTCGCTTGGGTCGGAGACGAAATTCGTCCGGTTCAGAAGGCTGACTGTGCCATGCGTCGACCGCAGCAACACGCGCACGTAGTCGAGCAAGATCAGATCGTCCGACGAATTGATCAGGATCAGGATATGGTTCGCCTGTACGAACCCTCGGTTGATGAAGACCCCCACCGACGAGTGACTCCGCTCAATGAATTCCTTCGTTTTATCGTGAATCAGCGATCCGGGCGAGAACAGGTCTTGCACTTTGAGTTTCTTGAAGATTCCGAAGAACGACTTTTGGATACTCCGCGCATCCATATCGGACGAGAGGTTGCTCATCGAGATACCGGCGCCCACAAGCAGGAAGTCGAACGGCTCGTCATTGACGATACGGACGATGGATTCGCTCGCATGATCCGCCACTTCGTAACGCGTATGTATCTGCATATTCAGTTTGCGCGCCTCGTAGAGGATGGGACCGAAACTGACACGCTCAAAATTATCGGTATGCAGCGGGTTGATATCCGCCCCGACCGTCAGGTGCAATGCCGTCAGATCAAGTTTGTCCTTACCCTGCGAGAACATCTGATGCGCCACATCAAGCATAATCTGTCCGTTGCTTGCCCGCCCGAAAGAGAGCAGCACCTTAAACCGCCCTTCTTTAAACTGCTCCATCCGTTGCTGTTTGATCTTCTCACCCGTGCGGAAGCAAAGATGGATGAACTTCAGGAGCGGAGTCGTCATAAACGTGGTGACAAGCGTCATCAAAATTAACATCACGAAGATGGGGGACGGGAGGATTTTCATCTCATATCCGATGGTAAGCGCAATCAGCTCCATCAGTCCGTGTGTGTTCATCAACGCTCCGAGCGAGAAACTATTTTTCCAGCTTTCGTTCTCAAATCGTGCCGAAAGCAACGCGCCGCCGAACTTTCCAACAGTCGAGAAAGCGATGAAGAGCAGGCAGGTCAGCCACATGTCGGGCGAATCAATCAGCCCGATTTCGGTTCGCAACCCTGTCGATGCGAAAAACAGCGGAAGGAACAGCACAAGTGATACATCTTCGACCTTTTCCGTCATAATTTTCCGGAAACGCAAATTCTCCGGCATTACCAATCCTGTGACAAAGGCGCCGAACAGCGCATGCAGACCCAAGATTTCGGTTAGATAAGAAGACATCAGCAAGAGCAGGAACATCAGCATCACGAGCGGTTTACTCACCACCTCCTTGTTATGATACAAGTTGCCGACCATCCGCAACAGCGGACGTACAACAGTAAACATCATCAGGATGTACACGGCTGCAGAAACGATATTATAAACTGCGCTCAGCATCGTACCGGCCTGTGCAACTGCCACCACGATAGCCAGCAGACACCACGCCGTAACATCGCCATTGGCTGCGCTGGCCAGCGCCACCGTGCCCAAATGCGTACGCGTCAGACGATGCTCCTGAATGATGCGTGCCAGCACTGGAAAAGCCGTAATACTCATCGTGATGCCGACAAACAGGGCAAAAGGCAAAAAAGGCGTATGCTGATCGGCATACCGGTCATAGACAAGATAGGCGGCCAGCATGCCGAGGAAGAACGACATCAACATGCACGTATAACTGATCATCATCGTCTCCCGCAATTTCTTGCGTACCACCCCCATGTCTAATTCCATCCCGATGGTGTACATGAAAAGCATCAGTCCGAACTGACTGAACAGGTTAATGTTCGATAACGATTCTTTGGGAAACAGGAACTGTGAAAACTCTGGTGCGAAATGCCCGAGCACAGACGGCCCCAGAATGATTCCCGCCAAAATCTCACCGATCACCATCGGCTGTCCGATCTTCTTGAAAAGCACTCCGACAATGCGGCATGTAATCAGAATGACAATGATTTGCAGCAACAACAATCCGAACGAAGAGTGAACATGCTCAGACACCAGTTGCAGAAAAACGGTAAACCCCTCGGCCAGATTCTTCGGCGCATCCGCCTGCACAACCGCCTCCGTCACCCTCTGATGGCTTTCGCCTTCGCGGATGACGACATACATCAACGACCCGAAAACCAAAATCATCAACGCATAAAACGTGAAACTTTTCGCTCCTTTTTTCATCGACGGATGTTATTTTCGGACAAATGTACACGATAATTTTTAAATTCCGTACTTTTGCATACTTCAAAATACAGTATATTCATGACGAAAAAAACGATACAACAATTACTTGACGAGCGCATCCTGATCCTCGACGGAGGGATGGGGACGATGATACAAGGCTTTAAACTGACCGAAGCGGATTACCGTGGCGAACAGTTTGCCGATTTCCCCGGAGCGCTCAAAGGCAATAACGACCTGCTCAACATCACGCGCCCCGAAGTCATCCGTTCGATACATCGGCAATACCTTGACGCGGGCGCCGACATCTTCACCACCAATACGTTTAATGCTAACGCCATTTCGATGGAAGACTATGGCATGACCTCTCTCGTGCGTGAGATGAATCTCGCAGCCGGACGGCTCACACGCCAACTGGCCGACGACTACATGAACGAACATCCCGAACGTTCCATTTTCGTGGCCGGATCGCTCGGACCGACAAATAAAACCGCCTCGATGAGCCCCGACGTGAGTGATCCGGCTTTCCGAGCCGTCTCATACATGGATTTGTTCCGAGCCTACCATGAACAGGTAGAGGCGCTGATCGACGGTGGTGTAGACCTCATCCTCTTTGAAACAACGTTCGATACGCTGAACGTAAAAGCCGGCCTCGAAGCTGCATTGGACGTGATGCGCACCCCAAACCGGGAACGTCCCATCATGCTCTCTCTGACTTTGTCCGGACAGGGAGGACGTACGTTGTCCGGTCAAACACTCGCTGCTTTTCTGGCCTCCGTCCAGCATATTCCGCTGATGAGTATCGGGCTAAACTGCTCATTCGGAGCAGCCGATATGAAACCGTACCTCAAAGAGCTGGGCGACATTGCCCCGTACTTTATCAGCGCTTATCCAAACGCCGGTTTGCCCAACCAGTTCGGACGATACGACGAGACCCCGGAGAAGATGGCTGCGCAAATCAAAGACTTCATCGACGAGGGACTGGTAAATATCGTCGGGGGATGTTGCGGGACAACCCCCGAGCATATTACCCAATATTCCGAACTCATCCTCCATGCACGTCCGCACATGCCCGTACCTCCACCGGATGCGCTTTGGCTCTCCGGACTCGAACTGTTGGAAGTCAGGCCGGAAAACAACTTCCTGAATATCGGCGAACGCTGTAACGTGGCCGGTTCACGCAAGTTCCTCCGCCTGATCAAGGAGAAGAATTACGAAGAGGCGCTAACCATCGCCCGCAAACAGGTTGAAGACGGCGCGCAAGTGCTCGACATCAACATGGACGACGGACTGCTCGATGCCGTAGAAGAGATAAAAACATTCCTCAACCTGATCGCCTCCGAGCCCGACATCTCACGTGTGCCCGTGATGATCGATTCATCTAAATGGCAAGTCATCGAAGAAGGGCTTATGTGTGTGCAGGGTAAAAGCATCGTCAACTCCATCAGTCTAAAAGAAGGAGAAGAAGAGTTTCTGATACGTGCCGCGAGGATACGGCAATTAGGGGCGGCAACCGTTGTGATGGCGTTCGACGAGCAGGGACAGGCAGACGTTTTCGAACGCAAAATCGAAGTCTGTGAACGCGCTTACCGTCTGCTGACCGAAAAAATCGGGTTTCCTCCACAGGACATCATCTTCGATCCGAACGTGCTGGCTATCGCGACCGGTATGCCCGAGCATAACGGCTACGGTCTCGACTTTATCCGCTCTGTAAAATGGATCAAAAAACATCTGCCCGGAGCGAAGGTAAGTGGCGGCGTAAGTAACCTCTCGTTCTCATTCCGCGGAAACAACTATGTGCGCGAAGCCATGCACTCCGTCTTTCTCTATCACGCCATTCGCGAAGGTATGGATATGGGGATCGTGAACCCGTCGGCATCGGTCACGTATGAAGATATTGAACCATCGTTCCGGAACCTCCTCGAAGATGTGATCTTGGCACGTCGTCCCGAGGCGGCCGAAGAACTGATTGCCTATGCACAGAGTCATATCGAGCAGGCCTCCGGCGAGCAGGAAAAGACACATGACGCATGGCGCGACCGGTCGCTCGACGAACGACTCGAATACGCGTTGCTGAAAGGGATCGGCGATTTCCTTGAAACAGACCTGGAAGAAGCTCTGCAACGGTACGGACAAGCCGTTGCCATTATCGACGGGCCGCTGATGAACGGGATGAACCGCGTCGGCGAGCTGTTCGGTGCGGGAAAAATGTTCCTGCCACAAGTCGTGAAAACGGCACGCACGATGAAGAAAGCCGTCTCCATCCTTCAGCCGGCCATCGAAGCGCAAAAAACATCGTCCGGTGCGGCCAAAGCCGGCAAGGTCGTCTTTGCCACCGTTAAAGGCGATGTGCACGACATCGGCAAAAACATCGTCTCTATTGTACTGACATGTAATAATTACGAAGTGATCGACCTCGGCGTGATGGTGCCGGCGGAAAAAATCATCGAAACGGTACGTAACGAAAAGCCCGACCTGCTCTGCCTGTCGGGACTGATTACCCCGTCGCTCGAAGAGATGGTACACGTAACCGACGAGATGCAGAAGGCCGGCTTCTCTACCCCGATTATGATTGGTGGCGCCACCACCTCGAAGCTGCATACCGCACTGAAAATAGCACCGCATTACGACCATCCCGTGATTCATGTCGTTGATGCCTCGCAAAATCCGCTGATTGCCGCCAAGCTGCTCAACCCCGCCACGCATGATGCCTATGTGAGTGAACTGACGGATGAATACGAGCGTCTGCGTCAAGCCAAATCGAACGAGGAGGTAAAACCCCTCTTGCCGTATGCCGAGGCACAGAAGCTCAATTTACAGACGGATTGGGCGAACTATACGCCTGCCGAACCGAAGAAAAAAGGCTTACAGCTGCTCGCCATCCCTGTGGCCGAAATTGTGCCGTACATCAACTGGGTATTCCTCTTTACGGCATGGAGGATAACCGGCCGTTACGACGATCTGATGCAACTGCATGACTGCCCGGCATGCCGTGCTGCGTGGCTCGAAAAACGTCCGGAGGCGGAACGTGCCAAGGCGAAAGAAGCGCTTAAACTCTATAACGATGCACAGGCTCTCTTGAAGCGGCTGATAGCAGGAAACGCTTGCTGTAAGGCTCTTTATGAGATTTTTCCATCGGTAAGCGAAGGCGACAACATCCGCATTGCCGACACAGTTATCCCTGTCTTGCGCCAACAGTTGCCGAACGACAAAGGACAGTGCCTCTCATTAGCCGATTATGTCATGCCGGCTTCGGAAGGACGGAACGATTATGTCGGCGTATTTGCGGTAACGGCAGGCGATTGCATGGAAGAGTTGCGTGCACGGTATGAACAGGAAGAAGACAGCTATCACCTGATGTTGCTCCAGACTCTCTCCGACCGGCTGGCCGAAGCATCCGCCGAATATCTGCATACGAAAGTGCGTCGTGAATATTGGGGATATGTACCGGACGAAGAGCTTTCCGTCGACGAGATGTTTCGTGCCCATTATCGAGGCATCCGGCCGGCTGTGGGATACCCTTCCCTTCCCGATCAGGGATTGATATTCAGTTTAGACCGATTGATCGGAGTCGACCGCATCGGGATCGCCATCACCGAGAACGGAGCGCTCTCACCCACGTCGTCCGTGGCAGGCTTCTATTTTGCACATCCCGAATCTCGTTACTTCATGATCGGTCGCATCGGAGAGGACCAGCTGACAGATTATACGGCTCGCCGGGGTGAGACAGTCGAACATATCAGGAAATTTCTGGGGAAAGTAACGGAGTAAAGGAAACGGAAAAACCCAATCCTTCTCCGTCCCGCTTACTTTATGACCCGCATCTCGCAGCACCGACAATCGAACTCAAGCCTTAAAGAGGTGTCTTTATATTTGAGATAGAAAGGTTCTCTATACGGCGATTTCCGTTTGTGATGCACCGGACACCACCCCATGCTGTAACGCAGGCAATGTTTGGTGTACATCAGCGGAACGCCGTCAAGCGGTCTTTCTTCGTATGCACGCTCAAGCCGCTGCACGCCGTGCCGGCGATAAAACGCTTCGGCTTGTGCGTTATAAATGTTCGCCGTATAATTGAGCGTCGTGGAAGGGAATGCAACGGTTTCATTGCACACCGGACGCTTGGCATACCGACGGGGATAGCGAATCCGACGCACGGCGAGCAGTTTTTCTACCGCCTCGCGACGCATCTCGCCCAAAAACGATGAAGGCACGAAATAGTTTTCGCGCATCGTCACCGTAATATCTTCGGCTTCGAACGGTGTCTCTCCGAGTTTCGATAACTGCATGCGGATATTGTCGGACTGCGGCTTCCGTGCCGACTCATGCGCAAACGGCCGAACGACGGTTACGCAAGCATCCGTCTCGTCCGTTATCGTCAAAGCAAACCCTGCGGGACAATCGCTCCATTCCATCGTGACCTTGATCTTACGTTCGGCCGACGGCTTCGCCAGCACCGCCTCGAAATCATGATCGAAATTGCGGTATAGAACCGTCTTCGATCTTACGGACGGCATCTGAGCGGGAAAGATGCGATGAGCTTCCGTTCGGTTCACGCGAAATCCTTCCAGCTCGCCCCGTGCATTGAGGAAGACAAGGCCGTCGCCGTTATGTAAAGGCTTCAATCCCGATACGGTCAACGAACGTCCCTGCACCTCTTTCACCGTTCCGACCGGTTCACCGATCGATTTAGGCGTATCAAACGACGTGATCTCCGCCTCCCGACCGTGCAGAAAATATCCCGTAAAGCTCCGGTTGAAACTCTTCTCCGGACATGGTTCAAACGTGAAAGACGAACGTCCGGCAGAAGCGCGGAAGAACATCGGATGCTTGGCCATGATGGCATCTAAGCGGCGGCGGTAAAAAGCCGTGATGTTCTTAACATACGACATATCTTTCAGGCGTCCCTCGATCTTGAACGACGTAATGCCGGCATGCAGCATCGCTTCGAGATCGTCCGAGCGGTTCATATCGCGCAATGAAAGCAAGTGCTTACCGGATGCGATCGTCTTGCCATCCGCATCAACCATCGTATAAGGCAGGCGACAACATTGTGCGCAGGCACCACGATTGGCGCTGCGCCCCGTAAGCGCCTGACTCAGGTAACAGCGACCACTGTAACTGACGCACAACGCACCGTGCACAAACGCTTCGAGCGTCACATTCGGGGCATGCGCGGCAATCTCTCGTATCTCTTCGAGCGTCAACTCACGCGCCAACACCACCTGCTCGAAGCCGGTACGGCCGAGAAACGCCACTTTTTCAGGAGTACAGTTATCCATCTGCGTACTTGCATGCAACGGAATCGGCGGGATATCGAGACGTGTAATCCCCATATCCTGCACAATCAAAGCATCTGCACCGGCATCATAAAGCCGATGGATCATCCGTTCCGCATCCGTCAACTCCTCGTCTCTAAGGATCGTATTCAGAGCAACGTAAATCTTTACATTATATATATGAGCAAAGTCACACAGCGCACGGATGTCGTCGAGCGAATTACCGGCCGCCGCACGCGCGCCGAACTTCGGCGCACCGATATATACGGCATCGGCCCCGTGAAGCACAGCCTCCTTCCCACAGTGCAGGTCTTTGGCCGGCGCAAGTAATTCTATCGGTTGAGCGATCATCATTCAGGCATTAGGGCACGACAAATCTCCGAGCCGGCCGATGTCGGCAGCGCAAAAAGGAGTCTCCTGATAGACATAGTAGTTCAGCCAGTTGGCAAACAGCAAGTTCGCATGCCCGCGCCAACGCACCAAGGGGGGCTTCGACGGATCGTCGTCCGTATAATAACCGACAGGCTTTTCAATAGGTAATCCTTTGGCCACATCGCGCTTATATTCGCCGTCGAGCGTATCGGGCGCATACTCCGAGTGACCGGTAATGAAGAACTCGCGTCCTCCGCGTGCCATCATCATGTAAACACCGGCTTCCTCACTCTCGGAAAGGATTTTCAACTCACGAACTTGCATGATATCTTCGCGTCGCACCTCCGTGTGGCGACTGTGGGGAACGTAGAACTCATCGTCAAAGCCCCGGAAAATGGAGAGAAACGGAGCATTCAGGGTGTGACGGAAAATACCGAATTGCTTCGCGGGCAAGTCATGCTTCGGTACTCCGTAAAAATGATACAAGGCCGCCTGGGCCGCCCAGCATATATATAAGGTAGAAGTGACATGTGTCCGAGCCCATTCGAGAATCTGCGTCAACTCATTCCAGTAGGTAACCGCCTCAAAAGGCATCTGCTCGACAGGAGCGCCGGTGATAATCATCCCGTCGTAGAAACACTCGCGCATCTCATCAAAGTCCTTGTAAAACTCACGCATATGCTCGATCGGAGTATGTTTCGGGGTATGTCCCTTGATCTTCATAAGCTCCAACTCGATCTGCAAAGGCGAATTGCTGAGCAATCGTACGAGATCGGTTTCCGTTGTAACCTTCAACGGCATCAGATTGAGCACGATCACACGCAACGGACGAATATCCTGCTTCGTTGCCCGTAACGAATCCATCACGAAGATTCGTTCTCTCTTCAACAGCTCAATGGCCGGTAAGTTAGGAGGTAAGTTTAACGGCATAAATATTGAATGAATTATATAAACGGTTATATCGGCAGAGTCCATTGACGCTATGGTTGACGATCTCTCATCTCGTTCAACAGCATAAGCAGAGACATGTTCACTGTCCGGCGAATATTTTGATCACGAACGTTCGAGAAACGAAATTCGTTGGAAACGACATCGTCTCCGTGAGCGACAGCGATCCATACCGTTCCAACAGGCTTCTCCGCCGTACCGCCTCCCGGCCCCGCAAGACCAGAAGTGGCCACCGCATAATCGCAGCCCAGAACCCGCAAGGCTCCGCGTGCCATCTGCTCGACCACCGGCCGGCTGACAGCCCCGTACCGCTCCAGATCCGTTTCGGATACATTCAGAAGTTTATGTTTCAATGCATTCGAGTATGACACCACACCGCCCACATAATAGTCCGAACTTCCGGCTACAGATGTCAGCGCCGCGGCAATGGCACCGCCGGTACAACTCTCAGCCGTTCCGACCGTCTGTCCTCGTGCACGCAGACGCTCACCGACCAGGACTTCGATATCCTTGTCTCCTTCCGGATTGATCTGTCCGTGCAATCTCTGTCCAAGCTCTTTCCGCAAAGCCGCAAGCGTTGTTTCCGCTTCTTCCGACGTCCGGCTATATGCCGACAGTCGCAGACGGATGATACCGGCCTGCGGCAAATAAGCGAGTTTTACAAACGAAGGCAGACGCTTCTCAAAATCGGCCAATTCAATTGCCAAAGCCGACTCGGTATACCCCGTCACCCAACATGTTTCATGCTTGATATACAAATCTTGACGGAATCTTTTTTTCAGACGGGGAATAACTTCATGCGTCATCAACCACTTCATCTCGGCCGGAACACCGGGCATCGAAACAAAGACTTTGCCGTCGCGCTCGAACCATGTGCAGGGAGCTGTCCCTGCTTCGTTCCGAATCACAGTCGCTTTGTCGGGCACCAGAGCCTGATTCCGGGTCAGTTCGTTCATCGTCAAATTCCGACGTGAGAAAATCTTTTCAATATGGACATACACCTCTTCCGAAAAACGTAACGATGCGCCGAAACAGTCGCATAGAGCGTGCAATGTCAAGTCGTCCGAGGTAGGCCCTAATCCTCCGGTAATCAAAATCACATCGGCACGACATCCTGCCGCATTGACAGCTGATACGATATTCTCTGCCTTATCGCCTGTAACCGTCTTATGTACCACCTCGAATCCGTTATCATTCAATAGCGAACCCATCCATGCCGAATTCGTATCTACCACCTGTCCGATAAGCAGTTCGTCTCCGATCGTTATAATCTCTACAGTCATTTCTTTCTACAATTAAGATTTCGCTTCCCCGGCTACAATTCCACCCGTGCGAATGGCGTAGCATCCATCGGACAAAAGATCCGATCCCAATATTTAAAATATCCGGTCATGGCCACCATCGCCGCATTATCGGTCGTAAAAGCGTTCGGCGGCAAGTAAATCTTCCAACCAAACCGACGGGCATGGTCATGAAACGCATCGCGCAGCCCCGAGTTAGCCGAAACCCCTCCGGCCACGGCAACCTCATAAATGCCGAAATCATCAACAGCCTTCCGCAATTTGTTCATCAGGATATCGATGACCGTAGCCTGAAGCGAAGCGCAGAGGTCGGCTTTCCGTTGTTCGATAAAATCGGGATTCGTCTTCAACTCATCACGTAACGTATAGAGAAATGATGTTTTCAATCCGCTGAAACTGTAATCGTATCCGGGAATATGCGGCTTGCTGAAAACAAACGCTTTCGGGTCGCCCTCATTCGCCAGCCGATTGACGACCGGCCCGCCCGGATAACCCAGCCCCATCACTTTGGCACATTTGTCGAACGCCTCTCCGGCAGCATCGTCGATCGTTTGGCCCACCACTTCCATCCGGTCGTAGGCATCCACCTTGATAATCTGCGAATTTCCTCCGGACACCAACAGACAGATAAAAGGAAATGACGGGTGATCGTGATCTTCGGGAGACTGCTTGATAAAATGTGCCAACACATGAGCTTGCAAATGATTGACCTCAATCATTGGAATCCCCAGCGACAAAGCCAGTCCTTTGGCAAAAGAAGTGCCTACTAATAACGAGCCTAACAAGCCCGGCCCCCGCGTAAAAGCAATGGCGCTCAATTCCGATTTGTCAATGCCCGCCCGCTTGATCGCTTCCGAAACGACCGGTACAATATTTTGCTGATGCGCCCGCGACGCAAGCTCCGGCACAACACCGCCATAGGCCTCATGTACTGCCTGACCCGCAATCACATTCGAAAGCAGTACCCCGTCACGTATCACGGCGCATGATGTATCGTCGCACGAAGATTCAATCCCCAATATCGTTACATTATTATTTGTCATACTAAAGTCTTCGGTTTCGCTTAACGAAAATTAGGGCACAAAATAACAAAATCTACGGCGATAATGATTAGTTTTGTGAGTTAAATTTGATTTTCAGGCCGTTCATATAAACAGATCGCAATATTAAAGCTTTAAAATACATCGTTATAACGGTGCTCATCATTGGGTGGATAGGCTATGCGTTTCCCGCATTGCTACTGCATATCCCGATGGTACAGGAGAAGATTGCATCGGAGGCGGAGAAAGAACTCTCCGCCCGGCTTAACGTGCCTGTTACCGTAGGTAAAGTCGATATCGAGTGGTTAAACCGTCTCGTGTTGGGAGATGTTTCGATCGACGATCAAAACGGACAGAAGCTGTTTGAAGCTGATCATATCTCGGCCGGATTCAAAATCTGGCCGCTGCTCCACGGACAATGGGTTTTCACGACCGTCCGCCTGTTTGGTTTCTCGCTTAACATCGAACGGGAGACGCCCGACAGTCCTTTAAACCTTCAATTTGTTATGGATGCCTTTGCATCAAAAGATACGCTCTCCAAAACGAGTATAGACCTAAAGATCAATTCAATTATAATTCGTCGGGGACGCCTGAGATATGATGTGCTTAATGTACCCTTTCCGGATAATCGATTTAGCGCCGGACATATTCATTTAGAGGATATTAACGGGAAAATAATATTGCCGACCTTGCACGCTCCGACCTTTTCGGTAGAGATTCATAAGCTCAGTATGAAAGAACGATCGGGATTCCGGTTGAATAAGTTATCCGCTTTCGTAACCGGTAATCAAGACAGTGTCACTGTTCGTCAGTTAAAGATACTCTTGCCACAGACACAATTGCATATTGCCGGCGTTTCCGTCCGAAGCAGCATCGACCGACTGGTGAAAGAACAGACAGAAGCTCCCTTAGCAATACAGATCGCTCCTTCTGAAATCAGTCTCAGTGATTTGTCCGCATTTGTGCCGGCCTTTCAAAATGCTTCGGAGCCTTTTCAGCTGTCGGCTTCCGCATCGGGAACAATGGATAATCTGACAGTTCGCGACTTAACAGTAAGACAGGGCCGTACCCTATCGCTGAAAGCACAGATGAACCTGAAAAATATCTGGCATCCGGAAAAAAGTTATTTATTCGGACAAATAAGCAACTTACAACTGGCCTCAGAAAGTTTAGAGCGGATCATCCATAACTTTCAAGAAACGCCCGTGTCGCTTCCTACGCCTATTAACCGACTCGGGATGATCCATTTTACCGGAGAAATCTCCGGATTCATCGATCAGCTGGTAGCTTTCGGCAAGTTATCTTCCGACATCGGATCGCTTGAGATGGATATGCTTATCGGTCGGGAGAAGGAACACCGATTTGCGACGTATCTGAAAGGTAAAATCTCATCTTCCGAATTGGATATCGCACCTCTGTTCAACGAAAACACCCCCTATGGAAAAGTTCAATTCAAGGCGGAGTTGGATGCTTCCAAGCCGGCCAACGGGGCGTTTTCCGGCACTGTTCAGGCCAAAATCGACCGGTTTGAATACGAAAAGTATACATACGAGAACATCTTACTCTCCGGGGGCTTCCGTCCGAAAGAATTCAACGGTACCATCCGCATCGATGACCCGAACGGGAAACTTCATGCCGAAGGGCTCTTCAACAACAATGGAGAACAGTCGGAATTCAATTTCTCCGCCACGTTGGAACATTTCCGTCCGGACAAGCTACATCTCACCGAAAAATATGATTCGCCCGAGCTTTCGTTCCAAGTAAATAGCAACATCACCGGTAACCATATCGATAACTTCCAAGGACAGATTACCATCGACAATCTGTCATTCCTGACACGTACCGATACTTTTCTACTGAATACGGCACACATTCAGGCATCGGGAATATCCTCCGAACGGAAACTAACAGTCTATTCGGATCTTTTGAACGGAGAAGTAACCGGCTCCTGTTCTTTCACTCATCTTCTACCTTCGCTGGTGAATCTTATTCGTCCTTATCTTCCTTCGCTGAGCACGACTTTCCCTCCAAGTACTTCTATCGGAATAGACAGTTATTCCTTTACGATAAACATTGAGAATACCGAACGACTCTCTAAAGCGTTGAAGCTCCCGGTCGCCTTGCTAGCTCCGTCGCGCATCTTCGGGCACTACGACAATCCGAATGGACGATTCCATCTCAATGCTTCATTACCTCGATTCGAGGTTTCCCAATCCGTCTTCAAAGATGGTTCCATCGTGTTAAACAATCCGAATGGGGCTATGGAAGCAGAAATACGAGCGACTCAACTGCAACAGAAAGGCTCTCAGAACCAAATCCACATCAAGGCCGATGCCGCCAACGACCGATTGAGGACTTCTTTCACACTGGAAAACAACCAGAAAGACGGAGTTAAAATAGCCCTCTCTTCTTCCACGCAATTTTCCATAACGGAAGAAGACGGAAGCAAAAAGCTGCTTTCTAAAATCTCTATCGAACCGAACAGAATCATCGTCAAAGATTCCACCTGGAATATCCAGCCGGCCTCCATCACCATTGATAAAGAAAAGATATTCGTAGACAACATCCATCTATCTAAAGGCGATCAGTACCTCCGAATCAACGGGACAATCTCTTCTTTCAGCCCTCAGGAAACCCTTACACTCGATTTGAACGACATCGAGTTAAGCTACATTTTCGACATTGTAAACATTCCCGCCCTGCAATTCGGAGGACGGGCTACCGGAACTTTCCGCCTGAATGATCTTTACGGAAGCCGCATCATCAACACCAATCTTGAAGTGCAAGATTTTTCGTTTAACAGAGTCGTGCAAGGACGTCTGAATCTTTTCAGCGAATGGGATAACGACCAGAATGGCATCCTGCTGCTGGGCACCATCTACAAAGACCGCTCGACGTGGACGGATGTCAACGGATACATTTATCCCGTCGGCGAAAAAGAGGGGCTTTCTCTTTATTTTGATGCAAAAGATTTAGATATCGGTCTGTTACGTCCATATCTCAGCTCCTTCACCCAAGTATTTGAAGGTAATTGCTATGGAAACCTGCATCTGTATGGGCCTTTTTCCGATCTCTCGTTCGAAGGAAAAGCATTGATCCGGAATGGCCGTATTGGAGTCGATTTCCTTCAGACCGTATATTCTTTTTCCGATTCCGTTTTCATGACTCCTACCACCATCGAAGGCCGAAATATTGTTATTCACGATAAACATGGAAATAAGGGAGCTGTCGACTTTACCGTACAGCACGATCACCTTCGGGATTTCGGTTTTTCAGCCGACATCAAAGCAAACAATCTATTGTTATACGATGCTTCGGAAAGAATAAACCCCAACATTTACGGAGTCTTATACGGAACGGGAAATGCCAGCCTTCGAGGCACCGAACGACTTATCCATATCAACGCCAATATGCGAAGCGACCGCAATACGACAGTCGGCTTCAACTTTGCCAACGGATCATCAGCCGAAGAGTACGATTTCATCCGATTTAAGGACAATCCGACGACAAAAGACAGTACCCTTACAAGAACAATCGCACAGGCTGCCAATGACGATAATGAAGGAACGGAAATACGCATCAACATCGTTGCCGATGTAACTCCGGACGCCAAGCTGGAACTGATTTTAGACCCTGTCAGCGGAGACAAAATAAAAGGCGACGGAAGCGGCAATCTCCAAATCCAATACGGAACAAGCAGCAATTTGGCCATGTATGGAGGATATACGATCCGGGAAGGAAGCTACAATTTCAGTCTGCAACAATTAATCCGCAAAGACTTTAAGATTCGGGAAGGGAGTCGCATCGATTTTCGTGGCGATCCGCTGAGCGCACTGCTTAGTCTGGATGCAAGCTATCACTTGAAAGCCAATATCCAAGATTTGGATGAACGCTTGGCTGTGGAAAGCGGTATTCAACGTAACATCCCAGTAAACTGCCTGCTGAAACTGAACGGACGACTACAAAACCCGACGATCTCGTTCGATATGGAGTTCCCGAATTCAACCCATGAACTGGCGCGGCAAGTACGTTCGTTCATCGGCACGGAAGATATGATGACGCGACAGATCGTCTACCTGCTTGTACTCAACAAATTCTATACCCCGGACTACTCAAAAAATGCGTATCGGTCGAATGAGTTCAGCGCCATGGCATCTTCGGCTTTGTCGTCGCAGCTCTCCGGCATCCTGAACAGTCTGACAGATAAGGTGCAGATCGGAACGAATATCCGCTCTCGTCAAGATGGGGTCACGGATACCGAAGTGGAGATGCTTCTTTCAAGTCAGTTATTAAACAACCGTTTGTTATTTAACGGAAACTTCGGTTATCGTGACAATTACATTCAAAATAATGCATTTGTCGGAGAGTTTGATCTGGAATATAAATTGACTCCTTCCGGCGAAATACGTCTGAAAGCGTACAACCATGCCAACGACATGTATTACCGATATAATATGAAGTCACCGACCCGACAAGGGGTGG
Organism: Tannerella sp.; assembly: GCF_052170195.1. Lineage (GTDB taxonomy): Bacteria > Bacteroidota > Bacteroidia > Bacteroidales > Tannerellaceae > Tannerella. Next base: position 19,532 of record NZ_JBQNAZ010000019.1, on the reverse strand, counting down.
GGCTGATGTTTCACAAAGATTTTTCTACGTTATCGGAGATTTTCCGGAGGCGAAAAAAGCGTACCGCAAACCTGTTCTAAGTAAACAAGTCTTCCGCTCTTTTTTAGAACAGAATACCCACCGACATGCTCAACCCGTTCAGGTATTTACTGATATGCAACGATGAGGCTCTCTCCGTTCCTCCCGAATGATATGAAAACGGATCGAAATCAGAATGCAAGCGATTCAGGCCGTATTCATAGCCGATATCGAAAGTCAGTTTGCCGATCAGTACTTCCATCGCCGTGTAGGCCGCCCAATGATAAGGCGATGTATCCCCGTTATATGAGAAAGAAGTATGCGGACTATTCGCCGTAAACTGCACGTCGTAATTATATTTTAACTTGACTCCGCCCATAAGACTAAACACATACGGACGTTGTTTAATCAAATGGTAACCTACCACCACCGGTACTTCGAGCGATTTGATCTCCATCGTCATCGCCTGGGGAAATTCCATGGCTGATTCGTTTGTCTGCTCCGAAGCGGGACGAATCACATCGAACCGAATGTCTCCGCTCGAATAATTCCAAAAGGCTGACGGCTGAATAAAAAAACGGTCGACATTGACCCGTATCAGAAAACCAGCCATATAACCTACATCGTGTTTGAGGTGGATATCTTCAAACCTGACCTCATCCAAGTCAATCGATGAAATATCCGACTGTAAAGCCCGCAACCCGACCTTTACTCCCAGATTCACCACCTTATGATCCGGCTTGATAAGTGACTGAGCTGGTGCCGCAATATAGCACATCGCGCTTAATATCAAGAGAATAAATCTCCCCATGTGCTTATTTTTTCTTTTTTACCGACCAACCGAAGAAACCGAGCAAGTCTCCCATTCCATAGTATTTACCATGCACATACGTCAGTAAATCTGCCTTCTGCATATCGAAAGCACCGGTCTCGGGATGAAGGTATTTCTCGTCGGCCTTCACATTGACGACCTCAGAGATAAACATGTCGTGTGAGCCAAGTCTCATCACCTCTTTGACCCGGCATTCGATGCAAAGCGGCGATTCCTCGATCAGCGGAGCCCGAACGATAGAAGCGCATCCGGGAGTAAGTTTCATCTCCTCGAATTTACGATGGTCCTTCCCCGAAACAACGCCGCACCAGTCTGTTGCAAATGCCATATCACGAGTCGTCAGGTTAATCACGTATTCCATATTCTTTTTCAGAATGGGATATGAAAAGCGTTCGGGACGCACCGAGATATAGCACATCGGCGGGTTCGAGCAGATTGTTCCCACCCAGCTTACAGTCAAAATATTATATTCCGACGGATCACTTCCGCACGAAATCATCACCGCCGGTAGCGGATAAATCATAGTTCCCGGTTTCCAGTCCTGTTTCATAATCGTTTGTTTTACAGCAAAATTTCCTCGCAAGCCGGCATCGACTTACTATTTAATTGTAATTTCTTCCTGATTCGTTTTACGTTCACAATAACGGCATTTGACGGCGCCTGTCTCTTTATCTGTCACATAGAAATGTGATTTCATCGGTTCATTGTTCGTGATACATTTAGGATTGTTGCATCGGATGATATCAATCAGTTCATCGGGCAGACGAACACATTTCTTTTCTACGACTTCATAATCTCGGATGATGTTGAGCACAACATTCGGTGCAACAAGTGCGATTCGGTTGATCTCGTCTTCCTCAAAAAACTTATCCGCAATCTTAATCATGCCCTTGCATCCCATCTTCTTACTTTCAAAGTTGTTACCGATCGTAATGCGGTTGTCCATCTTATCAAGTCCAAGCAATTCGGCCACCTTAAACAATTGAGCCGGGGGGATATGGTCTATCGCCGTACCGTTTTCAAGCGCGGCCACCTGCAATTCTTTTCGTTTACCTTTGTTTGACATCTTTATCTCTGATTAATTGTCGATTTTCGTCTTTATATCAATGCCTAGCACGTCGCAGATAATCGCCTCGCGGGTAAAAAGACCGTTCCGCGCCTGCTGGATGTAATACGCTTTCGGATTATCATCCACATCGTAAGCGATTTCGTACACACGTGGCAGCGGATGTAATACGCGCAGATTCGGACGCGAATGTTCGAGCATCCTGTTATGCAAAATATACACATTTTTGACCCGTTCGTATTCAACAAGATCCGTAAAACGTTCCCGTTGTACACGCGTCATATAAAGAATATCCGTCTGGTTGATAATATCTTCGGAAAAGACGGTATGTTCATGAAATCCGATACCGTGTGTACGACAGAAATGCTTCTGTTCTTCCGGCATCTTCAATTCTTCCGGAGCGATAAAATGGAACGTCGGATGGAAGTGCGACATACCGACAATCAGCGAATGAATCGTACGTCCGTATTTCAGGTCGCCTACCATCGTGATGGTCAGGTTATCAAGTGTCCCTTGCGTCTTTTTGATCGAATAGAGGTCGAGCAGTGTCTGTGAAGGGTGTTGATTGGCGCCGTCGCCGGCATTGATGATAGGTACCTTCGTCACTTCGGAGGCATAGCGGGCAGCCCCTTCAAGATGGTGGCGCATGATGATCACATCGGCATAATTGCTGACCATCAGAATCGTGTCTTTAAGGGTCTCCCCTTTCGACGAGCTGGTGGTCGAGGCGTCCTGAAAACCGATAACACGTCCTCCCAAACGATTCACCGACGTCTCGAAGCTCAGACGTGTACGTGTCGAGGGTTCGAAAAAGAGTGTGGCCGCAATCTTGCCTTCAAGCAGGCGGCGGTCGGGATTTTCTTCAAACTTCCGGGCGTTCTCAAGAATACGCAGAATATCTTCTTTCGTACATTGATCAATCGATACTAAACTTTTATTCAACATAACGGGATGATTGTATGACCACAAATGTAAGAAAAAAAAATGATCTGCTGCGAAGATGTAAAAATAAGTTTCTCGTATGCAAAAAATACGTACCTCATTACGGATATATACCCAATGAAGCCGTTTCTGACAATCCGACGCCTTCCTATGCATCAGGGACAGATGAGGAAGGCTGTTCTTCGTCGGGTATCTTCCAGTAAGCTTCGATATCTTCATCCGGTTCTTCGTCTTCGCCTTCAAAAGGATCAGGTGGAGGTGGCGGCCCCCAACGACGTACATAGATTGCCAGAACAATACCCGAGACCAGGCCGGAGAAATGTCCTTCCCACGAGATGGTTGTATGCCTGTAGAGCGAAGGAAAGAATGCCCATACAAATCCACCGTACAGAAAAGCGACTAACAGGGCGAAAGCCATCTGCCGGGGTACTCGCCGGATCATACCGGTCACGAAATGAAACGCCGCCAAAGCATATATCACTCCACTGGCTCCAATATGGACGGAACCGGCCGAAGCAATACTCCACGTGAACAATCCGCTCATCAAATAGAGGTAAGCAAAAATTGTCCGGCTTTTTTCACGGTAGAACAGAATGAGTCCAAAAGTGAGCACCCATAACGGCGGCATGTTGGAGAGCAGATGCTCCCATCCCGCATGCAGCAACGGCATCGTAAGAATGCCGGACAATCCTCGAAGATCATGTGGGGCCAGCCCGAAACGTTGCAGCCGCAGGGAGAAGCATACATTGACGATATGTACCGCACAAGGTACAGCGATCAACAGACTCGCATACAACGCGGCGCGGCGTGCTTCTTTTTTATCGTTGTCTTCCATCAGGAAGCAAAGATACGATTTCCGAATCTGTTTTCGCTACGACTACAAGTGTCGGACAGAGCAACCTCATCAAAAAAGAGTTTGTCTTTGAGCTATGAAAGCGCATGGATCCCTATTATTTACATGCTTCCGATCCGTGGGTTGTGGGTTGTTGCAGGCATAAGTTAAGCGATATTTTAGTTATAGCATTAGCCACTTATTTGTGTGGGGGCAAGAACTCTGTTTCTATCGCCTAAATCTGGCACAAGAGACTCCGGATAACAAGGAAAGCGAAATGGCTGTTATGTCGGAAATGTTAGACAATCTGACACTTAAAGAGACTATTATCTGTCCTGACGCGATGGGGGCACAGACCGGCACTGCTGAGCAAATTATCTCGGCAGAGGCTGAATACGTCTTGTGCCTGAAAGAAAATCACAAGCACTTGTTTTTAGATACCCGGGATACTTTTACCGGGAAATACACACGTTTTGTTTATAGCACCGAAAAAGACCGAATGCAGTGGTACATCCCCCCTCCTCCTCTTCAAAGGAAGAATTTGCAGGGCTGACGGTTAATCATTCTTTCTGCAATAATCAAATAATAAGGAAGCTAACAAAATTAAACATGAAAATTACAGCTTGCCGGCAAAATTTGCGTTATCTTTGTTCAGACAAAATAAACGTAAAAAACCGATTGTGTCTAAAATAGTAGAAACTCCCTTGATGAGGCAATACTTCGACATCAAGTCGAAGCACCCCGATGCGATCCTGCTGTTTCGTGTCGGCGACTTCTACGAGATGTACGGCGAAGATGCCGTGGTCGGCGCCGATATCCTCGGCATCGTGCAGACGAAGCGTGCCAACGGCGCGGCGCAGCACGTCGAGATGGCCGGTTTTCCGCATCATGCGCTTGACACGTACCTGCCCAAGCTCGTACGCGCCGGACGCCGGGTAGCTATCTGCGATCAGCTGGAAGATCCGAAGTTGGCGAAGAAACTCGTCAAACGCGGCGTCACGGAGTTAGTCACGCCCGGTGTCTCGATCAATGACAACGTTTTAGACCATCGCGAGAATAATTTCCTTGCCGCTGTGCATTTCGGGAAAAGCCTCTGCGGCGTTGCGTTTCTGGATATCTCGACCGGCGAGTTTCTGACGGCCGAGGGGACGCCCGAAACGATCGATAAACTGCTGACCAACTTCGCTCCCAAGGAAGTGCTTGTCAGACGTGGCCTGCGCAGCCGCTTCGGCGAGGCGTTCGGATTGCACTACTGCCTCTTCGAGCAGGACGATTGGGTCTTCACTTCCTCCACCGCCGACGAGCGTTTGCTCAAACATTTCGAGACCGTGAGTCTGAAAGGCTTCGGTGTGGCCGATTTGTCGCAGGGTATTGTTGCGGCAGGCGCTATCCTCGTTTACCTCGATCAGACGAAACATACGCAGGTCGCGCATATCAGCACGCTGTCGCGCATCGAAGAAGACCGGTATGTGCGGCTCGATAAATTTACCGTTCACAGCCTCGAGCTGGTGCAGACGATGAACGAGGGCGGCATCTCGCTGCTCGACATCCTCGACCGCACCACTTCGCCCATGGGCGCACGCCTGCTCAGGCGCTGGCTGCTCTTTCCGCTAAAAGACCTCGACGCCATCCGCCGCCGGCAAGATACGGTCGAATACTTCTTCCGTCATCCGGACGACAAAGACGAACTGTGCCGGTTGCTCGGCGAAATCGGCGACTTGGAGCGGATCATCTCGAAAGTAGCCGTCGGGCGTGTCTCGCCGCGCGAAGTCGTACAGCTGAAAACGGCATTGCAGGCCATCGCTCCGATACGGGAGATCTGTCTGAACAGCAACGAGCCGTCGTTGCAAGCATTCGGCGAACAGTTAGACCCGTGCGCCGCCATCAGCGAGCGTATCGCGAAAGAAATTTGCAACGACCCGCCAGCACTCGTCAACAAAGGAGGCGTCATCGCACACGGCGTAAACAGCGAGCTAGATGAGTTGCGCCAACTTTCCTACTCCGGCAAAGACTACCTGATGAGGGTGCAACAGCGCGAAAGCGAACGTACCGGCATCCCCAGCCTGAAGATCGCCTTCAACAACGTGTTCGGTTATTACATCGAAGTGCGCAACACACACAAAGACAAGGTGCCGCCCGAATGGATCCGCAAACAGACGTTAGTCAGTGCGGAGCGTTACATTACCGAAGAACTCAAGGAATACGAAGAAAAGATACTCGGCGCCGAAGAGAAGATACTCTCGCTCGAGATGCAGCTCTTCAACGAACTCGTAGCCGAACTGACGAACTATATCCGTCCCATTCAGCAGGATGCTCACGTCATCGCACAACTCGACTGTCTGCTTTCATTCGCGCGGACGGCGCAGAGCAACCGGTACATACGTCCGGTGGTCGACGATTCGGACGTGATCGACATCAAAGGCGGGCGTCACCCTGTCATCGAGCAACAGCTCCCGGCGGGCGAACCGTACGTGGCCAACGACGTGTATTTAGATAAGAAACAACAGCAAATTCTGATGATCACCGGCCCGAATATGGCCGGTAAATCGGCGTTGCTGCGGCAGACGGCGCTGATCACGCTGATGGCGCAGATCGGCAGCTTCGTTTCGGCCGATAGCGTACGGATCGGCCGCGTAGATAAGATTTTTACCCGCGTTGGAGCGTCGGATAATATCTCGGTAGGCGAATCGACGTTTATGGTCGAGATGAACGAGGCGGCGAATATCCTCAACAACCTCTCGCCTCGCAGCCTCGTGCTCTTCGATGAGTTGGGACGCGGCACGAGCACCTACGACGGCATCTCCATCGCATGGGCTATCGTAGAGTATATCCACGAACAGCCTCAAGCGTCCGCGCGAACGCTCTTCGCTACCCATTACCACGAACTGAACGAAATGGAACGCTCGTTCAAACGCATCCGGAATTTCAACATATCGGTCAAGGAATCGGGCAAGAAGGTCATCTTCCTGCGCAAACTGACGCCGGGCGGAAGTGAACATAGCTTCGGGATTCACGTCGCGAAGATGGCGGGCATGCCGAAAAGCATCGTCAAACGCTCGAATGAAATACTGAAGCAGATGGAGGCGGACAACAGCCGGAACGGCGTCTCGGCGAAGCCCGTTCGCAGCCTTGCTTCGGGCGGCGAAGGGTATCAGTTGAACTTTTTCCAGCTCGACGATCCGGTGCTCAGTCAGGTGCGCGACGAAATAAAAAATTTAGATGTAAACAATTTAACGCCTTTGGAAGCGTTAAATAAGTTAAGCGAAATCAAACGGATCATTCAGGTGAAATAATGCGAGGCTTCGGAAAGATAGGAATTTTGCTGTGTGTCGTCATGCTGACGGGTATGGCGGTATCGTGCTCGCAGGTCGAGCATATCAATGCCGAAGTCGTCTATCAGACCGAAGCTCAATTAGGCGAAGGCCCGATCTGGCATCCCGACCGACATTCGCTGTTCTGGGTCGACATCGAAAGCAAGACGTTGTATGAGTTTTTGCCGCAGAAGAAGAAATGTCGCTCGTGGAAGTTCGACCGGAAGGTCACCACGGTGGTACCTGAAAGTGAGGAGACGATGGTCGTAGCACTTGAGAACGGCATTGTCCGTCTGAACCTGAAAAGCAAGGCCAAAGAAGAAATTGCACCGATTGAGACGAGAGGCGGCAGTCTGCGCTGCAACGACGGCAAATGTTCGCCCAACGGATGGCTGTGGGTCGGTACGATGAGCGATGACGGCGAGAAAGGAAAAGCGACCCTGTACTGTGTCCGTCCCAACGGGCGGGTCGATGCGATGGTGAAAGGAGTGAGCATCTCGAACGGTATCGTCTGGTCGAGAAACAGGAAATACATTTATTATAACGATACGCCGACAGGCAAAATCAAACGTTACCGTTACGACGCGCGTTCGGGCGATATCATTGCCAACGGCATCGCTGTCAATATCCCGCAGGGCAGCGGGATGCCCGACGGAATGGCCATCGACCGGAACGATAATCTCTGGGTGGCGCAACGGGGAGGGTTCGGCGTCTATTGCTACAATGCCTACACCGGCGAATTGATCACCAAAGTGGAAGTACCCGCGCCCAACGTGACCTCCTGTACGTTTGGCGGTCGGAATATGGACACGCTTTACATTACCACAGCCCGCGAAGGGTTGACCGACGAAGAATTGGCCGCCTATCCTCTGAGCGGCTGCATATTTGCCTGCAAACCGGGGGCTGTCGGTTTGCGTCCGAATTATTTTGGGCAGGAATTAAAGAAAGAAAACAATGAAGATTAAAAAAAAGAAAGACCTGACGGCCACAAAGCCGAATCGAAAAAACGACAAAAAACAAAAGAAGGCTTCGCGCAGCAAACGAATGAAGAAAGAAGCCATTGTACAGGCCGTACTGAACACTTTTCAACTGAACCCGAAGGCGGTTTACAACTATAAACAACTCAGTAAATCCATCGGCATCGAAGCACAGGTGCAGAAGCTATACGTCTCCGATCTGCTTTACGAGCTGACCTGCGACGGTATTCTGGCCGAGGTGGAACCGGGACGTTTCCGCCTCAACAGCCTCGGCACCGTGGCCGTAGGCATCTTCCAGCGACGGAGCAACGGCCGCAACGCGTTCCTGCCCGAAGATGGCGGCGAACCGATCCGCGTAGCCGAACGTAATTCGCACCATGCGATGGACGGCGACAAGGTACGTGTGCAGCTTTTCGCGCGTCGCAGAGGTGCCGAGCCGGAGGCCGAAGTGATGGAGGTGCTCGAAAATAAGAAAAGCACGTTCGTCGGACGATTGCAGATTGCCAAGGACTATGCGTTCTTAGTGACGGAAGACAAAACCCTGTCGAACGATATCTTTATCCCGCGCGAGCATTTGCACGGCGGACGCAACAACGACAAGGCCGTGGTACGCATCATCGAATGGCCCGAAGGGGCCAAGAATCCGCTGGGCGAAGTTATCGATATTCTCGGTAAAGCAGGCGATAACGATACGGAAATGCACGCCATTCTGGCCGAGTTCGGACTGCCCTACACGTATCCGGAAAAGGTGGAAAAAGCGGCCAACCGCATTCCGACCGAGATCACCGACGAAGACCGCGCCGGACGCGAAGATTTCCGCGATGTTGTTACCTTCACCATCGACCCGAAAGATGCGAAGGACTTTGACGATGCGCTGTCGTTACGCAAGTTGGAGAACGGCCTTTGGGAAGTCGGCGTACATATTGCCGACGTGACGCACTATGTAAAACCCGGCAGTGTCATCGACAAAGAGGCTTACGAACGTGCAACGTCCGTTTACCTTGTCGACCGCACGATCCCCATGCTGCCCGAGTCGCTCTGTAATAATCTTTGCTCGCTTCGTCCGAACGAGGAAAAGCTGACTTTCTCGGTTGTCCTCGAGATGAACGATGAAGCCGAGGTTCTGGCTTCGCGCATCGGACGTACCATCATCGAAAGCAATCGCCGCTTTACGTATGAGGAGGCGCAGGCCATCATCGAAACGGGTCAGGGCGATTACAAAGACGAGATTCTGACGCTCCATCATCTTGCGCAACAGTTGCGCAAGATACGCTTTGCGAGCGGCTCGATCGACTTCGACCGGTACGAAGTGAAGTTCGAGATCGATGAAAAAGGCAGGCCGCTCAACGTTTACTTTAAAGAGTCGAAGGAGGCGAACAAACTCATCGAGGAGTTTATGTTGATGGCGAACCGCGTCGTGGCAGAATCGATCGGCAAACAGCCCAAGGGGAGGACGAAGAAAACGTTTGTCTACCGTATCCACGAACAGCCTGATCCGGAGAAGATGAAGAGCTTCGCCGAGTTTATCCGCCGTTTCGGTTATAAGCTGAAAGCCGACGGAAGCAAGAGCGAATTGACGAAAGGCATCAATAACCTGCTCGATAAAGCGCAAGGGAAACCCGAAGAGAACCTGATCGAGACGCTGGCTATCCGCTCCATGCAAAAAGCCCGTTACTCGACCGAGAACATCGGTCATTATGGACTGGCATTCCCGTATTATTCGCATTTCACCTCGCCCATCCGGCGATACCCCGATATGATGGCACACCGTCTGCTAGAACGGTACGCTACGGGCGGAAGAAGCGTGGAGAAAGATCGATACGAGGAGTTTTGCGACCATTGCTCGCAGATGGAGCAGATCGCCGCCAACGCCGAACGGGCATCCGTCAAATACAAGCAGGTGGAGTTTATGAGCGATAAGATCGGCCGGGTTTACGACGGCGTTATCTCTGGCGTGACGGAGTGGGGACTGTATGTCGAACTGAACGAAAACAAATGCGAAGGACTGGTGCCCATCCGCGACTTGGACGATGATTTCTATGCGTTCGACGAAGAAAACTATGCGCTCGTAGGCAGGAGACGCAAACGCACATATCGTCTCGGTGACCCGCTGACGGTCAAAATTGCACAAGCCAATCTCGAACGAAAACAGCTCGATTTCGTGATAGCCGAATAAAGAGAGCGTTGTCCGGTTTTTCCTGCAGGAAGCGACCGGTATACGTGCGGATGATATGCCGGTCACATGAAAAAGGGAACTTTTACTCGGTGGAAGGGAAGTATCCTTTCCGGTTGAGTTCTTTGGCACAGGTGTCAAGCGCTTCGTACCATCCGTTTCCGAAACAGCGGATCAGCGGTTCACGGAGGAAGCGATAGACAGGCATGCGCTTGTGCTCGCCCAGCACTTCGGCTGCACGACAGATTTTCCAGCGATGGTAGTTGACGGCGCGGAAATGCTTGTGCCGTGTGATGCGTACGGGGTAGAGGTGGCAGGAGATCGGCTTCATAAAATTGATGCGTCCTTCGCGATATGCTTTTTCGATGGCACATTTGCACGTGCCGTCGGCATCGTAATACGTAAAGACGCAATCTTTTCCGTCGACGATCGACGTGACCATGTCGCTGTCCACGTCGATACATGCTACTCCCTGACGGTTGATAACTTCCTGCGCCTCCGGTGAGAGATCGTCCCATACTTCGGGCAGAATCCGGCGGAGGATGTCGAACTCCTCCTTTTCGAGCGGCGCGCCCGCGTCGCCTTCGATGCAACATTCGCCTTTGCATTTGGCAAGGTCGCAGAAGAATTGGCGTTCAATCAGGTCGAGGCTGACTAATGTATCGTCGATTTGTATCATCGGATGATTCGGTAAAGGGTGTGTTCACAAGCAGGTCTTACGGCCGGCCATGCCACACACCCTTTTTGGGGTTTTTATGTCGAGATTCGTTTACGGGGCTGTCTTAGTCCTGAATCAGGTTTTTGCCTGTCATCTCTTCCGGCTGTTCCAGTCCCATGATATGAAGCAGCGACGGAGCTACGTCGGCCAGAATACCGTCAGCTACCTTAGCCGCCCTGTTCTCGGTCACATAGACGAACGGCACGGGGTTGAGCGAGTGTGCCGTATTGGGCGTGCCGTCTTCATTCAACGCATGATCGGCATTTCCGTGGTCGGCAATCACGATCACTTCATAGCCGGCTGCTTTTGCCGCTTCGATCGTATCTTTCAGGCAGGCGTCGACGGCTACGACGGCTTTTTCAATCGCTTCGTACACGCCTGTATGTCCTACCATATCGCCATTGGCATAGTTGCAGACGATGAAATCGTATTGGTTGGTACGGATGGCTTCTACGAGTTTGTCTGTGATTTCGTAAGCACTCATCTCCGGCTTCAGGTCGTAGGTAGCCACTTTAGGCGACGGCACAAGAATCCGGTCTTCGCCTTCGAACGGCTTCTCACGGCCTCCGTTGAAGAAGAACGTCACATGCGCATACTTCTCTGTTTCAGCGATATGTAATTGTTTCAGCGATTTGGATGACACGTATTCACCCATCGTATTTTCCACATTATCCTTATCGAAAAGCACGTGCATATTCTTAAATGTCGCATCGTATGGCGTCATGCAGTAGTATTGCAAGTTCGGGATTATTTTCATTCCCTGTTCGGGCATATCCTGCTGTGTCAGCACGATGGTCAGCTCTTTGGCGCGGTCGTTACGGAAATTAAAGAAGATGACCACATCGCCCTCTTTGATGCGTCCGTCGACGGAGCTGTTGACGAGCGGTTCCATAAATTCATCCGTATTTTTATGCGCTTCCGAATCCGAGTCGTAGCAGTCTTGCACGGCCTGTACCATATCCGTCACCGGTTTGCCTTTGCCTTCCACCAGCAAGTCGTATGCTATTTTGACGCGATCCCAACGCTTGTCACGGTCCATGGCATAATAACGTCCGATGATACCGGCTATCGTACCCGTTTTTTCCGCGCAGTACTTCGTCAGTTGTTCGATAAATCCCTTGCCGCTTTTCGGGTCGGTGTCGCGCCCGTCCATAAAGCAGTGCACGAATGTGTTCCGGAGTCCGTACGCGTGAGCGATGTCGATCAGCTTATAGAGATGGTCGAGCGAGCTGTGTACACCGCCGTCCGACGTCAGTCCGAGCAGATGAAGATTTTTACCCGTCGTACGGGCATATTCGTAGGCACGGACGATTTCCGGATTTTTCAGGATGCTGTTATCGCGGCAAGCCTTGTTGATCTTCACGAGGTCTTGATATACTACGCGTCCGGCACCGATATTGAGGTGTCCCACCTCGGAGTTCCCCATCTGGCCGTCGGGCAGCCCCACATTTTCGCCCGAAGCCTGAAGCTGCGAGTTCGGATACGTTTCCAATAGGTAATCCCAATATGGCGTAGGAGTGCATGAAATTACGTCGTCTTTCTTCTTGTCGCCGATTCCCCAGCCGTCACAAATGATTAATATCGCTTTTTTGTTCATTGTTTTTTTGAATTTGATTTATTTTTTGTCTCTATCATTCAGCCGACAAAGGTACAATTTTTTTTTTGAACATCATGCCCTCCCCTTTTGTAAAAACCGGACGAGAAGAAGAACCAGGAGATGTGATTGAAAAACGGAAGATGAATTGTGATAAGTGAAGCACGACACGCTTAATCGCAGCATTAGTCTTTTGGATATTAAAGCCCTTGAAAATGCTTATACAACTCGGATAGAGGATTTTGCAACATAAACTACAGGAAAGCATATTCGTATGGACAAAAAATCTATAAGGGGTGTAAAGAAATTATCTTTTGAGATTATATGTGGAAAGTCCTGAAAGTCGCAGATAAGCGTTAAGTATTTGGAAATGTGTGAAAAATGCGATTTGATGTAGTGGTTTGCTTGGAGGTGAAAAGTGCAGAAAATGTGGATTTGTGCAGAAGATACGTTACCCCAACGAAACTCTTCGATGAGTTTGAGCGTTTCATCTACTTCACCAAAGATTTAACCCTTATACTATAAGACCATCCGCAGTAATTCTTTCGAGGGTGCAAAGTATGAAAGTGTCGTGTGCAAGCCTCGCTTCCTCAACAGAACGGAAGTGTCGCCGTTACTCACCCTCCCATTGCAGAATGAGGAATCTGAGTTCAGCCCACGGATATTCATTTTCTCCATATTCACAGGCTTGGCGTATTCTGATGTCCGCTCGCTCTCCTATGGTCAGATAGAAACGAACAGCGAAGGAAAACGCCACATATGCAGAAAGCGACAGAAAACGGACGTGGAAGCCCTGATACCCCTGCCTGCATCCGATAGCGGAACAAATACTAATGGCTTATATCCTCCAAAAGAAAACAATCAATACGCTCCCATCTTTCCTGCGGTACAGAGCAAGAGGCAGGTATGGGCGAACCTCAAAGCCATCGGCTTGGCTTGCGGTATCCGCCAGCCCCTTTCATTCCATCTTGCCCGCCATTCGTTCGGCACGCTGACTTTGGAAGCGGGTATCCCGATAGAGAGTATCGCTAAGATGTTGGGGCATTCACATCCATTGCCAGCACACAAATCTATGCTCAAATCACCGACCAAAAGATTTCCTCGGATATGGACAAATTCATATAACTATGAGGTCTGCAGAATTAAATAGAAAAGAGTTTGCACCACACTGATGAAGCAAACTCTTTTTTGATTGTTAAGCATTGGAATTAATTACATCTGTTTAACTAGCCAATTTTGGCGACCAATCATCTCTATCATCTCTATCTGCTCTTGACTCCAATAGAGGTCTTCCTCTTCGTCTGCGAGATAGGCTTTTAGGATTTCGTAAGTTGTGGGATCGTCTTTTAGCTCTGCCATGCAGTTGTACAAAAGTTCTACCCCTTGCTCTTGGATTTTGAGATCTGCTTTGATGTATTCGACAGGGTCTTTTACAACTTCTCGTCCCTTTTGGTCTTCGATTTTTACTTCGCCTCCGAGGTCGTTAATACGCTCTATGAACTTCTCCACCCAGCCCATTTCCTCGGTGTAATGCTCTTTATACTTCTCACCGAGTTTTGAAAAGCCCATCGATTCAAAATGTTTACCTTGCACAAAGTGAGCGAAAGCTCCATTGGTCAATCCTGTTGTGAATAGCTGTAAAGCTTCAATTGTTTTTTGATGTCTCATTTCATTGTTCTTTTTAAATGTTATTATTCTTTGTTTATCAGTTTGTAAATTAGTTTCTTTAAAGTATCTACCTCTTCGTTGGTTAAGGATACATCTTTTGCCAGTTGAGGCGGTATTTTTACGGCATTCTCTCTCAGCTGCTTTCCTTTGTCGGTAAGACTGATTTTTACGGTTCGTTCGTCCATCGTACAACGTTTGCGAACTATCAGTCCTTTGATTTCCATTCGTTTGAGCAATGGCGTGAGTGTGCCGCTATCCAAATGCAACCGTTTACCTATGCTGTTTACTGTCATATCGTCCTCTTCCCAAAGTACCATAAGTACCAAATATTGCGGGTAGGTAATATCCAGTTCGCCAAAATATTGATTGTAACCCTGAATAATCTCCCTCGATGCCACATATATAGGGAAGCATAGTTGGTTGTCTAATTTCAATATATCGTACTTCTTCATTGTTTCTATTTCTGAGTGCAAAGGTAATAATTAAATTTTATACAATCAAATTTTTAGCAATTTATCTTCGTGAAATATTTACTCTATGGAGAAAAAGAACACATCCTACCCTTGTAAGTTACCTTATTACAAAGACTTACTTTGAGAGCGATAATTATCTTGTAGTAGTCGGTTGAAGTCGGAGAGGCGATAGAAGATTTTTCCTGCAATTTGAGTATAGGGGATAATGCCCTTGTCCCGATAGTGCTGGAGCGTTCGCTTGCTGATGCTCAGTATTCGGCAAACATCCCCATTGTGCGACAGGTCGGGGATTTCGGGCTTCATGCCGAATCGTTCTCTCATACAAAGAGCCCGCTCTTCGATGCTCTTTTTCATTTCCCCCAAGCTGAGGTATCGATGGCGGTAAATCTCATATCAATATCGTTTTAATTTAGGTTCATCCTCGCATCCAAAAGAAACTGGCTCGAATGAAGCCACAACAACTAATGACAATGCAATTTTAATGCGTCACCCCTGTTGCCTCGATACGCAAAATGACCTTATCCGGAAAAATATATTATTTTTGTAGCCTGAAGTAAAGGGTGATTTATGATGGAAAAGATTGATTATGCAGCAGAAATAAACCGTCTGAAAAAAGAGAAGAATGCGTTTATTCTGGCACATTATTACCAGACAGGAGGGATTCAGGATATCGCCGACAAGGTAGGCGACAGTCTTGCATTAGCTCAATGGGCGGCTAAGACAACAGCTGATATCATTGTGCTCTGCGGTGTACATTTTATGGGGGAGACAGCTAAAATCCTCTGTCCGGAGAAGAAAGTACTTATCCCTGATATGGAAGCGGGTTGTTCGCTGGCAGACAGCTGCCCGGCCGATGAGTTCGAGAAGTTCGTCAAAGCGCATCCGGATCATCAGGTGATTTCGTATGTAAACACTTCGGCGGCCGTCAAGGCACTGACCGATGTAGTTGTGACGTCGACCAATGCACACAAGATTGTTGCGTCGTTCCCTCAAGATGCCTTACTGATTTTCGGGCCTGACCGGAATCTAGGTAACTATATCAACAGTATAACCGGGCGTAATATGCTTTTATGGGACGGCGCATGTCATGTACACGAACAATTCTCGCTGGAGAAAATCCTTGCCCTCAAGAATGCACATCCGGAGGCAGAAGTTATCGCACATCCCGAATGCAAGCAACCGATCTTGCAGATTGCCGATTTTATCGGCTCAACGGCCGCATTGCTGAACCATACCGTGCAATCGCCGAAAACGGAGTTTATCGTATCGACCGAGAGCGGTATCATCCATGAGATGCGTAAACGTAATCCGCACAAGACATTTATCCCCGCTCCTCCGAACGACAGTACGTGTGCCTGCAACGAATGCAACTTTATGCGCTTAAATACGATGGAGAAGCTCTATCACTGCCTGCGAGACGAAACGCCTGAGATACTCGTAGACGAGGAGATTCGTCTTCGTGCCGTCAAACCGATCCAACGTATGCTGGAATTGTCATAAGACATAAAAAATGCCCTGCCATCATAAATGACAGGACATTCTTATGCGCTTATGCGAAGCGACCCCAATCAGAGCCCGAGTTGTTTGGCTTCGTCCCAGATAGCATCCATCTCGGCCAACGTCATCTCTTTGAGTGATCGTCCTTGCCGGATCGTATGCTCTTCAAGGTAGTTGAAACGGCGGATAAATTTTTGATTCGTGCGCTCGAGCGCATTGTCGGGATTGATTTTATAAAGTCTCGCGGCATTAATCATTCCGAACAGAAAATCACCGAACTCAGCTTCCATCTTGTCGGTTTCCATACGATCCACTTCGGAACGAAACTCGTTAAGTTCTTCCTGGATCTTATCCCATACCTGCTCACGCTTCTCCCAGTCGAACCCCACATTGCGCGCCTTGTCCTGCATGCGGTACGCCTTAATCAGCGAAGGAAGCGAGGAAGGCACTCCGTCGAGCACGGTTTTGTTTCCGTCTTTTTCTTTCAGTTTCAACTGCTCCCACGACTGCTCCACGGCACTGCTGTTCTCAGCCACCGCATCGCCGAAAACGTGAGGATGACGAAAGATCAATTTATCACATAACGTATTACAAACATCTTTGATATCGAACTCATTCTTCTCTTCGCCTATTTTGGCATAGAAGACAATATGCAGAAGCAGATCGCCAAGTTCTTTCTTGATCTCAGCCGGAAGATTTTTCTGGATCGCTTCGCTCAATTCGTACGTCTCTTCGATCGTATTGGCACGGAGGCTTTCATTCGTCTGCTTCCGGTCCCATGGACACTTCTCACGTAATTCGTCCATGACATCAAGCAGACGTCCGAAGGCTTCCAAACGTTCTTCTCTTGTGCTCATCCTCATTTCCCTTTTTGCTGATAGTTACGCAGGCCGTTTTCGAGGAAGCCTACATACTTGGCTACATCTTCGTCAAAAGCATAGGAGGGGGAGAGTGGCTTTCCTTCATTATCGAGGATGACATAGAACGGCTGTGCGTTAGCCCCGAATTTGTGACGCTGCAAATAGCTCCACTTGTCACCTATCGTTTTCAACTTACGCTCCTTACCACTTTCTTGAATGATGATCGGGGCCGGCAGTTTCGTCTTGTCATCGACAATCAACGTAATCAGCACGAATTTCTCATCAATCATTTTCTTGACAGCAGGATCTGTCCATACCGAGGCTTCCATCTTCCGGCAGTTCACACATCCGTAACCGGAGAAGTCGATCAGCACCGGTTTATTAGCCAATGTGGCATAAGCCATCCCCGCTTCATAGTCGTCATAAACGGCATGTACCTCATCTTCGTAAAGATTGAAGTCCTGGGTATAGAGTGGCGGCGCGAAGGCGCTGATGGCTTTCAGCGGCGCTCCCCATAACCCCGGAATCATATAAACGGCAAACGCAAGCGAGATGATCGCCATAAAGAGACGCGGCACGGAAACATAAGGCAAGTCGCTGTCGTGCTTGAGTTTGAGCTTTCCGAGCAGATAGATACCCAGCAACACGAAGATCACAATCCACAACACAAGGAATACTTCACGATCTAAAATTCGCCAACCGTATGCGAGGTCCGCAACGGAGAGAAACTTGAGTGCGAGGGCAAGTTCGAGGAAGCCCAGAACGACCTTCACCGAGTTCAGCCATCCACCGGATTTCGGCATGTTCTGAAGCAGGTTCGGGAACACGGCGAACAACGCAAAAGGAATGGCGAGCGCCAATGCAAAGCCAAACATTCCGATGGCCGGAGCGATACTTGTACCCTGCGAAGCGGCTTCAACAAGCAACGTCCCAATAATCGGACCTGTGCAGGAGAACGAAACGAGTGCCAGCGTGAAGGCCATGAAAAAGATGCTCAAAATGCCGGAAGTCGAATCGGCCTTACTGTCCATTTTGTTCGTCCATGAAGCCGGGAGTACCAACTCAAACGCCCCGAAGAACGACACGGCAAACAATACGAGTAACAGGAAGAAAATGATATTGAAGACAGCATTCGTCGAAAGATCATTCAATGCGCTGGCTCCAAAGATACCCGTAATAAGAAGTCCCATCGTGAGGTAGATTACGATGATGGAGACACCGTAAATCAGAGCATCGCGGATCGCTTTCTGGCGACTTTTGTTACGTTTGAGAAAGAAGCTTACCGTCATCGGAATCATAGGCCAAACGCAAGGCGTCAGCAAAGCAATCAACCCGCCGATGAATCCGGCCAGAAAGATATAGAGCCACGAAGTATCGGTAGCCGAAATCGTCGCGTCACCGAACGATTTGAGGTCTCCGATCACCGGTGTCCACAATTCTTGTCTAAGCGTAAGCACGCCATCGGGGGCTGCTGTTTTTGTGGTATGGTGCATCGCCGGAGCAAGTTCCAACGCTTGCATGGCATCCTCTCCCTCTGCTTGTGTCATTCCATCCGCAAGCTCTTCGGAGGCTACCGTGTCGGAAGGAGCGGCTTCAGCGGCTTGTGTCGTTTTTTTTACGTGTCTGTAATCGAACGCAAACGATTCCGCTTCGGGAGGCAGGCAAGACTCGTCGTTGCAAGCCATGTATTCCACTTCACCGACCATCTTAAATGCTTTCGGATCGGTCACCTTGATCTTCTGAGTGAACGTCACGGTTCCCGAATACCACCGCAATTCGAGACCGGGATATGCTTGCTCGTCGCGCACAACGCTGGGAGCTACCGATGACACAGGCTTTCCAAGCAACTCGACGCCTTTGAGTTTCTCATAGGTGATCGAAGTTGAAATCGGTCCACCTTTGGGTAAGTTCATATCGTAGATATGCCAGCCCCGATCGGCCGTTGCCGTGAATGTCACAGTCTTTTCTGCAAATTCAGAGTCTTCCAGTTGGATTTTCCATTTAACAGGGGTCAGAATCTGTGCCTGTACAGCCACAGCCATTACCAAAAGTCCTAACAAATAAACGAATTTCTTTTTCATGTGCTCTATTCTATACCATAATAATTTTTAGGGTTGCAAAACTATGTTCTTTTCAAGAATTATGCAACCCTTCTGCACTGCTTTCAGGGATTTTAGCATGAAAACTGTTATTTTTGCATTATGTTAAAAATTTAGAATATTGTCATCCAAACTTTGTATGGAGATGTTATAAAGAGAATATGTTATCATTGTCACATCGTCTGAAGGCCGGTCAGCTCAGTATTCCCCGCCATGGCAACTTTGTAGTTACGGATGGCGAAGAAGGCCGTTTCATCAGGTTGAAAAAGGTGAGCAGCTCCGATAAACAAAGCTGTATATGCTCCGAACGAGACGATTCTTTTTCAGGTCGGACAACGAAAGCCAAGGGAGCTGCCCGACAAAACATATTCCGATTTATTTCTTTACTAAAGTTTCCCACCCTAATAAATAGATAGGAAAATAACAGTTTGTCGAATTTTCTTTGTAAATTAGTAATCGCTAAAGAACTGAT
>NZ_JBQNAZ010000018.1:0-53273 GCF_052170195.1 Tannerella sp. | reverse complement strand
GGCAAGAAAACACCTGTTCTTTAAACCCGATTTTGTCTAACATTTGCTTCAAAAATACCATTTCGCCCCAAGGCGTAATCTCTTTATTGGTAAAGGATAACTCAAACTTCATACCGGCTTTGTGTCTATCGCTACGCATTAGAAATTATAAAATGCAAAGATAAGATTTTTTCTATCGCGGAATCTGGGTTAATGACGAGCTGAAAAACATCTGTCAGATAGAATACACACGTCATCGAAGTTTTGACAACTTCATTACAAATAGGTTATCGGCTTTGGTGGCTTACTCTTTCTTTTGAGAAGAAACCATCCATAAACCTCTATCAAGAGCTTATGGATAACTCAAGATGGATGACCGCTTAGATCGAACTCACCTTAACCGACATAAAAAGATAGCCAGGGAACGGTTCACCTCTGAAGAGGGGCTGATGTACCGCCTCCTTAGTCCGATAGAACCCGAATCGCTCTTCGGACAAACCAAATCAAACACAAGCTACAGCTGTTTCCGACATTTTGATAAAGACAAACCTGAAAAGGTGACCATGGACTTTGCCATCTTTGCCCTTGCTTTTAAGATACTCAAACGATACCGCAAAGGCCATCGTATGGGGCAAAATCCGTCCGAATAAATGTCCGAGAAGACAGAGCGACAAACGAAGAGTAAGGGTGGAATCAGTCTCCGATAATTTTTACCAGCACGCGCTTACGACGTTTGCCGTCGAACTCACCGTAGAAAATCTGCTCCCACGGCCCGAAGTCGAGCTTTCCTCCGGTCACGGCTACGACCACCTCCCGACCCATCACCGAACGTTTCAGATGAGCGTCGGCATTATCCTCGTATCCGTTATGCCGATATTGGCTATACGGTTTTTCGGGTGCAAGTTTCTCAAGCCACAGCTCCATATCATGATGCAGTCCGCTCTCGTCATCATTGATAAACACACTGGCCGTGATATGCATCGCATTGCAGAGCAGCAGTCCTTCGCGTATGCCGCTTTCGGCCAGACATTGCTCAATCTCGGATGTGATATTCACGAATGCCCGGCGCGTCGGTGTCTCAAACCATAATTCTTTTCTGTACGATTTCATGTTCTTTTTATTGGTTTATTGGTGATATAAAAGCCGAAGTCAATAAGATACGGTGACTTCAATTCCCGTTTCTTTATGTATGCGGTCGGCAATCGCATCAAGCTCGACCTTCGGGATCTTTTCGAGGGTACGTACCGGGGTCTCCCTGTCGATCGTATAAATCATCACTTTGTACGGACGAATTTGTTTCAGCGCATCAATCCATGCCGCCACCTCCTTATCGCTCGTATTGTCGATCACCACGCCATCGCGATGGCCGCGCAGGAACATCGTCTGAATGACGAGTCGTCCGTCGAAACGGCATAATTGGCGGACAAGTTTTTCGCAGGTGAAGTCGTTCCGGTCGGGATCGTCGATCTGCCGCATCCGTTCATCGTTCACGGAGTCAAGCTTCATGATGTTCTCGTCGATCTTCAGCAATGCGCTCATCACTTCCTCTTTATGCAACATGGTCGAGTTCGAAAGCACTGCCACTTTAGCCAGAGGGCAGAGCGCATCGCGAATGGCAAGCGTATCGTCGATAATCCCCGCGAACTCCGGGTGCATCGTCGGCTCTCCGTTACCGGAGAACGTGATCACATCGGGTCGCACACCTTCTTTAGCCATCTCCTGCAGCTTGGCCGTGAGCGCATTCCGCACGTCTTCACGTTTGGGAGCCGGTCTTTTTGCCGGGAAGTCCTCGTTCAGCCCGCATTCGCAGTAGATACAGTTGAATGAGCAACGCTTTCCGTCGAGAGGTGATACATTGATGCCCAGCGACACGCCCAAGCGGCGGCTGTGTACCGGGCCATATACGATCTGTTGAAATAATATCGTCGACAAATTTCTTTCTTTTAGGAGTTGTACATTGTGCAAATTTCAGGAATAGGAGCCATATACGCAAGTTTTTTCATCAGAATTTCCAGCGGATCATGGCATGAACATCGGTGCGGTTTCGGCCGTCGATCGTTTCAAGTCCCGAGCCGATATGCTCACCTTCAAAATAATGGGCCCACCCGATTTTAGCGGCTATAACAAAGCGATATCCGACCGAATAACGCAAGACAGTCGACAGGCGCATCCCTTTCCCGTAAAACGAAGTGCTATTGAAAGCGTAAAGCAGATTCTTTTCGTACGAATAGATACGGCTCTGATAATCATCTGTACGGAAGCAAGCGATAAACAAATCCGTTTGGAGAGGAAACCTTTGAGGCTTCCACCCGACGGTATTCGAAACCATCCATCCGTGACTTGTCGCTTTTGCTTCGGGAGTAAGAAGCGAGGCATCGATGGCGGCCTTCCACGACCATTCGGGAGTCGGATGGTACAACATCTGGGCACGCAGGCGATGATGACGCGTCGGGAGGATTTTTGTTTCGGGACTCCCCTTTACCGTATGATTGGACTCGCGTCGCCGGTAGCGATAACGTACATAAAAGTCCAGATGCTCCAGCTTCGAATAATCGATCTGCAACAGACAGTCGGTACCCGACGAAGGTGCATCGATCCCGAACTTCATCCACGGGAAACGATAAAAATCCGCATAGCCGGTTATTTTCCAAAAGCCAACGGGTGGCGTAAGCTCCCAGCCGATATATACGCCCTCCTCATTCTGTATATCGTTGCTTTGCGAAAACGCATGAGCGAAATAGGCTTGATAATCGGCAGCGTAGCGACGGTAGAGAATGATTCCTTTGACGGAGGAGGAAGGTGTCCATTGCAGTGCGTTCAGGGTCGCCCAGGCGCCATTGCGCGACAAAGCCGTTTCTCCGTACCCTTTCAGTGTATTTATGCGGAACATGTAGTCGACACTCGCATTCACGTTTCGGTTCCCGTGAAAAAGATAACGATTGTAAGGCTTCGCCGGAGGCTCGACCGTATGAGGTCCGAAGTTGTACGTAATGGCCGTCAGTCCGATATGAGAGCCGGACGCGGCATAACGTATGTTCGTTCCGATGGTTTGCATTGTTACCGCATGCCGTTTGCTACGTTCGCTCTCCGTACGGTGCAGGCCATCGGTCTTGAACGAGGTGATGATGGTGCTGTCGGTCGAAGCATCTGCTTTACGGCGCGAATAAAACACGTTGGCTGTCCAGTTTTTCCACACGAAAGAAGCTGCCACGCCACGAAAAAAATCGTGCTCGTTCGTCGAGTAATGGCGTCGGAAGCCGTTGCTGCGATAGCCGGACGAAGACAATACGGTGGTGCGTATGGGAATGAAATCATGGCTTAGCACCAACCCCTGGCCGAAAGAAGCTTTATAGTCACCCACCGCAAACGTGCTGAGCCATTTCTTCAGATCGTTCAACAGCAGATGAGCCGAATAGTAATCATATCCTTTGTGACGGGCATTCCCAAACGGCTCGCCGGCATCTTTCTCCGCCACGAACCCGGCCTGAATACGTTCGTCGAACGTATAAGAGTAACGCAGTGAATGGTAAAACGGCTCGCCGAGGTACACCCGGTTAGGGTAACGCTGCAATATGCTGTCGGGCTGTGGATGGTAGCCTTGCTTCTGCTCCAGCGTGCGACGATATTGGGCAATCCATTGATGCGAACCGTATTTCCACAGGTTACGAACATGGATGGCGCGTTGCGGCCGTGCGACCTCGCCGACGTACACGAAAGGTTCCATCAATTCGATGGTCGGATAGTCTAACGCCGCGATATTTTTCAGTTCGTAGACGGTCAGCAGCGCACCGTATTTCTGACGATAAGAAAGGATCGCCTCCACCTGTGTATCGGAAAGGAAAGGTAACCGTCGCAAAGACTCGACCGTAGCCGTATTCAGATCGATCGGATGTTCGGAAAGATAAGAAAGTTCGGAGTACAGCGATTCAAACCGCTCGCTGTCTTCCTCGTCTTCGGCCAGTTGCCGGATATATTCTTTCCATCGCTCGTTCGATCGCTCATCCTGACCATTGGCACAGAAGCAGGGAATCAGAAAAAAGATCAGCCCAATAATAAACCCTCGTTGTCCCATAGCCTGTCATATTCAGAATGAGAAAGAAAGTCCGAAACCGGAACCCGCACCCAGTACGGGATGATACCAAAAGGCCACATCGGCTGTCAGACCGACGAGCGTATAACTCACACCGGCCGACGGAAGGAACGGATGAGTGCTTATTCCGCTGCGAATCCGAAAATCGGTGAATGCTTCATATTCCATTCCTGCGGAAAAAGAAAACGGCGTCTCTTCGCAAGTCTTCACCCCGACGGTCAGCAGAACCTTTTCCGCCACCCAATAATTCATACCCAACAATACGCTTCGCATCACGAAATCCTTGCTGTTTGTCTCACGGTCTTCGAGCGAGACAGACGGGAAATTCATGACCGACACGGCAATCAGCCAATCGTCGGACGGATGGAAGGCCACTCCTACATCGACGGCTATCCGGGCCATATCACGCTCTAATAACTCCGACTGCAAGAGGATATATTGCAGGCTGACACCGAGCGACCAGAGACGACTCAGCTGCCTCGCCACCGAAAAGCGGAACATGCTCTCGCGGTATTCGTCATAACCGAACGAAGCCAGATGAGCGCCGAAAGGCAACAAGGCATTCGGATAGCACAGTCCGCCGTTGAGCGTACCCAGCTCTTTGATGCCATAACGGTTGAAATAATCGGCACGTATTTCGCGCTTCGGCATCAAGGCCAGCAACGACGGGTTCAACAAAGCCGAGAGGGTAACGCCTTGTCCTCCCATACCTGCGGTACGGGTATCGGACGGACGAAGCCGGTCGGTCGCTTCCGCAAAGCAGCAAACAGACCCCAAAACAATGATCAGCACCCCCTTTTTCATGATAAAATCCGTTTGATAACAACTCTATACAGCCTTTTTATAAAAACAATCAAGAGACGTAAATAGTTTAATTATGCAGGTGTTTTTTAGCTGTCAGTATTCAGCCGTCAGCCCCCTGCATTCCCCTTTTGAAGGAATAACATCCCCCTTTGCTTCGTTCTTTCCCCTTTGAAGGGATAACATCCCCCCTTCGCTGCGCTCTTTCCCCCCTTTGAAGGGGGGGAGGGGGGATGTCCCTCTGCGTTCGGTCTATTGTCATTCAGAGCGTTAGCGATGAATCTTCTCTTCTCTGGATGGGATTCCTCACTGTGTTCGGAATGACAAACTCGTTCCTTTGTGCCATCTGTGTTCGGAACCCAGCTTTTGCCCCACTGGGAAACCACCTTTTCAGCCACGGGGAAAGCGCATTCTCATCTATTGGGAAAGCACCTTTCCCAAAAAGCAGTTATTTGCGTCCGGATATCGTCTTTTGTCATTCAGAGCGTCAAGCGATGAATCATTCCTTTTCTGTACGAGATTCCTCACTGTGTTCGGAATGACAAAGAGACATCTCAATCCATATTCGTTCAGGCTTTCAGCCCTCCGTTGAGGGGGGCTGTTTTCCCAACGCTTCGCTCCACATAGGGCTGAATTAATACGCCCTTTCAGGGCTGTTTTCCAATAGTTAGTTGTTAATGGTTATTTTCCAGGTGCATGATTCGGCGTGTATCACGCATAACCATTAACAATTGACCATTAACCATTATTACCGCCCGCACGGGGCACAAGAGCTGAAAGCCCGATATCTTTCAGTATCATTCCGCAAAGGCTTGGTATCCATGTCTATACTTTATTCAGAGGACTGAAAGCCTGACATCACTTTTTATTTAACCAATATTTTCTCTACCGTATCACCTGCACGTACAAGGTAGATTCCTTTGGCTAACGGTTCGATATGTTCGCCAGGCCCGAGCGTCAGTATTTTCACTGCCATACCGTTTACATTGTAGATTTGCACGGTTTGTGGTGCAGGCAGGGTAAGATACAGGATACCGTGGGCGACGTAGATACGCAGGCCATCGACCCTTTTCTGATTGGCCACCTCTGCAATATACGCAAACTCTTTCCATACGGGAGTCGACTTGTAAGCCTGTACCTTGCCGGCAGGAACCTTCAGCGTAAGGCTCGAGAGGGCAACCTTCTTAAAAAGATTCTCCTCGACGATAAGCGGAACAGTCCACTGTGCCGTTACTTCTTTCAGTCCTGTACAATCGGCAAAGGCGTGACTGCCTATTTTCGTAATACTTGCCGAAAACGTGACGCTTGACAGCGCTTTACAAGAAGAGAAAGCGTAGCCTCCGATGGTGCTGATGCTGTTCGGCAGATGGATGCTTTGCAGGACTGTGCAACCCTCAAAGGCCCGGCTTCCGATTGTCTTTGAACCGGTTGGGAGCGTGACGCTTTGCAACGTTGTACAATTGGAAAAACTGTAGCTCCCGATATCGTGAACACCGGCAGGGACGTTAAAGGTTGTCTCCATCTTCCCTGCAGGATAGTAGATCAGCTTGGTCTTGGCTTTGTCATAGAGCACACCGTCTGCGGAAGCAAAATGCATATTGCCGGCATCTACATCGAAGGCAGTCAGGGCCGTGCAGTTGACAAATGCTTGGCTCCTGATCGTTTTTATCCCGGAAGGGAGTGCAATGTTTTTCAGTGCCGTACACTTGGAGAAGGCTTGGTAACCCAACTCAGTAACAGAGGCTGGCAGGGTGATACTTGTCAGTTTCGAGCATTCGGAGAAGGCCCTTTTTCCAACCGTCTTAACACCGTCTGCAACAGTTATCTTTTCGATTTCGGCACGGAAAGCCTTCCAGGGCTGATCATCTTTAGAGGCATAGTCCGGCATGACTCCCGTTCCGGTGACGGCAAGGGTTTTGGTGTCAGCATGGTAGTTCCACTGAAGCGGCCCGGTGGTACCGCTTGTCTGTGCTTGTGCACCGAGGGGCACTAATAAAAACCCCATCATCCATAAGGTAAAAATATTCGTTTTCATAGTTTTGTGTTTTTTGAAATCAGTTATTTATTCGCATCCGGTATTCGGCGTGCAGTCATCGACAAATAAACATTCATATTCATATAAAGAACAATTCAATACCCAAAAGGTTCTGAGCAGCTCAACAAATCAATTACTAAACGTCCGCAGGGCTTCCCTGACGTTTTGTCGTTTTTTACTGCAAGTTTGTACTTTTTTCAGAGATGCTTCTCTGACTTTTTCTGGGTTGCTTTTTCAAGAACAAAAATGCACTGTTTTATCGGAATGATGACGTTCTTTTTCTTCAGCCGATTTTCGGAGAGATTACACGGCAAGTCGGGTTTTTACAAGCTGACCTGAAGGATATACCCTTTCTTTTTCAAAGAGATGATGGAAATACTGTGATCGTCTTCAAGTATTCTTCTCAGATAGGTGATTTGAACATTCAGAGCCAATGAGTTTGCATGACTGTCATCCCCCCAGACGGTTTTGAGAATATGTTCACGTTCAACCGTCGTTCCCATATTCTGGGCTAACAGGAGAAGGATGTCGGTCTGTCTGGCGGTTAATACGTGTGAGACGCCCTGATACGAAACAGAAGAAAGATTGCTGTCGAACGATGTTTTTCCGATGATGAACTGTTTTTGAGTTTCCACCGCTCTATGTTCAAAACGCTCTTTGATTTTTGCGATAAGTTCTTCGGGATAGAAGGGTTTGGGGATGTAATCGTTCCCTTTGAGACTGAATCCTTTCAGTCTGTCATTCTTCTCTGTGCGGTCTGTCAGGAAAAAAATCAGCACTTTCTGATTCACCTCCCGTATTTTGCGGGCAAGTTCAAAGCCATTCATTTCCGGCATATTGATATCCAGCAGGATTAAATCGGGACGAACGGTTTGCAACAGTTCCCAACCTACGGCTCCATTGTTGGCGTAGGTTACACGATACTCTTCAACTTCCAGAAACTTTTTCAGAAGCATGGAATTTTTGATGTCATCGTCGACCAATAAAATGTGTATAGCATCTGTCATTGCGGTAGTTTAATGGTGAAAACGGTGCCGGCTCCTTCTTCGCTTTCCACTTCGATCGAACCTTTATGAGCTGTCACTAATTGTTTGACATAGGCCAGCCCCAGTCCCATGCCCGGGATATTCCTGTCTGTGATGGACGGGCTGCGAAAGAACTTGTCGAAGATGTATTTGCGGTCTGATTTTGAAATGCCGAAGCCATTGTCTTGAACAGAGATTGCGATGGATTCGTGGTTATTCTCGCAGTAGCCGATTTTTATTTCCACTTTTTTCCCCGAATATTTGATCGCATTCTCCAATAGATTGCTGATGATATGGCTGAAGTGCATTTTATCGGCTGTTACCGTCAATTTTGTGTCAGAAAGGAGATGGATGGCGGCTGTTTTTCCGCTCGGGATGCTGAGTTTTTCGATACAGTCGGTTATGGTACTCCGCAAGTCGAAAGCCGACAACGTGAGCGGTATTTCCGTTACATCGTTGAAGGTGAGGTCTCGTAACTTCGAGAAATAGGACGACAGGTTATTCAGTTCATGACGGGAATCTGCAAGAACAGCCTCTTTACTTTCTTTATCTTCCATCAATTTGTCGTTACACATAAAAGAGATACACATCTTTAAGGTCGATATGGGGCGTTTCAGTTCGTGGATCATAGTATGAATGAAGTCCTGCCGCAATTCTTCCACTTTGCGCTGTTTTTGTATCGTTGCAATCTGCGCCACAAGGCAACTGATGAGAAAAACGGAAAGAACGATCGATAAGAGTAATAAATTCATCATTTGGGATAGTACCGGAGATAATTCGACCGGTAACGTAATGTTCACCATCTCCTTTTCAAATATATCGTATGGGTATGATATGGTGATGTGCGGGTTGAACGTTGAGGTATGATTAAATCTCAGAGGCAACCAAACCATCGAATCAGCCCGTTCTATGTGGATATCTTTTGCCGTAATCCCTCTTTGACGGAGCAGAGAATCTACTCGTGCGATTTCGAACGGACTGCGAAAATCGATGATAAAGCGTTCCAATGCGTCATATTCGTTAGGATCTTTAGGATGATTGGTTATGTTGAAACGATAATGCGTGATGCCTTCTGTTTGGGCCGTTCGATACATACGGATGATGTTTTTGATGTCTTTCTCGGTGATATCCTTCCGTTCGGTTTTCTTTAAGTCAACCGCATAAATGTCGAATACGGTGCTTAAGATGCCAGCTTTTCCCGGTTCGGTCGATGCGGTTATTTTCGTATTGGTCAGGATGTTTATATCCGGTCTTTTCTTAAATTTCCTTACCTCCCGTTCTTCTTGCATCACCTCGAGAACCGTTTCATATAATTCGTTCTCGTGGGTTTCCAGTGTATATGAATAACGATGATAAAGCCAGTAGCTCTGCATCGTGCAGAATGCAAGGATGGCTCCTATCGTTAGCCCATGCAGTATTTTAATCCTCTTCTCCATACTGCAAAAATAAACTATTTCTCGTTTGGGAGAATCGATGAACAGGCAAATAGCGACTTCGGTAATAATTTAGTAATAATTGTCAATGTTGCAGTAAGGATTATTTTTCTTTCGCGAGAGCATCGCCCGTAGTTTTGCGGAAAAGTTAAATCAATAACAAAATGTATAGCGTATGAAAAAAATGGTATGGATGATGACGCTTAGCCTGAGTGCTATCGTCGCAGGTTATGCACAGAAGGTGCAGGTGATTCGCGTGGAGGGGGGGCAAATGTCGGCAAACTCCGTCGCATGGGCGGAACAAAAAGAGATGGGCAAGACGGTTATGGAATTTATGTTCGATTACAGGTATTTGCGTGATACAACCCGGATGTCGCCGGCTGTAACAGACCGTATGATCTTGCAGGTGGGGCAGGGGTTATCCAAGTTTTCCAGTTATCGCACCATGCAGGTCGATTCATTGATTCGGATGTCTACTGCCGACCAGATACAAGCAGACCCCGGACGCTATATCGGAGGGCAGACGTATTCGATCTATAAGAACTATCCGGCAGGCAAGTTCACGACGACGGACAAGATCGCTACGGACTGGTTTCTTATTGAAGAACCGGTTCCCGTGCAAGCATGGACGATGACGGAGGAGACCAAAGAGGTGCTTGGCTACAAGTGTAAAAGTGCAAGATGCGCATTCAGGGGCAGAGACTACATCGCTTATTATACCGATGAGATACCGGTAGCCGACGGCCCATGGAAGTTCGGCGGGCTTCCCGGCTTTATCATGGAAGTGCGAGATGCCAAGAGCCATTATTCCTTTGTTTGCGTGGGAATAAATTCCAAGTCCGATCGTCGTATCACGATGCCGGATGTACCTTATAACAAGACTTCGCGTGTGAAGTTTTATCAGACGAAATATACGTATGACATCAATCCGCTGGGGTATCTTGAAACGGTCAGCGGCATCAAGGTGAATGTAACGAATAACGGAGAAACGAGAACCGATCTGGCTAAGCCCCGCGGATTAACTTACGATTATATCGAAACAGACTGGCGGAAGGATTAAAGAATAGGCTTATGAGAATCATAACAGCGATATTTGCAGCATTCTTTAGCCTGTCTGTCGTTTATGGTCAGACGAAGGAAGTTCGTGGTGTGGTGCTCGATAAGGACGATCAATCTCCTGTTGCCGGGGTTATCGTACAGGTTAAAGACTCATCAGATCATCCATATCCATACACCATAACGAATGACCAGGGTGAATTTGGCATAAAATATCCTACGTCTGTCCCTGACTTGTTTTTAAGGTTTCAATGTATGAGTTATGCTTCTCAAACCATCAGGATCGGCGTGTCATCTTCGCCTATGACCGTATATCTCGTACCCCGGCCCACGCAACTCAACGATGTAACCGTCACGGCGCCGGACATAGAACAGCGAAGCGATACGCTGACTTACTATATGAGTAAGTATGCCACACCGGCAGATAAGAACCTTTCGGATGTCCTTAAACGCCTGCCGGGAATAAAGGTGGAAGAGAACGGGCAAATCAAATACCATGGTGAGCCGATCAATAAATTCTATATTGACGGTTCCGATTTTATGGACGGTCGTTACGGATTGGCAACCGAAAATATATCCCCTTCGGATGTGGCAAGTGTCGACGTTCTGGAGAATCATCAACCCGTTCAGGTGCTGAAGGGGCTGGAATTTTCTCAACGGGCAGGACTGAATATAAAGCTGAAGGAAGAAGCGCGCCATAAATGGATCGCCATACTTCACGGAGGGGCAGGGATGTCACCGTTTTTATACGATGCTTCCGCATTTGCCATGCGTATCGCCGGCAAGTGGCAGAATATGGAAACGGTTCGTATCAACCGTACCGGATGGAATCCGGCCTCACAAAGCCGGCGACAGATCGAAAGCAGCCTTTCGGGTAACGGGTATGCCGATCAGCTTTGGGACGATCCTGTCACAGCAGGGCGGTTGTCTTCGCCGATCGACGAGCAGAGAACCCGTGATAACTTCTCCATGCTTGCCCATACCTCGAACTCGTGGCGTACAGGTGAAGGCAGAGATGCAAAATTCAACCTGACATACGAGGGGGACAAGTTGGATTATCTGACGGCGTATGAAACGAATTATTTTGATGAAAAGATCCCGTCGTTCACTGAACGAAAGGCGATGCGGACGCAGACGCACCGTCTGGGCGGTCATTGGGCGTTGCAGGTCAATCGTCCCGCACTGTTTCTGAAAGACAATCTGTATCTCGATGCCGATTGGGATAAGGCGACTTCGACGATAGGCGGTACGCGTTCTCTTCTGCAAAATGCCGAAACGCCGTCTTTCCGTGCTGCGAATGATGTGCAGGTAGTAAAACGGATAAACAACCGTCTGCTCACGTTTTCGTCACGAAACAGCTATGTTTATAAACCTCAATCCTTGCATATAACGGCAGACAATTCCGCCATACAGCAGGTGACGACGGGAGATTTTCGTTCCGTTACGGAGGCTCGCTACGGTTGGCTGTTCAACCGATGGAAGGTATCCGCCCGCGGAGGAATAGATTTCAATCATCATAACATCGACGCAGATTTGCACGGAATAGCGCTTTCTTATCCCACACGGAACGAGATGGATTTCTCCTTGTTGAGTCCCTACCTCTCTCCGGACGTTTCGTATCGATCAAGCAGATGGTTGTTTACCTTATCTGTTCCTGTGAGCTATCATTTGCATCACATCAGAAATAAGCTGACTGATGAGAGTGGTACGGAACATTTTGCTTCCGTGGCTCCGGCATTTTCTCTCCGCCATCAAATCAGTGCGAAGATGGATATGGCGGCACAGTTCAAGTATTCCCTGAGCCCGCCTAAGGCAGATATGCATCTTCGGAATGTCATGATGAATGATTTTAGAAATTTAACTGTTCCCGAAGATGTTTCCGAATACAAAGAAGAACGTACCGCAACCTTAAACGTCAGATATCGGAATCCCATTACTTCGTTGTTTTTTCATGGGATGGGAAGACTGGATTGGAATCGTTATCCATCAATGAGGAGTCAATTATTTATGGGGGATTATATCCTTCACTCGTTCGTTCCGATAAAGAATGAGAGCCGAAATTTAGCGGTAAATGGAAGCATAAGCAAAGGATTGATGTCGGGTAAACTGACTTTAGGACTTGATGCCGGCCATGTACAGATTTGGACTACTTCCATGAAGCAGCATGTAGAATCGCCGTGTGTATTGACAAAGACTTTTGTGCAACCGTATCTGAAAGGCTTTTTTACCAATGGGTTGTCGATGGATTATCGTTTACTGTATACAAGGAATACGATGGATATTGAATTTTCCGGAAAGAGCGCTCATGATGTATGGAAGCAATATCTCGCTTTTACGATTATGCCTGACAAAGCCTGGCAAATCGGTATAGGGGGTGAACATTACTATACTCGATTCAGTTCGGGAAACTCAACGAATCTCGTATTGCTCGATGCGTCGGTAAGGTGGACCGTGTCAAAGCGTGCCGATTTCAGTTTGACGGGTATGAATCTTCTGAATCGAAGAGCATACCACTATGCGAACTATGGGTTGTTGAGCGAAACGGGTTACACGTATAACATACGTGGGCGGAGCATCATGGCAAGCGTTCAGGTCAGGCTGTAATCACTCAAGACCGTTTTCTTTAAGGCGGTCAGTTCTTTCTCTTCGCCGGACATTCCTCACACTTTTACAGATCATTGGAGGATGTATCGGAACGAGAAGCTCCGGCACACCCTCCGAATCTATTGCTCTTATTTGTCCGTATCCAGCTCGTAGCCCCACGACTTGCCTTTTTCGGTGGCGGGGAGTCCTTTCGTCATCCATACCGGAGCGGGATCGCCTTTGAGGTAGTGATCGAAGAACTGTTGCAGACGGATGGAGAGGTCTTTGCAGTTACGGCGTTCGCGGAGGTTGTGCGCCTCGTTGTTGTACTGGAGC
Organism: Tannerella sp.; assembly: GCF_052170195.1. Lineage (GTDB taxonomy): Bacteria > Bacteroidota > Bacteroidia > Bacteroidales > Tannerellaceae > Tannerella. The sequence goes on along the minus strand of NZ_JBQNAZ010000018.1, from coordinate 39,935 downwards.
ATCCATACGGGTTTGCCCATACGCCGCAGCGTCATGAAATATTCGATTCCCTGATACCAGGGTACCGCGCCGTCTTTGTCATTGTGCATAATCAGCAGTGGTGTGTGCACTTTGTCGGCAAAGAACACCGGCGAGTTGGCAATATACAGATTCAATGAGTCCTGCATCGTCGCACCGATACGCGACTGTGTCTGCTCGTACTGGAACTGGCGACTGCGTCCCGTCTCCCAGCGGATGCCTCCGTATGCACTCGTCATGTTCGACACGGGCGCGCCTGCACCGGCTGCCTTAAACATATCGGTGCGCGTCACTAAATAAGAGACCTGATAGCCGCCCCAGCTCTGTCCCTGAATGGCCATGTTTTCTTTGTCTATCCACGCGTTCCGTGCCAGCGCCTCGGCTCCCGCGACGATGGCGTTGTAGGCGTCTTCGCCCGGATGACCGACCGTATAGTGAATATCGGGGACAAAAACCACATACCCTCGACTGACGAAAAAAGGAATATTGATGATAGAGCGGCTCGGAGCGGGAGTATAATAGCGGTAAAGCTCGTCGGAATGTTTTTCGTAGAAGTAAATCATGACCGGATATTTTTTCTGCGGATCGAAACCTTCGGGTTTGTACACGATGCCTTGCAGGGGGATACCGGCGAAGGATGTCCACGCGAACAGTTCGGCCGTGCCCCATCTGTAATCGCGCATCTGAGGATTGATGTCGGTCAGCTTGTCGGACGTTTTCCAGAAGTTTTTCGTAACATGCAAATCGTTTGCCGTATGGAAGTTGCCTTTCAGAAAAGCAAACACATCGGCTTCTTTGGCTTTCACTACGAACGGGAACGTATACGTGTCGATAAGACGTTTCTGCAACAGGTTCTGCCGGCCTGTTTTCAGCGTATAAAATCCGTTTTCTTTGCTGCGTTTGTCGAAGGCCGAGAGCAATAGCAGGTCGTTCGGAGCGAAGAAACGTTTTTCCGGGTCGGTACGTACGTAGCGCAACACGAGGGAGTCGCTCCGTCCTTTTCCGAGCGTAAAGTTTTCCGGTTTTTTGATGCCTTTCGGATCGATTTTCCAGATATCGAACGCATCGTTGAGCAGTACGTATTCGTCGTTTTCGCCCCATCCTACGAGTCCGTAAGGGTTAGGAAGAGAAGGCGTATCATGCTCTTCGTTCCAGAAATTCACGTCAATGTCTTTGGTCAGGTTTACCGTGGTACGGGCCTGATTATCGAAGGCGAACCAGTGACGTTGGGCGGCGTCCCACCAGATTGTATAATTTCCTTGCGACGAGAGTGCCGGACGGCCTCCCATGGCGCGTGCCACAGGTTGCAGACGGCCGGTTTCAAAGTCGTACGTCCACGCGTCGAACCGGGGCGATATGTCCCACTGTGTTTCGAGCCGGTAGGGTTTATCGGACGAGAGGAGGGCAAAGCGGCCGTTGCTTTCGTCGGCTATGTTACAGAAAGGCATCTCCTCGGTTGCTACGGAAAGGAAAGCATTCGGTTTTTTCGGGTCGATGATTCCTGTGTAGGTACGGCTCTGTTCGTGTCTTAGCTCTACAAGTTGCTGCGGCTGGATGAGCGGGTCTTTCCAATGCCAGATATCGAGTTTTGCCATTTCAAAGTCGACGATCGTCGTGTCTTTGGATGCCTGCTTTGGGGCTGCCCCGATCACAATCTGTTCGCCATTCTTACTGAAACGCGGGGTTGAAAACTCGTTGAAGATCCATCCTGCGGGCAGTCCCGCAACGTTCTTTCCGGCGATCACTACCGCCGAGTCGGCTCCTTTTTTGAAATAACGCACCTCGAATGCTTTCTGTTCGATCTTTGACGTATCTTTCGTGGCGAGATAAACGAGTTGTTCTCCTTGCTCGTCGAACGCAAACGATTTGTATTCGGCCTTCTCTTTCGAAATAGTTTGGCGTACATGATTCTTCAGATCAAAGAAAAGTACCTCGGGTGTTCGGGTCGTATCTTTTTTGTCCGGCTCGGAGTTCACGGCAAAAGCGTTCCCGAATTTATTGAATAGATGATCTTTGGCGTCGCGAATCGTATCTTCGTGCTGCGTAATCAGGTTGTGGAGAATCAGCAGGTCTTTCTCTTTTTTGTCTTTCTTGGCCGTATCTTTCGGCGCTGTAACGGTATAAGCAATATGACCGCTCATCTCTTCGGGCGCCTTGAATGCTTTCACACCCGCAATCTTCCGTACGGCCAACGTCCGGTTGTCTACAATAACGAGTGAGTCTTTCGGCCGGTCTTCTTCCTTTTTCTTTTTAATCCGCGCCTCGCGCCGTTCGGCAAAGGGAGCTTTTACAAGTCCTACCGTAAACATTCCGTCGGGCGAAACGACATACGTTTTGACCCGCTTGATCGTGAGCGTTCGGTTCTTTGGTAAATTCCTAACCCATAGGGTTGTATCACCTTCCTGCGGCTGGATCAGCGCTGTCAGGATTTTACCGTCCTTGCTGATGCGGATGTTCGAAAGACTTTTCCAGTCGTCGTAGACCGAATGATCAAGGGGCTTCTTTTGAGCATACGAGGCAGTTGCCAGAAGTAAAAACAGAAATGTAGTAAAAATACGTTGTTTCATAGTATACGTTGTTTTTAATGTTTGATTTTTGAGTTACAAAAATAGGTTATTTTTCGGAATACCAAAAACACATGTTATCCTGCCGCGGACGCTTCAGCACAACATGTAATGGCAGAAATCCCGATCATGAAGCCCTCCGATCCCGATCGCTAAGCCTGCGGAACATATCTGTTTACTTGTCGTTCAATTGGAACACAGTTGTGGGGCAAGTTAAAGGTACGTACCCCAAGGCTTAAAGGTACGTACCGGAATGTGTAAAGGTAAGAACTAATCGACTAATCGGTCGGTGGGTATGGGGATTTATTTAAATACGATTCCTCCATACGAGACGGAAATATTGACGGAAGCGTTCGGGTTATTGCTTTTACCCGCCGTACCGACGATACATCCTTTCTTCTTCAACGATACGTTGTGGAACGTAAGGTTGCCGGTGTCAATATTTCCGTAGTTTGTATAAAGAGCGGCTTTGAAGGCATGCTCTTCGGTCAGTCCGAGTTTTACATTACTGTATGCCGCGTCGACCCGGATTTCCGAAAAATCTTTCGCTACTTCGGAGATTTTTAGCCCTCCGTATCTCAACCGATCGGCCGTCAGGCGTTTGTTCAACTTGCCGATTCGCACATCGGTGTAGCCGGTTTCGATTTCGAAGTCGCTCACTGATTCGATCCGGTAGTTATCGTATTTCGAATCGGCTACAACTTGCTCGGCTTCGTCGATTTTGATCCCGGAGTATTTGCTCTCGATGGAAAGATTTTTGCATTTGTTCATCGTCGCTTTACCGTAACCGATGTCGATCGTCGCTTTATTGAGGGCGTTTGCGAAAAGATCTCCGTATTTCAATTCGACGGTGAGCGGCTGCACGAGGTTATCGAGGTAAATATTCCCGTATTTGTTCTCCAGCAGAGGAATGACGCTCTTAGGAGCGGTAACGATATAATGTACCGAACGCCCGCAGTTGTTGCAGTTGAGCGACTCAAACTTGGTCCGGGCCGAAACCTGATTGCCGCTGTGGGAAAAATCGACCGACACGCTCTCGGCATATTTACGGGCGGCCTCCTCGGTGCGTCCTTCGCCTCTGATCTCGATCTTGAACGTGATTTTGCGGTTCGTTCCTTCGATGATCCGAATGTTGCCGTATTTGTTTTCGATGGAAAGAACGGGATTGTCGCCGACGGTAAACTCCTTGACGATTTCTCTTTTATACTCTTTCCGCGCGGCGAAAGCTTCGGTTGCCAGCAAGGTGATGGCCAAAATAAACAGAATTTTCTTCATGATGTTTCTATTTGAGAGGTTATTAAATTCATTTGTATTTGCTGCAAAGCACTAATTCTGGACGAATAGATACTGACGATCAATGTAATCTTATTTTCATCGGGCATCTGGACTTCCGGTACCGGCTCCGTTTTCATCGTCTCTAACTCTTGGAGTACTTTAGAGCGTTCGCTTCCGTCCATTAAGGTAAGCATTTGTTTCGTTGTTTCCAGTTCGTTTTCAAACAGCATAGCATAATGGTTTTGCACATCGGCCGGCGAGTCTTCCGGTGAAATCGGCTCGGTTATCTCCGGTTGTGAAGTGAACAGCCAGAAGGCGGTCATCACGGCGGCAGCCGTTGTGAGAGCTCCGATAAGGACACGCAAGACGCGATTCCGTCCGTTGTTCGCTTTCGCTTCGTGCATTACGTGTGTATCCGTCTCGACTTCCGATATCGTTTCGGCATGCAACGCTTCGAGTCGTCGGGCAAAGCGTTCGCGGTGCCCGTCTTTCGGTTCGCCACTGGCAAAAATTTCGTGCGAATGCGTTTTGATCGTATGTTCTAATATGTTATTCTTTTTGTTCATATCCGTTGGGTCTGATTCAATAAGTTTCGTAACCGAGACAGTCCCCGCGTGTACTGTACGCGCACGGTGGAGGGGTTAAGTTGTAGCCTTTCGGCGATATCGGCGAAGTTCATATCGCCGAACAGACGCAGGCTGAGGATACTTCGGTAACCGACAGGTAAGCGTCCGATGCCGGTACGTATTTCATCGATGTCGGGCTGCTCATCGGCCGGCTCGTCTTCGTCGGCCGGTTCCGACACCTGCTCTTCGTTGATTGAAGTGTAAAAGTTCTTCTGCTTTCGTACGGTGTCGATGGCCGCATTTGTTGCGATCCGTCGCAGGATACGTTCCATCGCCTGCGGATCGTCGTTGAGCAGTTCGGGACGGACGAAGATTTTCAGCAAAGTGTCCTGCATGATCTCTTCGGCTTCGTCGCGATTGCCGACAACAGCTGCGGCACTCTGATAAACCGGACGGAAGAAGCGGTCGTAGAAAGCCATCTGTGCCTGTTGCTCGCATCTTCGCACACCATCGACGAGGTTTTTATATTCGTTATCCATTCGTTTGACTGTTCATCCCTATAACGAGGCAAAGGGCGATTTGCTACAACGAAGGTAGAAAAAATACGGTATTTCGCATTTGACCGTATCGTGTTTCGTCCTGCAAAGAGCGGCAGGACATGCCGATATGGGCAAACCGATTTGCCGTACCGGGATTTGGCAAATCTTATCATGTTTCATATTTTTGTGTTTCGGTAGAAAAATAAACGACACGGACAATGATAGAACAAGATTACATCCTGAAGATCTTACAGGAGTTCTTCGAGGCCATCGCCAAAGTGGTGCGGCGCAGTGATGATGATGACGATGCTGCTACGGCTGACATGCAGGCGCGTTATGATACTATCTACGAGCAGTTTTTCCGTTGTCCGGCACATCATTTCTATGAAATCGAAAAAGAAGACCTGCTTAACGACCTGTGGACGGAAAACAGTGAACAGAAAGCGTTAGCCAAAATGCGCATGCTCTCGGAATTGCTCTATCGTGACGCACTGATCAAAAAAGAGGTCTCCCTGCGCTACGACCTGTTGGAGAAAGCATTGCTCCTGCTCGAATTTTTGCAACAGAACAGCAAAACCTATTCGTGGGATCAGGAGAACAAAATGGCTTATATTCGTACTCTGCTCGAAGAATACGGATAGTTTCCGACCTTATGTGAGGTCTTCTTTTCGTGATCAGCCGTTCATCGACAAGAGTTCTTCCAATATGTCCCGGCTGTTGCTCAGGCAAGGTACTTTGTGCTGTCCTCCCAATTTGCCGCGTTTCTTGAGCCAGTCGTAAAACAAATGTTCGCGGGCGGGAATTACTTCGAGGGGTTGCAGGGAGATTTCCTTGTAACGTTTCGCGGCATAGTCGGAATTAAGCGCCTGCAAAGCATCATCCAACACGGTGGCGAATGTTTCGATGGAGGGCGGCGGTGTCTCAAACTCAACCACCCACTGATGGCGTCCTTTTGCCTTGTCGAGCAGGAACAAGGGGGCGGCTGTATACGCCCTCACTACGGCGCCTGTTTCTTCGCAAGCTTTTCGGATGCCTTTCTCGGTATTGTCCGCCATCAACTCTTCGCCGAAAGCATTGATAAAAAAACGGGTACGTCCCGTGATCACGAATTTGTGCGGGAAGGTAGACGTGAAACGTACCGTGTCGCCGATGCGGTAGCGCCACAGTCCGCCGGCTGTGGTGATGATCATCGCATAATTCACGCCGGTCTCGACCGCTTCGAGCGGGATAGCGATCCCATCGTCCGGACGACCGGACTCGCCTGTGGGGATAAATTCGTAGAACACCCCGTAGTCGAGCATCAGGAGCATGCTTTTGTCCGACGGGTCGTCCTGTAACCCGAAGAATCCTTCCGAAGCGTTGTACGTCTCCATATAGTGCATTCGGTCCGACGGTATCAGTCGTTCGTACTGTGTGCGGTACGGTTCGAACCCGACCCCGCCGTGGAAAAAGACTTCGAGGTTCGGCCATACTTCGGGCAGTGTCTGTTTGCCTGCTCGCTGCAAAACGGCTTTGATCAGCACAAGCATCCATGACGGAATACCGGAAAGACTGACTACATCCTTCTTCCATGTATTTTCCACAATCGCCTCGATCTTTTTTTCCCATTCGTCCATTAGAATGATCTCTTTGCGCGGCACACGTATCAGGTTGACGAGTGGATTCAGGTTTTGCAGCAGCACGGCCGAGAGGTCGCCGCAATGTGCCCGCCTGTTCAGAGGCGACGGGCTGTGACTGCCGCCAAGGATCAACCCTTTCTTCGAAAAAAAACGGGTGTCGGGGCAGTTACGCAGGTACAACGCGACGGTGTCGAAGCCTCCCGCATAATGGCAGCGGCGCAGGATGTCGGGCGTGACGGGGATGTATTTACTGCGGTCGTTCGTTGTGCCGCTGCTTTGGGCGTACCATCGCACGGTCGAGGGCCACAGCACGTCTTTCTCTCCGTTAATCATCCGTTCGATGAACGGGTGGAGGTTCTCATAATCCTGAAGCGGGACACGCTCGCGAAAGGTGTCGTATCCCGAGATCTCCGCGAAAGCATAACGCTTCCCCCAAGCGGTGTTGCGTGCCTCGCTGAGCAGGTAACGCAACTGCTGCCGCTGGATATCGACAGCTCGCTTTCCGAACGATTCGATTACACGCTGTCGTCGTGCAAAAAGAGGAGAGATGATTTTTGTCCGTATGTCCATTTTCATTTGCGTCGGGAAACCATCCCGCAAAAATAATCCTTTTTTCCAGATTTTGCTTTCCGCCCGCTTCGGGATCACCATGCTACTTCGACCGCAACGGGATAGAGCCGGTGAGGATCGAAGAATCGGGCGCAACTGTTTATTAAATGTTTCAGGTCGGGTGTGGCGGCGCCTTTGAATACTTGCTCGCCGTTTGCCGTTACGGTTATTTCGCGGTTCAGGTCGACCAGCTCGTTGCACAGATAGAGTATCAGCCTCCCGTTACGCGAAGGGGTATAATGTTTCTTGAACTTCATTTCGATGCCCCAGTGCGGATCGGTCTCAACCGTCTCATAGGTTACATCGTCGATTTGCAGGGCGATCGTGTTGTCCGTAATATTCATTTCATAGCGTTTCCGTCCGGCGTTATCTGTCCGTTCGGGAAGGTAGAGGTTGTAAAAGCCTTGACGGTGCCGGCCGTCCATCTCGTAGTCTTCCCACGTTACATGCTTCGGATGCGGGTTTCGTACATGCTGTTTTAGCCACGGAGTCGTAGGACCGTAGTCGATGCTGTGTCCTTTGCCGGGAATCAGTTCGATGCGATGCATGAAATGTTCAGGATCTTGCGTGTGGAGTTGTCGGAAAGCCTCTTGCACATACGATGTCAGCGTATTCCGGTAGAACCCCTTGTCGTCCGCGCCTGTGAGTAAGGAAAACGCTATGTTACGACAGTTCTCGGGCGGAGCGTTTTTGAGCGGTTCTCCTCCCGCCATCGGTCCGGCACCGGCCAGATAGTCAGCGTAGAACGATGCGAGCCGCTGACTGCCGTATCCCCCTTCGGAGATACCGAAGATATACATCCGGTCGGGATCGATCTGCCCCGATACGAGTGCCTGTCTCAGCAGCTTCTCCCATGCGAACTGCTTGGCTTTTTGCCACCAGCGATAATATTCGCCCTCATTCGGTATCTGAGGGATGAAATAGGCCGAAGGAGCATCGTCGAACCGGGTGCAAAGGGTCAGCCCTGTTGCCCATTCCTGATGCTTATCGCCCGAACCGTGCAAATACAGGTAGAGCGGAAAACCTTCCTTGGGCTTATTGTTCCCTTTTGTTCCCCAATAGTAGGGCATGACGGCATCACGTTCCAGACTTTCGGGTAATACCCAGCGCCCCGACGACGTTTCCGACAAAGGCTTCAAGTCGATTAGTTTTTCTTCGGCAAAGGCTCCGTTAGCTGCTTTCCATATCTCCCACACCCATTGACGCTGTTGCTCGATCTCCCACAGGTTCAAAGCCTTCTCTCCTGCGAAAGTTGCTGTTTTACTTGCCAGACAGTCGGTAAAGAAAGCGAATACCGCCTTGTCGGAGACCCTGTCTGTATTGTGCTTTTCCGGCACTGTTGCTGCAGAGCAGGAGCACCATGCAACGCTTAACAACAGACCGCATACCCGTATGATTCTCATCTATTCTTGTGTTTTAAATTCCGGATGCAAAAATAAGCGATTCAACGGAAATAACCGCATGCGGTTCCGAAACAAAAGAGAAACAGTTTCAACTCTTATGTTTCTTGAGTGGCGTTCAATAGGAATTGTCTGCCAAAGTCAGTTTGCAAAATCGAGCTATAAATCCACTACGAACTTACATAAAAACAGTTTTTTTTGTAAGTTTGTCCGGCAATAACATAAACAAATACGAAAAAATGAAGACATTGGGTAATCTAATCTGGTTGATTTGCGGAGGCCTTCTTTCAGCCATCGAATATCTGCTTGCGAGCCTCCTGATGATGATCACGATTGTCGGTATTCCTTTTGGATTGCAAACGCTTAAGCTGGCCGGACTGATGTTGTGGCCGTTCGGGCGACGGGTGGTCGATCATGGCGGATCGAGCGGTTGTCTGTCGGTCATCATGAATATCCTCTGGCTTTTTCTCGGCGGGTTAGGTATTTGCCTGACTCATCTTTTTTTCGGCATTCTACTTTGCCTTACTCTGATTGGTATTCCTTTCGGGAAGCAGCATTTTAAACTGGCCGGACTGGCATTGACCCCGTTCGGCAAGCATGTGGTATGATTCTGCATTATTCGATCAACCGGTATCGGGCGCGTGCCGTTTCGCGCGAACAGGCATTGAAATGCCACCACTCACTTTTAATGGTGCGAAAGCCGGCCTCTTTCATCACCCGACGTAACAGTCGGCGATTTGCCAACTCTCTCCGGGTGATTTTACCCGTCTGCACAAGCGCTTCTTCTTTGTCGGTATGGGCTTCTGCTCCGAAAAAATCGTAAGGCGTACCCATCGGCAGCGGTTTCCCCGAGGCATCGACAAGGGTCAGGTCGACGGCCATGCCGTAGTTGTGCAAGCCGCCTCCCTTGGCCGGATTAGACACGTAATACGTTTTGTTTGTGCCGCGCACCAGATTCCACATGATGCGTTGTACCGACATCGGACGGGCAGCATCATATACAAGTAGCGCATAACCCGGTTTCTCGCGTTGCAGGATGCGTTGCGCACGGTGGAGCTTCTGTGCCGCATCGGGGTGCAGCCATGCTTTGGTCATTCCCTGATAGACGCTGCGACCCATGAAATTATCGGATGTAGCATATTTGAGCTGTACGCGGATGTCCGGAGCTTCTTCGCATACATCAATGTATCCTGCCGCTTTCAGTCGGGCATCCAAAGATTGTGCATACAGGCTTTCCGGGGGTAACAGGGCAGATGTTATCCATATAATGCACAGAAGAAAAGTGCGTATATACGTCATGATGACCGGATCGGTTTATTCCGGCAGAGCGATCTGTTCTACCGTGTCGATGGTTTGTTTCAGGAAGAGGGAGGCGGCGCTCATAAACCGTCCGGCCGACTCGGTGGTCTGAAACCGGCATTGTGTTCCTCTGCTCAGTCGTGCATCCATTTCGGGATGACGCCTCAGGTAATCCTTCAGGCTTGCGGCCACCTGCTCGCCTTGGGGAAAGAGCGTGATGCCGGCCGGCAGATACCGGCGTATCTTATCGATCAGCAACGGGTAGTGCGTGCAGCCGAGAATGATCGTGTCGATCCGGTCGTCCTTTGCCAGCAGACGGTCGATATGCTGCTTGACGAAGTAATCCGCGCCGGGTGAATCGAACTCGTTGTTTTCGACTAACGGCACCCACATGGGACATGCTTCGCCGACGACCGTGACGGACGGGAACAGCTTGGCCAGCTCTAACGTGTACGACTGCGAAGCAATTGTTCCGGCCGTTCCCAATACCCCGATATGCTTGGTCCGGCTGAGGCTGTCTACGACCTCTACTGTCGGGCGGATGACGCCGAGCACGCGCCGTGTCGGGTCATCCCAGCGGGGCAGGTCGCGCTGCTGAATCGTTCGCAGCGCCTTGGCCGACGCCGTGTTGCATGCCAGAATAACGAGCGGACAACCCTCGTCGAACAAGTGCCTTACGGCTTCGCGCGTAAACTGATAAACGACTTCGAACGAGCGCGTGCCGTATGGTGTTCGCGCATTATCGCCCAGATAGATATAGTCGTAGTCGGGAAGCTCCTGCCGGATCTTCTCGAAGATGGTCAGGCCGCCGTAACCCGAATCGAAAATGCCGATTGCCTTCATCATTCTTACAAAAAAAGGATGCCGTTCGCACCTGTGGCGAAGGCATCCTTCCTTTCCATCTTATGATATATTAACCTTAAAACGTTATTTAATGCCGAGTTTGGCTTTCACAAAATCAGTCGCATCGATCGCATTGTTGCCTTTGTAAAGCAATACCTGCGGATTCAGGATGTAGGTATATCCTTTTTCATCGCCCACCGCTTTGATGGCATCCTGCATCTTCTGCTGGATCGGAGCATACAGTTCCTGCTGTTTCTTCTGCATTTCCTGCTGAGCCACCGGAACGAAGTTCTGAATACGGGTCTCCAGATCCTGAATTTCCTGTTGACGACGCAACTTAATATTTTCCGTCAACGAATCCTGCTGCGACATATATTCCGAATACTTCTTCGTGTATTCGTCCTGCATCGTCTTAAATTCCTTTTCATACTGTTCGTTGAGCGTTGCCAATTGTTTTTCGACTGCAGAAACTTCCGGCATGATATTGAAAATGTCGGCCGTGTTCACAATCGCGATTTTGTCTTGTGCGAATACTCCTAACGGAAGGAGCATAAAAATCAGCACTACTAACTTCTTCATTTCTCTATGATCTTTATAAAATTAAATATTTCGTTTTTATCTAAAAGCGTCCAAAGATACGGATTTATTTCGAATATCCCAATTTCATCAATACTTCGTTACTGATGTCTATTTTGGGCGAAGCGAAGATGACGCTACCGGCCGAAGCGCGGTCAACGACCATCTGGTAGCCTTTGTCCGAAGCGATTTCTTTGACTGCATTGTAAATCTCGTCCTGTATTGGTTTCATCAGGCTCTCGCGTTTCTTATACAGCTCGCCATCGGCTCCGAAATATTTCCGTTTCAGCTCCTGCGCCTGCTGTTCTTTTTTCACGATCTCTTCCTCGCGCTTCGTCTTCATCTCGGCCGAGAGAAAAACCAGATCGCTCTGGTAAGTCTTGTACATGTTTTGAGCTTCCTGCTGAATGGCTTCGATTTCATTCTGCCATTTCTTTGAAAGCTGCGACAACTGTTCGTTCGTCATTTCATACGCCGGAATATTTTTGAGGATATATTCCATATCGACGAGTGCGAACTTCTGCGCCATCGATGCTACCGAGCATAACAGCACCATGCTTATGAGCAAAATACTTTTTCTTTTCATAATCCTTATCCTTAAAAATGATCTGTTCCTATTGACTCTAAAATTTGTGGATGGTTTGATTCGTCCTCTCTAAATTACGTTAAAACTCCTGTCCTAAGATAAAGTGGAAATGACTTCCGCCGGCTTTATGATAACCGTAAGGCTTGTCGAATCCGTAAGCCCAGTCGATACCCATCATTCCGATCATCGGGAGGAAGATACGCACACCGACACCGGCCGAACGTTTTAGATCGAACGGATGAAAATCTTTCACCGTTTTCCACGCATTTCCGGCTTCCACAAATGCCAGTCCGTAAATCGTGGACGACGGTTCCAGAATAAACGGATAACGCAACTCCATCGACAGACGCGAATAAGCGTAGCCTTCGGGTACCTTTTCATTCTGCCCGGCCAACGACATGTTGTCGTATCCGCGCAGAGCGACCATCTCCGTCGCATAATAGCTGGAATAGCCGGTCATCCCGTCGCCACCGACCTGAAACGTTTCAAACGGCGAAATCTTGTTCTTGTTAAAATAACCCAGAAAACCGTATTCCACACGCGACATCAGGACGGGTGTACGCTTCGGACCGTTGTTTTGCGGCAGCGGAGCGAGCGGGAAGAAGACCTTGCCTTGGAATTTCCATTTGTGATATTCGATGAGTTTATGCTTCTCTGCAGGATCAGTGATCTTCGCATAGTCTTTGCCGTCGAAAAGCGAATAAGGCGGAGTCGCCGATACAGAAGCCACGAACTGCGAACCGTAACGCGTGTACAATGGATTATCCACAGAGCTGCGTTGCAGGCTCAAGTCTACACTGACTTTGTGGCAAACACCATCCTTGATCAGGAAATAACGATCCCAGTTTTTCAGGCTGTATAACTGGTAATTCAACGTCAGCATCGTGTAGAAGTAATCGTCGGGCCAGTTCAAACGTTTTCCAAACCCGAAATTCACTCCGATCATTTGCATGTATTTATCGGGGTCGTAAGCCGATTCGTAAAAACCGGATCCTCCATTGCCATAATATCCCGAACGGCCTCCGTAATAGCCGCCCATATAAGGATTAAACCTCGACAGGCGATCATTGAGGTAGCGACTGTTGAAGTCGGTAATCTTCGAATAATAGGCGCTTGCCGAGAACGTGTTGGGACGTTTGCCTCCGAACCACGGGTCGAGGAAAGAAATACTGTATGACTGGAAGTACTTTCCGCTTGTCTGCCCGCTGATGGTGAATGTCTGCCCTTCGCCTTGCGGGATGATGCCGCGATAGGTTCCCGGATGGAACAGATTTTTCATCGAGAAGTTATTGAATTTCAAACTCAGCCTTCCCAAGAGCCCTGTCGGACCCCATCCGGCTGAAAATTCGACCTGATCATTGGCTTTTGAGGTCAGGTTATAACGGATATCTACCGTTCCGTTATCAGGGTTAGGAATCGGCTCGGGATTCATATTTTCCGGATCGAAGTGTCCTGTCTGTGCAATCTCACGCGCCGAGCGAATTAAGTCCTCGCGACTGAAAAGCTGTCCGGGTTTCGTTCGCAATTCGCGGCGAATGTTGTTCTCATACAGGCGGTCGTTACCGTTGATGATGATCTTGTTGATCGTTGCCTGCGGTCCTTCCTGAATACGGATCTCAAGCGAGATCGAGTCGTTATCGACTTCTACTTCCACCGGGTCGGCATAGAAGAAGAGATATCCGTTATTGTAATATACGTTTGAAACGGCATCGTCGTCGGACTGCAGGCGCTCCTGCAATTTTTTCTGGTTGTAGACATCGCCGGCCTTCATGTTCAGCAGGGTAGCTAATTGTTCGGTCGGATATTTCGTATTCCCTACGAACTGGATATCTTTCAGGTAATACTTATGCCCTTCGTCAATCGTCAGATAGATGCTTATGTGTTTATCGCTGATGGTTACGATACTGTCTGATACGATGGTCGCATCGCGGTAACCGAATTCGTTATACTTGTCGATGAGGTTCTTTTTATCGTTCTCATACTCTTCACTCGTGAATTTTTTTGTGCTGAAGAGTTCTAACCAACTAAGCCGAAAACGCTTGGAGAGATTGAATTTCTCGTTTGTCTTTTTCATTGCCTTCTTCAGCGTGAAATCCGACAGTGCCTCGTTGCCGATGAGATGAATCTCCTCTATTTTGGTTTTTTGGTTTTTGTCGATATTGACTTCGAGTATGACTTCGCCTTCTTTCGACACGTCGTTGCGCTGCACCATGTCGACCTCAATGTTCTTAAAGCCTTTGGCATCGAAGTATTTCTTGATAAGGGTCTCCGCACGGTCTAAGACATTCGGCGTAATTTGATGTCCTTTACGCAAGCCGAGCTTTACTTCCAAGTCTTCACGCTCGCTTTTCTTCACGCCGTTATAATGAATTTCGGAGATACGCGGCCGTTGTTTCAGACGAATCTCCAACCATACTTTGCCATCCTCAATACGGGAGGCCAGAATTTTGACATCCGAGAACAGCCCGTGTTTCCAAAAGCGCTTAACGGCACTCGTTATTTCATCGCCCGGAATCGATACCTCATCCCCGACAGACAAACCGGAGAAGCCGATCAGCACGAAGTCGTCGTAGTTTCTTGCGCCCGTCACCTGAATGCCGGCAATCGTATAACGTTTCGGGGTGAGAGAATAAGAGACGTCAGGCACTTCGCCCTTTGATACGGTGTCTTTTGCCTCCGACGGAATCAGATCCGACAGTACGGTGCCGTTTATTTGCGCCGTACCTCCCCAAACCGTCATGCCCAACAGGGCTGTCATTATCAAGCGTATTTTTTTATGCATACACATGGTTCGTTATGATTGATTTAATTGATCACTTGTCTTGCCGAAGCGCCGCTCGCGCTGCTGGTAAGACCGGATGGCCTGATACAATTCTTCTTCTCTGAAATCAGGCCAGTATATATCGGTAAAATAAAGTTCGGCATACGATAGCTGCCACAGCAGGAAATTGCTGATGCGCTGTTCACCTCCGGTGCGAATCAACAAATCCGGATCGGGGATGTCGCGTGTAGTCAGACGGCTTGCAAAAAGCTCTTCCGTTACCTCTTCGGCGCGGAGTTGTCCGCAGGCGGCTTCTTCGGTCAGTGCTTTTACAGCGTGCAGAATCTCCCAACGCGACGAATAGCTTAAGGCCAACACTAAGGTGGTACCCGTGTTGACCGACGTTTGGCGCAGACACTCGTCGAGTGTTGTCCGTACCTCGTGGGGCAAACGATCTAGGTCGCCGATAGCCATCAGGCGCACGTTATTTTTCATCAAGTCCGGCGTCTCCCGGTGAATGGCTGCGACCATCAGTCCCATCAGCGCGTGTACCTCTGCTTCGGGACGGTTCCAGTTTTCCGTAGAGAACGTGTAGACTGTCAGGTACCGTAGCCCGAGGGTTGTCGCTGCTTCCACCACCTTACGCACGGAGACGACCCCTTCGCGGTGGCCTTCGCTTCGGTCTTTCCCGCGCTCTTTCGCCCACCGGCCGTTCCCGTCCATAATAATTGCCACGTGTTGTGGCAAGCGGTCTCTGTCGATCTGTTCTATCACTGACATCTTTTTCTTTCCGTCTAATGTTTCGATAATCCCATCAATGCATCAATGCCTTTGGCACTGTTGCATTTCCGGTTGCGTGGACCGAAATCCCACGTTAAGAACAGTGTCATGAGTGTATACCAGTCCTGATTCTTCATCACACTGCTCTCTATTTTGTAAGGAGCATTTAGCTCCTTGTTATCTAATCCGTCGCCGAACAACTTGCGGACGGAAATCTCCATTCCGACGTTGACCCGGTTCTTTAGTTTATATTTCACTCCTGCACCGATCGGGATATTCAGGCTGGCAAATGTCCCGCCATCACCCGGAGCGACTGTCCCACCCATCCCGAACAGCAGATAAGGTGCGATCCGTTTCGTATTTAAGTACGGAAACTTATCGCTGTAAGGGAAAAAATTGAACTCGAACTGTCCTCCCAGATCGAAGACGTTTCGTGTAAACGAAGTCTGTAATCCGTTGGGAAATACATTATCGAGTCCGTTCGTGCTGCCCGATAACTGCGCCCAGGTCAAATTCCCTTTGAAGGCGATCCGAAAGTTCGCGTTATACCGGAACATCATTCCGATCGACGGATTGAGCCCTTTCAGCACCATATTCTTATTGGCATCGCCCATATAAAACGCACCGCCGCCCATCCCTCCGATTTCGTATTTGTATTCTTGTGCATACAGTACCGCTACCGGAACGGTGAGCAGAAAAACGGTCAGCCAGCGTCGAAAAAAAGTGATTGACATTTCTTTTGTTATTACAGTCATTACCTTTCTTTCTAACGTGAGAAACCGTACAAAATTATTTCCCGTACCTCATTCCTTGAACCCTAAACGGTTTATACGTCCGCGCCACAACTCATCGAGTACAGCGCGATCATGCTTTTCTTTTCCGCCGAAAAGCAGCATGTAGTTATCTTTGTCTACCAGTAACGAAGCATAGCCTCGCGGTTGGAAGGTTTCGGGCAGTACAATCAGCTTATCGACCAGTGTCCATGACAGTCCTCTGTTTGCCGAGCGATAGATTTTCCGGGAGGCTGTTTTCGAAGCTTTGAAACCGCCGATCAGATAAAGTTGATTGTCGTAGAAGGAAACGGCAGCGCCTTCACACGGCTCTATACCTGCTGTGGTGGAGTGATTCAGGCTTACCCATCTCAGTCCGTCGGTAGTCTCCCACGAGAGATTACTTAATTCGCCGTTTCGTTTTTTTCCGGCGATAACGAGCAGGTGACGGTAGAAAACCGCCTCGTAACCCACTGTCCCGAATCCTTCGATCGGAAACGCTTCCGGCACCGTTTCTCCGGTCGTCCACTTCCCTTTGGCATTCATGGACG
Source organism: Tannerella sp. (assembly GCF_052170195.1). Taxonomy (GTDB): domain Bacteria; phylum Bacteroidota; class Bacteroidia; order Bacteroidales; family Tannerellaceae; genus Tannerella. Next base: position 23,179 of record NZ_JBQNAZ010000018.1, on the reverse strand, counting down.
CAAAGTGCCATGAGTCACCGTTCTTTACGATGGCGGCCAGCGCCGAAGGACGTGATGACTGTGTCACCGAATCGACGACGCCCAGCAAAACCTTTATTTCAGGGGCTCCGCTGACCATTGACCAGTCCGTGCCGTTATCCGAGCGGTACAGCAATCCGTCTGAAGCAGGTGCGTAAAGAACTTCTCCGTAAATAGTTATTTGACTTAAGACAAGCGTCTTTCCGGAAAGACCGTTGAGTGAGGAGGCGATCCATGTTTTGGCGTCATCCGACTGATAGAGTAGATCATTTCCGGCTTTGCGTACAAACATCCGGTATTTGCCTTTCCACTCCAATACGCGCTGCTCTTCTCTTTCCGTGTCCAGCAGTTTTTCTGTTCGAAACCATGTCATCGAGTCCGGTTTTTGCTGATGGATATTCAATTTGGCCGTATACGTTTTTACGGATTTGCCGTTGTAGGAATAGACATCAAAACGGATAGGTTTCGAAAGGTCGAGCGAATCGGAACCGTTCCAGTTCTTTCTTTCCTTCGTCGTTTCCTGATATACTTCGACGGCCGAAGGAGACGGTCCGTCATACTTTACATTGCAAATGATTTTGCGGTTGATGACGGTTCCGTAAGGCATGGAGTCCCGGTTGTATATCTCACCGTTGAGCTGGTCAATGGTAAAGACGACCTGTGCCAAGCCGCGAATGGAGTCGTTTTTCAACGAAAAAGAAGCGATCTGGCAGTTGTCCTGCACCCATTCGAGCCCTTCGAGTTCTTTATTATTCAAGCAAGAAGACAACAAAAGAGCCGCCATGCCTGCGGCTATTCCTGATTGTAACCTGTTCTTTTTCATTGACACAATTATTATGCTGTAAAATTAGAGCACAAAAGTAGAAATTTTTTTCCTTTGCGGCCTACATCGGGTCGGTTTTATAGAATTTTAGTGTCCCTCTCAGGGATTTGTTTAGAAATGCTTATGCATGAATGTTGCAAGCGTATGTCCTGCGTCTCTGCCGGAACGAATCGGTTGTTCTCCTTCCCATACGGCGTCGTTTGCCGTTCGGATATCGGCAGCTTTTACACCGCTTCCGAGCACGGCGGGCGTCGTTTCGATTCGCGCTTCGTCCCACAGGCCCGACTCCATAAAACGACGGTGCAGCAAGGCGCCCCCTTCGACGAGCAGCGACTGAATCCGCTTCTCATGGAGCGACTGCAATATTTGCGGGATGATTGGTATCGTAAGATCGAGCGGCAGATACTCGGTTTGTCCTTCTACGCCGCTTTTCTTTGCATTATATACGAGGGTGCGTATAGTTCCGTCGAACAGCGTGGCCGAGGTCGGGACGCGTAAGGAACGGTCTGACAAGACGCGGACGGGATGCTTTCCCGCCCAATGGCGTACAGTCAGTGAAGGATTGTCGAGATAGGCTGTACGGGTACCAACCATAATGGCGTCGACCTCGGAGCGAAGTTTATGTACCATGCGTACCGTAGTCGCACACGACAGACGCGCGGCCGGCATCGAAGCATCCGTTCGGATGCGGTCGAGAAAACCGTCGGCGCTTTGCGCCCATTTTAAGATGATATAAGGGCGTCGATGAGTCTGAGCTGTCATAAAAAAACGGTTCAGGTAAAGGGCTTCCTTTTCCAGCACCCCTGTTTTTACATCTATCCCTGCATCTTTCAGCCTCCGCACGCCTCGTCCCGAAACGGCCGGGAACGGATCGATGCAGGCGATGACCACGCGGGGAATCCGTTTGCGGATAATCAGTTCGGTGCAAGGCAGTGTTTTGCCGTGATGTGAGCAAGGCTCCAGATTGACGTAGAGCGTAGAGTCTTTCAGCAACGTCTCGTCGCGAACCGAAGCGATCGCATGTACTTCAGCGTGGGCACCGCCAAACTGCCGATGATACCCTTCGCCGATGATGCGTCCGCGATGCACCACCACCGCGCCGACCATCGGGTTCGGTGCTACCATGCCTGCTCCGGCGGCTGCCAGCGTCAGGCAGCGTGCCATGTATTTCTCGTCTGTATCCATCGGATGTGTCAAAAATTCCGTACTTTTGTCATCTGTTTGATATGGTTATGCAAGCAACAACGGCCTACATCCGGGAGACCCTCAGAGGAACGTATTCAGCGGAAGAGATTCGGAATCTTACCCGCTGGATTTTCGAACATGTCTGTGGTCTGACGTTGGCCCGGCAAATCCTGTGCAAAGATAAGCAAATTACCGAGACGGAGAAAGGAGCCATCCGGCGAGTGGTGGAGCGTCTGTCTAGCTCGGAGCCGATACAGTATATTCTCGGAGAGTGCGAGTTTCACGGGCTTCGGTTCGAGGTGACTCCCTCGGTACTGATTCCCCGTCCCGAGACGAGCGAGCTGGTGGAACTTATCGTTCGTCGTCACGCCGAAACAGGGCTGAAGGTGCTCGATATCGGTACCGGAAGCGGATGTATCGCCGTCTCGCTGGCCAAGATGCTGCATGGGGCAACGGTTACGGCCATCGATATTAGTAATGATGCACTGGTTGTTGCCCGACGCAATGCTGAAGCCCATGAAGCCGATGTCCGGTTTCTGCAGGCCGATATCTTGTCCGAATCGTCTTTGGATAAAATGTTCCGGTCGGTGGTATTCGACGTGATTGTCAGCAATCCGCCATATATAACGGAGCGTGAGAAAGCCGGTATGGAAGCCAATGTACTCAAGTACGAGCCCACGCAGGCGTTGTTTGTTTCCGCCGACGATCCGTTGTGTTTCTACCGGCATATCGCAGCGCGGGGGAGAAAATGGCTGTCGGAAGGCGGACGATTGTATTTCGAGATCAATGCGGCTTACGGAAAGGAGCTTGTGTCGCTGTTGAAGGAAATGGATTACCTTGATGCAGAGCTTGTCCGCGACATATCCGGCAAAGAACGGTTCATACAATGTTCAAAAAACTGAGGGGGATGGAAGCGAAGCACGAAGCCGAAATGTTGCACCGCGTCGCGGCCTATTGTTCCACGGCCGAACGCTGCATTCACGATGTGCGTAAGAAGATGGCGAGTGCCGGTCTTTCGCCCGAAAGCGAGGAGCGTATCATCGCCCGTCTGATCGAAGAGAAATTTATCGACGAAGCCCGTTTCTGCCGCAGTTTCGTCAACGATAAACTCCGCTTTAACGAATGGGGGAGGATCAAAACGAGCTATGAATTGAGGCGGAAAGGTATTGCGCAGAGTGTGATAGACGAGGCACTGGGGCAGATTGATAAAGACGATTATCGGCGTATCTTGACGGATTTGCTCCGACGTAAGAAACGTACAGTGCGAAGCGTATCGGACACGGACTTGTTTGTAAAACTCTGCCGTTTCGCGGCGAACAAGGGATACGAACAATCGCTCGTTATTCAATGTGTCAGAGAGTTATGTCAAGGGGGAGCTTTCGATGACGACGATCTGGAATGATTTGCTGAATCTGTTTGATCCGCGCCTCTGTCAGCTCTGTAAAAAAACGTTGCTGCCGGAAGAGCGAGAGCTCTGTCTGCATTGCCTGTGCGACCTCCCGCGAACATATTATCATCGGCGCGATGATCATCCTCTTCTTCCGATTTTTGCCGGTATCTCTTCGTTTCGACATGTGACAGCCTTTCTTTTCTACAGAGAGGGAGGCTGCGTGCAGTCCTTGATTCACTCGTTCAAATACAGAGGTAATAAACAATTAGCCGAGAGATTAGGACGGATGGCCGCTCTGGAGTTGAAGGCCGACGGCTTCTTCCACGACGTGGATGTGTGTGTGCCTGTCCCTCTTCACCGGCGGAAACAACGGACGAGAGGATACAATCAGGCGGAATGGATCGCACGTGGTCTGGCGGAGGTGTATCATTACCCTGTCGATACTCAAACGCTTGTTCGTGCAGTCGATACCGATACCCAAACGCATAAGTCGGCTTACGAGCGGCGTATGAACGTAGCCGAAGCCTTTCGTCTTTCTCGGCCGGAACAATTCGCCGACAAGCATGTGTTGCTTGTCGACGATGTTCTCACTACGGGCGCTACCCTGCTTTCGTGTATCGACTGCCTGATGCGAATACCCCGTATCAGTATCAGTGTTTTTACACTGGCCTTTACTATGTAGGCAGATCAGTAACCTAAAAGGTTACTCATGTCCTCCTCATTTCCTTTTTTACCTGTTACGAATGAAAATTTTATACGATTCTTTACGGATCTTCACCGCATACGCTCCCGGAGGCAGTGCTTCGACGTGTTCACCGGCCCGTAGGAGCAAGACGTGTATTCTCAGCGCGTCTAAGCTGAAAATGTACACCGTTTCGGGATACGGTAAGACGATTCGGACGGCTCCCGGAACAGCGTAAACTTGCGGAGTGAGCATTTCGGAGTTGCCTGTCGTTTCGTCCGTAACGGTTATTTGGCAGGTCGCAGTCAGACCTCCGTCGACCGTTTTAGCACTAATCGTGGCTACTCCTGCGGCTATGGCTGTCACACGACCGTTGTTCACTTCGGCGATACCGGGCGCACTGCTGCTCCACGTCACGCTTTTGTTGGTTGCGTTGGCCGGCTCTACGATGGCTTTGAGCATTGTCGTTTCACCTTTCAGGAGTTTCACGCTCTGTTTATCGAGCGTCAGCTTACTCACTTTTATGTTTGTCGGTCGAGCCTTTTGGGTGCATGTTACCGTTTGGGTTAGTCCTTCCGCGGTAATCGTTACTTTGCCTGTTCGAGGGTTCTTCTCCGACGGATTCGGTGAAGCGGTCACCGTGATTGATCCGCTGCCTGTTCCGGATGTGGCCGAAAGAGTAAGCCATGTGACCGATGAAGACGCTTTCCATGACCGGTTGCTCGTAATCTTTATCTTCTGCTTGTCTTTGTCCGGTCGAAGGCTGATGTTCGCCGGCGATACGGAAAGTTTGGCGGGCTCCGTAACGGTCACGGTACACGTGGCTTGCTTCGTGGGGTCTGCCTTCGATTTTACGCTGATGACAGCTACTCCTGCCGTTTTTGCAGTCAATCGCCCCGTGGCATCAACCGTAACAATGGCCGGCTTGTCGCTGCTCCACGTCACGTCTTTGTTGGTTGCGTTGGCCGGCTCTATGGTGGCTTTGAGCGTTGTCGTTTCACCTTTCGGAAGTTTCACGTTCTGTTTGTCGAGCGTTAGCTTACTCACTTTTATATCTGTCGGGCGAGCCTTTTGGGTGCATGTTACCGTTTGGGTTAGTCCTTCCGCGGTAATCGTCACCTTGCCTGTGCGAGGGTTCTTCTCCGACGGATTCGGTGCAGCCGTCACCGTGATTGATCCGCTGCCTGTTCCGGATGTGGCCGAAAGGGTAAGCCATGCGGCCGACGAAGACGCCTTCCATGATCGGTTGCTCGTGATAGTTACCGTCTGCTCGTCTTTATCCGGTTGAAGGCTGATGTTCGTGGGCGATACGGAGAGTTGGGCGGGCTCCGTAACCGTCACGGTGCACGTGGCTTGCTTCGTGGGGTCTGCCTTCGATTTTACGCTGATGACAGCTACTCCTGCCGTTTTTGCAGTCAATCGCCCCGTGGCATCAACCGTAACAATGGCCGGCTTGTCGCTGCTCCACGTCACGTCTTTGTTGGTTGCGTTGGCCGGCTCTATGGTGGCTTTGAGCGTTGTCGTTTCACCTTTCGGAAGTTTCACGTTCTGTTTGTCGAGCGTTAGCTTACTCACTTTTATATCTGTCGGGCGAGCCTTTTGGGTGCATGTTACCGTTTGGGTTAGTCCTTCCGCGGTAATCGTCACCTTGCCTGTGCGAGGGTTCTTCTCCGACGGATTCGGTGCAGCCGTCACCGTGATTGATCCGCTGCCTGTTCCGGATGTGGCCGAAAGGGTAAGCCATGCGGCCGACGAAGACGCCTTCCATGATCGGTTGCTCGTGATAGTTACCGTCTGCTCGTCTTTATCCGGTTGAAGGCTGATGTTCGTGGGCGATACGGAGAGTTGGGCGGGCTCCGTAACCGTCACGGTGCACGTGGCTTGCTTCGTGGGGTCTGCCTTCGATTTTACGCTGATGACAGCTACTCCTGCCGTTTTTGCAGTCAATCGCCCCGTGGCATCAACCGTAACAATGGCCGGCTTGTCGCTGCTCCACGTCACGTCTTTGTTGGTTGCGTTGGCCGGCTCTACGGTGGCTTTGAGTGTTGCCGTTTCACTTTTTGAGAGTTTCAGGGTCTGTTTGTCGAGTGTCAGCTTACTCACAGGAACGACTGCGGGAGGCGTCTGGCCGTTGATTGTTTTCCACTCACTCAAGTTTTTGTGTAAGAAGGTTGCCAAATCGGTTGATTTTTCCGGGATCAGCAGCACCTCGAACGTCGCTTTCGTACCGGCCGGAATGGTGCACTCAAAGCCGACCTGCACCGATCCCGGCATGGGCAAATCATAGGGTTTACCTGTCGCGGTGCTCCACTGTTTCATCTTTATGTCTGCCGAACTGCTGACTTTCATCGTCAACTTTTTCCCCGTGATTTTCCGGTTTTTCTCGAGCGACTTAGTGGGGTTAAGCGTGGCTGAACGTTCGGCCAACTGGACATCGCAATAGGAGAGCATCTTCCACCGGATAGTGGTGGGCTTACCGTTGTCTAAGGTCTCAATCTCATCACGGATCACGACATACTTCCCGTCCTTGAGAGCTACGCCTCGCACGCCTTTTTTCACCTCTCCGTTATAGGCGTCGGTCAGGTCAGAGATGGCGTACATGAACTCCTCGCGGTCGCTGTATTCATCGATTTTGGCATACCCTTTATGCTTCTGAAGCTGTCCGTTGACGGTAATCACATTGTGCGAATGGTTGTTGTAGCGAAACACAATCCAGCGTTGCGTATTGGGGTCTTTGGACTGGGTGTTTATTCCCAGCGAATCCGTCAGCCAATAATTGTGTGTGCCCGGGTCGGATGCCCATCGATAACCATCGGCTTCCATGATGAACGACCCGACGTCCATGTGGCCGTGTATCTCGAATGGGGTTCCGGCCTTAAAGCCGAGGTAGATGGCATCCCGACCCTTCCATGAGCTACGCATCATGGCGATTGGATTGGATCCTTGCCCCATCCAGAACTTCTCCTTCGGCTCGGTGATCTGATCCAGCGGTATGTCCTTCGCCCAAATCATAATGGCAGGCAGTTCGCGCAGGTTTTGGTAGCCGTAGAACGTGGGGTGCTCGAGGAAGATTTTCTCAGACCAGAGGACGGACAGGTTGCCTATTTTCTTGGCCAACCAAAACATAGACGGGTTGATGATGATCCATTCGTTCTGATCGGCCCAGTTGAAGTTGCTGCGGATGGGCGTAATCGAATGTTTGGCAAAGTCGGCCGACCGCAGCACACCGGGCATGGACAAGAGACCCCGGTCAGTGCCTCCCAGTTTTTCGATCGCGCTAAGGAAAAACACGTTATACGTCATGCCGTAGTTCCAGTACCCGTAGCCCTCGGGGAAGATGCCGTCGGGGGCCAACGTTTTCAGCGCGACGGGCAGGGAGGTGAAAGCTTGTTCGATCAACTTTTGCGACAGCTCGGGGAAGTCCTCATACACGGCGATGGCGCCTATGCCTAAGCTGGAGTTACAGACTTGGTTGGCGTTGCCACCCACTTTGCGCCACCAGTTGTAGCGGTTGTCTTCCAGTGCGTGCCGCATGCCTTTTTCGGCGATCGCCTCCCGGATCAGCTTGCGGGAACTCTCCGAGAGCTCATCGTAGAGCCAGTCGTAACCGAAGGCAACGCCCATTGTCATCTCGGCTCCATCGAGGCAGTGCTGCGGGTTCCAGTCGGAGAAGCGGCAGACGGACAGCATGTCTCTTTCCACCTTTCGGGCGTAGCGTTTATCGCCCGTCATGCGGTAGGCGTACGAGAGGTAGAAGGCGCGCTTCCACATCTCTCTCGATACTTTCAGCATGTTCGCGCCTTGTAGTTTTCGCTCCAGGTCGGGGCCTTGCAGCAGGACGTCGCACTCCCGGAGGATCAGGTTGTGCATCTTCTGCCATTCCGGATGGCTCGCAATCATCTGTTTGATGCCCTCTTCCTCACCTTTGAAAAGCAACAGACGCGGATGAGGATGGTTCAGCAATGGGATTTCGGCAGAAGCGGTCGGTGAGGCGTGACTGCGCATGGCAGTAAGGGATCCGATACACAGGATCCACAGCAAAACGCGGGTAATGTTCTTTTTCATAGCTTGTCGGTCGGGCTATTGGCAGCCCCTTTTTTTAATATTAAACACATTTGGAGATTTTGCAGAGACTTCTTCTGAAATATTATCTGAAAATTGCGCTTATGATGTTTTAAGGAGAGGGGGATATCCATATATTTCTTCAGACATTCCCCTCCGTGTATTTCCTTGTCCTGTCGACCTGTGTTGCGTTTGTAAGAGGACAAATAAACGTTTATTCTTCGCCGAGGAACGGGTATCCGTAGGTTATCGGCGGCACGAAAGTCTCCTTGATACAACGCGGATTCGTCCAGCGGATCAGGTTCAACGGGCCTCCGGCCTTGTCGTTCGTTCCCGAAGCGCGTGATCCGCCGAACGGTTGCTGAGCGATGACTGCCCCGGTAGGCTTGTCGTTGATGTAGAAGTTACCAGCGGCGTAACGCAGTTTATGGAACGCTTTGTCGATGGCGTAACGATCGCGTGAGAAGATCGAGCCGGTCAGCCCGTAAGGCGATGTGCGATCGCACAGTTCGAGCGTTTCTTCGTATGCATGATCCTCGTACACGTAGATCGTAATGACAGGTCCAAAAATTTCTTCCGTCATCGTTTTGAACGCCGGATTCGTCGTCAGGATAACGGTCGGTTCCACAAAATAGCCGACCGACTTGTCGCCTTTTCCTCCGAAAAGAATTTCGGCATCCGGCGCTTGTCGGGCATATTCGATATATCCCATGATGTTGTCGAACGATGCTTCATCGATCACGGCATTGACGAAGTTCGTGAAGTCCTGCACATCTCCCATCTTGATCTCTTTCAGCATGTCGCCCACACGTTCTTTGACTTCTTTCCACAGCGAGACGGGGATATATGCACGCGATCCGGCCGAACATTTCTGTCCCTGATATTCGAACGCTCCGCGTACGATGGCCGCAGCTACGTCGTCGGCCGGTGCCGAGGGATGCGCGAAGATAAAGTTTTTACCGCCCGTTTCGCCGACGATCCGCGGATACGATTTGTATGCGCCGAGGTTTTCGCCGATCTGACGCCAGATGGTATTGAATGTCGCCGTAGACCCTGTGAAGTGGAAGCCTGCGAAGTCGGGATGCGAAACGATGACCTTGCCGATGACACTTCCCTGACCGGGAATAAAGTTAACTACGCCATCGGGCAATCCGGCTTCACGGAAGACTTTCATCAGAAGATAGTTCGAATGAATGGCCGTGGTCGACGGTTTCCAGACCGCCACGTTACCCATCATGGCCGGAGCCATGTTCAGGTTCGACGCGATGGAGGTAAAGTTAAATGGGGTCAGCGAGAAAACAAAGCCTTCGAGTGCACGGTATTCCATGCGGTTCAGGATGCCCGCATCCGAATAAGGCTGTCCGACATAGACTTGTCCGGCATAGAATGCGCTGTAACGCAGGAAGTCGATCAGCTCGCACGGGGCATCGATCTCAGCTTGAAAAGGATTCTTACTTTGTCCCAGCATCACGGATGCGTTCAACAGATAGCGGTATTTTGTTGCAAAGAGTTCGGCTACCCGCAGCATGACCGAGGCACGTTCTACCCAGGGAAGCTCCGACCATTCGCGATGCGCTTTCATCGCAGCATCGACAGCCATCTTCACTTCTTTCTCGCCGGCCTTGTGGTATGTGGCCAGTACGTGGCGGTGATCATGCGGCATGACCACCTTGCCGGTGTCTCCCGTTCGTATCTCTTTTCCGCCAATAATCAAAGGAATATCCCATTCTTCGGTGCTTAGCTGCTTTAGAGCTGCTTTCAACGCTGTTTTTTCGCTTGTGCCGGGGGCGTATGTTTTTACCGGCTCATTGCCCGGGTTCGGAAACCTGAAAATCGCATTATCCATACTTGTGTGTTTTATGTGTTTTAATTCTGCTTTAGATTCGTTCCAGTACTTTTTCGATCAGTTGAACCAGACTCGTTTTATAGTCTGTGTTCATGTTTTTGTCTACCCGTCCGGCGATGATGCAGCAAACCGTCAAGGCACGATGTCCCATCAAGGCCGACAGCCCGGCTAATGCCGAACTTTCCATCTCGAAGTTGGTGATGTGTTGCCCTTCGAAGTCGAAGGCCTCGATTTTTCGGTTTAGCTCCGGGTCGGTTAGAGAGAGGCGTAGCGAGCGTCCCTGCGCACCGTAGAAACCGTTTGCCGCAATGGTGATGCCGCGTTGAATATCATTATGCGTAATCTGTTCGAGCAGCGAAGGATCGGCCGGCACGACGTAAGGATGCAACCCGTCGATCGTCCAGTCGAGTTGCCGAAGCAACTCCTTCTCGAATATCGTGTCGCGTATCTGTTCGGTGCCATCGTAGAAATAGATGACTCCGTCGAAGCCGATTGCGCGACCGGCAGCAACATACGTGCCGACAGGTACTGACGGTTGCAGCCCGCCGCTCGTTCCGATACGCACCATGGTCAGTTGCCGGAAGTCGGGCTTGACCGTGCGTGTCGCCAGATCGATATTGGCTAATGCATCGAGCTCGTTCAGGACGATGTCGATATTGTCTCCCCCGATGCCGTGCGAAACGATGGTGACGCGTTTACCGCGATACCGGCCGGTGATGGTGTGAAATTCGCGACTTTGGACGTCGCACTCCTTCTCGTCGAGATATTCTCCGATCATTGTTACGCGTGCCGGATCACCGACCAAGATGATTCGGTCGGCCAACTGTTCAGGTCGCAGATGCAGATGGAAAATACTTCCATCGTCGTTGATGATAAGTTCCGATGGCGGAATCATGGTTGTCTTCATACGAATTTCTCCTTATTTCTTTAATGTATTGTTTTCGGCATTACGTGCCTTTTTCTCCCACTCTTTCACTTGTTGGTGTAACTCGTCAAGCCTTTCTTCGTTTTTCAGGATCACCGGTTTTAGTTTGGTTCGAGTGTCTCCGTCCCCCTTAGCGTAAGCGCTATAATCGTTGGTCAGCCGTTCTTCGAGTGCTCCGATTTGTTTCTTCAGTCCTACCGCTTTTTCGTAAAAGGCTCTGGCATCGGCACTGCGAATCTCACCCCATGTAGAATAGACGGTACGGTCGTTCACGATAAACTCGATCTCTTTTTCCGCTTTTTTTTCGCGAGAGGTGCTTTCTGTTTTGGCCGATGTGATGAGGGTTGTATAGTTGCGGCCGTCGGCCCATGTCTCTTTAATCGATCTCAATGCGGCCAAGCGACGGAGTTTTTCCGCATTAATCCCTTCCGGTATCCGTTTCCGCGATTCGTCCGGGATAAACAGGTAGAGGCAAACCTTTCCTTCGGGCTGGTTTCGATCGGAAGCGAACCAACCTATTCCTTTGGCTTCGTCGATGACCATCATGTAATCGTTGGCCGGCGAATTAAACGGCATGCTTAGTTGTTCGGGCGAGAGGTAACTGTTTCCATCGATGCTGTAACGTGTGATAAACAAGTCGTATCCTCCGATCGAACCGTTCCCTTTCGATGCAAAGTAGAGCGTACGTCCGTCGCCCAGCACGAACGGGTAATTGTTGTCGGCCGAATCGTTCGGGAGGATCGGCTTCTCGTCCGCCCAGTCATCCATCAGTTTAGACTGTGTAAAAAGGGCGAATGTTCCGTTCTTTTTGCGGCCGTAGTAAGCCTGGTCACCTTTCGGACTGACGTACACAGGCGATGCGTTTTCGCCTGAAGCAGGAAACACGTTCTCGTAAGGTCGTATCTCGCCATTGTCTTCGTGCAGGAAATAGGTTGAGAGCAGATCTTCCTTATCGACGACCATACTGTCAATTATCTGCACGAGCTCAGTATTATTCCTCATGCGAAGCATCCGTTCGGTCCCTTCCAGAAGCGCTTCGTATGGTTCCGTGTCGGTTTTCTTTTTCGCCAGCAAGGCAATATAGTCTTCCCACATCGGTACTGCCTCATCGAAGCGATACGTGTCGGTGTAGAGAAGGGCAAGATACCGGTACGACTCGGCAGCTTTTCGCTTGTTGGCAACGAGCAGATGTTTTTCGGCCGTATCGAGGTCGCCCGTTTCATAGCAACATACGCCGTACCATAGATTGTAGGAGGAATTATTGGGCGACTGGGTCACCAGCCGTTCGAAGGCGGGTTTGGCCTCCTCGTAATGCCCTTCGTTATACAGTTTTTTGGCTTGATCGAGGCTTTGAGCATTCGCTCCCAACGCGATGCCGGCAAACACGATCAGTCGGGCTATTTTCCCGGTTAATGATTTCATACGAAAATAAGTTGCAAAATTGTTCGATTCCCCAAAGATAGCCATAAATTTTTATCTGCTGCTATTCCCGGGCGAATTTTCATCCCTCACAGTCCGTTTTCGGCGAGGAAAGCAAAGATATCTTTCGTATCATTGGGGTGAAACCATCGGATGGATTCGTCGCGCTTGAACCACGTCATCTGTTTGCGAGCGTATACGCGGGTGTTACGTTTGATTTTGGCGACGGCCTCATCGAGTGAGCAGAGACCATTGAGGTAAGCGAACAATTCTTTATATCCGACGGTATTCAGTGAGTTTAAGGCTCTATGCGGGTAGACTCGTCGCACCTCGTCCAGAAGGCCGTTGGCCATCATCTGGTCGACTCGCCGGTTGATCCGCTCAAATAACTCCTCGCGGGGGCGCATCAACCCGATTTTCAGGATACGGAAAGGACGTTCTTTAACCGTGTTTGTACGGAAGGAAGAGTAAGGTTGCCCCGTCATGCGGCAAATCTCGACGGCATGGAGCACGCGTCGATGATTCTTTCGGTCTACCTCGTCGTAATGCAGAGGATCGGATTGTTTCAGTTCGTCGAGCAGAGGAGCCAGCCCGCCTTGTTCATACTCGTTCCATACGGCTTTGCGGATATCCGGTGTGACGGTCGGTATGTCGTCGATTCCCTTGCATACGGCATCGATGTACATCATCGATCCGCCCGTCATCAGCACGGCGCGATGTTGTTTAAACAGTGTTTGCAGAAGTGACAGCGTATCTTCTTCAAAGCGGCTGGCGCTGTAATAGTCTGTCAGTTCAAGTAAGCCTACCAGGTGGTGTGTCACGGCAGCACGTTCGTCTGCGGTAGGTGCTGCCGTTCCGATGACGAGGTCTTTATAGAGTTGGCGCGAGTCGGCCGATAAGACGGCCGACCCCATGCGTCGTGCGATGTCCAGACTGAGCGCCGTCTTACCGACACCGGTAGGGCCGAGTAAGACGACGAGCGTATTCATTGTTTAATAGCGTTCGTCGTAGAGGTTACCCATCGACTCTTCATCAAATCCTTCGGTGTCGGTCGTACTCAGTTCGTCGTCATTAAACTCCGCATCGCCATAAAATTCTTCGCCCAGATCGAGATTTTTCTCGATGCTTTTCTCCAGTTCATCGGGCGAGAGGATCTGCACGGGCGGTTTGCCCACAGCCAACGAGCAGACGGCTTCTTTGAGGCTCTGTCCGGTGATGATTTCGCTAAGTTCCATGAAGAAAGCCCGCTCCGTCATATAATCGAAGACATACAGCAGTTTCTGGTGTTCGTCTTCAAGCAGTTCTTCGAGCAGCGTATCTTCCATCAGGTAGGTATCTACTTCGGCCGGAGCTCCCATATCGATCAGGGTGATTTCATTTTTCTTGCTCCAGTCGTCGTCGCAGATAAAGAACGAGCACATCTCGTCTTTTCTGAATTTCACGGCGTCTGCGATCGCATGGTGTAAGTCGAGGAAAGTCGCTTCCGAGCTAATCTTTATTTCGCGTCTGAAGTCATTGGCCTCGTCCGACAGTAATAAAAAACGGTATACCATAATATGCTTAATAACTTTTTATTCGTCAATAGAACCTCTCACGATACCGCGTTTGGATGACTTGATAAAGTTGAGAATCAGGTCGCGTTCCTTGCTCGGTTCGTATTCTGTTTCGATGGCCAGCAGGGCATCGGTATTGTTCAGTCCGCGCGTATATAACGTTCGGTAGATATCCTGAATCAGGAAGACCTGCTGGTTGGTGAAGCCGCGCCGACGAAGCCCGACAATGTTGATGCCACAATATGCGATCGGGTCGCGCCCGATAAGCGTATAGGGCGGAATATCTTTGCCTACGCGCGAGCCTCCCTGTATCATTACGTGTTGTGAGATACGGGTAAACTGGTGGACGAGTACGCTGCCACTGAGTATGGCGAAGTCGTCAATCTCCACTTCGCCGGCGATCTGTGACGCGTTCCCGATGATGATGTTATTTTTCAGTTCGCAATCGTGCGCAATGTGCGAGTAAGCCATCAACAGACAGTTGCTTCCGACCACCGTTTTACCTTTTGAGGCCGTGCCTCTGTTGACGGTCACGCATTCGCGCACGGTAGTATGGTCTCCGATTTCGGCAGTCGTCTTTTCTCCGGCAAATTTCAGGTCTTGCGGAATCCCTGAGATCACGGCACCCGGGAATATTTTACATCCTTTCCCGATGCGTGAACCTTCGAGTATCACGGCGTGCGGGTAGATATGACAATCATCTCCGATGACTACGTCTTTTTCGATAAAGGCGAACGGTTCGACGGTTACATTCTGCCCTATTTGGGCTTCGGGATGTACAACGGCTAAGGGAGAATGCATGATTTATTTGTTTTTAATAATTTGAGCCATAAACTCGGCTTCGCAAACGACCTTTTCGCCCACGAAGACGTAACCTTTCATCGTTGAAACACCTCGACGTATCGGCGCCAGCAGCTGGAGGCGGAAGATGAGCGTGTCTCCCGGCACGACTTTCTGGCGGAATTTCACACCGTCGATTTTCATAAAATACGTAGAGTAGCGTTCCGGTTCATCGACGGAGTTCAACACGAGCAGCCCTCCGGTTTGCGCCATGGCTTCGACCAGCAGAACACCCGGCATGACCGGTTCCTGAGGGAAATGCCCTTGGAAGAACGGTTCGTTGACGGTCGCATTTTTGATCCCTACGATATGGTCTCCTCCGATTTCGATGATCTTATCGACCAGCAGGAACGGGTAGCGATGGGGAAGTAACTCGCGGATACGGTTGATGTCCATCAAAGGTTCGCTGTTAGGGTCGTAGATCGGAGCTTGCACGCTGTTGAGCTTAATATCTTTGCGAATCAGTTGAGCCAGCTGATTATTGATTTTATGTCCGGGACGAGTGGCGATGATATGTCCTTTGATCGGTTTTCCGATAAGAGCTATATCGCCGATCACGTCGATCAGTTTGTGTCGTGCCGGTTCGTTTTCGCTGGTCAGGGGTTTGTTGTTGATGTAGCCCAACTCCTGCACATCTTTACGGGGCAGTCCCAGCTCGTCGGCCATGCGGTCTAATTCTTCCTGAGGCATTTTCTGATCGTAAATTACGATGGCGTTATCGAGGTCGCCTCCTTTAATCAGGCCATTCTGGAAAAGCATGTTGATTTCGCGCACGAAAACGAACGTGCGTGAAGCAGCCAGCTCGTCGGCGAAGCAGTTGAGGTCTGTCAGTGAGGCATACTGGTTGGAGAGTACGGGTGAATCGAAGTTGATCAGCACGTTGACGCTGAACTTGTCGTCGGGAAGGATGAGGAGAGACGCGCCTGTCGCTTCATCTTTCACTTCGATTTTGCGGCGTACGACGTAATAATCGCGCGGAGCATTCTGTTCGGTCAGCCCGACGTTCTTGATGCCTTCGGAGAAGGGGAGCGCGCTGCCGTCGAGAATGGGAAATTCGGGCGCGTCGACTTCGATCAGGCAGTTATCGACTTCCCATGCGTAGAGGGCAGCCATCGCATGCTCGATAGTGCTGACCTGTACATTGTTTTTACCAATGACCGTGCCCCGTTGTGTATGGATCACGTTCTCGGCTAATGCATCAAGGACGGGCTGTCCTTCGAGGTCAGTACGTTTGATCTTGTATCCGTGATTTTCGGGGGCAGGCTTGAACGTGATATGGATGTCCAATCCCGTGTGAAGTCCTTTTCCCTGCAAGGAAAATTCGGACGCGAGTGTCTTTTGCTTGTGCATCGTATTATCTGTTTATTGTTTTTTCTGTTTCAGTTCGTCTATTTCTTTCTTCAGCCGGTTCAATTCGACGTACATCTCCGGCAATTTGCGGTAGATGATACCGGAACGGAAGAAGTTTTTGAGAGGTATGGCAGGCGAACCCATGACGCGCGAATGAGCTTCGATATGACTGATGATACCGGACTGTGCACCGATTTGCGTGTCGTCGCCGATATTGATATGTCCGCCGAGACCCACTTGTCCGCCAATCATGCACCGGCTGCCTACCTTCGTAGAACCGGAGATGCCTACTTGAGCCGCCATGACAGTGTTTTCGCCGACTTGGACGTTGTGCGCGATCTGGACGAGGTTGTCGAGCTTAACACCTTTACGGATAACGGTCGAATTCATCACCGCGCGATCGATGGTCGTATTGGCACCCACTTCTACATCGTCTTCAAGCACGACATTACCGAGTTGCGGAATCTTTTTATACTCGCCGTTTTCGGGGGCAAACCCGAATCCGTCGGAACCGATGACGGCCCCGGCGTGGAGAATACAGTTCTTGCCGATGACGCAGCCGTCGTAAATCGTGACGTGGGGATATACAATCGTATGATCGCCGATCGTCACATGGTCACCGATATAAGCGTGCGGGAAGATACGGCATCCCTCGCCGATGGTAGTATTTTCGCCGATGTAGGCAAACTCTCCCACATAGCCATCTTTCCCGACACTGGCCGAGGCGGCGATAAAAGCCGAGGCGGCGGTACCCTTTTTCGGTTCGTTCCGCTGTTCTACCACATTGAGCAAGGCAGCCAGCGCGGCATACGCATTGGGTACTCTGATGAGCGTCGCCGCTACGGGTGCCGAGGGGCTGAAATCATTGTTAACCAGAACGAGGCTGGCTTGGGTGCCGTAGATATAATGTTCGTATTTGGGGTTGGCCAGAAAGGTGAGTGTACCCGGCTGTCCTTCTTCGATCTTTGAGAAATTATGTACCTTCACGGCCGGATCTCCCTCTATCGTCCCGTTTAGAAAATCAGCTATTTGTTGAGCCGTAAACTCCATTCGCTTTATTTGTTCTTTATGTAAATTAAAGTCCACAAAGATACTAAAAAATTGAAACTGCCTATATTTTGCGCTGAATAATTACGTTTTCGCGACGGATATTTTCTGTCGTTACGGGCTGGGGCATACGGTATGTGTGCATGCTTTGCGGAAGCATACGATGTATGGAGCATTACGGGTCTAAGAAAAGCTCGACGGCATGGTCGTAATCGAGGTATTCTTCCGCGCCTTCGTCATCGTTATATCCGGGACGGTAGAGGTAACACTTTCTTTCTTTGATATCGTAAGAGAAAAAGCCGAGGGTCTCGATTCTGGGGGCATCGTCGCTGTCGAGAAAGAGACGTGCGCTGTACGTTGAACTTTCACCGTCGTCCGGTGTACTGTCGAACATGATGCGTACATGCATTCCGGGATAATCTTTTTTCGCATTGCGATACATTTGGGTCGAGAAGAGAAGGCACGAAACGATGTCTTCCTCACTCTCGGGTTTGGCCATGAACGAAAATTCTTTCACTACACGGGACTTGAGGCGTTTGTTCGTGACGTCGTCACTCTCACAGTAGATGTTCCATTCGTCCGATTCGTCTTTGCGGAAGTAAAGCAGGCCTTGTACGACGCTCTCTTTACCGTCCTGAAGCGTTATTTTGGAGAACGACGAACGGTAAATCGCGTCGGTCAGGCGTTCTACCTTGATGTCGCCGTCGATGCGTTGCGTGAATCCGGGATGATTCTTCAGATACCCTTTTTTCAGCCTGACGGCTCTTGAGGGTGAGATCATCGTCCCGTAAAGATGGAGATGATATGCGTAGAGCGGCTCCAGTTCGGCCAGTCGGGCGGCTGTATGCGCGTCGTTCCAGGCGTGTGTCAGGGCGCGGAGCTGTTCTTCCGTATCATGCTGCCCCCGCATCGAAAGAGTAGGCAGCATGAACGCGATGAGCAAAAGGAATATTCGATGTTTCATGGATGTTGTGTATGTTGGATGAATCAATTCGGTTATGTGAACTTTTCGCGTGTCGCCTTACAGGTATTCGTCCAGATAGCGGGCCATTTGCTCCTGCACGGCTTGTGCTTCACGACGGGCGGCTTCGGCAAACGCTTCCGTCCGGTCCGCGTACAAAATAGCGCGAGAGGAGTTCACGATCAGTCCGCAGGTCTTGTTCATTCCGTAACGGCATACTTCTTCGAGCGAACCGCCCTGCGCGCCTACGCCCGGAACGAGCAGGAAGTGATTCGGGGCGATGCGGCGAATGTCTTCAAACATCCGTCCCTGTGTGGCTCCGACAACGTACATCATTTGTTCGTCGTTGCCCCATTGCTGCGACTTGCGCAAGACGCGCTCGAAGAGCTTTTCCCCGCAAGCGTCGTCCGTCAGTTGGAAATCGTGCGATCCTTTGTTCGACGTGAGGGCAAGCAGAATGACCCATTTGCCTGCGTAGCCGAGAAAAGGCGTAACACTGTCTTCGCCCATATACGGGGCGATGGTCAGCGCGTCTACCTCCGTTTCTTCAAAAAATGTACGGGCATACATGGCCGATGTATTTCCGATATCTCCCCGCTTGGCATCGGCAATGATGAATTGATCGGGGTAATGCTCGCGCACGTAGCGCACCGTTTTTTCAAACGCCATCCAGCCATTCACCCCGTAGCATTCGTAAAAAGCCAGATTGGGTTTATAAGCGATGCAGTACGGCGCCGTGGCATCGATAATGGCTTTGTTGAAGGCAAAGATCGGATCGTCTTCTTTCAACAGATGCGGAGGGATTTTTTGTAGATCCGTATCCAGCCCGACACAAAGAAAAGACGCCTTGCGCCGGATATTCTCAAATAATGTTTGTTTGGTCATAATCATTTTTGTCAGTTTATTCAATTTATATTCGGTTTGATGAGTGGAGAAACGGTTCTACAGCTCGCTGTCTTTTATCCGTTCGGCATTTTCGGCAACGATGAGGCGGTCGATGCAGTCCTGTATATCCCCGTTCATAAAAGCGGCGAGGTTGTAAATCGTATAATTGATGCGATGGTCGGTGATGCGCCCTTGCGGGAAATTGTAGGTGCGGATTTTGGCAGACCGGTCACCTGTGGAAACCATCGTCTTGCGACGCGAGGCAATGTCGTCGATATACTTCTGATGCTCCTTGTCGTAAATGAAGGAGCGCAGACGGGCGAGGGCGCGCTCCTTATTCTTCGGCTGGTCGCGCGTCTCGGTACATTCGATGTGGATTTCTTCCACGATACCGGTCAACGGGTTCTTCCAGTTGTAGTTCAGACGCACGCCGGACTCCACCTTGTTGACGTTCTGTCCACCCGCGCCACTGCTGCGGAACGTGTCCCAGCGGATTTCTCCTTCGTTAATCTCGACATCGAACTCATCGGCTTCGGGGAGCACGGCTACCGTGGCGGCCGATGTATGCACCCGTCCCTGCGTCTCGGTCTGAGGTACGCGCTGTACGCGATGCACGCCCGATTCGTACTTGAGGACGCCGTATACCCCGTCGCCGGTGACGGTGAAGATGATTTCCTTAAAGCCGCCCGACGTCCCTTCGTTGCAGCTCGATACGGCAATTGTCCAGCCTTTCGTCTCGCAGTATTTCGAGTACATCCTGAACAGATCGCCGGCAAACAACGCCGCTTCATCGCCTCCTGTGCCGCCGCGAATCTCCACAATCGCGTTTTTCGCGTCTTCCGGATCGGCGGGAACGAGCATCAACTTGATTTTCTCCTCACACCGGGGGATTTTTTCTTCACATTCGGTCATTTCTTCACGTGCCATCTCCTTCAGGTCGGGATCGCTCTCGCTCATCAGGATGCGTTTGCTTTCGTCAAGGTTGCCCAACAGGTTTTCGTACTCCTTTTTGGCCGCGATAAGGTCTTCCAGACTTTTGTATTCTTTCGTCAAACGAACGAAACGCTTCTGGTCGGCGATGACTTCCGGGTCGGTAATCAGCGTAGAAACTTCGTCGAAGCGTCCGGTAAGGCCTTCGAGTTTTTGAAGCAGGGAATGATGATCTGTCATCTAAATAAAAGGTATAATGATGATGAAAAATGAAACGTGACGGAGGCCCTTACTTTAATATGTAAACTCGCCGAACTCGCTTCGGATGATTAACTCTTTCTTTTCTCCCGGCTCGACGCGTCCTATCACCTGCGCGTCGATGCCGAACGATTTGGATATGGCAATCACCTCGTCCGCTCTTTCGGGTGCGAGGTAAATCTCCAGTCGATGGCCCATGTTGAACACTTTATACATCTCCGCCCAGTCTGTTCCGCTCTGTTCACGGATGAGGCGGAACAGCGGTGGCACGGGAAAGAGGTTATCTTTAACGACGCGTACCTGATCCACAAAATGCAGGATCTTTGTCTGCGCACCGCCCGAGCAGTGTACCATGCCGTGTATCTCACCACGCATCGTATCGAGCAGCTTTTTCACTACCGGCGCATACGTGCGGGTGGGAGAGAGCACCAACTTTCCGGCATCGAGGGGTACGCCGTCTATGGTATCGGTCAGCGTCATGCCGCCCGAGTAGACCAGTTCGCGAGGTACCGCCGCGTCGTAACTTTCGGGGTATTTTTCGGCCAGATAGCGGGCAAAGACATCGTGCCGCGCGCTCGTCAGACCGTTGCTCCCCATCCCTCCGTTGTACACCTTCTCATACGTGGCTTGTCCGAACGATGCCAGCCCGACGATCACATCGCCGGGACATATACGCGCATTATCAATCACATCGCTGCGGCGCATGCGGCAGGTAACTGTGCTGTCGACGATGATCGTACGCACCAAATCGCCGACATCGGCCGTTTCACCACCGGTGGCATAGACGCCTACACCCATATCGCGCAGCTCGTCCAGCAGCTCGTCCGTGCCGTTGATAATGGCTGAGACCACTTCTCCGGGGATAAGCATTTTATTTCTGCCGATCGTGCTTGATACAAGGATATTGTCGATCGCGCCTACGCAGAGCAGGTCGTCGATATTCATGATCAGCGCGTCTTGTGCGACACCTTTCCACACGGAGAGATCGCCCGTCTCTTTCCAATAGAGATAAGCCAGTGACGACTTGGTTCCGGCGCCGTCGGCGTGCATAATGTTGCAATACTCCGGATCTCCCCCCAATATATCGGGGATAATCTTGCAAAAGGCTTTCGGATAAAGTCCTTTGTCGATGTGTTTAATGGCGTTGTGTACATCTTCTTTCGATGCGCTTACGCCGCGTTGCATGTATCGTTGGTCGTTCATCGTTTATGTTGTTTTTTAGAAGTCGATGTCTGTTTTTTTGCACTTGAGGCCGTTTTTTTTGTGGCTACCACGGGCTTGGCGTGCGTTCCTTTTTTGGTCGTGCTCCGAACTTTCGAGACCGTAGTACCGGATGCGGGACGGGCTGCCGGCTGTTTCAGGATCACGGGCGGATCGGTTTCTTTCGCCGTATCGAAGTAATACAGCCCGTATTTTTCAATTAGCCCGATCAATTTGACGGCGTAGTGCGGATCGGTCGCGTAGCCACATTTCTTCAAACCGTGTGCCCATGATTTATAGTCCGTTGTCCTTAACCGGAAGAGTGGCTTATAATGATCTCGTCCGGTGAGAAAAAGAGAATGATCTTCGAACGATTCTTCTACTCTCACATATTTTCGAAACGCCTCCTGTTTCAGGTCGTCGTCCTTGCAGATACAAGGCCCTTTCCAGTTCTTACACTTAATTCCAAAATGGTTGTTGCCCGCCAGAGCCAAATAGCTCTGCCCTGCGCCCGATTCCAACACTCCCTGCGCCAAAATAATGCTGGCAGGGATATTGTGCTTGCGCTGCTGCCGGATAGCCGTCTTGTAATAAGTCCGGATATACTCTTCGCAGACCGACGGGTTGAGTTTCTCCGGCAGTGGTGAAAGCAGCGTGCCGGTCATGCAGCGTGCCGGCCCTGCGACAAGAATTCCTATTAAAAAGGTGTAATAATATGTGCGAAAGCGATGTAGCATTGGTTCGTTATCTGAGTTTAAGCGTTTCTCCTTCTGCCGGAACATAATCCGGGTCTTTGTAATTAAGTTTGTAAAGACTCTTCACGCGTATGCCGTAATATTGCGAAATGCTGTGCATCGATTCGCCAATCTGTACCTGATGAAAAAGGTTCGGCATTTCGGCCTTCTTCTTTTTCTTTTCCAAATAGATGATGTCGCCTTGGCGGAGCGGAAAATCTTCTGGGACTTCGTTATATCGTGCCAGATCTTTTGTCTTGAATCCCAAATCATCAGCGATTTGAGAGAACGAATCGTCATATCGTGCGATGGTATAAATCAACCCGTATGTCTTGTAAATATTTCGGGGGAGCAATCGTTTTCCATCGTTAGCAGGGGAGGTTTTCTTTTGTGGCGATTCCTTTTCGAGTTTCTTCTTCGATGCTTTCTTCTTCGACGACGACGAGGCTTTATTTCCGCTTTTCCCGCCCATGTCGTAAAGATACAGTTCGTAATCTTCGATCAGTTTGATGAGTTTGTTGGCGTATGCCCGATCGGTGGCGTACCCGCACTGTTGAAGTCCTTTAGCCCATCCCCGGTAGTCTTTTTTATTCAGCGTAAACAGTTTGGCATAGCGTGAACCTTCGGACAGGAAACGGGAATGATCTTCGTAAGAATCCGTGACCGATCTATATTTGCGGAAGCATTCGTTTCTTAAATCGTCGTCGTGATACGTCTTTTTACCTTTCCAGTCTCTATGACATTTGATCCCGAAGTGATTATTCGCCTCTATAGCCAGCTTTCCCCGACCTGCACCCGACTCGATAATCGCCTGAGCCAGCTTGATACTGGCTGGAATATTGTATTTCTTCTCTTGCTCAGCCGCCAGATGATTGTACTGATCAATGTACTGTTCGTACGATGCGATCTTACGCTGCCCTGAGGCCTGCCAAATAACCGTAAGCCCAGTCAACAATACGAGTACCTGTCGGGTATATTTGTTCATAGTCAATATACTTTCTTCGGAATTAAGGATGCAAATTTAGATAAAATCCTCGAGATTTTACACCGGGCAGATAAAAACACCAGGCC
>NZ_JBQNAZ010000017.1:0-53948 GCF_052170195.1 Tannerella sp. | reverse complement strand
CAGAAGTGTCGGCCCTAATTTTTTACAGTCCTAAAAGTTTTACCGGACAGCAATATTTTGAGATATTTCTATTAATCCGCAATCCGAGCGATCGATTTGATGTTTTTGATTTTTGAAAGGATGACACACATTTTCTGGATATCTTCTACATTGTGTACCATCATCTTAATTTTCCCTTCAAATACTCCGTCTTTAGCTTCGATGGATAATTTCTGAATATAGACATTGAAATCTTCCGAGATCGTTTTCGTGATCGTATTTAAAACACCCAGCGAGTCGATTCCTTTGATTTCGAGGGTTGCTTCGAACGACGTATTGATATGGTTGCTCCATACCGTGGAGAGAATCCGTTCGCCGAAACTGCTTTTCAGTCGTGTCGCAATCGGGCATGATATTTTGTGTACGACCACGTTGCCGTCGTCATTGATAAATCCCAGTGCCTCGTCTCCGGGAATCGGTTTGCAACAACTGGCCACGACATAATTCCGGTCGAACTTGTTTTCGCTGAGCACATACGTCTTCTTTCGGTCGAACTGCTCAATCTTCTTCTTGTTACTTTCGGGTTGAATCGTGATCTGTATTTCTTTCTTTTTCCCCACCCGAAGCGCCTGTTTCAGATATTTGAAGAGCACATTGTCGGTCTTTTCCTGAATCAGTTTCCTGAGATTATCCGGGAGGGTCATATCGCCTTTCTCAATCGCGTAGCAAAAATCTTCGCGCGACGAAAATCCGTAATAGATCGCCACCTTGTCCATCCGCGAAGTGGTGGGTTCGATACCGGCTTTCTTAAACGCTTCCAGCAACTTCTGTTCACCTTCTCTGACGGCCTCCCGGCGTATGCGCTTGAGAAAAGCCTCGATTTTTGTTCGCGCTTTGGCCGTCACGACATAGTTCAGCCATTCGGGAGCCGGCTTCTGCGAACGGGATGTCAGAATTTCCACCTGATCTCCGCTCGACAGCGGATGACTCAGCGGTACGAGCCGGTGATTCACCTTCGCTCCGATACAACTATTTCCGATATTGGTATGCAGGGTATATGCAAAATCAAGAGCCGTCGCTCCTTGGGGAAGAGTTTTGATATCTCCTTTCGGAGTAAAAACAAAAATCTCGGACGAGAAAAGATTCATCTTGACTGTATCCAGAAAGTCGAGCGAATTGGGATTCGGGCTTTCCAGAATCTCGGTAATCGTAGCCAGCCATTTATCCAGCTCCGTATCTTCTTCGATGTGCTTTTCCTTGTACTTCCAGTGAGCTGCAAAACCTTTCTCCGCAATGTCATCCATCCGGCGGCTGCGAATCTGTATTTCGATCCATTGTCCGTCAGGCCCCATCACTGTCACATGAAGGGCTTGATAACCATTTGATTTAGGTCTGCTTACCCAATCGCGAAGCCGATCGGGACGAATCCGGTAAACATCCGTAATGGCCGAATAAATATCCCAGCAAAGATTCTTCTCATCCACTCCCTCTTTAGGCTCGAAAATAATACGAACGGCAAAGAGATCGTAAATATCTTCGAAAGGGATATTCTTCGAGACCATCTTGTTCCAGATCGAATAGGCCGACTTGACACGGGCACGCATCTCGTACGTCAGCCCCATAGCCTGCAACTTCTGATCTACCGGTTTGGCAAATTTCTCGAACAGACGCTGACGAGCCGCTTCGGTAGCTTTGAGCTTCTGATTGATGGTTTCGTATTCCTGAGGATGTTCATATTTGAAGCTAAGATCCTCGAATTCGGTTTTGATCGCGAATAGTCCCAGCCGATGCGCCAGCGGAGCGTACAAAAACAAGGTTTCACCGGCAATCTTATACTGCTTGGCCGGGAGCATGGAACTAAGCGTCCGCATGTTGTGCAGACGGTCGGCCATTTTGATCAGGATCACGCGGATGTCGCTGCTCATCGTAAGCAGCAGCTTACGGAAGTTCTCGGCCTGTGCCGACGCCTGCTCGTCGAAAATGACCCCGCTGATCTTGGTCAGACCATCCACGATCTGAGCAATTTTATCGTCGAACATGTTGCGAATATCTTCGACCGTGTATTCCGTATCTTCAACCACATCATGCAACAAGGCGCAACAAATAGAGGTGGAGCCAAGTCCCATTTCATTGCATACAATACGGGCAACTGCCAGAGGGTGCATGATATAAGGTTCGCCCGAACGGCGCCTTACGCCTTTGTGCGCCTGATGGGCAAAATTGAAAGCTTTGGTTATACGTTCAATCTTTCGTCGGTGATTCGTATGAAAATAATCGTCGAGCAGGCGGTTGAATTCTTCTTGTACCATTTGCTCTTCCGCGGCGAGCAGCTCTTCTTGTGTATTCATGTCTTTTCTTTTATCACCCTACTGGTATTTTCAATATCTGGCCGGCATGAATTGTCGAATTTTTCAATCGGTTCGCCGATTGGATTTTTGCAACCGTAACTCCGGGATATTTGCGGGCAATCTTCATAAGGGAATCCCCGGATCTTACCTTATACGACACATACCCTTTCTGACTCTTCGTTGACTTTTTCTGAGTTTGAGGCCTGACGGTTGATGATGAGGAAGCGGTCGTCTGAGAAACCGTCGACGCTATCGCCGCCAAACTACTGTTTTCGTGCTGTGTTTCTGCTCCATAATGGATGCCTCCGTTATCAACGTGAATGATCAACTGTTTTCCACGCGGCACCCGATTAGATTTCAACCGGTTCCATTTACGAATATTTTGGGCCGTGACCCCGTATCGATTCGCAATAATATAAAGATTCTCGCCGGACTCCACGGTATGCTTGATCGTCTCCTTCATTGAGCTAGTCACTCCCTTTGCAGCTACAGACAGCTCGCTTTCCGGCATGCTGTTTCCTAAAAGTTCTTCCGCCCGGTGAAGATTGATTGTATCCTGATGATCAATATAAGCATACGTGGCCTGTACCGGCAGTTTAAGTACGGAAGGCCTGATGTTGCCCGGAATGATCTCGCGTTTGTATTGCGGGTTAAAAGCCCTTAGAAGTTCCATATCTACTTTCAGAAGATCGGACACCTGCTGCAAGTGTAGCATTTTCCGAATCATGACCGTGTCCGAAGCGACAGACAGGCTCGTCTGCATCGGACAGAGGTTATGCTCGCAATGATACGTCATAATGTATGTTGCAGCAATAAAAAGAGGCACATATGAGCGTGTTTCTTTCGGTAAATAGGGAAAGATATCCCAAAAGTTCGTTCGCCCCCCGGCACGCCGGATCGCTTTGTTTACATTACCGGGTCCACAATTATATGAGGCCAGCACCAAATGCCAGTCTCCGAAAGTCGCATACATATCTTTAAAGTAACGACAAGCCGCATGAGTGGAAGCATAGGGGTCTAATCGCTCGTCAATCAGACTATTGATCTCCAGACCGTAGAGTTTCCCGGTGGGAAGCATAAACTGCCAGAGGCCGGCGGCTCCGACCCTCGACAAAGCCCGCGGATTGAGTGCGCTCTCGACAACAGCCAGATATTTCAACTCGAGCGGTAAATCATACTGGTCTAAAATTTGTTCGAAAATAGGGAAATACAAATCCGCCATTCCCATCATGTACCGTACCAAGTCGCGACGACGGTCGGCATACAGGCTGATACAGTTACGTACAATCGGATTATAATCGAGCGGAATGATACTGGGAATACGGGCTAACCGGTCACGGTAAATTTCATCGGCAAAATAAACATTTTCATTGTCATCCAGACAGTGCTTCTCGGTCTGTGAATGATATTGGGCATGCCAACTCTGAAGCAAGGCTTTCACATTTTCGTCCATTACTTCAGGTATCAGTCCGATAGCTTCATACGACGAGTCGGCTGATAAGACGGAATAGCTTGTCATATCCAGACGGGAACTGTTGCGATCGTCTTGAGCTGAAATAGCCGGCACCGCTAAACTGCATATCCATAGGGCAAAAAGAATCTTCTTCATATCATTAAAATTTTATACTACAATTGAGCCCGTATAATTGCGGACTGTAACTTGTGCGAGGTACCACTACAGGTTCGAGATGTAAAGACAGATCGCTCGATATATCGAAGTCGAACAATTGAGCATCAACATAAGAATCTGCAATACAAAGAAAATACCACGCAACGGTAAGAATAATACTCAAATCGCGATAACGACGGTAATAGTCTTTTCCGCTTTTCAGATTACTTCTGAAGTTCGCATTCGAAATATAATCTTTCGGATCCCGGCCTGCCGGCACAAAATTCTTCCAGCTCGAATGCCACGTATCGGGTTTCGCCGGATTATCCGTGACGATATGCAGGTAGGCTTCCGAATAGTCCCGATAGTTTTTGTTATTCCACGTCACGGCATAAACGAATCCCATGAACCCTCCATACACAAGAGGTAATTTCCAATATTTCCGGTTATAAATCTGCCCCAATCCGGGGAAGATAGCCGAATAAACAACCGCTTTTTTCGGATTGGGTTTAAACGAAGTAGGTGTATGGCTCATGCTTACGGTGTCTGTCTCCTGCCATGACTCCATGGCTACATTTGCCGGTATACGGATCGTATCTTCTGCCGCTGTGATAACTTCCTGCGCTTTTCCTTCCATAGAAAAGCCTATCCAGCCCACGACACACAACCAAACACCGACCATTTTCTTACACCGATCCTTCATGAGGCATTTTTCTCTTGATTTATCCTTCTTTCATGCGGTCTAAAAGTCCCATGATACTTTCCAGTTCTCCTTCCGACTGGAACGGTATCGTGATCTTTCCTTTCCCACTTTCCTCGTTGTATGTCAGTTTTACCTTCGTTTGAAAGAATGATGACAGATGCTCCTTGAGGATTTTAAATTCTTCCGGCAGAATTTTACGGGAAGGTTGTGGCGAAGTCGCCACCTCCTGAGGTTTCACTTCTTCTCCAGCCAAAGCATTTCGAGCCAGCTCTTCTACATTTCTGACAGATAATCCTTGTGTGATGATCTGCTCATAGAGTGCTAGTTGGACTTCGGGATCATCGATCGAAATCATGGCACGTGCATGCCCCATATCAATCCGTTTATCTTTCAACCCGACTTGTATCTCTGCCGGAAGTTTCAAGAGACGCAGATAATTCGCAATCGTTGTCCGTTTTTTTCCGACGCGTTCGCTCAGCTCCGCCTGCGTGAAGCCGTTCGAATCGATCAGTTTCTGATAAGCCAGTGCCGTTTCGATCGCATTTAAGTCTTCACGTTGTATGTTCTCGATCAGGGCAAGCTCCGCAATATTCTCATCGGCAGATGTTTTAATATAAGCCGGTATTTTTTCGAGTCCGGCTTTAACGGCTGCGCGATAACGGCGTTCACCGGCAATAATCAGGTATTTCCCCGAACCGGTATCTTTCAGGATAATGGGCTGAATGACACCATAGGTACGGATGGACTGAGCGAGTTCGTTCAGCGTATCTTCCTCGAAGATTGAACGAGGTTGATCAGGATTCGGTTCAATCTGAGCCAGTTCAATTTCGTTAATCGAAGAAGAGCCACTTGTCGTCACTTCATCCGGTGGGGTAAGGAGAGCCTCCAACCCACGTCCCAGTCTGTTTTTATTCGGTTTTGCCATCTGTTATTTATTTTTCTCAATCAATTCCTGTGCCAGTTGCATGTGATTAGCCGTTCCTTTCGAGTCCGCATCATAAAGTAAAATGGGGCTTCCGAAACTCGACGCTTCCACCAATTTTACATTCCTCTGAATGACCGTTTTGAACACTAAATCTTGGAACGGGCGTTTCACCTCTTCATAGATCTGGTTAGCCACCCTCAGACGCGAGTCATACATGGTAATCAGAAAACCTTCAATTTCCAACGCCGGATTTAATTTCGACTTGATAATCTTAATCGTGTTCAGCAATTTACTGATCCCTTCCAGCGCAAAATATTCACACTGAACGGGGATAATAACCGAATCGGCC
Organism: Tannerella sp.; assembly: GCF_052170195.1. Lineage (GTDB taxonomy): Bacteria > Bacteroidota > Bacteroidia > Bacteroidales > Tannerellaceae > Tannerella. Next base: position 48,035 of record NZ_JBQNAZ010000017.1, on the reverse strand, counting down.
GCCGTAAGCGCATTCACCGTAATCAGCCCCAATGATGGAGAACAGTCAATCAAAATATAGTCATACGCACTTTTTAATGGCTCGATGATCCGCTTTAAAATTTGCTCTCGCTGCTCCATATTCAGCATTTCGATTTCTGCCCCGACCAGATCGATATGCGACGGAAACACGTCCAATCCTTCCAGTTCGGTCTTTACGATTGCTTTATGTGGCTCCTCACCATTGATAAGACATTCGTAAAGAGAACAGTCCAGATTTTTGATATCAATACCTAATCCCGAAGATGCGTTAGCCTGAGGGTCGGCATCGATTACCAGTACCTTCTTCTCTAAAGCCGCTAACGATGCAGACAGATTGATGGTCGTGGTCGTCTTTCCAACACCGCCTTTCTGATTTGCTAATGCGATAATTTTTCCCATAGTGTTCTTTTCTTTTTATTACAATCGCGCGTATTTGTTACCGTATTTTATCCCTGCTATTGTAACTCGCAAAGGTATGGATTTTTTTTTATTTTCACTTCGCCGTCGTTCTGTCTTATCGGACGACTTTCGCTAAAAACTCTTTAAGTTGATCTAAAGTGGCTTATTATGAGCCAGGAAACCATACTGTACTTCTTTCGGTCAGCCCTACATGGAACATCTTTTCAGCAAGCATCCCGACATGAAACCATACAACAGCCACACACAAAGGAGGATTTATAAATGACTCAATTCTTCTCCGTCTTTGAAACAATGTAGCGAATTGCTTCTTCGATGATGGTATCTTTCCCTTTCTCCATATCTTCCATTCTCATATCCAATTTAATATCCGGGTCGATGCCGCTTTCGGTATGTTGTTTGTCGGCGTCGAGCATGGGAGAAGCTGAAAAGCGCACGGTCCATCCGTTAGGAAGTTCGGAGTTAAAGGGAAGTCCGCTTCCTCCGCCTGTCCGGTCGCCCATAATAGTCACCTGATCAAGAAGCTTCATTTTATTTACAAAGTCGTTCGTTGCACTGTAACTGTGGCGGTTGGTAAGCACTACGACCGGGCGCATCCAGCGAAGGCGGTTCGAGGGCTCCAATTCGATTGGGTACGGTTCGGAGAAGGCGTCATGTGCAGGCCCCTTCTTATGAAGGATATATCCGGCAACCATTTTCTTTTTCAGAAAGCGGGAGGCTATACGGTCTGAATTAGTCAGCGAGCCGCCACCGTTATCACGCACATCAATAATTAATCCTTTGCATTTCCGGAAAGCAAAAAGAACTTCGTCCAGATTTTTCTCCCCGACACTGTTCGAGAAACTTCCATAGTAAATATAACCGATTTTCGTTTCCGGTAATTGCACGTACTTCATTCCTCCGGCAATCGAATAACGGGTGCCGAGGTAGTTCTTTTGTATTTCCCGATTAAAGTTGGCCGGATAATCTTCGTACCACGACCAGTAACGGGCGACATTAAACGGCGATACGAGATTCGTATGTCCGTCCTTCAATTCGGCCAGCATGTTTCCCAACAAATCAAACAGCTGGTATCGATCCATCGTATCCGTTACCTGAGGGCTATACTTCTGATAGACCTCATCCCAATTTACATCTTTATATCCGAAGAAACAATAATGCTTGTCCATGATAGTCCAGAGCGCTTCGAAATTGGCACGCGCATCCATTGTATAGTCATCAGCCTTCTCACAGGATGAAAACAGGATTCCCAGGAAGAAAAAGAGATTTTTCAAATAATATTTCATCTCTCAATAATATGCGCTTTGATACAAATGCGTTTTTCGAAGATGCTTACCACTCAACGAAATCAATTCCTTCACCATCCCCACCATAAAACTGTGAGACACATAATCAGTCTGAATGCCATTTACTTTTGTCTGATAAAGATCATTCAGATAACCAAGGCGAACCGTCCAGTTACCGACAGGTAAATCGACGGTCAGGTAGTTACGGAGGGCCCATTTATTGTGCAAAGAAAAGCATTGAATAACGCCGTCCGAATTGCCGACACCGAATATTTCGTAATACGACTGTCCGTAATGCGGCGAAAAAAGCATCCCTACTACCGGAATATCCGTCTGGTAACGAACCGTCAACGGGCTGTGGTGCAGACGGAAAGTATAAATGACCGCTGCGGAGAGGCGCATATCCAAATCAACGTGTAATGCTGCCGGATTGTTGCCGTTTTGCATATTATAAACAAAACCGAACATGGCGCCGGCCGAACCTCCCGCCAGAATTTTCAGCTCGGGAGTCGGACGGAAATGATAATGCAATCCGTAAGCATAGTCGATGAAGCCCGCATAAGCGCGGCTTGTTCCCGCAGGATGATTCACCGTCGACAAATCGAGGTGAAGCGTCTGCTGCCGGGAAATACGCGGACGTATCAGCTTTGTCCTTTCGTTCAGTACATCGATCCCCCAACCATCGTATTTAATGGCCGAAAGGTAGGTATTCTTAATCTTATATCGTCCGCAACCGATCAGTGTCGCCTCATTCACCGAGCATGGCGGCTCATCGGCCTGTGCATACAGCGAAAGGACGAACATCGAAAAACAAAGGAAGCAAACGGTTTTTTTCATTTATTTATTTTTCTATTTTTCTATACATCAAAGAGGTTCATCTGTTCCTCACGTTCTTCCGGTTCTTCATCGTGTACGGTTGCCGGCCTGTTCTCTTCTTCAGGAGCAAAGCGCACCGGTTCCAGTTCATTAACAGTCTCTATCTGATAAGTGCTGATACGCTTCCCTCTCGCCTTAACACTCTTGACGCCGATAAACTGTTCCGCATCGACTATCAACGGTTCACGGAAGCTGTCGTGCCCGCCGAACAGCACTTCGATACGAGGATAGGCTTCGTCGGTGAGCAGGTAGAGGCGATGCTCCGGATTCTCCCCCATCAAGTTTTGTCGCTTTCCACCGGCATCGAGCTGGAAGCGCTTGAGATAAACGTACTTCTGGTCGGCATCATAGAGCACGGCCGTCCATATCTTACGACCGTCGTACCGTTCGATCAGGAGGATATTCTCTTCATAATGATTGCTCAGGTCGAAGTCGGTGGTATAAAACTCGCCACTGCGGAGCACGACCAGAATTTGGTCATCGCTCTGGAATTCTCCCAACTCTTCGCCACGCCCATCGTAATTGAGGCGTAACACATCACGATCGAACCATACCTGACGTCCGCCAAGTGTAGAACTACCTTTCTGTTTCAAGGTAATTTTATGTATCTCGGCTTTCGTCAAAAGATTCCCCATCGAGGCACGGCCCTTGATCAAAATCTCACTGAAATCTTTCTCAAAAACGAGCGTCTTCTGACGCAGCTTGGGTTTAAGAATCACTTTTACCGTCTCGGCCTCTCCATTCGGATTAGCACTGAAATATAGGATACGCGACCCTTCGGCACCTCTCGTTACCGTATATTCTTTATCGCGCGTTACTCCCGTAACGGCAAATCGCTTGATGAAGTTTCGCCCAATCTTTCCGTCACGGTAGATAACATTGTAAATTGTACGACTGTCGTTCCGTTTGAAGACATTAACGTAGATAATCCCCTTGCCAACAAAGATTTTATCGCTCACACGTATAACCTTATACGTGCCATCGCGGTAGAACAGAATGATATCGTCGATGTCGGAACAATTGCAGATAAACTCGTCCTTTTTCAAGCTCGTACCGATAAACCCTTCGTTACGGTCGATATACAGTTTCTCGTTGGCTTCGACCACTTTCGTGGCCTCGATCGTATCGAAACTGCGGATTTCCGTGTGTCGCGGATAAGCAGCACCGTATTTCTCCTTCAGTAACGAAAACCACGCCACCGTATAGCCGACCATATTGGCCAGATGTTTTTCAACCTGTGCGATGTCTTTCTTCAACTGGGCAATCAGTTTTTCGTTTTTGTCGGCATTAAACTTCAGGATGCGTCCCATTTTGATCTCCATCAGTCGAAGGATATCGTCGCGGGTGATGTCACGGATCAGAACGGGTTTGAAAGGCTCCAGCCTTCGGTCGATATGTGCCACGGCCTTATCCATATCCTTTGCGTTTTCAAATTCCGAATCCTTATAGATCCGCTCTTCGATAAAAATCTGCTCCAGCGAAGCGTAAAAGAGCGATTCGAGCAGTTCACTTTTCTGAATCTCCAGTTCACGACGCAACAGACTCATCGTCTGATCGGCTGAGTGACGTAACACATCGCTGACCGACATGAAGCACGGCTTGTTGTCTTCGACGACACAACAGTTGAGATAAATGCTTTTTTCGCAGTCGGTAAAAGCATAAAGCGCATCAATCGTCTTGTCAGACGATACACCCGGTGCCAAATGAATCAGAATCTCGACATCTTTGGCGGTATTGTCATCAACCTTGCGAATTTTAATTTTGCCTTTATCGTTCGCCTTGATGATCGAATCAATCAGTGACCCGGTCGTGTGACCGAATGGAATTTCCGTGATCACAAGCGTTTTGTTGTCGAGCTTACCGATCTTCGCACGCACTTTGACCATGCCTCCGCGACCACCGTCGTTGTATTTCGAGACATCGATCAACCCGCCTGTCTGAAAATCGGGATAGAGTTTAAACTCCTCCCCCCTCAGATGCGCAATCGAGGCATCGATCAGTTCATTAAAGTTATGCGGTAGAATTTTAGACGACAGCCCGACGGCAATACCTTCGGCTCCCTGGGCAAGCAACAGCGGGAATTTGATCGGTAAGCTAACCGGCTCTTTATTTCGACCGTCGTATGAGAGCTTCCAAAGAGTTGTTTTAGGGTTGAACACTGTCTCGAGAGCGAATTTCGAGAGGCGCGCTTCGATGTATCGCGGTGCGGCGGCGCTGTCGCCCGTCAGGATATTTCCCCAGTTCCCTTGGCAGTCAATCAGCAAGTCTTTTTGCCCCAACTGTACCAATGCATCGCCGATAGACGCATCGCCATGCGGGTGAAATTGCATCGTTTGCCCCACAACATTAGCCACTTTGTTATATCGGCCGTCATCGATCCGCTTCATCGCATGCAGGATACGCCGCTGAACAGGTTTCAATCCGTCGTTGATATGCGGTACGGCACGTTCAAGAATCACATACGAGGCATAATCGAGAAACCAACTCTGATACATCCCCGGCAGATGATGGACCGCGTCGCCTCCTCCCGGCACAGTGTAGCCGGAGCGTGAAGGCAATATGCTGTCGTCTTCTGCGATCTCTTCCGCCTCTGATGTTTCAGATATTTCATCGTCAGAATACGCGTTTTCATCTGCCCGGACTTCTTCGTCAGGAAGCATTTCTTTGTCTCGTTCTTGTTCCGTCTGATTTTCTTGTGCCATGTGCTTAGCCTCTTCATTCACGCCCTGCAAATGTACATGAAAAAGTTGAAATCGCAAGAAAGCCCTTCTGCTCGTCGGACTCAAATTTACCACATTTTTATATGTCAAAAGTGGATTTTTTAGTTTTTTTAGACTTATTTTTGCAGTCGGTTAGAAAACAGGAGTTTATAACAGTTCTCTCGTAAAAAATATTCGAAGCAGGATATTTAGGATATGGACGAATAGTAAGCAGATGGAAGAGGGGTAAGCTCCAAAGTCAGCCTTACGTTTCACACGAAACCATTTACAAAATCATCCGAGCCGACGAAGCAGAAGGCAGAAAACTCTACTTGCATACCGGACACAAGGTGAAATATGAAATATAGAAAAAGGAGAAAGCTCCAATCTGCATCTATTAAAAAATCAATGCTGTCCGATAAAAATTATTCTCGCAAGAAAGAGTGTCTCTTTTATCGGACAGACAACGAATCGGATAAAATAGATGAGACCTCTGCAAAACTCCATTCAAACATTAAAATTATGCGTGTAATTCATTGATTGTAAATAATACATGTTTGTTGTAAAAAAGGATTTTGCAGAGGTCTTTTGTTATAATAACTAACCCTTGAGTACCGTACCTGAAACACTTTTTTTAGTTCTTTTGGGGATGGAAAAACTTACGTTCGAGAGGGTAGGAAACCAGCAACCCGATTCCTCCGAAGAGCAGCATGCATGCTGTGAACGACATATCAAACAGTTTTCGATCAGTCCACTGGTTCATATCGTACCCGGCACTGACAAGCATCGTTTGGACCATGACTCCGATCAACAAACCGACTCCGACTCCGATCAACAGGCAACCGACACGTAACGCAGTAAACGAATGTGTGAGTGTTTCTTTATCCGGAAGTTCCAGATCTCCCACTACATTCATCTTCTCGATCATCAACAATCGTTCTTTCCGCCGTGCGTATAATCCGATCAACTTATACGTATAATAAAACACAGTCCATACAACAAAAATAGGCACTAATTCTGACATAATATTAAAATTTTAAATGATAAATAATTCGTTTGCCCTTTTTGACGTGCATCTCGGAAAAAGGTTACACTCTTCCCGATTTTTTTTATTTTTGCAGTCGGTAACTGTAACCTGCCTCTCCGATGTGCGTCAATAGTGATATGGAACGGTTGAGCGACATGGAATATGTTGAAAGGGTTCAGGCAGGCGATGCGGAATGTTTCGCTCCGCTGCTGGAACGTTACAGTCAGCCGGTTTTTTCCTTATTGGTGCGGATTGTAGGCAATCGCGAAGATGCGGAAGAGTTGACACAAGACGTGTTCCTGAAAGCATTTCGCTCGCTTTCTTCCTTCCGACGTAACAGCAGCTTCACGACGTGGCTCTACCGCATTGCCTACAACACGGCTATTTCGGCGACACGTCGGACGAAGCGCGAATGGATGTCGTTCGACGATTCGGGAATGGAGCGTGTGGCGGAAGAGACATCGGACGATGAGGGAGACGAAGCTTTCAATGAGGAACGTCTACAACGACTTGAGCAGGCACTGGATCAACTTCGGCCGGATGATCGGGCGCTGATCCTGCTTTTTTACAAGCAGGAAAAGACGATGGAGGAGATAGCGGAGATAACGGGGTTGACGCTGTCGAACGTGAAAGTGAAGATGCACCGTATCCGCAAGAAGTTAATGGATGACATAAAAAGTAGAAAGGATTGAATGATGGAACAAATGGAAAAAGACCGTTTAAAAGATTTATTTGCCCGGCTGCCGGATAAAAGCCTCTCGGCGGGCTTTCAGTCCCTCCTCATGGAACGTATCCGGCAGGAAGCGCTGCTCCGTGCCGAACACCGCAAAGAACGTCTGAACCTGCTGGGGATTGGTGCCTTGATCATTTCTCTCCTTGGCGCGCTTGCTGGCCTGTTTTTCTTTTTGGGCATTTCGTGGCAATGGCCGCAGTGGCGGATATCACTCCCCGAGATGTCTACGTTCTTGTTTTACGCATACATCGGAGCATTAGCTTTCGTGCTTTGGATGGCCGATGCTGCGTTCCGGAGATATTACGACAAAAAACATCCGCGCGAAAGCACATGAAAAAATTGAAATTCAAAGTTTTTCTGCTTGAAACAGCTTCTTCCTTGAAAAAAAGCATTATCTTTGCCCCACTTTTTCGGATTATTTTAGTGAGTAATAAATAGATTGTCGAACTTTTAATTAAAAAAACGGAGTATTAACTTTAAAATGGAGAATTTAAAAAACATTGTCCCTGACGAGAACTTCAATTGGGAATCGTACGAAAAGGGGGACTTAAACACGGAGGTAAAAAAAGACGAACTGGTCAAAACCTACGATGAGACCTTGAATACCATGAGAGACAAGGAAGTCGTAATCGGAACGGTTACTTCGCTCAACAAGCGTGAAGTAGTCGTTAACATCGGCTTCAAGTCGGACGGTGTCGTACCGATGTCCGAGTTCAGATATAACCCGGATTTGCAGATAGGAGACGAAGTAGAAGTCTATATCGAAAATCAGGAAGACAAAAAGGGACAGTTGATTCTGTCGCATAAGAAAGCGCGTGCCGCTCGTTCGTGGGATCGTGTCAATGAAGCGCTTGAAAAAGACGAAATCATCAAAGGCTACGTTAAATGCCGTACAAAGGGCGGTATGATCGTCGATATCTTCGGTATCGAGGCGTTCTTGCCCGGCTCGCAGATCGATGTGAAGCCGATCCGCGACTACGACGTATTTGTCGGCAAGACGATGGAGTTCAAGATCGTGAAGATCAATCAGGATTTCAAGAACGTAGTCGTATCGCATAAGGCGCTGATCGAGGCCGAACTCGAACAGCAGAAGAAAGAAATCATTTCGAAGCTCGAAAAAGGCCAAGTACTCGAAGGTACAGTCAAAAATATCACTTCTTATGGTGTATTCGTCGACTTGGGTGGCGTAGACGGGCTGATTCATATCACCGACCTTTCGTGGGGACGTGTTTCGCATCCGGAAGAGATTGTTCAACTCGACGAGAAAATCAATGTCGTAATTCTCGACTTTGACGACGAGAAGAGACGTATTGCGCTTGGTCTGAAGCAGCTGACCCCGCATCCGTGGGATGCCCTTGATCCGAACCTCAAGGTAGGTGATAAGGTGAGCGGTAAAGTTGTTGTGATGGCCGATTACGGTGCTTTCGTAGAAGTGGCTACGGGTGTAGAAGGATTGATCCATGTTTCGGAAATGAGCTGGACACAACATCTGCGCAGCGCACAGGACTTTATGAAGGTGGGCGACGAAGTAGAGGCCGTGATCCTTACGCTCGACCGCGAAGAACGCAAAATGTCGCTTGGTATTAAGCAACTGCGCGAAGATCCGTGGGAAAATATCGAACAACGTTATCCGACCGGATCGAAACATACGGCCAAAGTGCGTAACTTTACAAACTTCGGTGTATTCGTTGAGATTGAAGAAGGCGTAGACGGACTGATTCATATCTCCGACTTGTCGTGGACAAAGAAAATCAAGCATCCGAGTGAATTTACCCAGATCGGGGCGGATATCGACGTGCAGGTACTTGAGATCGATAAAGAAAATCGTCGCTTGAGTCTTGGTCACAAACAGTTGGAAGAAAATCCGTGGGATGTCTTCGAAACACTCTTCAATGTTGGCTCCGTACATGAAGGTACGATCATCGAGATGCTCGAAAAAGGCGCAGTCGTATCGCTGCCTTACGGAGTAGAAGGATTTGCTACGCCGAAGCACTTGACGAAAGAAGACGGATCGTCAGCCGTATTGGACGAGAAGCTGCCGTTCAAGGTGATCGAGTTCAATAAGGAAGCGAAACGCATCATTCTTTCGCACAGCCGTACTTTCGAAGACGAACAGAAAGGTTCGAGAGGCGGTGAAAGAAAAGCGTCGAAAAATGTTGATACAGTGAATAATCCGGTGATGGAGAAGACCACGCTGGGTGATATCGAAGAGCTGGCAGCCCTGAAAGAAAAATTGGGTGAGAAGCCGTCAGTTTCTTCGGAAGATCCGAAAGCCGAATAACTTTTTTAATCATAGGTTTTATATTGAGAAGAGGCTGTCTCCATTTTGAGGCAGTCTCTTCTTTTTCTCTGTATTTTTAGCAAAAAAACGATGTCTGAAAACACCCTCTTTTTAATACCAAGGTACATGATTTCGGCGAGAAGCAGTACCGGATCGAAGTATCTGTAGCGGAATGAGGAGGAAAGGAGTGGAAGGCTGTTTGTTGCATTGGCGTTCTTTCACTATCTTTGCCCCGGATTTTAATAGGAAAGAAAATGAGTCATAATTTATTAAAAGGAAAAAGAGGAATTATCTTCGGAGCATTAAACGATATGTCCATTGCCTGGAAGGTAGCCGAGCGCGCCGTCGAAGAAGGGGCAAGGATTACTTTGACTAATACGCCGGTGGCGATTCGTATGGGTGAAGTCAAAGCTTTGTCGGACAAGTTGCAGGCAGAAGCGATTCCAGCTGACGCCACGAGTGTGGAAGATTTGGAAGAGGTCTTTTCACAGTCGGTGAAAATTCTTGGCGGTCCGATCGATTTCGTACTGCATTCCATCGGTATGAGTCCGAACGTACGCAAGAAACGTACGTATGACGATCTCGACTATGATTTGCTGTCGAAGACGCTCGACGTTTCGGCAATCTCATTTCATAAAATGTTGCAGGTAGCCAAAAAGCAGGAGGCCATTGCTGAGTACGGATCAATTGTAGCACTCACTTATGTAGCGGCACAGCGTACATTTTTCGGATATAATGATATGGCCGATGCAAAAAGCTTACTCGAATCAATTGCGCGGAGCTTCGGTTACATCTACGGACGGGAAAAGAACGTGCGGATCAATACGATTTCGCAATCGCCTACGTTGACGACGGCCGGAAGCGGTATCAAAGGCATGGATCACTTGATGGACTTTGCCAATAAGATGAGTCCGCTCGGTAATGCGACGGCTGACGACTGTGCAAACTACTGTATCACGCTGTTCTCCGATCTGACGCGCAAAGTGACAATGCAGAATCTCTATCACGATGGTGGATTCTCGAGCATGGGCATGAGCCTCCGTGCCATGAACCAGTATAGCAAAGGGCTCGAAGAGTATACCGACGAGAGCGGGAAAATCGTTTACGGATAACACGTGCGGTTTACCCGGATTTGTGTCCGGAAAAAGAATAAAAGAAGCCGTCTCGACCGGAAGGAAGGGACGGCTTTCTTGCTATTGTATTCTCTGCTTTCTTCTTAGATGCAGAGTTTCAGATCTTCCTCGATGGTGGTGATACCGGCAAGGCCAAACGTATTGACGAGCACTTGCGTCACACCGGGCGAGAGGAAAGCCGGCAGTGTGGGGCCGATATGGATATTTTTCACCCCGAGACTGAGTAAGGCGAGCAATACGATGACGGCTTTCTGCTCGTACCATGCAATATTGAATACGATCGGAAGCTCATTGATGTCGTTTAGCTCGAACACTTCTTTCAGTTTCAGTGCCACGACCGCCCATGTATAACTATCGTTACACTGTCCGGCGTCGAGTACGCGGGGGATGCCGTTGATATCACCCAGATTCAATTTGTTATACCGATATTTCGCACATCCGGAGGTGAGGATAACCGTATCTTTGGGCAGGCCTTTTGCATAATCCGTATAATATGTACGGTTGGGGAAACGGCCATCACATCCGCTCATAACCACAAATTTGCGTAATGCGCCCGACTTGATGGCTTCGACAATCCGGTCGGCCAGTTGCAACACCTGACGGTGCGCGAAGCCGCCGATAATCGTTCCGCTCTCGATCTGAACAGGCGGCTCACATTGCTTCGCGATCTCGATGATTTCACTGAAATCTTTTTCTCCGTCGGGTCCTGTAGGGATGTGTTTACAGCCCGGGTAACCCGATGAGTTTGTTGTAAACATACGGCTTATGTACGTATTTTTAGGCAGAGGCGGCACAATGCAGTTGGTGGTGAAAAGAATCGGCCCCTTGAAGGTCTCGAACTCCTCGCGTTGTTTCCACCATGCGTTGCCGTAATTGCCTACGAAGTGTTTGTACTTCTTGAATGCCGGATAATAGTGCGCGGGTAACATTTCGCTGTGCGTGTAGACGTCGACGCCTGTACCTTCGGTCTGTTTGAGCAACGCTTCCATATCGTGCAGGTCGTGTCCGCTGATCAGGATGCCGGGACGGGTACCCACACCGATGTTCACTTCCGTCATTTCCGGATTGCCATACGTTGAGGTATTGGCCTGATCGAGCAAGGCCATCGTCTTGACACCCACCGACCCTGTCTCAAGCACGAGTGCCGTAAGTTGTTCGGCGTTGAGCTCACCGATGGTTATATCGCTCAGCGCGCGTTCCATAAATGCATAAATCTCGTCGTCTTCATAGCCTAGACGCATAGCATGCTCAGCATAGGCGGCCATCCCTTTGAGGCCGTAAATCACGAGTTCTTTGAGCGAACGCACGTCGGCATTCGTCTCGCGCAAGATTCCTTCGGAAAATCCTTTCTCTTCATATTCGTCGGCTACGGGCGTCCATACCACTTCTTCGGCATTGTACGGAGGCAGTCCGGCCTCGGCAGCCTGTTGTTTCAGTTTGTCGCGCAGTGCGAAAGCGCGGTCTACCCGAACACGGATGCTCGCCTTGTCGAAATTCGCATTCGTAATCGTCGAAAACAGCGCGTCGGCTATCAGATGATCAACTTCACGCCCTGTTTCCTTCCCTGCCTTGCGCAGGCCGGTAGTCAACACTGCGATGCCGCGAACGGCAAACAGCAACATATCCATCATGGCAGAGAGATCGCTCTTCTTACCACAAACACCCTGAACCGTGCAACCGGTTCCCTTAGCTGTTTCCTGACATTGGAAACAAAACATCTTAGCATCCATATCCTTCAATTTTTTTACATGTAACATCAATAAATTTCGTGGTGCAAATATCCGGATATGTCTGTTCTTCAAATGTCACCTATGTGACAATGGTGGTCTTTTTTATTGTTTTTTTTAAAATCCTCGTGTATCCTGCGGAGGCGTTCGTCGAGAACCGGGAGTATTCGTGAACTTCACGAAACTTTTCGCAGCCGACCGAACATCTCCGCAAGCCTCGCACGAGATTCGTTTTCCGCCCGGGCATGTTTGGTTTATTCTGTCGTCGCTTTTTGCTGCCGCTTGCGTTCGTTTTCGTCGAGGAGGATTTTGCGCATGCGCATAAAGTGAGGGGTCACCTCGACGTATTCGTCGGCCTTGATGTATTCGAGCGCATCTTCGAGGCTGAAGACGGTCGGAGGCGCCAACGCCACCTTCTCGTCCGAGCCGGAGGCGCGCATATTCGTCAGTTTCTTCGATTTGGTAACATTCACAACCAAATCACCTTCTTTCGTATGTTCGCCGACTACTTGTCCGGCGTACACCTCTTCGCCCGGTGCGATGAAAAATCGTCCGCGCGATTGCAGGTTGTTGAGTGCGTATGCAAACGCATTGCCGGTTTCCATCGCAATGATGGAACCGTTTTGGCGACGCTCGATAGGCCCTTTCCACGGTTGAAATTCGAGGAAACGATGTGCCATGATGGCCTCGCCTGCCGAGAGCGTAAGCACGAGGTTGTTCAGCCCGATGATGCCGCGCGAAGGAATGGTAAAGACGAGAAAAACACGATCGTTCTTACTCTCCATCGACATCATTTCTCCTTTGCGCTTTGTCACCACGTCGATGATTTTGCTGGCGCATTCTTCGGGCAGGTTCACTGTCAGTTGCTCTACCGGTTCATATTTAATACCATCGATCTCCTTGATGATCACTTGCGGCTGTCCCACCTGCAGCTCATAGCCTTCGCGGCGCATCGTCTCAATAAGCACCGACAGATGCAGTACCCCGCGCCCGAAGACGTTCCATGAGTCGGCCGCATCCGTCGGTTCTACGCGCAGCGCGAGGTTTTTGTCCAATTCCTTCGTGAGGCGTTCGAAAATGTGGCGCGACGTAACAAACTTCCCGTCTTTGCCGAAGAACGGCGAGTTGTTGATCGTGAAGAGCATCGACATCGTGGGCTCGTCGATAGCGATCGTTGGCAGTGCTTCCGGCTCGTTGGCGTCGGCAATCGTCTCGCCGATCTCGAAGCCTTCCACCCCGATTACGGCGCAGATATCACCCGATGGCACGGCTTCTACCTTTTTGCGCCCTAATCCTTCAAACACATCGATCTCCTTGATCTTTGAGCGCACGAACGAGCCGTCGCGCTTGCAGAGCACGATATCCTGTCCTTCCCGAAGTTCGCCGCGATGGACACGCCCTACGGCGATTCGTCCCACGTATTTGGAGTAATCGAGCGAAGTGATCAGCATCTGCGAGGTCCCTTCGAGTGTTTCCGGCTCGGGGATATGTTGAATGATGGCGTCGAGCAGCGGATAAATATTTTCTGTCGGCTGCTGCCAGTCGTCCGACATCCACCCCTGCTTGGCCGAACCGAAGAGGGTCGGGAAGTCGAGCTGTTCCTCTGTGGCGTCGAGGCTGAACATCAGATCGAAGACCATCTCCTGCACCTCCGACGGACGACAGTTGGGTTTATCGACCTTGTTGATGACGACGATTGGTTTCAGCCCGATCTGGATAGCCTTCTGCAGCACGAAACGTGTCTGGGGCATCGGCCCTTCGAACGCATCGACAAGCAGGAGGCAGCCGTCGGCCATATTGAGCACGCGCTCCACCTCGCCGCCGAAGTCGGCATGACCGGGCGTATCGATGATATTGATCTTATAGTCCTTATAGTTAATGGAAACGTTTTTGGCGAGAATCGTAATCCCCCGTTCGCGTTCCAGATCGTTACTGTCTAAGAACTGATCCGGCTCAGCCTGTCCTTCGCGGAAAAGCTTTCCGGCCAGCAGCATTTTGTCCACCAGCGTCGTCTTGCCATGATCCACATGGGCGATGATGGCAATATTTCTAATTTTTTGCATAGATAACCTGTTACTTTCAGGGGGCAAAAGTAAGCATAAAAATCCAACGACGCGAAAAAAAAGAGGTCGGAAACGTTTGTCTGTCCGAATAAAAGCCCTATCTTTGCAGCCGCTTAAATAAAATGGTATTAATTTATTCAAAGTAGAACATGTATTTAGATTCAGCAAAAAAAGAAGAGATTTTCGGAAAATACGGAAAATCGAAAGCCGACACCGGATCGGCAGAAAGTCAGATCGCGTTGTTCACGTACCGCATCAGTCATCTGACGGAGCACATGAAGAAGAACAAGAAAGACTTCAACACTTCGCGCGCATTGAAGATGCTCGTAGGTAAGCGTCGTCGTCTGCTTGACTACCTGATGAAGGTCGATATCGAACGTTATCGTGCCATCATCAAAGAACTCGGCATCCGTAAGTAATCCGGACATCCGAACACAACTCATAAAAAAGCAACTGCCCGCAAGAGGGAGGTTGCTTTTTTGTTATGATTTGCATCTGGCTCGATGAACCTTTAACAATTTCCCAACCAAGGGCTGAAAGCCTGACGTAATGGTTGTTTGGATATTGGATTTTTTGTTGATGTAGGAGCGAATCGGTGTATTTGCTTAATGATTATCCGTAATTCTTCCTATTATCACGTGAGTTCGACCTGAGCTGGCATCCATCTTGAGTTATCCATAAGCTCTTGATAGAAGTTTATGGAGGGTTTCTTCTCAAAAGAAAGAGTAAGCTATCAAAGCCGATAACCTATTTGTAATGAAGTTGTCAAAACTTTGATGACGTGTGTGTTCTATTTGACAGATATTTTTCAGTTCGTTATTAACAGATTCAATAAGAGTGCGTTTTCGAAGCATGATTTTATCGTGCATAAGCATCAGAGCGTTCTTCATGTTCTTTTTTATCTTGGTTGCCAGATGTACGCCGTCCATAAAAAGTTGTTCGAACAGGTCTTTGGGGATGTAGCCTTTCAATGCTGTCCGATCAAAAAGACCCTATTTCTTTCGAGAGTAACTTTTATCGGACGGCAATGTAAGACTTCAAATTCCGAGATTTTCCCAAGCTAAATTGTCCAATTCAGCAAAAAACTGGATTGGACAATTTTATCAGAGGATTTTGCAGAGGTTTCATAACAGTCAATTATTCTCCGGACGCAGGGTGCGTACTACGGCACCGGTTTGCCACATCTCGCTTTCGCGGAGGGCTTTCAGCTCGGCTTCGAGTTTCTCGCGATAATCGGGTTGTGAGTTGCTGTCGATGGAGCGTTGCGCTTCATTTCCGCTTGCTACTTCCTTATAAAGTTTTTCAAAGACAGGCTTGGTGGCGTCGTGGAAAGGCGTCATCCAGTCGAGCGCGCCGCGCTGGGCTGTGGTGGAGCAGTTGGCGTACATCCAGTCCATTCCTTTTTCGGCAAAAAGGGGCATGAGCGACTGGGTCAGTTCTTCGACCGTCTCGTTAAAGGCTTCCGAAGGGGTGTGACCGTTTTCGCGCAGCACCTCGTATTGTGCCAGCAACAGTCCCTGAATGGCGCCCATCAGCGTGCCGCGTTCGCCGGTGAGGTCGGAGTAGACTTCGCGCTTGAAGTCGGTCTCGAAGAGATAGCCCGATCCTACGCCGATGCCGAGGGCGATGACCCGCTCATACGCCTTGCCGGTAGCATCTTGGAAGATCGCGTAGGAGGAGTTGAGGCCGCGTCCTTCGAGGAACATGCGCCGGAGCGATGTGCCCGATCCTTTGGGAGCCACGAGGATGACGTCGATATCGGCCGGCGGGATAATGCCCGTCCGTTCCTTGTAGGTGATGCCGAAGCCGTGTGAGAAGTAGAGCGCCTTGCCGGCCGTCAGATGGGGCTTGATGCGGGGCCATACTTCGATCTGGGCTGCGTCGGAGAGCAGGTACTGAACGATGGTAGCGCGGGCACAAGCCTCTTCGATCTCGAAAAGCGTTTCGCCGGGCACCCATCCGTCGGCTACCGCTTTATCCCACGTTTTTCCGCCTTTGCGTTGTCCTACAATCACGTTGAAGCCGTTGTCGCGCAGGTTGAGCGACTGTCCCGGCCCTTGCACGCCGTAACCGATCACGGCGATGGTTTCGTTCTTTAATACATCCTGAGCCTTGCTCAGCGGAAATTCGTTGCGGGTGACTACGTTTTCTTCTACCCCGCCAAAATTCATTTTTGCCATTGTTGTACGTTTATTTAAGTTATTTTTTATGTGTATAGTTTCTTTCTTCTTGATCTCTTTCCCGCTCTTTTTCACGTTTGAGCAGCATATCGCTCAGCCGTTCGACGGGCGATTTGGTGATCGCGATCCGTCCGGAACGAATAAATTGCAACACGCCGACCGTTCTGGCCAGCTCGTCGAAGAGCGCCTGCGTTTCGGCATAATGTCCCGCTTTGAGAAATACCACGCAGTCTTTCGATATCTCCAGCACGCGGATGTTGTATTTGCGGATGAGATATTCGACCGAACCGTGCTCCATAACTTTCTCCGTAGCCAGTTTGTACAGTGCCAGCTCCTGATACACCAGTTCGCTGTCGGTGTTGTAGTACGACTTCAGGATATCCACCCGTTTGTCGATCTGGCGCACCAGCTTTTTCATCGCTTCGTCGCACGAGGCGTAGGCCGTGATGGTAAACTTATGAATCCCGTCGATGGCTGAGGGCGAGACCGACAGCGTTTCGATATTGATCTGTCGCCGTGTAAAGATGGAGGTAATCTGGTTGAGCACTCCCACCGTATTTTCGGAGAAGATGGTGATGGTGTATAATATTTTTTCTTCCATACTGTTCTGTGTTTGCAGTCTGTGATGTAAACCGATTGCGTTTATATTTTATGTCCGTTTCCGATCAGAATATCCGTTACGCATCCGCCGGCCGGTACCATGGGATAGACCATTCCTTTCGTTTCCACAACAACTTCGAGCAGATAGGCCCCTTTGTGGGTGAGCATTTCGGCGATGGCGCCGTCCAACTCTTTACGCTCCGTAACCTTCCGCCCTCTGATGCCGTAGGCATCGGCTATCTTGATGAAATCGGGGTTCTTGAGATGCGTCTCGGAGTAACGTTCGTCGAAAAAGAGCTCCTGCCATTGGCGTACCATGCCCAGAAACTGGTTGTTGAGCAGAATGATCTTTACGTCGATGTTGTATTCCATAATGGCGCCCAACTCTTCGATGGTCATCTGGAATCCGCCATCACCCACGAAGATACACACCGTCCGGTCCGGTGCGCCGTACTTGGCGCCTATGCCCGCCGGCAGTCCGAAGCCCATCGTGCCCAGTCCGCCCGAGGTAACCATGCTCCGCGAGCGCGTATATTTGAAATAGCGGGTCGCCATCATCTGGTGTTGCCCTACGTCGGTTACACAAATGGCGCTGTTGTGGGTGGCTTCCGTTATCTTATTCACCACTTCACCCATTTTAATGGCGCCTCCGTTTTGGGGGAACAGTTCTTCCCGAATCACGCAGGCGTATTCCTTTTCGGCATACGGCTTGAAACTCGACAACCACGCCTCGTGCGTTTGTTTTTCGAGCAGCTGCGTTACTATAGGAAGGGTCTGTCGGGCGTCGCCCAATACCTTGACAGTCGTTTTGACGTTCTTGTCCATCTCGGCCGGGTCGATGTCGAAATGAACCACCTGCGCCTGCTTGGCGTACGTTTTCAGATCACCCGTAACGCGGTCGTCGAAGCGCATACCGATAGCGATAAGCACATCGCACTCGTTCGTTTTCATATTGGGAGCGATGTTTCCGTGCATCCCCAGCATGCCGCAGTTGAGCGGATGGCCGGAAGGCATGGCCGACAGTCCGAGGATGGTCGACGCAAACGGAATCCCCCCCTTTTCGAGAAACGCACACAACTCCTCTTCGGCATGACCGAGGAGCACACCCTGCCCCACCAGCGCGAAAGGTTTTTTTGCCGCATTAATCAGTGCGGCTGCTTTCCGTATCTTCTCTTCCTCCGGACGAGGTACGGGCTGGTAGCTGCGGAGGAAGTCGGTCTTTCGGTACGAAAAAGGGCACCGGTCGATCTGTGCGTCCTTGGCGATATCGAGCACCACAGGCCCCGGCCGGCCGCTCGACGCAATGTAAAACGCCCGCGATACCGCCCACGGAATATCTTCTGCCCTCCGTATCTGGTAGTTCCATTTCGTGATCGGGAGGGTAACGCCAATCACGTCGGCCTCCTGAAAAGCATCGGTACCCAGCAGCCCCGACGCCACCTGTCCGGAAATGACGACCAGCGGGGTGCTGTCCATCATGGCATCGGTAATGCCCGTGATGGCGTTCGTAGCGCCCGGCCCCGATGTAACGAGCGCCACGCCCGTTTTCTGCGATACGCGCGCATAGCCTTGTGCCGCATGTACGGCGCCCTGCTCGTGGCGTACCAGGATATGTTTGATTTCTTTTTTATGGTCGTACAAGGCGTCGAAAACGGGCATGATGGCTCCGCCCGGGTATCCGAACATCACCTCGACGCCTTCGGCAATCAGGGAGCGAATCAATGCTTCGCTGCCCGAAAGAATCTCCGTCTCTGCCGAGGGGGATGGAATGATTGATTTCGAATGATTTGCTTTGCTCATATTCTTCTGTTTTCAGATGATTACACTATGCTTTGTCATGTTTGATGATTCTCACTGCGCCCAAATCGGCCGAGCTTACGAAATGCGCATACATCTGCAACGCTTTGGAGACGGTTCTGTCGCGCTTCGGCCGAAAATCTTCCTGTGCCCGCCGTCTTTCCAGCTCGGCTTCCGACAGGCGCACGTCGATGCTGCGACGGGGGATGTCTATGTCGATGATGTCGCCGTTGCGTACGAGTCCGATCGCGCCTCCGGCCGCCGCTTCGGGCGATATATGTCCGATGGACAAGCCCGAGGTGCCGCCCGAGAAACGTCCGTCGGTAATCAGGGCGCACGCTTTGCCGAGGTGCCGGGCTTTGATGTAGGAGGTCGGATAAAGCATCTCCTGCATGCCCGGTCCGCCCTTCGGGCCTTCGTACACGATCACGACCACATCGCCCGCCTGCACCTTACCGTTCAGGATGCCCTCGCAGGCCTCTTCCTGCGAATGAAAGACCCGCGCCGTTCCGCTGAAGCTCCAGATGCTCTCGTCCACGCCGGCGGTTTTCACCACGCAGCCGTTGCGGGCAATATTGCCTTTGAGGATCGCCAGTCCGCCGTCTTTGGTGTAGGCGTGGGCCATGTCGCGGATACAGCCGTTGCTGCGGTCGGTATCGAGCGAGGCGAACCGTGCGTGTTGAGACCCCATAATCAGGTTCCGGCGGTTTCCGGGGGCGGAGGAATAGACTTCGTGTGCCTCTTCCGACGGATGCTCCGTCCGAATGTCGTATTGCCGGATGGCTTCGGCCAAGGTCGTTCCGTCGGCGCGATGCACGGACGTATCGACCAGTCCGCCTTTTGCCAATTCGTTCATGATGCCGAGGATGCCGCCCGCGCGGTTTACATCCTGAATATGGTATTTCTTCGTGTTGGGAGCCACTTTGCAGAGGCAGGGCACGCGGCGCGACAGCGCGTCGATGTCGTCCATCGAGAAATCGACTTGTGCTTCCTGCGCGATGGCCAGCAGGTGCAGGATCGTATTCGTCGAGCCGCCCATGGCGATATCGATCGTCATGGCGTTGAGGAACGCCTGCCGCGTGGCGATGCTGCGGGGCAGCACGCTCTCGTCGCCGTCGAAATAGTAGCGGTTGGCATTTTCTACGATCTGCCGGGCAGCCTTCACAAACAGTGCTTTGCGGGTGGCGTGGGTGGCGACGACCGTTCCGTTGCCGGGCAACGCCAGCCCGATGGCTTCGTTCAGGCAGTTCATGGAGTTGGCGGTGAACATGCCCGAGCAGGAGCCGCACGTAGGGCAAGCCAGCCGTTCGAGCTCTGCCACCCGTTCGTCGGACACCGACACGTCGGCCGATTCGATCATCGCGTCCACCAGATCCACCTGTTCGTCGCCGATTTTTCCGGCCTCCATCGGTCCGCCCGATACGAAGATGGTCGGGATATTCAGCCGCATCGCAGCCATAAGCATGCCGGGAGTGATTTTGTCGCAGTTGCTGATGCAAACCATCGCGTCGGCTTTGTGGGCATTCACCATATACTCTACGGAATCGGCAATCAGGTCGCGCGAAGGAAGGGAATAGAGCATCCCGTCGTGCCCCATGGCGATGCCGTCGTCGATGGCAATCGTATTGAACTCGGCCGCAAAACAGCCCAGTTTCTCGATCTCGGCTTTTACCCACTGCCCGACTTCGTGCAGATGCACGTGTCCGGGCACGAACTGCGTAAACGAGTTGACTACCGCGATGATGGGCTTGCCCATCTGTTCGCACGTCATGCCGTTGGCGTGCCACAAGGCGCGCGCGCCGGCCATGCGGCGTCCCTGCGTAGAGGTGGCGCTGTTCAGTTTTTTATTCATGCCTCTTATGCGATGTATCGGGTTATCCATTCGCCTACCTCGCTTGTGGTGTAGGCTTTTCCGCCGTCGGCAATGTCTTCGGTTACGATGCCCGCATCGATGGACGCGTTTACCGCGCGACGGATCAGCGCGCCCTCCTCCATCCGGTCGAAACCGTATTCGAACATGAGCGCGGCCGAGAGGATCATGGCCAGCGGATTGGCGATGTTTTTGCCTGCCGCCTGCGGATACGATCCGTGAATCGGTTCGAAGAGCGACGTGTGCAGTCCGATCGAAGCCGAGGGCAACAGCCCGAGCGATCCGGTGATGACCGAAGCTTCATCGGTGAGGATGTCGCCGAAAAGGTTTTCGGTAACGAGCACGTCGAAACTCTTCGGCCACTGGATGATGCGCATGGCGGCATTGTCCACGAAGAGGTAATCGGTTTCGATGTCGGGGTACTGCGGGGCGATCTCCTGCGCGATTTGTCGCCACAGGCGCGAAGTAGCGATCACGTTCGCCTTATCAACCACGGTTACTTTTTTGCGTCGCTGCGCGGCAAACTTGTAGGCCAGATGCAAGATGCGTTCTACCTCTTCGCGAGTGTAAACGCAGGTGTCGTAGGCCGTATTGCCGTCTTCGCTCCGTCCCTGCGGACGACCGAAGTACATGCCGCCGGTCAGCTCGCGGATGCATACGAAATCGGCTCCGGAGACGAGGTCGGCACGGAGCGGCGATTTGTGCACCAGCGAAGGAAAAGTCATCACGGGACGGATGTTTCCGTACAGCCCCAATTGCTTGCGCATGCGAAGCAAACCCTGCTCGGGGCGCACTTTGGCATTGGGATCGTTGTCGAATTTGGGATGGCCGATCGCGCCGAAAAGCACCGCGTCGGACTCCATGCACAATGCGTGCGTTTCCGGCGGATAGGGATCGCCTACGGCATCGATGGCGCACGCGCCCACCATGGCCTCTTCGTACGATAATTCATGTCCGAACCGGTCGCAAACGGCTTGCGTTACGTTCAACGCCTGCGTCATGATTTCGGGGCCTATGCCGTCGCCGGCCAATACTGCTATATTGATTTTCATTGTTGTATAGAATTGCTGATATCTGTTTTTTTTACTTTATTTTTCTGATTTCTTCCCCTACGGCAACTGCATATAGTTGATGACGGGGATATTGCCTTTCTCAATCATGTTGAGCATCTTCATGGTCGCTTTGATGGCGGCAGCCGTCTGATCGACGTCCAGTCCCCTCGTTTTGAAAACTTTTCCGTCGAACTTCCAGGTGATAATCGTTTGCACGTAAGCGTTCGTTTTTCCGCCCGGAGGAATGACCACCACGTAGTCGAGCAATTCGGGCGTCGGCTTGTCAAGGCTTTTGTAAATCTTGTACATCGCTTTTGAAAACGCGTGGTACTGTCCTTCGCCCGCAGCCGACTGTTCGTAAACCTGTCCTCCGATAGAGAGTTTCACGGTAGCCGTAGGACGCATCCCTTCGGTAAGCATCAGCGAATAGTTGAGTATCTTGATGCTCTGGTTCTCAATCCCGTTTTTCAGGATGTCGGAAACGATGTAGGGAAGTTCGTCAGGGCTGACCAGCTCTTTCTTATCGCCCAATTCGATGATGTGAGCGGTTATTTTTTTCGCCGCCTCGTCGTCCACCTCGATGCCCAAGGCTTCGAGGTTCTTGAGGATATTGGCTTTGCCCGAATTTTTTCCCAGCGCATATTCGCGCAAGCGGCCGAAACGCTCCGGTGCCAGATCGTTGAAATAGAGATTTTTCTTTTTATCGCCGTCGGCATGCACACCGGCAACCTGCGTGAAGACGTTATCGCCGATGACCGGTTTGTTGTTCGGAATGCGCACGCCGGAATAGCTCTCCACC
Source organism: Tannerella sp. (assembly GCF_052170195.1). Lineage (GTDB taxonomy): Bacteria > Bacteroidota > Bacteroidia > Bacteroidales > Tannerellaceae > Tannerella. The sequence continues at coordinate 25,475 of NZ_JBQNAZ010000017.1, read as the reverse complement.
ACTTTGCTCACGCTGTAGAGTTTGTCTTCGGCAATGTTCGTTTTGAGCTTCAACTGGTCGTGGATCAACGCCGTTACGCTGGTAATCGGCGCATTTCCGGCGCGTTCGCCCAAACCGTTCACGGTTACATGCACGCCGTGCACACCGGCTTTCACCGCTTCGAAGACGTTGGCTACCGCCAGATCGTAATCGTTGTGGGCATGAAAATCGAAGTGCAGATCGGGATAGCGATTCACCATCGTTTCACAGAACTCTTTTGTCTCCGAAGGATTTAAGACGCCCAAGGTGTCGGGCAACATATAGCGGGCGATGGGCTGGTGCCGGAGCTCGTCCATCATTTCAAAGACGTACGCCTGCGAGTCGCGCATCCCGTTCGACCAGTCTTCAAAGTAGATGTTTACGGTCATTCCGCGGTTTTTGGCATCGGTAATGACCGACCGGATATCGGCCAGATGTTCGTTCACCGTTTTCCGGAGCTGATGCGTGCAGTGATTCTCAGAGCCTTTGCAAAGCAGATTCACCACGTTGCATCCGGCGGCGGCAATCCAGTCGAGCGACGCTTTTCCGTCCACAAATCCCAGAATTTCAATCCGGTCGATGTGTCCGTTTTTCTTTGCCCACTGGGCTATTTTTTGTACCGACGCGAATTCCCCCTCCGATACGCGTGCCGACGCGATCTCTACCCGGTCGACGTGCAACTCTTCGAGGAGCAGACGAACGATACTCACCTTCTCTTCAGCCGCGAACGAGACGCCCGAGGTCTGCTCGCCGTCGCGCAGCGTGGTGTCCATGATTTCGATTATCCTCGGCGAGGACTCGAACGGTTGTGAATGATTCATTGTTGTCATTGTTTTTATGCTTATTCGTGAAGATCACGCATGTTTCAATATTCAATCGTTTATTAAGCGCTGCAACAAACCCGCAGGCAGGTTGTCAGAACCGGTTTGCCCTGCTCTCCCACGCCTCCGTCAGCGATTGGTTGCTTAACAGGAAATCGATGTCGTCGAGTCCTTTCAGGAGACACTCTTTTTTATAGGAGTTGATTTCGTACGATTCCGACGTGCCGGTCTCGTTGTTCCGAATGGTTTGCTCTTCCAGATGGACCGTAACCGTCGCTTTCGGGTTGTTGTGGATCGACGCGAAGAGTTCGCTCAGGAAGCCTTCGCTCGTTACCACAGGCAGAATGCCGTTGTTGAGGGCGTTGTTGCGGAAAATATCGGCGAAGAAGCTCGATACGACAACCTTGAATCCGTAACCCGCAATAGCCCATGCGGCATGTTCACGGCTGCTGCCGCTTCCGAAGTTCTTGCCCGCCACCAGCACCTGACCGGAATAGGTGGGATTGTTGAGTACGAAGTCGGACTTCGGGCTACCGTCTTTGTGGTAACGCCAGTCGGCGAAAAGGTTGTTTCCGAAACCTTCACGCGTGGTCGCTTTCAGGAAGCGCGCCGGGATAATTTGGTCTGTGTCCACGTTCTCGATGGGAAGCGGAACACAGGTGGATGTAAGTGTTTGAAATTTGTCCATGAGTCTTATTTGAACGCAAATTGCACAAAAAACGCAAATTCGCGCAAGTTCTTTTTTGTATTATAAAAATTTTCTCTGATTTGAATATACTTTCCTTTTAAAAGTGGCTTTCCTGCCGAAATTCAGCAAATAGCCAACTTCTATTTCTGTTGCCTTCAGATAATTGATTAATTGAGCTTCGTGTGCCGGATCAATGTTTCCGCACGTTTTTAGTTCGAGTATGATGCAGCCTTCAACCAATAGATCGGCAAAATAATCTCCTACTACACGTCCGTCATGGTACACTTTTATGTTTTTCTCCACTTCGCATTTCAGTCCTGAATCGGTCAATGCAAAATACATCGCATTCTTATAGACTTTCTCAAGAAAGCCGTATCCTAAGTCGTTGTAAACACGATAGAATTGTGTGATAATAATGTCTACGAGTTCTTTAGGAACCGAAGCAGGAGCGTTCTCTTGTGTTACCATGTTGCGGAAATTTGTGTTATTCGCGTAATTTGCGTTCTTTTTACGGGTTGGTTATTTTCCCTGTAACTGCCGCGGCGGCCGCTACCAGCGGGCCGGCCAAAATGGTACGCGCTCCCGGGCCCTGACGTCCTTCGAAGTTCCGGTTCGAGGTAGATACCGCATATTTGCCGGCGGGCACTTTGTCGTCGTTCATTGCCAAGCAGGCCGAACAGCCGGGCTGACGAAGTTCGAATCCGGCCTCTTCCAGAATCCGGTCCAGCCCTTCGGCTTCGATCTGTTTGCGCACCTGCCAGCTTCCGGGCACGAGCCATGCCGTTACGTGGTCGGCCTTGCGTTTCCCTTTCACATAATGGGCGAACACCCGAAAATCTTCGATCCGGCCGTTGGTGCAACTGCCCAGGAACACGTAATCGATGCTTTTCCCTACCAGCTTTTCGCCGGGAACAAAACCCATATATTCGAGCGACTTTGCGAACGATATTTTTCCCGCCTCATCGATCTCCTCCATTTGCGGGATGGCGCCGTCGACAGGCATGCCCATGCCGGGATTGGTTCCGTAGGTGATCATCGGGCCGATGTTCGACACGTCGAAAGAGACCTCTTTGTCGAATACCGCGTCGGCATCGGTTTTCAGCGTTTTCCAATAGGCCACCGCCTGTTCCCACTTCTCACCCTTGGGAGCGAACTCACGCCCTTTCAAATAGGAGAAGGTTGTTTCGTCCGGAGCGATCAGCCCGCCCCGGGCGCCCATCTCGATGCTCAGGTTACAGAGCGTCATCCGCTCCTCCATGGTAAGGTTGCGGACGGCCTCGCCGGCGTATTCCACGAAGTAGCCGGTCGCGCCACCCGTGGTGAGCTGCGAAATCATATAGAGCGCCATGTCTTTGGCTCCCACATTTTTGCCCAGTTTGCCCTCGAAATTCACACGCATTGTCTTTGGGCGCGTCTGCAAGATGCATTGCGAGGCCAGCACCATCTCCACCTCGCTCGTGCCGATGCCGAAAGCAATGGCGCCGAAAGCGCCGTGCGTAGAGGTGTGGCTGTCGCCGCAGACGATCGTCATGCCTGGCTGGGTGTAGCCGTTTTCGGGTCCTACCACGTGCACGATGCCGTTCTTCGGATTATTCAGTCCGTAATAGGTGAGCCCGAATTCCTGTGCGTTCTTGGCAAGCGTTTCGACTTGAAAACGGGATATCTGATCGCGAATGGGTTGGTCCTGTCCCACGGTAGGGATGTTGTGATCGGCCGTCAGGGTCGTCTGTTCGGGACGGAATACTTTCAGTCCGCGCGCACGAAGTCCGGCAAAAGCTTGCGGACTGGTTACCTCGTGGCATAAGTGACGGTCTATGTAGAGTTGGGTAGGCCCCTCTTGTACCGTGGTAACGACGTGAGCGTCCCATATTTTATCGAACAGGGTCGCCCCCTTCTGTCCGGTCGAGGGCTTCGAACTGTTTGTCTGTGATGTATGATTTGTCATTTTCTATTTTTGTCGTTGTTATTTAATAAATTATTTTTGTCGTAATCTTTTTCGGAGAGCTATTCCACGAACTTGTTCACCGCATCGATAAAGGCCTCGACCGACGCCGAAACGATGTCGGTATTAGCCGAAAAGCCGTAGTACAACATGCCATTGTGTGCTACCTGCATGTGCACTTTTCCTACGTCATCGCTTCCGCGGTTGATGGCTTGAATGAGGAACTCCTGAATCACCATTTCGCGGCTGATAATCTTTTTAACCGCTTTGATGGCCGCATCGACCGGCCCGTTTCCGGTGGCGGAGGCTTCGAAGTGCTCGCCGGCGATGTTCAACCCGATGCTCGCCACATGGCGTAGCCCTACGCCGCAAGTAACTTGCAGGTAATCGATCTTGATCCGGTTCAGCCGCGACTCGATGCCGGCCAACGCCAGCACGTCGTCGTCTTTGATGTCTTTTTTCCGGTCGGCCAGCGCGAGGAACTTCTGGTACACGTCGTCGAGTTTGCCGTTATCGAGGTCGACACCCAGCAGGCTCAGGCGGTTTTTCAACGCCGCACGGCCGCTTCTTGCCGTCAGGACGATAGCGTTGTCGTCGATGCCCACCTCTTTAGGGTCGATAATTTCGTAGGTATCCGTATTCTTGAGCACACCGTCCTGATGGATGCCCGACGAGTGTGCGAAAGCGTTCCGCCCCACAATCGCCTTGTTGGGCTGTACCGGCATGTTCATCAGCGCCGAAACAAGTCGGCTCGTCGAGTGAATCTTGGTTGTGTTAATGTTCGTCTCGAATCCCAGTTCCCTGTGGCTTTTGAGCGCCATCACTACCTCTTCGAGCGAGGTGTTTCCGGCACGTTCGCCGATTCCGTTCACGGTTACTTCCACCTGCCGCGCACCGTTGAGCACCCCTGTAAGGGTGTTGGCCGTAGCCATGCCCAGGTCCTGATGGCAGTGGGTGGAGAGGATGGCCTCTTTCAAATCGACGTGATCGATGAGGTACTTTATTTTGGCTCCGTACTGGTGCGGGAAACAGTAGCCCGTGGTGTCGGGGATGTTGATCACGGTTGCCCCAGCGTTCACCACCGCCTGTACCACCCGTGCAAGGTATTCGTTGTCGGTGCGTCCGGCGTCCTCGGCGTAGAACTCCACGTCGTCCACAAAACGGCGGGCAAACTTCACCGCTTTCACTGCACGTTCGATGATCTCTTCGCGGTTGGAGTTGAACTTGTGTTTGATGTGCATGTCCGATGTGCCGATACCGGTATGGATCCGTTTGCGTTTGGCATGTTTCAACGATTCGGCAGCCACTTCGATGTCTTTTTCCACCGCACGTGTGAGCGCGCATATAACGGGCCAGGTGACGGCTTTGGAGATCTCAACCACCGAGTTGAAGTCTCCGGGACTGGACACCGGGAATCCGGCCTCAATCACATCTACCCCCAGTAACTCCAGGGCTTTGGCCACTTGGATTTTCTCAATGGTGTTTAACTGACACCCGGGAACCTGTTCCCCGTCGCGTAAGGTCGTGTCGAAAATATAAATCCGTTCCATAAGTTAAATATAGCTCTTTGTGTTCTGTAACAAAAAAGCCTTTCCCACTCAATGAGTGAGAAAGGCTATCTTTTTATGCTGCTTGTATCTTTTTCAGTTACCGATATTCCAATCCCACCCCCTGGATTCTTCCAGAAGTCGAATAGAAATAATAAGAATACCGATGTTATTATTATACATAAACCTTGTTCAAATCTTGATAACGGTTGCAAAGTAAAAGAAAAAAGATGTAATTGCAAAATATTTGTGCGAATTATTGCTGAAAAAATATCAAAACAAAAAAATGGGGAATGCCAATTCCTGTTCTTCTTGCGTGATTTGAAACGGTTACTTCGAGCATAGAGATACTGAAAGAATTTTCTGCTTTTATCGCTCCAACAGCAGCATCGATTCTCCAAAAACAAAGAAGAATGAACCTGAAAAGTTCATCTCACATCTATTAAAAAAACATAGCCGTTTTGAGTTTTATTTTTATAGGCCTGTGGGTGAATTGAAATTTATCTTGTAGCTTTGCATCGGTTGCGAAGATGGGCTGTACATACGGCAAAAAACCGTAAAGCATGGATTTAAGACAAGATGCTTCGCTGCTGATATGGTCTCTGGAATAAACATAAATAAGAACGGAAGATGGAAAAATTGACTCTAATTCAGAATGATCCTTGGCTGAAACCTTATTCGGACGCTATCGAAGGACGTTATCACCGTACGATAGAAAAAGAGAAAACATTAACTTGTGGCGGGAAACAAACCCTTGCCGAATTCGCATCGGGTTATCTGTATTTCGGATTGCACCGGACGGAGGATGGATGGGTGTTCCGTGAATGGGCGCCGCATGCCACAGCTATCTATCTGATAGGGACGTTCAACAGCTGGGAAAAGAACGAGAGTTATCGTCTGCAACCTCTCGACAACGGCAACTGGGAGATCGTTTTGCCGGCTACTGCCCTCCATCACGAAGATTTATACAAGTTACTCATCGAATGGGAAGGGGGCTGCGGAGAGCGTATCCCTGCATGGTGCCGTCGGGTGGTGCAGGACGAGCAGACCAAAATCTTCTCCGCGCAAGTCTGGGCGCCCGAAAATCCGTATCAGTTTGAAGTAAAGACATTCCGGCCGGATACGTCGCCACTGCTGATTTACGAGTGCCATATCGGTATGGCTTCAGAAGAGGAGAAGACAGGTACGTATGAGGAATTCCGTACACACGTTCTGCCGCGTATCGTGAAGGACGGTTATAATGCCATACAGATCATGGCGATACAGGAGCATCCGTATTACGGTTCATTCGGGTATCATGTGAGCAGTTTTTTCGCGCCTTCGTCACGCTTCGGCACGCCCGACGAGTTGAAGCGTCTCATCGACGATGCTCATCGGATGGGATTGACGGTGATCATGGACATCGTGCACAGTCATGCCGTGAAAAATGAAACAGAGGGGCTCGGACGTTTCGACGGTTCGTATTATCAGTATTTCCATACCGGTGCCCGGCGTGAACATCAGGCATGGGACTCGCTCTGCTTCGATTACGGAAAGGACGAGGTGTTGCATTTCCTGCTGTCGAACTGCAAATACTGGCTGGATGAGTATCGCTTCGACGGTTTTCGTTTCGACGGTGTCACCTCGATGCTTTATTACAGCCATGGGCTGGGCGAAGATTTCTTAAGCTACGGTGACTATTACAACGGTCATCAGGACGATGACGCGATAACATACCTGACGCTGGCTAACAAACTGATACACGAAGTTAATCCGCATGCCGTGACGATTGCGGAGGAAGTCAGCGGTATGCCGGGGCTGGCGGTTAAAGTAACCGATGGCGGCTATGGGTTCGATTACCGCATGGCGATGAATATCCCGGATTTCTGGATCAAAATACTGAAGGAGAAGAAAGATGAAGACTGGCATCCTTCGGCGATCTGGTGGGAGACAACGAATCGGCGGGCGGATGAGAAGACCATCAGCTATGCCGAGAGCCACGATCAGGCGTTGGTAGGAGACAAAACAATCATCTTCCGACTCATCGATGCCGATATGTATTGGCACATGCAGGCGGACGACCGACACTTTATGGTAGAGCGCGGACTGGCGCTTCATAAAATGATCCGGCTCGTGACGGCCACGACCATCAATGGCGGTTACCTGAACTTTATGGGTAACGAGTTCGGACATCCCGAATGGATTGATTTTCCGCGCGAAGGTAACGGCTGGTCGTACAAGTATGCTCGCCGACAATGGAGTCTGGTCGATGATCCGAACTTGAAATATCGCTTTCTGGGTGACTTTGACCGTGAGATGCTTGCATTGATCCGCAGCGTAAAAGATTTTCAAGCGTTGTCCGTACAGAAGGTGTGGGATAACGACGGTGATCAGGTGCTGGCCTACATGCGTGGAGAATACGTGTTCGTCTTTAATTTCAGTCCTGCGCAATCGTTTACCGATTATGGTCTCCTGACTCCTCCGGGCACTTATCGTACTGTATTAAATACGGATGACCCGCGTTTCGGAGGAAACGGATTAACCGACGATGCCATCGAACATCTGACGCAATACGATCCGCTCTACGAAAAAGAATATAAAGGCTGGCTGAAACTGTATCTCCCGGCGCGCACGGCTATGGTATTGAGACGGCTACCTGAAGTTCGTTCATTATCGGTCGAACAAAGAGAGAGAGCGAAAAGACGGGTACAGAAAAAAACGATGCCACGAAAAAGGAAAGAATAACGTCATGTAAAAAGAGATGAGTCATTTACTTAAACATGTACGATCAATGAAAACAAAAGATTTATTAGGCCTCGTTTGCTTGTTGGCCGTTATCGGACTATCCGGTTGCGATAGCGACGAGTTTGCAGAAAGAAACGCGTATGAGAACAGCCGTAGCCAATGGGCTGATTTGAAGAAAACGAAAGGGAATTCGTATGTTTATCGGGTATCTCGTTCTTCGTGGACGGGATGGGCGAGCTATACGGATATACAGGTGGAAAACGGAGCGGTTACGGCGCGCAGCTTCTATAAAGTGACTCCGTTGCAGCATGCAGACGGTTCTTTCCGTCACAAAAAGGAAGGTGGTATTCTCTTCGATACCACGTGTGTCTATACCGAATCCGTCAACGATATCGGAACACACGAGCAGGGTGATAAGCCGTTGACGATGGACGAACTTTATGAAGTGTACGGAAAGTACCTGACGGTAAACAGAAAACAGAATACGCTCTATTTTGAAACAGATACCCAGGGCATTTTGAAACTGTGCGGGTATTTTCCGAATACGTGCGCAGACGACTGTTTTAGAGGAATCGATATTGAATCATTCCGTTGGCTGAAAAAATAACTTCGCTCTCCTCTTTCAGTGGTGGAAGCTGTCGAAGGAGGAGAAAACAAACAAAATAGAACAAACAATCAAACAACAAATAAAATAATGTATCCATATTTATTTCAACCGATTTTAAAGGAAATCATCTGGGGAGGAACGGATATCCGTCCGTTTAAGGGCATGACTCCTACACAGGAAAAGATAGGAGAGAGCTGGGAACTGTCGCATGTAGACGGCGATTTTTCCGTTGTAACGTATGGTGCCGACAAAGGAAAAACGATCGACGAATTGATTCGCGAGTACGGCGAAAGTCTGCTGGGAGCAGGAGTGATGAAGCGGTTCGGAACACGCTTTCCGTTACTCATCAAGTTTATCGATGCCCGGGACGATCTTTCCATTCAGGTACACCCCGATGATGCGCTGGCCGAGAAACGTCATCACTCATTCGGAAAAACGGAGATGTGGTACGTAATCAAGGCTACCTCCGACGCTGCGTTGTATTGCGGCTTTTCGCAGCCCATCGATGCGGATGAATACGTGCGACGAGTCGAAGACAACAGTATTATGGAGGTGCTTAAGCGTTACAACGTGACAGCGGGCGACGTCTTCTTCCTGCCTGCCGGACGAGTGCATGCCATCGGCGCGGGATGCTTCATCGCCGAGATACAGCAGACCAGCAATATCACCTACCGCATCTACGACTATAACCGCAAAGGTGCCGACGGAAAGGGACGCGAGTTGCATACCGAACTGGCCAAAGACGCGATCGACTATACGTTTCAGAACGACTATCAGACGCATTATACGCCACAACCGGGCGCCGCCGTCGAACTAGTGCAATGCCCGTACTTCACTACCCGCTTGCTGGAGACGGAAACACCTATGATGCGCGATTATGCCACGCTCGATTCGTTTGTTGTTTATATCTGCATGACCGGCTCCGTTGAGTTACGTGATGATAACGGCAACGAACTGACTATTTCGCAGGGACAGACCGTGCTCTTTCCCGCAACTACACAGTCGGTTACCCTAAAGCCCACCCCACAGGCCAAATTGTTGGAAACCTATATCGCGTAAGCAAGAGCGACCGGCGCTTAAGCAAAGAGAGGCGCACATAAGGGAAAGCATCCTTTACAGGTAAGGGAAAGCATCCTCTACAGGTAAGGGAAAGCACCCTTTACAGGTAAGGGAAAGGCGAAGGTGCTTTCCAAGACAATAAGATAAGTGAAAACAGCGTTATAGGAAACGATAACCGGTAAAGACAGATGAACAACATATCGATACGTTCGCTAAACAAACGCTATCCGAACGGCAACCATGCCCTGAAAGACGTCAACATGGAGATACCGACGGGCATGTTCGGTCTGCTGGGGCCTAACGGGGCCGGCAAATCGACGCTGATGCGTATCCTCGTGGCGCTGATGGAGCCTACGTCGGGCGAGGTGAATGTGTTCGGCTACGACTTGCGTAAGCAGCGTCGGGAAGTGCGCCGGATACTCGGTTATCTGCCGCAGGACTTCCGTTTCTTTGCGAAATACAAGACGCATGAGTTCCTTGACTATGCGGCTCGTCTGTCGGGGATGAACAGCCGGCGGGAGCGTCGGCAAGCTGTCGATGCCATGCTGGAGAGCGTCGGGCTGTTCGATGTCAGGGAGCGTTATGCCAATAAGCTGTCCGGCGGTATGAAACGTCGGCTGGGCATTGCTCAGGCATTGATACATCGCCCCAGACTGATCATCGTCGATGAGCCGACCACGGGGCTAGATCCCGAGGAGCGCATCCGTTTCCGTAATCTGTTGGCCGAAGTGGGCAAGCAGGATGTGACGATCATCCTGTCGACCCATATCGTCGGCGACATATCGAGCACATGCAACTGTATGGCGTTGATGAACAAAGGTGAAGTGGCGTTTTTCGGCTCGCCCCGGGAGATGCTGCAAGAGGCCGAAGGGAAGGTGTGGCGGATGCATATCAGCAGTGACGAGATGCCCGTTGTCGACGCGAAATACCCTGTGATATCGACCATCCCCTCCGGTACGGGGTGGGAAGTACAGGTGGTAGCCGACAAGATCGAAGGATATGACGCCGAACCGTATCCCCCCAATCTGGAGCACGCCTATGTATATTACATGGAATACAAGTTGAACCGGTGGATGAACGATTGATCCAATTACAGAAGACAAACCAATATGTCGGTATGGAATAATATACGGTCTGTCGCCAAGTATGAACGCAAGCTATTGCTCCGTACATGGTTCTACCGCGTCTTTCTGGTACTTTCCGTGTTGATTCTGGCATTGTTTAATTTTGCAGCTTTACTTAGCGACGACGGCTACTGGCTGATGAAATCGCTGCCCTCCAATATCCCGTATGTAAATCTGTTGCTGCTTAATACCGGGCAGGCGGTGATCGCGGTTTTTTTGTCGTCCGAGTTTCTGAAGTCGGACAAAAAGCTCGATACGTCCGAGGTGTTTTATGTTCATCCGCTCAGCAATGCCGAATACGTGGCGGGTAAGATATGGGGGATTTTAAGCGTGTTCTTCCGCCTCGACCTGATGATTCTTGCGATGGTCCTGATCTTTAACCTCGCGTCGGGCGTGTCGATCGACTGGACGGCCTATCTCACGTATTTCTTCCTGATATGCATCCCTACGCTCGTCTATATCCTCGGACTGTCTATCTGCCTGATGCTTATCCTGAAAAATCAGGCAGTGACCTTCGTACTGCTGCTGGGGTATATCGGACTGACTCTGTTTTATGTTGGCGATCGGTTTTACTATCTCTTCGATTACATGACCTACAACCTGCCTTTGGTGAAATCGTCTGTCGTCGGCTTTACGAACGTGCAGGCGCTGATGATACATCGTGCGATTTATCTGCTGATTGGATTAGGCTTTGTCTGCCTCGCCGTGTTTTTGTTCCGTCGGTTGCCGAACACGAAGTACGGACGCTATCGATGGCTGGCACTCGGCTGTTGCTTCTTTCTCGGAGGTATCGCGGCAGCTTATCGTCATGTAGATTCCGTCAGGGAAGAAGGGGAGCTGCGACAGCATTATATCGCGTTGAATAATGAGTATGTGCACACGCCGAAGATGCTTGTCGACCGTTACGACATCTCCCTCACCCAACAGCCGTCGACGATTATTGCTGAGGTGTCCATGAACGGAGTGGCTGCCACCCGCGGTTCTGTGTTTACATTCTGCCTCAATCCCGGCTTGACCGTGTACGAGGTCGAAGCCGGTGGTCGTCCGTTAGCGTTCGAGCGCAGGAGCCAGATCATCCTTGTCGATCTCGGACATGAACTCGCCGAAGGAGACTCCCTTTCGATCGTCATGAAGTACGAAGGACGCATCGACGACCGCTTTTGCTACCTTGATATTCCTGCCGACATCCTGCAGCAGGAGTATGCGAACGATCTGTTCCGAATGGATAAGAAATACAGCTTTCAGGAACGCGACTATCTGCTTTTTACACCCGAAGCGTATTGGTATCCGCGTCCCGGCACTTCCTACAGCAGCCTCAGCACCGATGGGCAGCAAACGTATTTCAGTCGTTTCCGGCTGACGGTGCGTACGACAGACAGCCTGATGGCTCTCTCACAGGGTACACGGCAGCAACCTTTCCCAACGACGCTGGACACCGCTACATTCTTTTCGGATAAGGAAAAAGAACGGGTGTTTATCTACGAAACGGATTTTCCGTCACCTTCTCTCTCGCTCATCGTGGGGGACTACGAGCAGAAAAGCCTCGTGGTGGACAGTACGAAGTACAGTATTTGGCATTTGCGGGGGCATGGTGATTTTACGGCTTCGTTCGATTCGATTACGGATACCATTCCATCGCAGATCAGGGAGTTTCGCCGGTCGATCGAACACGATTATTCGCTCGATTATTCGTTCCGCCGCTTCTCCGTAGTCGAAGTGCCCGTGCAGTTTTACAGCTATCCCAGAGTATGGACGCAGGCACAGGAGAAAGTACAGCCCGAGATGATTTTCTTTCCCGAAAAAGGTTGCCTGTTCAACGAGGCTGATGTTGCGAGAAGGGTCGAACGTGAAAAGAAATGGGCGCGTTGGGAAGGACGTGAGATTACCGATAAGGAAGCCGCCATCCGTACGTTCAATAGCTTTATGCATCTCTTCCGTCGTACAGAGAGCGATTTCAACTGGTCGTTCGATCGCGGAACGGAGAATGTCTCTGCCGAGGTCAATCCTTATTTGCTTTTTCCCCAACTGTATAATTTCAGATACAATGTCTTTTCGTCGGAATGGTCTGTCGCCAACCGCATGATCGAACTCTACCTGCAGGACAAGTCCGAAGAAAACGACTGGATCAGGGAGATGAACGGTATCAGCAATAAGGAAAAGGCAAATCTGCTGATGGAGCAGCGACCCTTGAAGGAGCTGCTCTCCGATACGGAACTGCGTAATCTGGTCGACGATGTGCTGTCGCTGAAGGCAAGCAGCCTCTTCGCTCCTGCCGAAATTGATATGGGATACCGTGCGTGTCGTGACTCGCTGCGTGCCATCCTGCAACGGAACAGGTTTACAAACCTGCGCTTCGAGTACCTGCTCGATACACTCGGCACGATGACCGGCAAAGACCTCCGGGTGTCTCTCGGCGCATGGCAACGTCCTACGCCGCTGCCTGTATATATTGTCGGAACGCCCCGTATCGTACACGTCACGAACCGCGATAAGGAGACGTATGTTGTGGCTTTACAGATCACCAATACCTCCGATTACGAGGGTGCGATCCGTCTGGAAACCGATGCGGGAGGACGTAACGACTTGTATGATCCGCGAACGAAACGCACCCTCTCTTTCGCTCCGCATCAGACGAAACGCATCGTGACGCATTGGGACGAAGCGCCGCGGAAACTCCGTGTTCATACACTTATATCGGCAAACCTGCCGGCGCAGATCGATTTACCCGTCGGAAACATCCTGCGTGAACAGAACCGGACGATCGAAGAGGAAGGCGACTTCGTACTGCCGCTTCTGTCGGATGATACGTCCGGAGAGGTGATCGTAGATAATGAAGACTCTTTGCTGTTCGCCTTGTCGAAACCTGAAGTGTTCGGTCTTCTGCCACGGTGGCTCGATAAGGAGAACGATCAATCGTTCCGTTATTCGGGCGTGTCCCAATGGCGTGCTCCGCTGCAATGGACATTGACGACAAACGATAAGTATTACGGTGCGCATATCCGTTCGGCCTACGTGATCAAGAGCGGAAGCGGAAATCAGACGGCTACATGGAGCATCCCGATCCCGCATGCCGGACAATATGACCTCTACTATTACGTGTATAAACCTCAGGAACTTCGTGAAGGAGGACGTGGCGGAGGAGGGGCAGGTCATACGGAATATCGGTTTAAGGTCTGTTATGATCACGAGGAAGAAGAAGCGTATATCGACCTTGCACGTTCGGAAGACGGATGGGGGCTGCTGGGCACATATTATTTCAACCGCGATACGGTACGTGTCGTATTGACGGATGATACGAAGTTAAGAACCGTCACAGCCGATGCCGTGAAAATCGTCAGAAAATAAGCGAATGAACTCAAAGAAGCAGCATAGAAAAGAAACATGATGATAAACAAACAATTGCTAAGGATTTACGTGAGTGGGATGATGTGGCTTGCGGGAATGTGGGGCGTGCCTTCAGAAGCGTATGCGCAACGGTCGGTGACCATAGAGCAGGCACTCGACATCGCCGAAGAGCACAATCCTACCCTGATCAACTCGAAGCTCAATCTGGAGCGGTATCAGCTTCAGCTTGTTGCGCAGCGGGCGTCGTTAAAATCCCGGTTCTCTCTGAACCTCGATCCGATTGATTATACGAAGACGCGTCGTTTCGACAACCGGCTGTCGCAATGGTACACGAACGAGTCGTTGACTTCAAGCGGGACGTTCCGTGTCACGCAGCCTATCTTGTGGACGGATGGAGAGCTCTCGCTCATTAACCGGTTCGGGTGGCAAAATAACACATCGGTGGTCGAAGGGCATGAAAACCGCAACAGAGCATTCAGCAACAATCTTTATCTTCAGTTCACTCAGCCGGTGTTTACGTATAACCGTCGGAAGATGGAGCTGAAACAGATTGAGTTCGATTATGAAAATGCCGGGATCGATTATGCTCTTCAGCGCCTGAATACCGAGCGAGACATCACGAATCGGTTCTATACGGTTTACATGGCGCAAAGTAACCTGGAGATCAGCAGGGAGGAGTTGGAAAATGCCCGGCAGAGCTTCGAAATTATCAAAAACAAGGTCGAAGCCGATTTGTCGGCCAGGGAGGAGCTTTACCAGGCGGAGTTGAATTTGGCCACGGCACAGTCTACGGTCGAGGAACGTTTGGTCGCGCTCGCCAACGCGGAAGACGAGTTGAAGCAGGCACTGGGCCTGCCTCTTCACGAACGGATTCGTGTCATGGCCGATATCGGAATCAGTCCGGTAGCCGTCAGTCTTGAGGAGGCTGTCCGCAACGGACTCGATTCGCGGATGGAGCTTCGGCAGCGTGAGATCGATATCGAGTTGGCGGAACTGCAAATGATCCGCACGAAGAGCCTGAATGAATTTAAAGGAGATATCTCCTTATCGGTCGGCATTACCGGTGACAATGAGCGATTGGGAAGCGTCTACGATAATCCGACGCAAAATCCCCGTGTCGCCATCAGCTTTACCGTTCCGATCTTTGATTGGGGAGAGAAGAAAGCGCGTGTGAAGGCGCAACGGACAGCACAGACAATCGCGAAGCTCCGGCAGGAAAATGAAAAGCTCGACATCGAGCTGAATATCCGTCAGGTGTGGCGCCGGCTCGAAAATCTCCGCACACAGATTACCATTGCCGAAAAGAATGTCAGGAACGCGCAGCTGACGTATGACCTGAACTTGACCAGATATCGTGAAGGAGACCTCACCGGTATGCAGATCAGTCAGTTTCAGACCCAGCTGTCCAATAAGAAGATCGCTTATTCGCAAACGTTGATCAATTATAAAATCGAGTTGCTGAATCTGAAAATTCTTTCGCTGTACGATTTTGAGAAAAACGCTCCGGTAATTCCTGTCCGGACATTGGGCGATGCCCGTCATAGAGATAAATAAATTCATTCCTGTATTCGAGTAAAAAATAAATGATATACCTCATGATGAAATACCAAACAATCTTCGCCGTAGCCGCACTGGCTGCGCTTACGGCATGCGGTTCCAAACCTCAATCCGATCAGAACGATGTGGAGACCCCCGTATCTGTGCAGGAACTTCGGAAAGGATCGATCAGCAAGCTTATTCATACCACGGGAACGGCACAGGCCGCCTGTGCGGCCGAACTTGTCTCCGAGATGAGCGGAATGTATGGCCTTCAGCGTAATCCGGCGACGGGCAAACCGTATAAGTTGGGTGATGGGGTCAGGAAAGGTCAACTGATCATACGCCTCGAAAATAAGGAATATGAGAATGGCATTGCGTTGGAATCGAAAACGTTGAATCTTGAAATTGCCCGGCAGGAGCAAAGCAAGCAGAAGGCGTTATACGAGAAAGGAGGGGTGACCCTCAGTGAGATGCGTAATACGGATGTGAAAGCAGCCAATGCCCGGTACGAACTGGAGAATGCCAATATCAGTCTGGAAAAGATGAATATCAAGGCTCCTTTTAACGGAGTGATCGTCTCTCTGCCTCATTATACATCGGACAGTCGGGTGGAGCAGGGGAAACCGATGGTCGGTATCATGTCGTATACGAGTATGTACATGGATGTGAACTTGCCCGAAAGTACGATTCCGTATATCAGGGTCGATCAGCCGGTCCATGTGACGCACTACACCTTGCCCGAAGATACGCTGAAAGGTGTGATCAGCGAACTTTCTCCGGCTATCAGTACCGAGACACGCACCTTCACCGGACGGATACGGATCGACAATGCCGGGCAGAAACTGCGTCCCGGTATGTTCATCAAAGTCGATATCGTTGTGGAGCAGGCCGACAGTGCGATTATTATTCCGAAGCACGCCGTTCTCTCGGCACGAGACCGCAAATATGTATATGTAGTGGAAAAGAATACGGCTGTTGCGCGTCAGATACGGACAGGTCTTGAAGACGATGAGTCTATTCAGGTTACGGAAGGGCTGAACGAGCATGATCATCTTATCGTCAAAGGGTTTGAGACCTTGCGTGAAAACAGTCGGGTAAAGGTGCTGAAGTAACGCGATGCAGTGAAACGGTAATACAGGTATAGTTTAAGATTACGCAATGACATGAAAAAAATCATCCGGTTTGCGGTAAACAATCCCATTACCATGGCGATGGTGGTGCTGGCAATCGTGTTGCTCGGCAATATCTCGTACAATCGTCTGAATGTGGATTTACTGCCCGACATGAATGCTCCGCGTCTGTTCGTAGAAATCAAGGCGGGTGAACGTCCGCCCGAAGAGATGGAGAAGATGTTCGTAGAGAATATGGAGTCGATGGCCATACGTCAGAGCGACGTCACGCAGGTCGCCTCGGTGATTCGTTCCGGCTCGGCACGCATCACGGTCACGTACGTCCAGCATAAGGATATGGACGAAGCCTTTTTAGACTTGCAGAAAGCCATGGCGCCTTTTTCGCGTAACACGGATATTGAGTCTCTCAACATCACTCAGCATGATCCGAATACCGATCCGGTGATGTTGATTGCCATGTCGCATCGTTCCATCACCGATATGGCCGAGCTGCGTAAGATGGCCGGGAACTACGTGCGCAACGAACTGGTGCGTATAGAAGGGGTAGGAGAAGTATTACTCTCCGGCGAAGAGCGCTCTGTCCTGACCTTACGAACCGATCCCTATAAGTTAAAGGCGTTCGGCTTGACGATGGAAGACATCGCCTCCGGAATTGAGGCGAATAATCAAACCGTATCGGGCGGAAGGGTCAGTGAACTCGGACTGCAGTATTTGGTGAAAAGCTCGTCGTTCTTTACTTCCGAAGCCGATTTTGAGAATCTGATTGTGAGCTATCGCCCGACTGTCGCATCGACGGAAGCATCTCGTGCAAATGGCGGAACGGAGAACCGTGCACCGATATATCTGCGCGAAGTGGCTACGGCCCGGTTTGAAAATGCCCGTCCCGAAAACATCGTGCGTATCAACGGCGAACGTTGCATCGGCCTCTCTGTTTATAAGGAGATGCAGCATAATACGGTTCGGGTGGTCGATCGAATCGATCGACAGTTGAAAGCCATGGAACAGGCTTTGCCCGGCTATCGTTTTCAGGTGATCCGCAATCAGGGTACTTTTATCAGTCAGGCGATCGGTGAAGTGAAAAGTACGGCTTTGCTGGGGATGCTGTTGGCCGTGTTAGTGCTGTTTGTCTTTCTTCGTCGTATCGGGACGACGCTGATCGTCAGTCTGTCGATCCCCATTTCGATCGTGGCAACATTTAACCTGATGTACTTCAACGGACTGACATTAAACGTCATGACACTGGGAGGTCTCGCGCTTGGCGGAGGGATGCTCGTCGATAATGCCATTGTGGTGATAGAAAGCATCTTTCGAAATCATGAGCGGGGGCTGAGTCGTGCAGACGCTATTGTCACCGGAACATCGGAAGTAGCCGGCGCGGTGATTGCTTCTACACTGACGACCATTGTCGTTTTTCTTCCAATCGTCTACCTGCACGGAGCATCGGGCGAACTGTTCAAGGAGCAGGCGTGGACGGTGGCTTTCTCGCTGCTGTCCTCTTTATTTGTTGCCTTGCTGATTATTCCCATGCTGTACGATCGGCTATCGGGGAGGAAGCAGATACAGCGGCAAGCGAAAACCGTTCGGTTCGAGCGGTATGGCATGCTGCTCACCTCGTTTCTCCGACGCCGTTGGTGGGTGATCGGTCTGTCGGTAGGATTGCTGGTCGTTACGTTCCTGCTTACTCCATTCGTCGGGACGGAGTTTTTACCCCGCTCCGCCGGACGTGCGTTCTCGGTCTCACTGAGACTGCCGGAAGGCACACGTCTCGAACGCACGGATGCCGTAGTGCATAATCTGGAATATCTGCTGCACTCCATCAGTGGCGACAGCCTGCTTACTGTGTACAGCCATATCGGAGAAGGAGCATCGGAGCATGAGGTATTTGAAGGAGAGTCGACGGCAACGCTGACGGTCATGCTTTCGGAGGCATCGCCTTTGTCGACCGATAAAGTCATATCGCGTTTTGTGGAAGCAACGAAAGAGATCGAAGGCTTGGAACTTACGTTCAAACAGGAGGATTACTCGCTGGGCTCGCTGTTCGGAGATGAAGAGGCTCCGATTGTCGTGGAAGTGAAAGGAGAAGAATCGAAAGAGATCGCGGCTCTCACAGACGAGGTGATGGCACGGATGGCATCGGTCGAAGGGATTTATAACCTCAAGTCGTCGATGGCCGACGGAGCGCCCGAGCTGCTGATCACCCTCGACCGTACAATGGCCGGTATTCATCAGATTACGGCCTCGACCGTGCTTGCCCAGTTAAAGCAACAGTTGCAGGGGCGGGACGTGGGCAAGATGGAATATAAGGGAGAGATGCGTGATATCGTCATCAAAGTACCCGATATTACGGCAGAAGAATTGAAACGCCTTGTCATCCGTAGCGGGAATCGGGAATTTCTGCTGCACGAGATCGCGACGATTACCCCGACGCAGGCCCCGAAGGAGATATTTCGTCGGAATCAGAGCCGTATCAACAAGATTCTTGCCGACAAAGACGAAGCTCGCTCGCTCGATAAGGTGGCGCGAGACATACGCCGGGCAGTGGAGGACGTGGAGTTGCCCTCACGTTATTCGATTCGTGTGACGGGCGAGGAGGAGCAGCGTCGGGAATCGATGAACAGCCTGATGCTTGCGCTGTTATTGTCGGTCGTACTTGTATACATGGTGCTGGCATCGCAGTTCGAATCGTTGCTGCATCCTTTTACCATCCTGTTGACTGTTCCGCTGGCACTGGTGGGAGCCGTACTGATCTTCTGGATCACCGGAATGATGCTCAATATCATGGGAGTGATCGGGATGATTATGCTTGCCGGGATTGCGGTGAACAACTCGATTCTTTTAGTCGGACGCATCAACCAGTTGAAGACGACGATGGAGCTTACGGAGGCCATTGTCGAGGCCGGCCGGCAGCGGATCCGTCCGATCATGATGACTACGCTCACGACGATTCTGGCCTTGCTGCCCATGTCGCTCCATATCGGCGAAGGAGCGGCCTTGCGCTCCGCCATGGCGGTGGCTGTCATCGGCGGACTTATTACGTCTACTTTGATGAGTCTTGTCGTGATTCCGTGTATTTACTATATATTCGAACAACTGAAAAGTAAGGTAAGACGCGAAGGATGATCATTCTTTTAAACAGAAGGGTAACCATCAGCATGTTGTTTATTGCGCTTACCTTATTGGGGTATGTGTCCTACAAACAGCTGCCTGTGGAGTTGTTGCCCAATGCGGAATTGCCCGTGCTGTTCGTCTCCGTCCAGTCTCAGCAGGAGATGGATCCGGCGTATGTCGAGACCGAGGTCATCATTCCGATCGAGGGAGCCATCAGCACCGTCGGAGGGGTAGATAAGATACGCTCCGAGATCAACCGCCGCCAGTCGTCCATACAGGTCGATTTCAAGGCCGATATCAATTTCAAGACGACATATCTCAGGCTCGAAGAGAAGATGAAAGAAGTCTCCTCATCGCTGCCGAAAGGCTTTACCGTGCAAGTGCAGAAAGTCGATCTGGCGATGATGGCGAACCGTTTTATGACATTGCAGGTACGAGGTTCGGGAGGAGTGGATCGCGTGCGTAATGTCGTGGAAGAAGAGGTTCGGCGCGACCTTGAACATATCGATGGGGTGGCGGCCGTCGATGTGTATGGCGGACAGGAGCGAACCATTGAGATCCGTTTACATAAGGAAGTGTGTGAAGCGTTGAACCTGACGGCCTCGAAGATCGGTGAGTTGCTGAATCGTCAGACGCAGGAGAAAATGTTTGCAGGGAATGTTACGGAAGCTGATTCGCGTTATTTCGTTCATGTGCATTCGGCGTACACGCAGGTCTCCGAGCTGGAGCATCTTGTCGTAGCCGAAGGCCCCGTATTCCTGAAAGACGTGGCGACCGTCAGCTTCGACCTGAAAAAAGAAACCTCGTTCAGCCGCGTGAACGGCAAGGACGCGATCTCCGTCGCGCTCGTCAACGAAGCCCAGACGAACCTCATCGACCTGTCGCATCGTACACGGGCGGTAATCGACCGGCTCAATGAACGTTTGCAGGGACAGGATGTGGAGATCGTGATCGAGTCGGATACGGCCGAAACAATGGAGAAGAATATCGATCAGATCATTCGTCTGGCGCTGACAGGGGGCTTGTTGGCCATCTTAGTGCTCTGGTTTTTCCTGAAGAATATCCGTCTCGTGTTCTTCATCGCCTTGTCTATCCCCTTGTCCGTATATACGGCTTTTAACTTCTTCTATGCGGCAGGCATCTCGATCAACAGCCTGACTCTCGTCGGCATGGCGCTTGCTATCGGGATGCTGCTCGATAACAGCGTCGTCGTGCTCGAAAATGTGTATCGGCGGTCGGCGGCGGGAGAATCGCCCGAGCAGTCCGTAACGAAAGGGACAAAAGAGGTCTGGCGTTCGATTATAGCCGCTACGCTCACAACCATCACCGTATTCCTGCCGTTCGTCTTCTCCGATAATTTCATGATCAAACTGATCGGCAACCATATCGGTGTCTCAATTATTTCCACCCTGCTGGTGTCGATGGGGGTGGCCCTGCTGTTTATTCCGATGGCAACCTACGGCATCTTGCGACGAAAAGGTGAGAGCGTATTTTACGAAAAGATTTCTCTGCTGCAACGGCCTGTGCAGATTTACCTCGTATTTCTCAAAACGTGCATGCGTCATCCCGGTGCCACCCTGTTGAGCGCCGTCGTACTGCTTTTCCTGACGCTGATTCTGTCGCTGACGATGAACGTCCGTCAGAACAGGGAAGTTGAGTCCGACCGCTTCGATATCTATGTCACGATGCATACGGGCAGCACGCTGGAGCATACGGATAAGATCGTGAAGGTGATCGAGGAACGTCTCCATGAGATCCCGGAGAAGCAGGATGTCGTCAGCCGTGTTCAGGAGGAGCAAGCCGTGCTGACCGTGATTCTTCGGAAAGATTACGAGACGACGGGTAGGCGTAAGATCGCTGAGATCAAGGCCGACGCACAAGCGCGGATGCCGGCTGTGGGAGGTGCCGAGATCTCGTTCTCCGAAGCTATGAGCGGCTCCGGTGGGGGTGACGGCGCAGGAGCGGCCATGGCTTTTATGACGCTGCTGGGCATTGGGGATAATCAGGAGCGGGTGGTTATCAAAGGATCGGACTACGACATGATGCAGGTGGTGGCCGAAGATATACGGTATTACCTCGACGCACAGGAGTTTGTCGGACATGCGTGGATGCCGTCGGCCCGTCGTCAGCCCGAAGTGCGGTTGCATTTCGATCCGTTACTGCTCGCTTCGTACGGCATCACCCGAAGTCATATCGCGACAGGACTGGCGCAGCTGACGCCCGAATATGCTACGGGAACAACCTTCAAAGTGGGTAACAAGACTTACGACATCGTGATTCGTGAAGATTTGCCGGACAAGACGTCCGAGCGGGAAAAGAAACAGCAAACCGTCGATGACTTGAAAGAGGTACGCATTGCCGACGAGCAGGGAGGAATGCACCGCCTTCACGAGCTGGCCACTCTTCACAAGAGCAACGGACGCTCACGTATCATACGTGTGAATCAGGACAAGCAACTTGAAGTGCGTTACCGGTTCGCCCGCAGTGTCGAAGAGTCGAAGACACTGCTCGAAGGGTATCGTGCCGACATCGACCGGTATATCGCGAATTATAATCTGCCCGCCGGGGTAGCCATTGAAGTCGTTCATGAAGAAGATCTGTTCGCCGATTTTAAATTCCTCCTGCTTGCCGCCTTCGTGCTGATCTTTATGATTCTCTCGTGCGTATTCGAATCGATATCGACTCCGTTCGTACTGCTCTTTTCCATTCCTCTGGCGGCTATCGGATCACTGCTGGCTCTGCTTATGACCGGTAACAGCCTGCTGAATGCCAATACGCTGACGGGCTTTTTGATCCTCCTTGGAGTAGTTGTGAACAACGGCATCATCCTTATCGACTATGCTCGCATTCTCCGCAAGCAGGGCTTCCGACGCGAACGTGCGCTGATGACGGCCGGGCTGTCCCGTATCCGTCCGATTCTGATCACAAGTATCACCACGATTATCGCCATGTTCCCGCTGGCCATGGGCGATACGGAATATGCCGGAGCTATCGGAGCGCCTTTTGCGATTACTGTGATCGGTGGACTGACTTTCTCGTCGCTGCTGACGCTGGTCATCCTTCCCACGGCTTACATGGGGCTGGAGAATACGTTGCAATGGTACCGTGCGCTCTCGCGCAGGGTGCGATGGCTTCATCTCGGGCTGATGCTTGCCGGGCTGCTTGCCGTCTATGTCTATATCGACAGTTGGCTGTGGCAGGCCGTATCGGTTGTGACGCTGGTTATCCTCATTCCCGGAGTCACAGCCTTTGTAAAGGCCAGTTTGCGCCGGGCAAGAGCCGATGTGATTCATCCTGAGCAGGAGATTCGGATCGTCATCCGTAACCTTGTGAAGGTGTACGACCGTGCGGGACGTTTCGCCCGCCAGTGGAACAGCGGACAGGAACGGCGTAAGCGTCTGGGGATTCAGCAGGAGTATCGTTCGTTCAAAGACTTCCTGAATATCGGCTGGCTGTTTGGATTGTTCGCGTTTATTGTCTATTTCACTTATGGGTATTTGGAGCATTCGTTCTGGATCTTTGTCTTTTCATTTATCGTATATGCGTTGACCCTGTACCTGTGGCGTAAAATACGGATGTACCTCTTCTTCCGTTTCGGCGACAGAAGGGGGCTCCGTTACCTCAACCGACTCCTGTTCTGGGGAGTGCCTGCCGTACTGCTTGTTGTTTTGTCGGGCAAGATCAGTCAACCGTCTCTGATGGTGCTTACCGCTCTCTTGTGGGGATGCGGGTTGATTGTTTATGTCACGTCGCAATACTTGTATGAAAGGGAAGTGAACATCGAGCGTGTAGGCGGTCGCTTTGCGGGGCTGAAACGTATGTTCTTCCGTCTGGTCAAAAGTGTGCCGTGGCTCGGCAAGCGTCGTCGTCCGTTCAAAGCGTTGCGCGGCGTATCGTTCGAGATCAAGACGGGGATGTTCGGTCTGCTGGGCCCTAACGGAGCCGGTAAATCGACGCTGATGCGGATCGTTACGGGTATTTTGGAGCAGAGTTACGGATGTATTCGGGTGAATGGGCTGGACACCCGTGTCTACCGTGAGGAGTTGCAGGGGCTGATCGGCTTCCTGCCGCAGGAGTTCGGCACATACGAGCAGATGTCGTCGTGGGAGTTTCTGGACTATCAGGCTATCCTGAAAGGACTGACCGACGACCGTTTGCGCGACGAACGGATCGAATACGTGTTGCGAGCCGTGAATATGTATGAACGGAGAGACGAGAAGATCGGTTCCTTCTCCGGCGGCATGAAGCAGCGGATCGGCATCGCCCTGATTCTCCTTCATCTGCCCCGTATCCTCGTGGTCGATGAACCTACGGCGGGACTTGACCCGCGCGAGCGAATCCGTTTTCGTAATCTGCTAGTCGAACTGAGTAAGGAACGTATCGTCATCTTCTCGACGCATATCATCGAGGATATTTCGAGTTCGTGCAATCAGGTGGCCGTCATCGACAGGGGACAGTTGAAATACTTCGGACAACCCGAAGGCATGGTTCACATGGCCGAAGGCAAGGTGTGGCAGTTCTCCATCGACAGGGAGGCGTTCGACGAGCTCGATAAGTCGTTCGTCGTGCATCATATTCAGGATGGCGATCGCATACAGGTGCGTTATCTCTCGGCCGTGCAGCCCCGTCCCGATGCCGTGCCGGCGGAGGCCAATCTCGAAGACGCTTATTTGTGTTTATTAAAAAACATGTAGAAGATGAGAAAATATATCATTCTGGCCGGGCGGATGGTGCGCTATAACTTGAAGATTATCTTTGCCGGCAAGTTCGTTTGGTTTCTGTTGGCTGCCTTCGTGTTCTTTGCCTTCTTTATGTTTCAGATGGCATGGGACAGGGTAGAGATCAACGAAGAAAGTATTTATTATTTGCTGTTCTTCCCGTGTATGCTGCTGATCTTCTATCCCGTGGTCTTTGGGATTCAGAACGATGAGGACAGCCGCATGCTCGAGATCATCTTCGGCATCCCCGACTACCGTTATAAGGTCTGGGGCGTGCGTATGCTGATGGTCTACGTGGCCGACTATGTCATCCTGCTGCTTTTTGCTTTGCTTGCCCGATGGCTGCTCTATCCCGTACCCGTCTTCGAGATGGCCGCACAACTGCTATTCCCCATGTTGTTTTTCGGTAACCTCGCGTTTCTCTTCTCCACCTTGACGCGTAGCGGGAACGCTACGGCCGTGATCATGATTGTGCTGGGACTGCTGTTCTTTATCTTTATGAATGCCGTCGACCTGATCAGCCGTTCGTTCTGGAACATTTTTCTCAATCCTTTCTCGCTGCCTCGTGAGATGCACCCCCTCGTCTGGCAGAGTACGATCCTTAAAAGCCGTCTTTTCCTGACGGTCGGAGGCATCGTTTTTCTTCTGGCCGGACTTCTGAACCTCCGCCGCAGAGAGAAGTTTATCTGAAAAGTATTTAGCTATTAACGAGCTGATTGATTTGGGTAAAGAACACTTCTTTTACTTTGCGCTGAGCAATGATTTGGTCGGCAAAACTAAGTTGAGAACAGAAGGACTTCTTCATGGAGGAAAGATACGAAGAAAGAGGAAAATAGTTTTGCAGAAGTCTCGGATTGTCACTTAAACCCGGATTCCGCGATAGAAGAAATAAGAATGACTTTAATTCAGGCCTTCAGCCCTCCGAACAAGGTACGGATGTCGATACCCCACCCTTGCGGGATGGGGCTGAAATAGTCGCTCCTTAATATTCGCTTAATATTTTGTGATTCAATAAAATAATATCAAAAACAGTTGTATATATTTGCAGGAATTTGTATCTTTACGGTATAAAACCCTGCGAATTATGTTAGGAAAATTACCGGAA
>NZ_JBQNAZ010000016.1:0-55069 GCF_052170195.1 Tannerella sp. | reverse complement strand
GGTGGCGGTTGCCCGACGGGTTGGACAAGAAAGAACAGCGGTATATACCGGGCTTTCCGTTCGGCACAGACGACACGGCACCGTGGCAATGGGATGAGCAGCGGAAACGTCCTGTGCTCTATTGGGAAACAACAGAGAAAAAAGAATGATTTGAAACCAAAGACGGCGGGAAAGTTTTAGAGGGACAAGACGGCGGCACATTCGTCAAGACCGACAAATGATTTCAGAAAGAGCACCCTCCGAAAACGGAGTATAAAAGTAAAGAAACAGATATGGCACGAAAAGATTGGATTGAAAAATTGACGCCCGGGCATTTCGAGCACGGGGAAGAATTCGACCGGGAGGGTAACGAGGTTCTCCCTTGCCAATACGACACCTACGAACTGGCTTTTCAGGCAAACATCCCCCCGGCAATCGTAAGCACACCGGCGCAGACTCCTTCCGCACAAACGGTTCCCGTCGGTACGACGATGAAAATCGCCAACATCGATCGAACCCGCAACACGTTCGATTTCGTAGATGCGGCTTCGGGCGAGAATATCGTCTATCGTCGCCTTATCATTCACGGCGTGGAACCTGTCGATACAAGGTGCATCGTGAAAGAAGGCACCGAAATGGTGCAGTTTGTCATACGTGGCGGACGGGAAGTGAGCCGGAGGGCAGACGGTACTCAGACCGTAACGATCTACGCTGGCGAAAACACCTTCGCCTATTCGATGTATGCCCAACTGAAATACGAACTGAACGACGGCGTGCTGACCATTCTCGAAACGCAATAACCCGTTGAAGACTGAATAACTAACCCGCCTCCGGCAACAGAGGCATAAAACAGTAAGAAACATGAAACGAATTTATCTTATCGCCCTGATGGGCATCTTCGCAATGGGATTTGCTTCCTGCGGAGACAATGAAAATGAAGAAGTGAAAACATACTTCACTGTAACATTCGACACCGACGGCGGCATACCCGTACCGGAAAAGCAGCGCGTGGAAGAAGGTAAGACGGCTGTTGCTCCGTCGCCCGCACCGACGAAAACGGGATTTGCGTTCGTGGCATGGACAGCCGACGGCACAAACGCCTACGATTTCCGAACGCCCGTAACGCGCGACCTCGCCCTGCGAGCCAAGTGGAAAGAGAACGGCGGAACAGTAACAGAAAGTCCGAAAATCGGCGATTACTATTACAGCGACGGCAGTTTCTCCAAAGAGCTGAACAATGCTAAGACTTGTATGGGAATCGTGGTTCGTGAGAAAACCGCACAACAGAAAGGACTGGTCGTATCGCACGATGTGAGAGATGCGGGCGGATGGTGGATGCCGGTAACCGCAACGGGGTTCGTTTATAAACTCACGAATGCCAAAGACGAGAACGATGGCGCTAAAAATCTGGAAAAGATTAAGAAATGGAGAGATTGGGAGAAATGGTATCCCGCCTTTTCATGGTGTGCCAAAAAGGGCGATGGCTGGTATCTTCCTGCGATTAACGAATTGAAGACACTTTGCGATGTGTTGTTTGAAAACAGCACGCTCAATGCAAAACTCGAAGCTATTCCCGGAGGCAAACCGTTGACATTGCCTCAATACTGGTCATCGACGGAAAAATCAGACCGCACGGCGTTGGTTTATGTTCCCCAATTGAAATCCGTAGTAGCAAGGAACAAAACCTATGCTCAATCAAGCAACGTATCCGCTCGTGCTATTCGTGCTTTTTAAACTTAACCCCATGAAGAGATGATGATACAAAATTCTTTTTACGTGAGCCCAAGCCGGGGGAGACACATCGGATATTCACTTTTCGAGATGAACGAAAGTCAACAACGGACAGTCGTCCTCAAACTGTCGATTATAACTAACCCGCCTCCGGCAGCGGAGGCATAAAACACGAAAAAAATATGAAACAAGTAACAAAATGGATGACCGCGATACTTTTAGTATCCCTGTTTTACGGTTGCGGTCCCTCTGCGGAGGATGTGCTGAAAAAGTACCAACCGTATGCCCTGTTAACGACGGAGAGCGACAAACTCCCCGTCTCGTTCGGAATCATAGCAAATGCTCCGATGATAAGCTATCCGTTGTCGTTGATAAGCAGCTGTCAGGAACATGTAAACGCGCTGGCCGGACGCCGGTTCGTTGCTGACGCGCTGAACCCGGACCTACGGTTGCCTGCCAAAGTGAAAGTTCTGCCGGTGGCCGATATGGCCGCGGGCCACACGACACAATCCGCATCATACGGCAACAGTCTTGCGCTTAACAGCATCGAAACGCCGTTCCTGCTCGTCGGCTTCGAGGGTATCGCCCCCGCCGAATCGAAAGAGGCAGCTATCCCGCCGGCGTTTTCCTCCAAACAGACATATTCGGGAAAGATTCCTTTCGAAAACTCGAAAAATGTAACACTGAAGATGACACTGTCGCCCGATTTGAAGCAAGTTACCGAACTCACGATCTCCGGAGAGGAAATAAAACTCACCCCGGATCATTTCGAAAAGCAGCGCAAGCCATCGGACAAGGCTTTCAAGTTTTTGGAGAACTCGGGAATGAAAACGAATTTTGTCATCAT
Organism: Tannerella sp.; assembly: GCF_052170195.1. Classification (GTDB taxonomy): domain Bacteria; phylum Bacteroidota; class Bacteroidia; order Bacteroidales; family Tannerellaceae; genus Tannerella. The sequence goes on along the minus strand of NZ_JBQNAZ010000016.1, from coordinate 52,512 downwards.
TACGGTTAACGGCTATAGGACGGTTGATAGGGATGAAGCGGGACGTGACAAGATAGAAAGTGTAGAATTGAAAGGAGGATTTAAAACTACAGATACCATTGATATCGCCGACGGCAAAATCATATTGGACGAAATGCCGTTTATTTGTAATCTGACGGTGACGAAGGCCTGCATATACGGTCAAGTAAAACTGGAACTGAACAGAAACGGAACCCAATCGGTATATGTTGTGCTCAAAAACATCACCACGCCGCAGAACATCCCGAAAGAGATTTTAAAGAAACCATAAGCAGAAACCTAATCAGGAAACATAATAATAACGCATAAAAAACAGAACATGAAAAAATGAATATATGTAACCGTATTAATCGGACTGCTGGGTCTGCTAAGCGCATGCGAAATCAGTAGAGCAGCCCTGCCGTCCGAACGCAAATGGCGCAAATGGGCACAAATAACCCCCTTTGTCATTCCGAACACACAGTGAGGAATCTCACACGGAAAAAAAAAGATTCATCGCTGACGCTCTGAATGACAAAAGACGTAAATAAAACGAAAAGTGAAAAGTGAAAAAAGTGGCAAGGTAGTCAGAGTAGTAAAGAATAACAATTGACCATTAAGTTAGTGCAACTTGTGATATCTGAAAGCTGACCGCTGATTACTGATTGCTGAATAACCATTAACAATTATTTTACACCAAACAAAATTCGATATGAAATCAAAAATGAAAATGATGATGATCTTGCCGATTATATTTGCGGCAACCGTCGGCCTCTACGGCCAATCCTCCGAAAACAGTAAGAATACACCTTCGCAAAAGGAAATGTTGCAGGTAAAGGTTACCTATCTGGAGGAAGAGAAAAAGATACCGAACGCAGATGTTTACTTCCTCTATTACGACGAAGCAGCATCGACGTTAGTTGAGAAAACGGCTAACACCGGCAGCGGTAAGACCGTGAGTTTTCAGGTGCCGGTAACGAGTGGCGGAGCATCTTATGCTTTTGTCGTTTTCTTCTCTAAGGAAGAGGTGGCAAAGGCGAAAGAAGCACTTGAAAAAGGCAACAATCTGATGATGCTTTGTCGTCCGTCCGGAGAGACATGCGAGTCTCTCGAACTGCGTATTCAAAAAGACGGCACTATCGGCAATGAAGGCTGTGCCATACAGATGGTAATCAAATAAACACATAAACAAATAAATCGTATGAGTGCGATAGAAAAACTTACCCCGCAAGATTTCGGACGAGAATTCGATATCGTCCTGTTTTCCAAATGGAAAAGCGCATACAACAATGCGCATATACAAGGCATGTTCAACTTTGTAATTATCTTCACAACCCCCCTTCCCCTGTTTTATCTGTTAGGATTTCTCGGCACCATCCTTTGGTTTATCCTCAGCTTTGTCTGTATTATACTGATCATAACGAAATACAATAAAGTGAATAAGCTGAAAGCACAGCTGGGCATCAACAAACAGGAGATTCTCGAAGCAATCAGAAGATGCAAACAAAGAATATAAATCGTCTAAAATCAGAAAAAAGATGAAAAGAACAGATCAAAAAAGAGCAACGGGAAACAGAAGCCTGTGGGCGATGGCCATAGCGCTTCTATTCAGTCTCGCGGTCCTGTCGTGCTCCAAAACCGAGACGGGCACCATCACGAACGTCTATCAGCCCCTTGTTTCGGGGATGGTGAACACCTACATCAGTGTATTGTTCGACGACGGACAGACGGCCGAAGTCGTGCTTCCCGTCGACGATGCAATATGGAATCAGGCACGGCAGAGCAAAGGCCGGCAAGTAAAAGTCAAACGCGAAGGAGAAAAATGGTTGTTCGTCCGCTTCGTCGACCAATAACCGGAAACATTTATCTATTCATTTAAAACCAATTTTTTATGGCAATCAAATTCAAAGTAATCGAAAAAGGACAGCCCGGTGTAGCGGGCGGTGGAGTGAAAAAGTATTATGCCTCGGCCAATGTGACCGGCGAGAAAACGCTGGCAGGGCTCACGCGCGACATTGAACGGATGAGTACCGTAAGCGGTGCCGACATCCGGGCCGTGCTTTACGCGCTCGTCGATGTCATGCAGTCGTCGCTGGCCGACGGGCAGGCCGTACGTCTGGGCGAACTGGGCAGCCTGCGCATCAACATCTCGAGCGAAGGCAAAGACACTGAAAAAGAAGTGACGGCCGACGCCATCAGAAGCGCGAAAGTCATTTTCACACCCGGTGTCGACCTGAAGAAAATGCTCGCCAACCTCAAATACGAAAAGATGTAAGGTGTGCCCTCCGGAAAACACGTGTGTTTTTTTTAAAAAGACACGTGTTCTTCCGGAAAAAGACGTGTCTTTTTCGGACAGACGTGCTGACGAGCTTCCCCCTCCTCTCCGGAGGGGAGGGGCTGCAAAGGGTAAAAGATAAAACAATCGTGAAAAGACAGAACGTATGGCAACAACGCCATCAACGTTTCAACAAATGAACTACCCTCGCCGCAAGCGGACGGGGTAGTTCATTTGTTTTTGTCGGACAGCTAAGCTATTTGCGGGATATCAGGAGAGCGTTTTTGAATGTTAATTTTTTTGCGGATATGAAAAGAATATATATCTTGCGCTCGTATTGGTTCTGAAAAATCTATACAGGGAAACAATGTCATGTATTGCGATGAGCTTCGTGTCGGGAAATATCATGAAAATCACGACAGCCAGTTACAACTCTTGTTTCCGGAAATACGCTCTGAAATTTTACCGTGTGAATGAATGATAAATTGAATTTTTAAGGAGTGACTTGTATGAAACAAGAAAAGAATGCGAAGATCGGGCGCTGGAAAGCAGGGCTGCTTGCGGCGTTGATGTGTGTAGGTGTGACTGTGGCTTATGCCCAACAAGTCAAAGGAACAGTATTGGACGAGAACGGAGAACCGATTATCGGAGCCAATGTAGTAGAGAAAGGAACGACAAACGGTATAGTGACGGACTTGGATGGACATTACACCTTGTCGGTTTCCAATGTGGAACATGCCGTTTTGCAGTTTTCTTACATCGGTTATAATACGAAGGAAGAAGCTGTGAAAGGGCGCAGTACGATTGACGTAACAATGCAACCGTCTGTTGTGAATCTGGGTGAAGTTGTGGCTATCGGATACGGTACGCAGACACGCCGTCAGATTACCGGTTCGGTGGCGAATGTGACGGAAGATAACTTTAACAAAGGATTGACACGCGATGCGACCGATTTGTTGCAGGGTAAAGTGGCCGGGTTGATGATTAATTCGGGCTCGGGCGATGTGACAAGTACATCACGGATGCGGCTACGCGGTGTTACTACTTTGCAGGAAGACATGGGGCCGCTTGTCGTGATTGATGGGATACCCGGCGGCGATTTGAGCACGGTGGCACCCACCGATATTGAGTCAATTTCCGTGTTGAAAGATGCAACTTCGGCTGCGATTTACGGCTCACGTGCAGCAGGCGGCGTGATTCTTATCACAACGAAAAAGGGTGTTGGTAATCAAACGACTGTCAACTACGACGGATATATGTCGGTCGATGTGCTGGCGAATAAGCCGAATTTGCTCAATGCGGATCAATGGCGTGCCTATGCCGCTTATTCCAAACAAGACCCGTCGGTTTACGACCAGTACGGAGCTGATACCGACTGGTTCAGCGAACTGACACGTACAGGATTATCACAAAATCATAGCTTGTCGCTGTCCGGTGGTACGTCGAAGGGCAACTACCGTATTTCGTATACGTATCAGGATCGAAACGGAGTGATGCGTGACAACAAGCAGGAGCGTCACAGTTTCCGCTTCCAAGTGCAGCAACGGGCTATCAACGATCGTCTGCGTGTAGGACTGACCGGATCGGGAACGATTACCGATCAGCAATTACCGGAGGCAGGGAACTACATTTTGGCGTATAGCATGTTGCCCGTTTATCCGGTCTATAATGCCGACGGCACTTATTTTACAAAGGTCAATGCAGAGTTTGATCAGGGAAACCCTGTACAGAATCAGGACTTGAACCGCAAAGATAACGAGATGCTTTATTTCTATGGTTCGGGTGATATTCAATTTGAACTGGCTAAAGGACTGAATACAAAACTAAACCTCTACAAGAGCCGCTTCTCCGATACGCACAGCGAGTTCAATAACTCGACGACCGAAGACGGACAAAGCGATCAGGGGAATGCGTATAAACGAAACCGTGTGTGGAACCGTAACCTGCTCGAATGGACGATTGACTACGAGCGGGCATTCGGAGCCGACGAAGAACACAAGATACAGGCCTTGGCCGGTTATTCGTGGGAAGAAAATGCGTATGCTTACTTTTTTGCCCAGAACCGAAATTTCCTCTCAAACGATTTGTCTTACAACTCACTGCAATCAGGAAACGGCCTCAAAACGGGTGATGTGGAATCCGGCAAGAGCGCTTATAAGCTCGTTTCTCTATATGCCCGTGCTTTTTACGGTTATTACAATCGCTACATGATCACGGCCATGCTGCGTCGGGACGGATCGTCCAAGTTCGGTAAGAATAACAAATGGGGTATTTTTCCCTCTGTTTCTGCAGCTTGGGGTATATCCGAAGAAGCGTTTATGAAGGATATCAATTGGGTGAACGATCTGAAGCTGCGTGTAGGCTACGGTGTCACCGGTAATCAGACGGGACTCGATCCGTACCGGACTCTCGAGTTGTACGGCATGAAAGGCATCTATTACAATGATGGTTCATGGAAAACGGCTTATGCAATCAGCCAAAATGCCAATCCCGACCTGAAGTGGGAGTCGACTGCTACAATGAATCTTGGTCTCGATTTTTCGTTGTTTAACGGACGGTTCGGAGGAAGTGTCGAGTTGTACAAAAAGAAAACATCGGATATGTTGTATACGTATGCGGTTCCCACACCTCCGTTTGTTTATGACCGCATGATGGCTAATGTCGGCGATATGGAAAATACAGGTGTTGAGATGATGTTGAACATCGGTGTGATCCGAAACAAGGAGCTGGACTGGACAATGACACTCAACGGATCGTATAACAAAAATAAAATTACGCGCCTGTCAAACGACCATTACGAGACGAACAAGGTCTATGTAGGCAGTCCGTGGATTCGCGGAGGATCGGGAGTGACGTCTCATATCGTCGAAACGGGACGTCCGGTAGGACAGTTCTATATGTGGAAATGTAAAGGTATCAGCGATGAAGGAAAATATATCTTTGAAGACATCAATCATGACGGAAACATCGACGACGCGGATCGTACGTATTGCGGTACGGCATTGCCGGACGTGATTTTCGGATGGCAGAACACCGTGAACTATAAGAGCTGGGATTTTTCGGTTTTCTTCCGAGGCATGATCGGTAACGAAGTCTTTAATGGTCCTCGCGCCGCTTATGGTAACAATACGTATCTGCTCGGAACAAACGCATTGAACGATGAGTTGATCTATAAGTTGAAAGGACAGAACTCGCAGATATGTTCGTACTATGTGGAAGACGCATCGTTTATTCGTCTCGATAACATCGCACTCGGTTACACGTTCAACACGAAAAAAATCGATTGGCTCAGCAAAGCACGTATTTATGTGGCTGCCCAGAATCTCTTTGTTATCACCGGATACAAGGGACTTGATCCGGAGGTACAGTTAGGAGGACGTAACGAGACCGACCGTGCCAACAGCTCGAGAACAAGCACCGGTATCATGGCCGGTAGCGGACTTTATCCCGGTATCGAGTATCGCGATTTCTATCCCAAATCGAAGACTTTCACAGTGGGACTTAATGTAACATTTTAATAATCCGTATAAAAAATGATAATATGAAGATCAAATCAATCATATCCATGCTGGCCGGTGTTGCCATGCTGTTCTCCCTCTCCTCGTGTTTCGATCTGGAGGAGACGGTCTATGACAAAATTCCTTCCGATACTTTCGGGAAAAACAAGGCCGAAGTCGAAGCCATTATCGGGCCGGTCTATAATACATTGAAAAAATATTTCTCCTCAAACTGGCTCTATCTGAGCGAATGTACGGGAGATATGGCCATTAATCCGACCCGTAAGGGCGGCGACTGGTTCGACGGCGGAAGATATCGTGATCTGCACATGCATACATGGACTCCTCAGACGGGAACATTGCGTGGATGCTGGGATGCAGCGACGCAGTCCATCTCCTCCTGTAACTTGATTTATGCAACCATCGAAACTTCTCAAAGCATATCGGACGTGGATAAAAAAGCGGCTTTGGCTGAAATACGCGGTGTGCGTGCCTTCTGGCTCTATTGTCTGATGGACGCTTTCGGCAACGTGCCGCTGGCTGTCGACTTTAAGGATACCAGTCTGCCGGAAACGAAGACTCGTCAGGAAGTGTTCGATTATATTGTGCGTGAGCTGGACGAGATCAAAGACCTTCTTCGCTCCGATGTGTCGAGCGCAAGTTACGGCAAATTCACGAAAGGTGCCGCATATACCTTGCTGGCCAAAATGTATTTGAATGCCGAAGCGTGGGGCGTACACACGAAAAAGACGAATAACTGGCAAGAGGTCGTAAATGCCTGCGATGCAGTCATGGGGTTGGCCTATGTGCTTGAGCCGAGCTGGAAGACGAACTTCCAGATCAAGAATGAGACCTCACGCGAAGCCATCTTGTCGGCCTGCTATAGCGCTAATGATACGGAAGACAAAAACACGTTGCACCTTCGTACTTTACACTATAAAGACAACCTCGCTTTGGGAGGCACGTGGAGTGCATGGAACGGAATTTGCGCAGCAACGGACTATGCCAAACTCTTTGAAGAAGGTGATCAGCGACTGAAAGGCTCATTCTTGATAGGCGAGATGAAAGACCCTGCTACCGGTCAAGTCTTGATGACCGCACACGATCGTCCGCTGGTACACTACATCGACGTGATCCAAATCGAAGGCTCGCAGTACAAAGGTTCTGTATGGGGACAGGTCAATCAGGAAGACGGCTATCGTTGCTATAAATGGCCCTATGACAAGGCTACTTTGGGGGCGATGGAGAATGATTTCATTATTTTCCGTCTGGCCGATGTCTACCTGATGAAGGCTGAGGCGCTGGTTCGCATGGGCGGTGATAACGGTGCCGCCACGAAACTGGTCAATGCCATTCGTGAGCGAGGATTCGGCAATGCATCGCACAACTATACGTCCGTCACTCTCGAACAGGTTGCATTGGAACGTAAATTGGAATTGGCCTGGGAGTGTTTTTCCCGTCAGGACTGTATTCGCTTCGGTACTTTCCAGAACGCTCGTTATCTCAAACCTGATACAAAAGGCAAGGAGCACTTGAAAATTTTTCCGGTTCCGCAGATGGCACTTGACGCCAATCGTAACCTCAAGCAAAACCCCGGCTATTAATGACGCCTGTATTCCTTACGCCCCCGGCATAAACACGGGGGCGTAACTTTTTTGCCTTTTTCTGTGTCTTATTCCGGAAAATGATATATCTTTGCGTAATGCTACGGATTATTACACATATAGAGCGTGTACTGTTAGTCAACGACTGCGTGATTGTTCCGGACTTCGGAGGCTTTGTGCTCCGGCGACGTCCGGCTCTCTTTACAGCCGAAAAAAATGCCTTCTCTCCGGCGCATAACGAAATGGCGTTTAATCCTTCTCTCAACCATGACGACGGCCTTCTGACGGAATCATATATGCAAATGTATGGGATGGATTTCAGTGAAGCGCAGCAAACCCTCAGACAAGACCTGGACGAATGGACGAGAATACTGGATGATCACGGAACGGTTTCATGCGGTCGACTCGGATCGTTCCGCCGGAACGAAGACGGAACACTTATCTTCGAGCCGGCGACCGCTTATTATACCATTGACGCCTATGGGTTGACATCGTTTTATATGGCGCCCCTCGAAGCAGAGCTAAGTCACAGAAAACCGGTCGATTTTCCTGTTTCTCCGCAAGATTGCCGAAGTAAACAGACTATTCGTAGGGAAAAAGCGGTGCGCAAAGCACCTCTGCTGTTACGCATGATGGGACGCATCGCCGGTATAGCCGCTGCGGCTGTCGTGCTGTTCTTTCTGATTACTACTCCTGTCAAGGATGTGAACCGGAACTCCTACACGGCCGGATTTGCACCTTCAGAAATACTGACTTCTACGTTTTCAGCCGGTGAAGGAGAAAAAGAAAAAGCATCTCCGGTACAATCTGCGAAAGAAACGAATAAACCGGTCGCTCTCGTGCCCTCTCATCCGGAGCCGTCTATTGGGGCAACAGCCGAAACAGTACAGAAAACAACACCGGCATCGACTGAGATAGCCATAGAAGATGTGGTCAACCGATCGTATTATGTGATTATCGGGAGTTTTGATTCCCGCAGTCGCGCCCGGAAGTTCGTTTCGGAAGTCGATCCGGCGGAATGTCGTCAGATCGGGATAGTCCGGAGCGGTCAGCGGATACGTGTTTATGCCGCAAAATACGACAATCGGGCAGAAGCTGAAGCGTATGTAAACCGATTACGGGAAAAAGAAAAATTTAAGACATCGTGGGTCTATATCGGCCACCGAGAAAGTTGATACATCCGTATATTATTGTGACTTTTGAGGAACATACAGTCTGTTTAACAAATAAATAAAGAAAAGTTTTATGGCAGAAGCAAAAGAGAAACTTTTTTCCGAATTTCCTCCCGTATCCACGCAGGAATGGATGGACAAGATCACAGCCGATCTCAAGGGAGCGCCGTTCGAAAAGAAGTTGGTTTGGAAAACCGGCGAGGGGTTTAATGTAAATCCTTTTTATCGCGCCGAAGACATTGAGGGGATGGCGACTGTTACATCGCTGCCCGGTGAGTTTCCGTATGTCCGCGGAACAAACGTTTCTAACGCATGGCTTGTACGTCAAGATATCCAAGTGACTGACTGTGTGTCGGCCAACGAGAAAGCCAGACGTCTCGTAGCCGAGAGTGGAGTGACCTCTCTCGGATTCCGGATAAAGGGCGAACGTGTCAGCGCGGATAATATCCGGACATTGCTTGAAGGTATTTGTCCCGTAGAAACGGAACTGAATTTTATGACCTGCAATCGCAGGGCGGTAGAATTACTCGGTATTCTTACCGAGTATTACAGAGAAAAAGGAGTTGACTTGAACAAGGTGCAAGGCTCTGTGGCTTACGATGCCTTCAAGGTGCCGCTTGTCAAAGGTATTACACTTGAGAGCGATTGGGTAGAAGATGTGGTTGACGTGCTCAAAGCCGGCGAAGCATTGCCGCATTATCGTGTTTTGGCCGTACAGGCCTCCAACTTGAGCGACGCCGGTTCGTATATCACACAGGAGCTGGGCTATGCCATGGCTTGGGGGAATGAACTGCTCGCTAAACTGGCGGAAGCAGGGATACCGGTAGATAAAGTAGCTAACAAGATCAAATTTAACTTCGGTATCTCATCCAACTATTTCATGGAAATTGCGAAGTTCCGTGCGGCGCGCTGGTTATGGGCTGAAATTGTGAAGGCTTATGATCCGGTATGTACCTGTCCGCCGGACTGCTGCGATAAGACGGCAGACGACAGTGCATTCTGCCGCTGTGCCTGCAAGATGAAAATGCATGCACATACATCGGCCTGGAACATGACTGTGTTCGATGCCTATGTGAATATGCTCCGTACGCAGACCGAAGCGATGTCTGCCGCCATTGCGGGGGTTGACTCGATTACCGTATCGCCTTATGACGACGTGTTCAAAACACCGGACGAGTTCTCGGAACGCATCGCACGCAATCAGCAGTTGCTGTTGAAAGAGGAATGCCATTTCGACCGCGTGGTCGATCCGGGAGGCGGCTCATATTACATAGAAGTATTGACGAGATCCGTAGCCGAGGCTGCCTGGAAGTTGTTCCTCGAAGTCGAAGACAAAGGCGGTTTTGCCGTCGTGGCGAATGCCGGCGAGGTGCAGCAAGCCGTCAACGAGTCGAATTCTTCGCGTAAAAAACAGATTGCTACACGACGGATCAGTCTGCTCGGAACGAATATCTTCCCGAACTTCACCGAGATTGCCGGCGACAAAATCGAAGCCGATAGCGAATGTGGCTGTCATTGCCATAAAGATTCGGAAATCGCGAAACTCGATTTCTCGCGCGGGGCCTCAGAGTTTGAAGCTTTACGTCTGGAAACGGAGAAGAGCGGTAAACGCCCGAAGGTGTTCATGCTTACCATCGGTAATCTGGCCATGCGTCTGGCACGTTCGCAGTTCTCTTCGAACTTCTTCGCTTGTGCGGGCTACGAAATTTTCGATAACCTCGGCTTCGAAACGGTGGAGGCCGGAGTGAAAGCCGCTCGTGAGAAGAAGGCCGATATCATCGTGCTTTGCTCGAGCGATGACGAATATGCGACCTTTGCTCCCGAAGCGTTCAAGCTGACCGAAGGAAAAGAGCTGTTTGTGGTAGCCGGTGCTCCCGCTTGTATGGACGACTTGAAAGCGGCCGGCATCCAACATTTCATTCATGTGAAATCGAATGTGCTGGAGACGTTGCAGATGTTTAACCGAAGCCTTCTTTAAAAGAAAAAACAAAGATGATGAGACCGAATTTTAAAAATATCGATATTCAGAAAGCCGGTTTTGCTGCCACGAACGCAGCGGAATGGGCGAAGTCCAATGGCATTGAGGCCAATTGGAAGACACCTGAGCAGATTCAGGTAAAGTCAGTCTATACGAAAGAGGACCTCGACGGGATGGAGCATCTGCATTATGCCTCGGGGTTGCCGCCTTATCTGCGCGGGCCTTACAGCGGTATGTACGCCATGCGCCCGTGGACGATCCGGCAATACGCGGGATTCTCGACGGCCGAAGAGTCGAATGCCTTTTATCGCCGTAACCTCGCTTCAGGCCAGAAGGGATTGTCCGTAGCGTTCGACTTGCCGACGCACCGCGGATACAATGCCGACAACAACCGCGTCGTGGGTGACGTAGGAAAAGCTGGCGTGTCTATCTGCTCGCTCGAAGACATGAAAGTCCTGTTTGACGGAATTCCGTTGAGCAAGATGTCCGTTTCGATGACGATGAACGGAGCCGTGCTGCCGGTGCTCGCGTTTTATATTAATGCGGGTCTGGAGCAGGGAGCCAAGCTCGAAGAGATGCAGGGAACGATTCAGAACGATATTCTGAAGGAATTCATGGTGCGTAACACATATATTTATCCGCCCGAATTCTCGATGCGTATCATTGCCGATATTTTTGAGTACACTTCGCAGAATATGCCGAAGTTCAACTCGATTTCGATTTCAGGTTACCACATGCAGGAAGCCGGCGCGACGGCCGACATTGAGATGGCTTATACGCTTGCCGATGGAATGGAATATTTGCGTGCAGGTATCAATGCCGGGATTGATGTAGATGCTTTTGCTCCGCGTCTGTCGTTCTTCTGGGCTATCGGTATGAACCATTTTATGGAGATCGCCAAGATGCGTGCCGCACGCATGCTGTGGGCCAAGATTGTCAAGAGTTTCGGTGCAAAGAACCCCAAGTCGCTCGCGTTGCGTACGCACAGCCAGACGTCGGGATGGTCGTTGACCGAGCAGGACCCGTTCAACAACGTCGGTCGCACGTGTATCGAAGCCATGGCCGCTTCGCTCGGACATACGCAATCGCTGCACACGAACGCGCTCGACGAGGCTATTGCTTTGCCGACCGATTTCTCGGCACGTATCGCGCGTAACACGCAGATATATATTCAGGAAGAAACGCAGGTATGCAAGGAGATTGATCCGTGGGCCGGTTCGTATTACGTCGAAGCATTGACGAACGAATTGATCCACAAGGGATGGGCGTTGATTCAGGAGATCGACAGCATGGGCGGAATGGCTAAGGCCATTGAGACCGGTCTGCCGAAGATGCGTATCGAAGAAGCCGCCGCGCGCACGCAGGCACGTATCGACTCCGGCGTTCAGACTATTGTAGGAGTGAACAAATATCGCTTGGCTAAAGAGGCGCCGATCGATATCTTGGAGATCGACAATACGGCCGTACGTGAAGAGCAGGTAGCCCGTTTGCAGGATTTGCGCGGAAAGCGCGACGAAGCCGCCGTGCAGAAGGCGCTGGCCGATATCACGGAGTGTGTGAAGACGAAGCAGGGCAACCTGCTCGATCTGGCCGTCAAAGCGGCCGGTCTGCGTGCTTCGCTGGGCGAGATTTCCGACGCTTGCGAAGCCGTTGTAGGACGTTATAAAGCAATTATCAGAACGATATCAGGCGTGTATTCATCAGAAACAAAAGAAGACGGCGACTTCCGCAAGGCATGTGAGTTGGCCGAGGCGTTTGCCAGGAAACAGGGGCGTCAGCCGCGTATCATGATCGCCAAAATGGGGCAGGACGGACACGACCGGGGCGCCAAAGTAGTTGCAACGGGTTATGCCGATTGCGGATTCGACGTAGATATGGGACCGTTGTTCCAGACACCCGAAGAGGCGGCCCGCGACGCGGTAGAGAACGACGTGCACGTGCTGGGCGTATCGTCGCTTGCTGCCGGACATAAGACGCTTGTGCCGCAGGTAATCGAAGAGTTGAAGAAACTTGGCCGTCCGGATATTCTGGTTATTGCCGGAGGCGTTATCCCCGCACAGGATTACGACTTCCTCTACAAGGCCGGCGTAGCTGCGATTTACGGCCCGGGAACATCCGTGGCCAAAGCTGCTTGTCAGATATTGGAAATACTTCTTTCTGAGTAAAGAAGGAGAATTCTTTCATAACAATTTTAGGTTTGGAAGCCGTCTCTCGTGAGAGAGGCGGCTTCTTCGTATCCAGGTGCGACGCTGAAAAACAAAATTGGGCATCTGATGGGAGTGCGTTAGTACCGGTACTAACGGGGGGATTAGTAACAGCACACATACCTTCCGACTGGAAAAGGTTACTTAACGGCCTTCGCCGTTGTGAAATAACAAATACTTCTACCTTCAATTATCCCATGTCGGATCATAAGAAATCATGGTCGTAGAAGTCGGAGAAAGGCCGATGTAGATCAGATCGTTCATGACAAACATACAATGGATGCCTCTTGCCTGAGGAGGCAGTTGCGATTTCTTCGTCCATGTCATCGTAGACGGATTATATTCGATGATATAATATGCTTCATCAATCATGTAGATTCTGTTATGATGTGCCACGCCGGCCAAAATACCCTCGGTAGGGATTGTACAGATCGTTTCTCGTGTCCACAAAGCGGCATTCGTTGTTTTCCACAGCCCTTTATTGAAGACACCGCTTCCATTTTTACCGAGTCCGACATAAGCCGTATTCCCGATCGTTACGGCGATACCTCCGTATTGTTGAACAGGGAAATCGGGCTGTCGTTTCCATGTATTGGCTGAGATCTCGTACATCCATACCTCGTTCTTTACTGTGTCTTTGCGACCTCCTACGTAACAGATACTGTCGTTCAAAGCAAAGCCAACCGAGAGATAGGAGGAATCCGGTCTTATGGCCGTCGATCTGTCATACCAGGTGTTACTCCAAGAGTTATATTGATAAAAATCGTTTCTTGCTTTACGATCGGCAGCCATTCCTCCGAAAATAAAGGCTGATCTGTCATGCACGACAGCCGTCTGCCATTTGACCGGACCTTCCGGATGTGGCAGCATTGCTCTCCATTCGTCTGTAGTGGCATTATAGTAATGGAGTTCAGCCGTATATTGAGGGCCGATATCCCCTCCGAGAATATATCCCCAGTCTCTGATGGAGAAGTATGCCGGAGAATTTTGGATACGGGGAGCGCCTTGAAACGTTTTTAGATTTCCCTTGAAAACGTGAGGCATTGTTTTCATTTTGATCTCTCCGTATGAAGTGCCTTCATTATTCGTTGCATAAGCTCGGAAATAATATGTTGCACCTCCTTTCAGACCGGCAATCTGACTGCTGAAAACGCCTTCGGCATTCGGTTCAATTTCTAATACTTCGGCATTCGTGAGGGTAGGATTCGTGGCGGTTGCAGACCAGCAGATCCCGCACGCTTTCACGGCACTTTGTCCCGACTCTTCAACCTTTCCGCCCACTGTAACCGCTCCTTTCAAGATATTTTTTAACTCTGCCGTAGTGACAGTCGGGATATTGCTTTTTGTGATGAACGAATCTTGTTCACTGTATGAAATACCGAATTCTTTATTTCGGGCAAATGCTCGTACATAATATTTCTGTCGCGAAATCAGGTTTTCGCATTCTACCTTAAAAGTGCCGCTCCCCACGCCGCATTTGTCATCATACGTCGCATTTTCGATGGTGGGATTTTTCTTCGTGCTCCAGCAGAAACCGCGTTGAATAACGGGAGCATCTCCTTCCTTCACCACGGTAGCAGAGAAGGTGGCTGTCGTATAGCCTCTTTTTAGAATGGTTACAGGTGAAACTGTCGGCAAACCATCTCCAGTCACGAATGTTCGAAGAGGTCCGGACACAACATAATAACCGAATCGATTTCTTACAAATGCCTGAACGTAATATTTCGTAGATGCTCTCAGACCGCTGATCCGACAGATGAATGAATCGGTATCCATCGTACTTAGAACCGAATCTTTCGGAAGCATCAATGATGATGTCGAATAATACACTCCGCGAGCAAGAACAGTTCCTTCGCCGTGCAATTCTATTTTTCCTCCGGATAGCGCCGTTTTAGCACGCACACTGTCTATGATCACGAATGTACGAACCGATCCTAATCCTGTATTAGTCGAGACTTTACTTTCTTCTCCATAGGCGATGCCTTTCAGGTTTTTGGCATAAGGACGGATATAATATGTTGTGTTATTAGACAAATTTTCGATCGTGCCGCTAAATTCACCCAGTCCCTTACCGAAGGATTTAGCGCTGTCGGGGCGAACAGTCGGATTATTTTTTTTCGACCAGCATAATCCGCGCTCTTCCACTGCCGCGCCGTTGGCCTTCTCGACCGAGGCTGTCAATGTGATGGAGGAAGCTGTGCGTTCTATTTTTACGGTTGTTCCCAATTGGGGAATTTTTGCGTTTTGTATTCCCGGTTCTACCTTCGGATCGTCAAAGCATCCATAAAAAAAACCGCAGAAAAGGACAATCAGAAATATATAGTATTTAGCCTGTCTCATTGTTTGTTCATTTTTTTAGAAAACCAAGCCAACTCCCGCATTCGGATAGAAGTACTTGAAGTTAAAAGCGCTGCATCCGCCCGAAACATAGAAGCGCTTGTTTTTTAAGAAATAAGAGGCATCCAAGTCTATCTTAAACCCTTTTTTCGAGGAGTCTCGATCTTTTGCCCATCCGGTAGACTCTATGATACCTTCATCATTTACGATTTCATATTCGCGCAATACATCTCGTTGCCAATACCCTGCTCCCAAAGAAGTGTAAAAATTCTCTACGGTTCTTACCATAATACCGACCGATCCCATCATCACATTGGCTTTCGTTTTTCCTGTCGAACCATAATATTGTTGCATGTTTTCAATCACGAATCGATTTCCGTCGATACGACATTCTTCATTATGTCCTTGAAAAGAAAAGTTGGAATGCAGTTTTACATACCAGCCGATCAGACTATTTACTCCACCGACCCGAATGCCGTATGGAGCCAACAGAGAGAAATCATATCCGGCAAAGAAACGCATAGGCTCTTTGGGTTTCTTCGGAGGGGTAGGGGGAAGAGCGTTTGAACGGCGTATATCTTCGAGCTGTTTACGCCAATAGCCGGCAGTCGTCCGGTTTTCATAAGTCCCGATCCCTTGGGTATAATAAAGAATTAACTTCTGAATGGCCGATGTGTCTCGTTCCGTTGCGTATTCATTCAGGCAGTTCAAGCATTTACTCATCACTGTACGCATCGAAACATGCATTGTCTCATCTTTCAGCCATATTTCAGTGAGCTGGTGGATACTGTACTGGTCACAGTATGAAACGCCTTCTTCGTACCACATTTTTGCGTCCCGATAATCGTTGCGTTTCATCGCTTCGTCTCCTCTACGGTTATATTCGGTCTGTCGTTGTGCTCCGGCGTAGGAGGGTAGCAATAAACATCCGAATATAATCCACATCCATATTTTCATGTATCCTTTTCTTTGTTATTAGTAGGTCGTAAGTCCTTTCCCGACCAATACTCCGTTTGAGTTATAAATATCGTACAGACGGTCTTCGCGCTCAAAGGCTCGTCCGCTCTCCGACCGTCCCACACTCAGATAAATACATTTGATACGTTCGATTCCTTTGGCATCAATAGCCCCATAACGTCCGTTTTGTTTTTTCCGGACAATTGTGTAGTTGCCAAAAGTCATTCCCGATTCATACAATGCGATCCGATCGGCTATATTTTTTTCTTCTATTTTCTCCTCACAAGCTAACGATAAACGAACGACGTCTTCGGTTATCTTTATCTCTTTGGCTTTTGTGAAATCTGCTTTTGCCTCAACATAATGACCTTGATTCATTTTTATCTTTCCAGATACCAGTAACGCCGCATAATTTGCGTTCATTCGTTCGGTCTCTTCTTCTGTTTTTTTTGCGTTTGATGCTTCTTCAGAGCCTTTCTTATCCGATTCTTTGCTTGTCGTTGTTTTCTCCGATTTCTCTTCTTTCTTTATCGGAAGAGCGGTTTCGTTTCTTTCCTTTTTCTCCGTTTGCTCCGCTTTATGGATTTCATTCGTCACTTCGGAAGGAGATTGTTCCTTCAATGGGGCTTCCCTCTGAGGTTGGAGATCGACCGGAATGATCGGTTCGCCTTGTTGCATCGAGGCGTCAGCCACTAACTTGTTGTTGATGAATGTTGTGTTTTTATCGCTCCAACTGAACAGGTATGACACAGCCCAACTTACACCGGCAAACGCAAAGATTAACAAGGGTAATAAAATCCGTCGTTTACTTTTTGTACGCCGTTGTTTGGATTGCCTCGTTTTCGAAGGTATAAAAATCGTTTCCTCATTGTCCGTTGATCCGGGCTTGCAAGAAGTTGCGATCAACTGTGTGCTTTCATTTTCATCGACAGATTGTTCCGCTTCGTGCTCCTTCTTTCTTGGAATGCTTATGTTTTCTTTGCTTACGATCGATGGTGGGATATCCAAAGCATCAATCATTTCTTTTATCGACTGATAACGGTCTTTCGGATTTACCTGCATCGCTTTCAGTACGACGGCTTCCGTTTTCGGAGATATTCGTTTATTCAGTTCCGACGGATGAACTAAAGGCTTTGTCGCTCTTAAAATCGATTCGACCGGGATCACGCCGGTCAGCAGATTATACATGGTTGCACCCAAAGAATAAACATCGGGACAGGGGGAGAAATTTACCGTGCCCTCATCATCGTACTGTTCGATCGACGCAAATCCTTTTGACAGCGTAAGCGTCGTTGTGCATGCCTCTTGTTCTTCGAGATCGTAACGCTTACTGACACCAAAATCAATTAATCGGGCATTGTCATTTTTGTCGATTAAGATATTGTTGGGCTTGATATCGAGATGCAGGATATTTTTCTGATGTACAAACTCTAGCGCCTTCCCGATCTGTGCGACGTATTTGAGCACTTTCGACTCCGGCAATACCGTTTGTTCGCTCAACATGGACTTCAATGAACAGCCCGATATATGTTCCATTGCGATATAGGCTGTGTTGTTCTCTTCGAACACTTCCAACACATTGACGATATATGGATGATGTACTTCGGAAAGAATTTTGGCTTCTTCGATTTGTCGCTCTTTGAACTTATCAAAAAGAATTTTTCCGGTTCCAGAGTGCACTTTGACTTCGAATGTTGTCTCATCTCTAAAGCAATAGTCTTTAAAGAAGTACTCCTTAATACAAATGGGCACGGCTGTTTCTACAGCTCCGAGTTCACCTTTGACCTCAGTGTTCCACTCGCCCAAATAGGTGATTCCAAATCCTCCCTGGCCGATGACTCTCGTTAGACAATACTTGCCATTTTGCAAACAATATCCGTCCGGCAAATTCATAATTACTTACAGTAATCGGATTTCGCAACAAAGATACATTTTTTTAACGAAAGAATAAAAAAGGTAGAATAAATTACTTGTAACTCGATGGATTTTGCACCTTTAATACAGGCAAAAGGTAGAAAGAATAATTATCGTGGGCTTTTTCATAACACGTTTCCACAAGGATATCTTTTACCTTTTCAGGTATGCAGGGTTTTTTGAAAAGAGACGATAGTTCCTTGTCCGACAAGCAATCGGTTACTCCATCCGTACACATGAGAAAGCAATCGTTAGGTTGAATATCCGTCAGAAAGGCAATGTCTGCTTCGGTCGGATTAGCTGAGCCTGTGATCGCTCGGGTAATGATGTTTTTCTGAGGATGATGCAGGCCTTCTTTCTGAGTGATTTTCCCTGTTTTTACCCAAAAATTGACTAGCGAATGGTCTTCCGTCCGAAAGACCGGCTTTCCGTCTCGGAACTGATAGATTCGACTGTCACCGATATGTACGGACGTAACTCCTTTATTTCCAAAGTAGAGCATTGTGAGTGTGGTAGCCATTCCTTCTGCCTCGGGATGTGCCGAGATGTATTCGTCGAAACGTACCTCGGTATACCGGACAGCTCTGTGGATCAATTCGTCTGTGGCATCTTCCTCAAGAAAAGTGGAAAAGAAAATCTGAAAAGATTCACATGCCAGCGAACTGGCGATCTCTCCTTTTTCCGCACCGCCAACGCCATCGCATACAACAAAGAGATTCTGTGAACGTGTTATCATTTGAGAGGAAGGAAAGATCGCATCTTCGTTGTTCGGTCTTCTTCCTTTTTCACAGATAGCGTATGGCATTCCGAGCGTTATATTCATGGCACTAAAAGAGAGATAAGTTATTCCTTAAAGCGAACGTAGGTGTGTCCGATTTTGATTTCGTCGTTATCATTCAGCACTACCACTTCGCCTTTATCTAAAGATCTGCCGTTATATTGCGTATGATTCTTGCTCTGGTAATCCGAGAGCATGTGGATGTAGCTTCCTCGATTACCTTTCTTTACTTCTATTCGCATGTGGTTGCGGCTCATCTCTTTATCGCTGGTTTCGATACGGATTGTCGCTTCCGACACAGACGCTTTGCGTCCTACGATAAAGACTCCCTCACGCAAAGGAAATGTTTGCTCCGGAGTGTCCGGATTGGCGACCACAATTAACCGGCCGCATCCTTCTCGAATCGGCCGGATCAAAACGGTTTCGGAATCGGTCGGTTGTTCGGTTTTTAAATAAGAAACCGGAACGTCATGCCGACATTTCGGGCATTTAAATGAAGCTATTCCTTCGGGGATTTTTGTTTCATCAACTTTTAAACCGACTTTACAATGCGGGCATTTTACCGGAATCATAAAATGATTGAAACGTCTGCGTCATCCATTCCCGAAGTAATGTCGATAATGTCTTCATTAGAAGCGATTTCTACATCGTCGGAAAGGGTGATGAAATCGGTATCGTCGAGCACTTCGTCGACCATTACGAAATCACTTACGGGCGTTTCATCGACGTCGATCAGCAAGACTTCATCCAAGTCGTTGTCTACCGTTACAAATGTATGTTCATTGTCCATCTTTTTACTGTTCTTTATTAGTTATTCTGTCACAAAGATAGATGTTAAAATCTTATGTGATTTAATTCTTAACCATTAACGTACGAAGCAAGGAGATTATTGTACAAAACCCTTGTTTGGTATATATCACTCTATTTTTTCACCCATTTGGCACGACATGAGCCGACAGAGCATCTCTTTTTATTGGCCAAGGACTCCCATGGTATTTCGCCGAGAAACGTTCCGCATTTTGGACAGACATAATCGATTTTGAACTGATTGGAGAGTCGTTGCATCAAAGCCGGAATTTTTGCGGACTGTCTGGCTCCGAGGTAAATACCTAGGGTGGGAGCACATATAGCCAGTGTCAAACTGCCAATAAAGATCCCTTGGTGATGTTTTCCAAGGACTCCGATAATGAGTCCTGCCACCCCCACAAAAGCAAAAGGCAACGATTGGAAGATACGTGTCTTAAACTGGTTCGTAGACTGGATCCGTATTTTTTCTTTGATATATCTTTCATAGACCGGCTTCAAGGCTGCAAATTCTTCACTATAATCGTTATCCGATTTCAAAACGGCCATTATATCCAGAACATAATGATCTCCGAGCATAATAACATCAGAGGGGATCACTTTTTTCTTGATTACACGGTCTCCATTGACATAGATGCCGTTTGCGGAATCTGTATCCTCAATAAAAAGATGGCCGTTTTCATCGCGTATTAACCGTGCATGATACCGGCTGACGTGTACATCATCTACTACAAAGTCATTGTCATTTGCTTTACCGATTCGGATGATCATTGTGAGTCTTTGCTTTTTGTTGTGATTAGTGCATCTTGCTCCAAGCTCTCCTTCAGGGCTTTCAAAGGTTCTCTGGGTACAATCAGTTCGCGAGGCTTTGATCCCGGCACGAGCAGTAGCAATTTTTGTTTCGGTAAATTAATTTGCAAAATATAATTTTTGTTGATGATGTAGCTTTTGCCTACCCGAACGAGTTGCGATCTGGAGTCTGAGGCTTGCGTATCCAACATACCTTCGATTTTTCCGATATTGATTGCAAATGTAAACTGAATGCCCTCTGTCAATAGCAGCTTAGTGTAATTCCGATCTGCTTCGAGATAAAGTATGTTGCTGATGCGTATGCGCAATAATTCATCTCTCGTTTTTATTATCAAATACCGATCCATCCTTTTTATTTAGCAGGTATAGTCATTATTGAGGAGCAAAAGTAGACTTTTTTTAATACCCATCCAAAGAAAATATAAAAAAAGAGCATGTCAGCAATCGATGTTTATCTGACACACTCCTTTTTCTTTTTTAGGGATGGACTAAGCCTAGATTACCCTTCAATCGCAGCTTGGGCCGCTGCAATGCGTGCAATCGGCACGCGGAAAGGCGAACAGCTTACGTAGTCTAATCCTACTTGATGGCAGAATTTTACCGACGATGGCTCCCCTCCGTGTTCACCGCAGATACCGCACTTTAATTCCGGACGTACGGCGCGGCCTTTTTCCGTGGCCATGCGAATCAACTGTCCGACACCATTCTGATCGAGTACCTGGAATGGGTCTACTTTCAGAATTTTCTTTTCCAGATAAATCGGAAGGAAAGAAGCAATATCGTCGCGTGAATAGCCAAATGTCATTTGAGTCAAATCATTTGTCCCGAATGAGAAGAATTCGGCCTTCGAAGCAATCTTATTTGCAGTCAAAGCTGCACGTGGTACTTCGATCATTGTACCAACCTTAAAATCGATTTTATCTCCCTGCTCGGCAAAGAGCGCTTCCGCTTCGGCACGAATCACTTCTTCCTGCTCTTTGAATTCGTATAGGATACCGGTGAGCGGCACCATAATTTCGGGATAAGTCGATATGCCTTCTTTCTTGAGTTCAAGCGCCGCTCCGAGAATCGCGCGTGTCTGCATCTGTGTAATTTCGGGATATGTATTTCCCAAGCGGCATCCCCGATGTCCGAGCATCGGATTCTGTTCGTGCAGAGCATCCACGCGTTGCTGGATGTATTCCACACTTACGCCCATTGCATCAGCCAGCTCTTTCTGACCTTTCGGATCGTGAGGTACAAACTCGTGCAACGGCGGATCGAGCAGGCGAACCGTAACGGGATATCCGGCCATGGCTTTGAAAATCCCTTTGAAATCGGCCTGCTGATAGGGCAGGATTTTCGCCAGCGCTTTCTTTCGTCCTTCTGCATTCTCGGAGAGAATCATTTCGCGCATGGCTTTGATTTTATCACCTTCGAAGAACATGTGCTCCGTACGGCACAATCCGATACCTACAGCTCCAAAATTGCGTGCTACTTCTGCGTCGTGCGGTGTGTCGGCATTTGTACGTACTTTAAGACGGGTATATTTATCCGCCAGTTTCATAAGCTCAGCAAAGTCGTCGAGCAGTTCGGCGGCTTGCGTACGCACTTCGTCTTTATATACTTCGCCCGTCGTACCATTGATGGAGATATAATCGCCTTCCTTCAATATCGTTCCGTCTATTTCGACTGTACGATTTTTATAATCGATGTTCAATGCTCCTGCTCCCGACACACAACATTTTCCCATGCCACGAGCTACGACAGCGGCGTGCGAGGTCATTCCGCCGCGAGCGGTCAGGATACCTTCGGCCACAGCCATACCCGCTAAATCTTCAGGGGATGTCTCAATACGTACAAGCACGATTTTATGCCCTTCTTCGTACCATTTCGCCGCATCATCTGCGAAGAATACGATCTGTCCGGTAGCTGCTCCCGGTGAGGCGGGAAGTCCGCGGGTTAGCACTTTCGCTTTCTTTAAAGCTTCTTTATCAAATACAGGATGAAGCAGCTCGTCCAGTTTGTTCGCATCGATACGTTTCAAAGCCGTTTTTTCATCGATCATGCCTTGACGCAGCAGGTCCATGGCAATCTTAACCATTGCCGCTCCGGTACGTTTTCCGTTGCGGGTTTGCAGGAACCAAAGCTTGCCATCCTGTACGGTAAATTCCATATCCTGCATGTCGCGGTAATGATCTTCGAGCTTCGTCTGAATTGCATCCAACTCTTTGTATATTTCGGGCATAGCCTCTTCCATCGAAGGATATTCGGCTGCTCTGAGTACTTCAGGTACACCGGCCAGTTCTGCCCAACGTTGTGAACCGATTTTGGTGATTTGCTGTGGTGTACGGATACCGGCGACCACGTCTTCGCCTTGTGCATTGATAAGGTATTCACCATTGAATAAGTCTTCACCGTTCGCTGCGTCGCGTGAGAAACAAACGCCGGTAGCAGAAGTTTCTCCCATGTTACCGAAAACCATTGCTTGTACATTGACAGCCGTTCCCCATTCGGCCGGGATGCCTTCCATCTTACGATATAAAATGGCGCGTTCGTTCATCCACGAGTCAAAGACGGAACAGATAGCTCCCCACAACTGTTCATAAGCAGATGTCGGGAAGTCACAGCCGGTTTGTTTCTTTACGGCTGCTTTAAATTTCGCAACCAACTCTTTCAGGTCTTCTACACCAAGTTCGTTATCAAGTGTGACGCCTTTTGCTTTTTTTACCTCTTCAATGATTTCTTCGAAG
This sequence comes from Tannerella sp., assembly GCF_052170195.1. Classification (GTDB taxonomy): domain Bacteria; phylum Bacteroidota; class Bacteroidia; order Bacteroidales; family Tannerellaceae; genus Tannerella. The sequence continues at coordinate 29,453 of NZ_JBQNAZ010000016.1, read as the reverse complement.
GGGTCAATATCTTCTTTGTTTTCGGGTTTCATTCCCAATACCACATCCCCATACATCTGTACGAAGCGACGATACGAGTCCCATGCAAAGCGGGGATTGTCGGTCTTACGTGCCAGTCCTTCAACCACTTCGTCATTGAGTCCCAGATTCAGGATGGTATCCATCATCCCGGGCATCGAAGCGCGAGCTCCCGAACGTACCGAAACGAGCAGAGGGTTTTCTACGTCTCCGAACTTTGAATGCATTAATGATTCGACATAGGCTACCGCATTTTTTACTTCGTCTTGCAATAGTTCTACTACTTTTTCCTTTCCGATTTTATAATACTCGTTGCAGACATCGGTAGTGATGGTAAATCCCGGAGGAACGGGCACTCCAATCAAGTTCATCTCTGCCAAGTTAGCTCCTTTTCCACCCAGCAGATTCCGCATATCTGCCCGCCCTTCGGCTTTTCCATTACCAAAGGTGTAAACTCTCTTTATTTCCATATATTTGTTGAATTATGATAAGTCATTAACTTCTCGACAGTGCAAATATAGCTATTTTTATGGCTGATTTCCAAATAAAGTATGGAGGTATTTTTATGTTTTAAAACTATTTTTGATTCTATCCGGAAGTTAGTTTTTATATTTGCGTGGCGAATTTTTAATTATTCACAGATTTGACACGAAAAAAGAAGCCCTTCCCTATACTGGAAGAGGTAGAGATCACGGATGTTGCAGCCGAAGGCAAAGCGATTGCTAAAGTGAATGAAATGGTTGCTTTTGTGCCGTGGGCGGCACCGGGTGATGTGGTAGATATCCGTTTGACCCGCAAACGAAGTCATTATGCAGAGGGAAACGCTATCGCATTCCATAAGTACAGCGAGAAACGGGCAGTTCCTTTTTGCGAACATTTCGGCGTATGCGGAGGCTGCAAATGGCAACATTTGCCTTACGAAGAGCAGTTGCGTTATAAGCAAAAACAAGTTACGGATACTTTGACACGAATCGGGAAAGCTCCGATAGGAGAGGTGTTGCCCATTCTCGGCTCGGAGCGTACGACGCATTACCGTAACAAACTGGAGTTTACATTTTCAAATAAGCGCTGGCTGACTGAACGGGAGGTGGCTTCCGGTATCGAATATATGGAAATGAACGCGCTGGGATTTCATATTCCGGGTATGTTCGATAAGGTGCTCGACATCCGGCGTTGCTGGTTGCAGGACGACGTGTCGAACCGGATCCGGCTATGTGTGAAAAATTTTTGTCTGACGCATGAAGGCTATCCATTCTTCGATTTGAAAAATCAGGAAGGCTTTGTGCGCACGTTAATGATACGTACCGCTTCGACCGGTGAGCTGATGGTCGTGCTGGCTTTCTTCAGAGAAGATCAAGTACTACGCGAAGCCCTGTTGGAGCATTTACTGGAGCAAATACCGGAAATTACGTCGCTGATGTATGTCATCAACGGGAAACGGAATGATACGTTGACCGACCTTGATATCGAGTTATATTGTGGCAAAGATCATCTGATTGAGCGGATGGAGGATTTGCAGTTCAAGGTAGGGCCGAAGTCTTTCTATCAGACAAACAGTGAGCAGGCTTACCGACTGTATGATGTGGTTCGGAAATTTGCAGGACTGACCGGTACTGAAACGGTTTATGATCTTTATACCGGTACCGGGACAATTGCCAACTTTATTGCCCGCAAAGCCCGCAAAGTAATAGGTGTCGAATATGTACCGGAGGCAATCGAGGATGCGAAGGTAAATGCGCAACTGAACGGTATTGACAATGTCGCGTTCTTTGCCGGAGATATGAAAGATCTACTCACGACGGCCTTTATTGAGGAGCATGGCCGGCCGGACGTAATCATCACCGACCCTCCACGTATGGGTATGCACAACGACGTGATTGATACGATATTGAAAGCATCGCCCGAAAAAATGGTTTACGTCAGTTGTAATCCGGCTACACAGGCACGGGACATTGAACGGATGAGTGTCCATTATGAGGTGGTGAAAATTCAGCCGGTCGATATGTTTCCGCATACGCATCATGTCGAAAACGTAGCCTTGCTTCGTAAAAAAACGGAAGGCTCATAACCGGTTTGACACGAAATAACGTAGAATTATATGTAATACCATAATACAAAACAATGTATAGAAATACATTTTTCTTTCCACTTATGTCTTTGCTTTTGTTGGTGTGTGGATGCTACAGCGGAGGGAACCGTTCTCAGAGTGATGATACTTCGGATGACTGGTCTTCCATTCAAGCAAAGGGAGAAATTACAGCTGTGACGCTCAACAGTTCTACGTCGTATTTCCAATATAAGATGCAGGCGATGGGGTACGAATACGATCTCATCGCCGATTTTGCTAGCCAGAATGGATTGCGTTTGAATATCAAGGTGGCTGAAAACATTTCCCGTCTGATGGAGATGTTGCAGTCGGGCGAGGCCGATGTGGCGGCTTATCCGATTACCATCGATAATAAATTAAAAGAGCAGATGCTTTTTTGCGGCTATGAACGGCAATCAAATTTGGTCATCGTCCAGCGTGCCGGACGTGGAGATACGGTTTTGACCGATGTAACACAACTCATTGGGAAAGAGGTTTGCATAAAACCGTATAGACGTTATCAAGAGCGACTTGAAAACCTTAACAGCGAGTTGGGAGGAGGGATTCGTATTGTTAATATTGATAAAGACACTATATCGTCGGAGGACTTGATTGAAATGGTGTCTGAAGGCAAGATCGATTACACGGTGTGTGAAGACGATGTGGCCAGACTGAATCGCACATATTACCGTAATATTAATATTAGTTTAGAGATCAGTTTTAAGCAACGCTCTTCGTGGGCAGTGCGCAGAAGCTGTCCGAAGCTGGCTATGGCTATTAATACATGGGCGTCGAATATGACCGGAAAAAGTTCTTACCGGTCGGCTATCAAACGTTACTTTGAACTTTCGAAAGTATCACCGAGTCTGATCGCTATGCCAAAGGTTGCTAACGGACAAATCTCTCCGTATGACGATCTGTTCAAACGTTATGCCGGTCGACTGGGATGGGATTGGCGTTTGCTGGCATCCATTGCGTATCAAGAATCTCGTTTTCAGCCTCAGATCGTTGCCTGGAGCGGTGCCGAGGGGCTAATGGGCATCTTACCGGCTACCGCGCGTGGGTTGGGATTTGACGCAGGAGACATGCAAGATCCGGAAAAGAACCTACAGGCTGCGATTGAATGCCTGCGCCGTTTTGGAAAGGGATTTGTTTCACTCGACTCGCTCGAACGGATTAAACTTACGCTTGCTTCTTACAATGCCGGAATCGGACATATCTATGATGCGCAAAGATTGGCACAGAAGTACGGACGGAACCCGAACGTGTGGAACGACAACGTGGCCGAGTTTATCCGCCTGAAAGCCGAAACACAGTATTATACCGATTCGGTGTGCAAATTCGGCTATCTGCGTGGTACGGAGACGTATAATTACGTCTCCGATGTGCTGAATCGCTACGAATACTACCGGAAAGAAACGGAAAGCCTTGAGAAAAACTGATCGTATCTCTGACGGTCAGTGATTTTTCTTGTATTACCGTTCTCAATCACGAACCATCGTTTGCCCCAACTCGATAAGCATAGAAGCTTTTGCTGCTGTATTTATTCTAACTTCAGGACAGCAAGGAACGCTTTTTGTGGTACCTCGACCGTGCCGATCTGTTTCATGCGCTTTTTTCCTTCTTTTTGTTTTTCAAGCAACTTACGTTTACGCGAAACGTCACCGCCATAACATTTGGCTGTCACGTCTTTGCGGACGGCCTTGATTGTTTCGCGGGCAATAATTTTTGCCCCGATGGCCGCTTGTATGGCGATGTCGAATTGCTGTCGCGGAATGAGTTCCTTGAGTTTTTCGCACATGCGCCGACCGAAGCTAACGCTGTTGTCGAAGTGCGTGAGAGTAGAAAGGGCATCGACCGGTTCACCGTTAAGCAAAATATCGAGTTTGACGAGTTTGCCCGGCCGGTAATCGTGCAGATGGTAGTCGAACGACGCATATCCTTTCGAAACGCTCTTCAATTTGTCGTAAAAGTCGATCACGATTTCGCCCAGCGGGAGATCGTAGAAAAGCTCGATTCGGTTACCGGTAATGTAATCCTGTTTGATGAGAATACCGCGCTTACCAAGGCAGAGTGTCATAATCGGTCCGATATACGTCGTTTGTGTGATGATGGAAGCCCGGATAAACGGTTCCTCGATATGGTCGATCTGTGTGGGATCGGGCAAGCCACCGGGGTTGTGTACTTCGGTACAGATTCCTTTTTTGTCGTACACTTTATACGATACGTTCGGAACGGTCGTAATTACATCCATGTCGAACTCGCGATCTAAACGCTCCTGAATGATTTCCATGTGCAGCAGTCCGAGGAATCCGCATCGGAAGCCGAAGCCCAGCGCTACCGAGCTTTCAGGTTGAAACGTCAGAGAAGCATCGTTTAACTGTAATTTTTCGAGCGACGCGCGCAGGTTTTCAAAATCTTCGGGAGCAATCGGATACACACCCGCAAAGACCATCGGTTTCACCTCCTCGAATCCGGCGATGGCTTCGGCGGCAGGCCGTTTGACATGCGTAATCGTATCTCCAACCTTTACCTCTTTCGACGTTTTGATACCGGAGATAATGTATCCCACATCGCCTGTGCGTACTTCTTTGCGGGGGCTCATTTCGAGCTTCAGTACACCTACTTCGTCAGCATCATATTCTTTGCCGGTAGCAATGAACTTCACATGGTCACCCTGACGGATTGTACCGTTTACTACCTTGAAATAGGCAATGATTCCGCGAAACGAGTTGAACACCGAGTCAAAAATCAGACACTGGAGCGGAGCTTCCGGATCGCCCGAAGGAGGAGACACACGCTCCACAATTGCGTTGAGAATATCATATACGCCTTCGCCTGTCTTACCGCTGGCGCGAAGAATCGAATCTCGCGGACAGCCGATCAGTTCGACGATTTGATCCTCGATTTCTTCAGGCATCGCACTCGGAAGATCTATTTTATTGATTACAGGAATAATTTCGAGGTCATTCTCAATGGCCATATACAAGTTTGAGATCGTTTGCGCCTGAATCCCTTGTGCTGCATCGACAATGAGCAGAGCGCCTTCGCAAGCTGCGATCGAACGGGATACTTCGTACGAGAAATCAACGTGTCCCGGGGTATCGATCAGATTCAATACATATTTCTCTCCCTTATATTCGTATTCCATCTGTATCGCGTGGCTTTTGATCGTAATGCCTCGCTCGCGCTCCAAGTCCATGTTATCGAGCACTTGCGACTGCATGTCTTTTGCGGCTACGGTCTTCGTGTATTCGAGCAGGCGGTCGGCCAGAGTACTTTTCCCATGATCGATATGGGCGATGATGCAAAAATTGCGGATATGATTCATTGTGTCAAATTTCTGTTTTGCCGGCAAAGATACGAATTTCAGGAAAATTTCATACCTTTGGCATGGCTTTTGCTCTTTCGGATAACAGATGACAATTCAAGAAATACAGACCGCTTGTGCACGCACAACGGAGGCGCTCGATCGGGGGGCGCTCAAGACAGCCTTTGACACGCTTCAAGGGCTGATTGCCGGTTCACAGACCTATACATATCAAAACAAACTCGACGAATTACAGGAGACGTATCAATACATGCTTCGTTACTACATAGAAGGTTCGGGAGACCCTATGCAGGAACAGATTTATGCAGGTATCCGGACGCAAACATACGAGCTGACAGATCGGCTGCGACATGAACTTTTGGCAGATATCTCTCCTGCGAGCTGTTATGCCGCGCGTCGTACTTTGATGCTTCAGTCCGTCGAAATTGATACCCTGCTTAAACAAACACGGCTTTATGCCGAGGCCGGAGAAACGGAATCATACGAGGCGTCCGTAAATCGACTGTTCGGACATCTCTGGACAACCACCTTTCTCCCGCAGGAAACTGTCGTTACTGTTCGGGAAGTGCTCACTGATCCTCATTACCCATCGGCTGCCAGAAGTCAGATGGTGTCGGCTCTCCTGCTCGGTCTGCAAGAAACATTCGACAAGGAGAAGTTGCTGCTGCTATTTGATGCGGCTTCGTCTACGTCTGACGAAACCATTCGTATCCGTGCGCTGATTGCCATTTACCTGACGTTGTACACTTATCGCCGGCGCACAGCGTTTTATTCGGAGATTGAACATCGGCTCGGACTACTGGCCGAAGCGCCTGATTTCAAACGACTCCTGCTGACCGTCATTCTCCGCTTTATCCTTGCGCGTGAAACAGAGAAAGTATCGCACAAACTGCAGGAAGAAATTATTCCGGAGATGATGAAACTGCGCCCTAAAATCAATCCGGGGGCTTCATGGTCTGATCTCATTACGGAGCTTTCGGGCGATGAGATGAATCCGGAATGGAAAAGCGACAAACTCTCGAAATGGCTCGAAGAATACAGCGAAATGCAGGAAGAAGGTATTGACGTAATGCATTCAACATTCATCCACCTCAAACATTTTCCATTCTTTCGGGAGGTCGGAAACTGGTTTCTGCCTTTCTCAACCGACCACTCTACGCTTAAATCCAGAGCCGATATCGGTATTACAACGATTGATACCTTGTTACAGGCGTCGTTTATGTGCGATTCCGATAAATATTCGCTTTACTTCAGTCTGGAACAGATTCCCGAAACGCATCGAAAAATGATTCTTCATCAGCTCGACAGCCAGATCAATCAGATGAACGAACAGCAAGCGCAGGAGCTGAAAAATCGGCAGACCAAAGCCGAGAATATCGTCGGTTTGTATATCCAGAATCTATACCGTTTCTATAAGCTGTACCCCCGACACACCGATTTCGACGACATCTTTAACGAAAAACTTGACTTTCATCACTTGGCTATGCTGAAACCATACGTTTCGGATACGGAAACGTTATTGCAGATTGCCGAATTTTACCTCAGAAAAGGATATTTTGAAGATGCTCTGACGATTTACCGTTCCCTGATCGAAAAAGGCACAGGCGATGAGGTGCTGTATCAGAAGTCCGGATATTGCCGACAGATGACGGGTGATATGGAAGGCGCCTTGCGTGATTACTTGCGCTCAGAAATGCTGAACCCGGAAAGCCCATGGTTACTCCGGTGTATTGCAGGGTGTTATCGAACACTCAAACAGCCCGAAGAAGCCTTGAAGTTTTTCCTTCGTTACGACACGATCACCCCCGATAACCTCTCCGTCTTGATGAATATCGGACATTGCTACTTAGAGCAGAAAGATTATAAAGAGGCGCTCAAATATTATTTCAAGGTAGATTATCTTAGTCCGGATAACAGAAAAGCGCAACGAGCGATTGCATGGTGTTCGTTTTTGATCGGAAAATATGACCAGGCGCGTAATTATTACCGGAAAGTATTGGAAGATGAACCGCAGGCGCAGGATTTCCTCAATGCCGGCCATACGGAATGGGCGGTGCAGAACATGAAAGGCGTTCTCGAGCTATATAAACAGTCTGTGCATGCCGCCGGCGATTTCAAGGCGTTTCAGGAATTGTTGAAAGAAGACATTCCCGACCTGATACGCGCCGGTATCAAACCGTCGGAAATGCCTTTACTCATAGATCAGTTGCGTTATTCGCTCGGATGACTTTCCAAACGTAATACGGCACCTTTTATCCCTTTGGCCGATGCTTCGAAAGTAATCGTTCCCGCTTTCTCTCCCGACTGCACGATGGCTGTCAACATGCCTTTGAAGAGGGGCATTTCAGGCTGATGAAACGATTGCAAGCAAGTCACATCGCCGTTAGCCGCCGCGCGGTAGGTACCTGCACCCTTCACCTTAAAACGAATCATTTTGTTCGCTTCGGGACACAGATTACCATCTTTATCCACAACTTTAACCGTAATGAATGAGAGGTCTTTGCCGTCGGCTTTCAACGAAGTGCGGTCGGCCGAGAGTTCGATCCGATATGGAGCGCCGGCCGTGTGCATTTCTTTTTCGGCAACGGCAAGGCCGTTGTCGTCATAAGCTACTACTTTCACGGTACCCGGCTCGTATTTCGTATCCATCCACATCAGCCGATAGCGCTTCTGGCGAGTGAACGAAGCCTCATCTTCCGGAGTATTGCTGTTCTCTTGCGTTACGGTCATGTCTTTCGATCGTTTGCCCTGACTGATTCCGTTGATAAACAACTCGGCCGACGGATAGTTCGTGTAAACAAAAACCGGAGTTATTTCCCCCTCACGCCCCGGCCACGTCCAGTGCGGAAGGATATGCAACGTTTCCTCTTTCTTGTTCCAGTGACTGCGATAGAGGTAGTAACGGTCTTTGGGAATACCGGCCAAATCGATGATTCCGAACAGGGAACTGTGGTTAGGCCAGTCGCTGTAGTAAGGGGTCGGTTCGCCGAGGTAATCGAATCCGGTCCATACAAATTCGCCGATGCAGTAGGGACGATCTTCATGCTGTATAAAGTCATCTTCCGGGAGGCTCGACCAGTTGCAATGCTCCACATCGTAACTGCTGCTCTGATGATCTTCGTAACGTGCCATCGCTTTGCGCTCGACCGGGAATTTATAGACGCCGCGCGAGCTGACGGTCGACGCTGTCTCACTGCCCAGAATGATTTGCTGCGGAAGTTTTTCGTAGGCTTCATCGTAAGTCTTCAGGCGATAATTCATACCTGCGACATCGAACGTAGCGGCAAAATTGTTATTGATGATGGCCGATCCCTGATCCATTCCCGCTGTTACCGTGCGGGTCGGGTCTTCACGATGACAAATGTCTTGCATCCTGCGGGCAAGATGGACGCCTCCGGGCGCTACCTGATCAGGCACCTCGTTGCCGACACACCACATAACGACGCTCGGATGGTTACGATAACGGCGTACCAGATTTACCAAATCTTTTTCCATCCATTTGTCGTAGAAAAGGTTATATCCGTTACGGCACTTGGGTGTCTTCCATTCGTCGAAGCTTTCCACCATGACCATCATCCCCATTTCGTCGCAGGCCTCGATCAGTTCGGGCGCCGGCATATTGTGCGAAGTACGGATGGCATTACAGCCCATGTCTTTGAGTATCCGTATCTGTCGGCGGATCGCTGCGTCGTTGACTGCTGCTCCCAACGGTCCCAAATCGTGATGGTTGCATACGCCTCGAAAGTATGTTTTCACTCCGTTCAGGTAGAAACCGTCGTTCGGACGGATCTCGAGAGAACGGATGCCGAATCGGGCGGTCTGTTCGTCTTTCAATACATTATCAAGGTAGAGTCTTGTTACTGCCGTATAGAGCGATGGCGTTTCGGGTGTCCAGAGCAACGGATCATGGATCCATAGCGAGGTTTCCGTATAGCCTTCTACCAGCAGAGACGTGTCGATTTTCGACGAAATGACCCCGAGTTCCCGTCCGTCGGGTGTACGGATTTCCGTTTCCAGTCGTAGCTCGCCACGTGTTGCGGCAGGATAAGTCATCTGTGTACGGAATACGACTTTCGCATTTTGTTTACGCACGACGGGGGTCATGATCTGTGTGCTCCATAGCGGAAGATGCACATCGTCCATGGTAATCAGGTGTACATGGCGGTAAAGGCCTGCGCCCGGGTACCACCGTGAAGACTCCGGCTTGTTTTCGAGCCGTACAGCCAGCGTATTGTCGCCCTCACGATTGATATTGTCTGTTACATCGAAATAAAATGAATTATATCCGTAAGGCCAGTATCCGACTTCATACCCGTTTACATAAATGTGTGCGTTGCTCATCGCACCGTCGAAGAGAAGAATGACACGCTGTTCCTTTGCGGATGCCGGCAGTTGAAACGTTGTACGGTACCAGCCGACCCCGACGAAAGGCAATCCTCCCGTCCGTCCGGCATGTTCCATCGCTTCTTTCTGACCATCCTGCGTAATAGCCACTTCCTGCTTATCGTGATGGACGCTGAACGGGCCGTAAATTGCCCAGTCGTGCGGTACCGTCACTCGCTGCCATCGGCTGTCGTCAAAATCCGGTTCGGCCGATCGAGCATCGTCCGTTCGTGTAAATCGCCAATTTTTCTCTAAGACTGTCTTTGTTCGCACTTGTGCTGTCGCGACACTCAGTACCATACATGCGGTCAAAAGACCTGTTATCCATTTTCGTTTCATCTTATATTTAGTTGTTTATGGTTTATCGTTCCATCGGTAGGACACTATTGAACGGCCCGGTAGATGACACTGGATCAAACGCTCACTTTCGCCCATGAAGAATGTACAGGGGGTTGAAGATTCATTCATTACGACGAAGGCATAGCTACCGTTTGGATTCAGAAAAGCACTGCCTGTAACCCCTTCCGGTAATTTGCCCTCGATTCCGATACGCACGGCTCCGGGCTTCACGACCGATGCCAAATGTGCGATCACGAAGTAATGTGAATTGCGAGTGATTGTTTTATAATCCGTTGTATCGATATCAACAGCTCCATAACAGTTTTGGCAGCCTCCTTCACGTTTAGGTCCCTGTCTGCTGTCGAGCATCAGATTCCAGACGATGACTCCCTTGCAGTAGTTATTCACTGTTCCCAATCCGATTTCGCGCATATCTTCGAGCAGACGCATCCTAAAATTCTGCCCGTCGTTCCAGGCGCCAATGGAGGCCTCGGTAAACATCAGTTCCTTATGAGGATAAGCCGTGTGAATACGGTTCAGTTCGCTTTTATCGCCCGAATAATGGTGATAAGCAGCTCCGGCGATGTAGGACGATGCCTCGGTATCGGCGTAGAGGTGCAGCGGATAATCCTGCTGATCCTCCATTCGATCGTAATCGTAATTATGATCGAAAGCATAGATTTTCGTTTTCAGTCCGGCAGTTTGGAGTTTCGGACCGAGCGCCGTTTTTATGAATGCCAGCTGTTCACGCCATCCCATATACAGAGAAGCCGAGTTTCCTCGATTCAGCGGTTCATTCTGAGGGGTGATGGCATAGATCGGAATACCTTCTTTCTCAAATGCCTGTATCCATTTTACGAAATACGTGGCATAATCCCCGTAATAAAGCGGACTGAGGTGTCCGCCGGTCCATGAACGGAAAGAGAGCTTTGTTTTCAGGTCGGAGATTTTCATCCAAGTCGGACAAGTCCACGGCGATCCCATTACTTTTAATGACGGATTGATTCGCAGAATTTCTTTTAGGACAGGGATGACGTACATTGTTTCTTCGGCCGTCAGTGAAAAGTGTTCGATGCCTTTCTTATCGCAACACGTATATTCGCTCAGTGAAAAATCAGAGCAGCCGATCGAAATGCGTACATAGCTGAATCCCATCCTGTCGGGAGAGAACGTTTCGTATAGAAAAGCCGAACGGTTTTCCGGTGTCATCCGCATCAGGTTATAGGCTGTCGAACCTGTAAGGGCTGCTCCGAAACCGTCCATTGTCTGATAACGCACCGCCGTATCGAGCGTAATGAGGAGATCGGTATCTTTTAAGCCTTCTTCATGAAAAGAAATGATTTCATACGCAAATTCTTTCGTACGGTCGGACGTTGTCGTAAACAGATCGACTGTTTCTACAGACTGAAATTCGCAACCGCACATTCCTATCCCTGCAAGGAGTACCCCGCATATCCATTGATACATTTTTTTCATACCATCTATTCAAATATGGCGTAAATATAGGTACAAAAAACGAATACGGCATTTTTTTCGAAACGAAAAAAAGCCTCTGAAAATAGCGTATCGTTCAAAATTGAGTAATTTACTCATTGACCAGATTTTTTTTTCTTCCGACCTTTGTCCCGCGTGATAAATGTTTGCGTCGGAGTGACTGTTAAAATGATTTATTATTGAGCTGATTATCGATAAAGACATGATAAATAAAAAGGGGCGAACAGATAGACTGTTATATATAAAGGTAGGAATGCTGACAATACTGCTTTGGGGTGTCATCAGTCCATCGGTCGCACAAAAACGCTACCGCACGGGGGACGTACCCAACGTACAGCTGCGCCATGGGAAGCAGTATGTAAGTGATCCGGAAAATATAATTCGTTTCCGCGAACAGGCTCAACTGAACCGTTTACTGGGCGAACTGCGTGATTCGCTCCATATAGAAACGGCAATAGTCGTACTTCCTGCCATTGACCGTGATCGGTACGATTCGACTCGCAAATTCGCCAACAAGCTATTCAACACATGGGGTATCGGCGACAAGCAAACCAACCGGGGACTGCTGATCGTATTGCTTACGAACGATGAGGCACGTGAAATTGTGTTCGAAACAGGGGCCGGACTTGAAAATGAATTGACCGATGCTGTATGTAAAGAGATTCAGACTCATCATATGATTCCACTCTTTCGTAAGCAGGCTTTTGGAGAAGGATTGCTCGCGGGCGTGAAGGAAGTGCGACGCGTTATGAGTAACCGACCGAAGAACAACGCCCTTTCTATCATGAAAGAGAAAAATACGGACGACGTGGACGGAGGAATCAGCGGTATTCTTGTGATATTGGCTGTCGTCGTATCGGCTATCTTGTTTTTCGCTATCTCGTACGACGAATTTAAGTTTGCCCGTAGCGGCAGGATAGGACGAAGTGTCGTTTCCCGCAAAACATCGTTCTATGTGATAGGAATTATTGCGATCTGTTGCTTTCCGGGGCTTATTTTACTGCCTTTATTCGTGTTGTTCAAACTGCTGTTTCGCCGTCGTCTGACCTGTAGTGTGCCGTGTCCGTCGTGTCGTGCGGTGGGAGCATTCAAGAATATCCGGAAAGAGTTTCATGTAGAGTTTGAAACGGTCGGAAATAAAAAGTTGAGAACACAACATTGGAGCTTCGTCTGTAAAAAATGTGGCTTTCGGATGAAAGAAAAGGTATATGATGATGTAAGTGAATTTGCTATGTTGACACAGAATGTGATTCAAACGATGAGAAGCAAAGGTGGAAATAGCGACAATGACGAGGGGGGCTCGTGGGGAGGAGGCCATAGCGACGGCAGTGGTGCGTCGACACGCTTCTGACCGGGTTTATGAATAACTGATAGAATAAATCGATGATGAGAAAAAAGATGTATATCCTTGCGGCATGCCTGATGGCATGGATTGCAATGCCGCAGCAAACCAGCGCACAGGTGCTGCGTGGTAATAATAATCAACAGATTGGAAGCATCAGCTCCGATGGGACAATCCGCAATCGAAGCCATGCGGAAGTAGGGAGAATCAAAGCCGACGGTACGATTTGTGACCGAAGTAACAGGCAAATCGGTATAATCTCTTCCGACGGCATCGTACGCGATCGCAGTCATGCGGAAATCGGACGAATCAATTCCGATGGCACCGTGCGTGACCGCAGTAACAAGTATCTTGGTAAGATCGATACCGACGGTACGGTACGTAACAGCAACAATGCCAGCATCGGCAAAGCATCGGGAGTGAAAAAAGAATGGGCAGCCGTTGCCTTCTTCTTTTTCGACTTCTGAATCTGCTCCGGTGGAGTCCGCCGAAACCGGAAAAAAGAATCAAACAAAATGATACACGATTATGTATTGCGATAGATGTATAACTAAAAAGACTACAAAGAAATGAAACAAAATGTATTAAACCAGTTTAATGGATGGATGCTTGCAGTAGCAAGCGTGATGTTGCTCTCATTAGGAGCATGTGATAAAAATGAGCCGGGAGGGGAGAAACCGAAGAATTTGCCCGATATCGATGTGAAGATAGAGGGTACGATCGATCATCAAAAGTTGGTTAAAGGGCAAAAAGGTTCGGTTACGTTTAACCGCTTTCCTGCTACGGTCCAAGAGTTCAGAGAAGTGCGTGAGAAAATCGGCAAGGAACCCCACGGAGCCGTGGCCTTGCAGGTCATGGCCTATGAAATGTTTCGCCGTAATCAAAGGATAGGGATGGAATGCATTAATCTGAACAGTACGAATACGAATTCAGGTGAAAAAAGCAGCGCGGTCAGACAGCTGAGACTCTTGTTCAACAATGATGATTCTTCACGTCCTTACCAGATGGCGGCTTATCTGAAAGGGGCTACCTTCGAAAATGGTTACAGCCCGACCAAACCCTACACGGTAGAAGTGATCGTAGACGAAGGACGGGGATATGGATATTCAAACGATTATCAGGCTCCTATCGTCAAACTTTTAGTGCTGACAAAAGGAAAAGAAAGACCCGATCCGATCGCTTTGGTAAAGACCAAAGACCCGAAAGAATCGAGCGAAGGCAAATATTTTATCGTAAGCGAGTGTTCCAGTATCTATGTGCGTGTGCGAGCGATAGCATTTGATCATCCGTTTAAAGGATTAGATTAACTTTTTCTCCGAAAACATACATCATAACCGAAAAAAGATGATAAGAAAAATTTTATGTACAGTCGTTGCCGCAATATTCTTCTTGCATTTGTCGGCACAAGACCAAACTTATAGGGGAGCATGGTTTGAAGTGAAATATCCGTCCGACTTCACCGCCCAAGGATCGATGGGATCCGGAAGTGCCGAGGATGATCAGTTCGACAGTGCGTTCTTCACCTCTCCCGATGGAGAAGTCGAGTTTTATATCTTCTCGCCTCAATGGGGAGGCGAACCGACCGATATTGCCCTTCGGCCGAATGAAAAAGAAGGAGATAGAAAGGTTAAAAAGGCCGCGAACCAGACCGTTACCTATTGGACGATCGGAGCTAAAGACGGTAGCTATGTACGCAGCTATCAGGAGACTCGCAACGAAATCGAAAATACGGTGTGGGTTGTCGGGATCAAGTATAAGAATCGGAAAGCGTACGATCGCTACAAAAAGCAATACGTCGCTTTTAAAAGCTCATTACAACAATTCGCAGACTAATAATAAGAGAATAAAAACAGAAATACATACAGAAAAGACAATGAAAACAATGATTTATTTATTGGTAGGAGTGTTTCTATGGACTTCCTGCAAGAATATGACCTCGTTGGGACAATCGGGAGAAAATACCGAAAGCATTGTCACTCAAGAGACGATGCTTATAGATAGTCTCGAAAAAAAACTGATTGCTTCGGATAATGAGTTGGAACGTATCGGTCTACACCGACAGATTACCGACCTGAAATTCAAACATGCCACGGATGATGAAAAAGCAGGCCTTTTCAATGATTTCACTACGTTTTTATATGTGGAACTGGAAAATCTTAACGAAAAGGAATTCGGTTATCTGGAACATTATTATGAATATCGGATGAATGAGAATGGAGATCACATCGAACCGCACGATTCCATTAAACAAAAGGAAAGGTCTTATAGGGAGGTCGGTTTGGAATTTAAGGAAATGGGCGAGGGAATCGTTTCGATTGCACCGAGTGCGGCTCTTTTCGAAAACTATCTCAAACAATTGCCGGCATCCTATCAGGAGTATTGGCAATTACTGAGAGACGCTGAAAATGTGGTTGCCGATGCGAGTTTAATCGTTACCTGGCGAGAATTGGGAGACCTGATCGCCCGATGCGAAGCATTCGCGAATAAATATCCCGATCATATCGGCTTTTTCAAAGTGCTTGCGGAAGATTATCAATTTCTCCAAAACGTTTACACAACGGGGACGGATAATACGTCTATCGCTGACGAAACAGGGAAACTCGATCCCGATCTGAAAGCCGAATGGATGCGTTTCGGTAAAGCTTTTCCCAACAGTCCGACAACGAGCTTGATCAAAATAGCGCTGGCAGAGAAGAATTACAAAGACCGATACGCTATTTACGAAAAGATATACGACGCACAACTGAAGTCGAACGATCCGTTGATGCGTGAATACAATAAATAGCGAATCCATCATGATGTACTGTTCATGCAAACGCATTATAATAATTAAGAGAATAAAAAATCTTTTTAAAAAACAATCAAGATGAAGAAAAACATGAATTATTTTGCAGTGGTGCTTTTGTTGGGAATAGCTGTACCGACTCAAGCACGAGTTTTGGACCGTCAGGGAAGAAACGGAGATGCCGGCAGAACTGCCGACAGAGTAGGAGAGAATAGCATAACGGTACAAGCCGCCGTCTCGTCAGGTAAAACCTACTATGTAAGTCCCAACGGCAGTGTACGTGCCGACGGACTCAGTAAAGATACGCCTTTGAAAGATCTGCAAAAAGCCATCGATCTCGCCGAAGAAGGGTCTGCCATTCTGGTCGCCGAAGGCAATTATCTGGGCAATATGGACAGAGGGTATATTGAATGCGGCCGGTTCGGGAACGGCGCCGATAACGGAAAGTTCCTGAAGTTTTACGGAGGCTATTCGTTGGATTTTTCAGAACGTGACCCAGTCAAATACATTACTAAAATTCAGCCCAACGAAAAATCGCCGCGCAGCATCGGGGCGGCCCTGTTTCATATCACAGCCCGTCGGGCTTACGGTGATAAACGTCCGGCCGGCGAAGTCGTAGTCGACGGATTCACGTTCGATGGCGGGGAGTTTATCCAATACTACAAACCCGATGTGAATGATCCCAGAACCGGTACTCCCAACAAGGAAGTACTTACCGGCATGTTGATTCACCCCGATGCGCAAGCCGGAAATTCGGTGGGAATATCGAAAGCCGATTGGCGTGCGTTGCATTTGACCGTTGAGGGGAAAGTAAAAATAACGAACTGTGTGTTTGTGAACTGCCGTAACTTCGGGCTGCAAGGAGGCATGGGAGCCGGGCATATCGAAGTCTGCAATAACGTGTTTGTGGCCAACCGTTATGCCGCCTGCGAAATATGGGGAACGCTGGCATCCGGCAGAGAAAACGAAATATCGCTCGATTTCCATCATAACACCGTGCTGTTTTCGTGGCCGATCACCAAAGAGTTTGAAACGATGGGACAGGGTTTCCGTTTTATGAACGGTATCCGTACCATCAACGTGTATAACAACATCTTTGCGTTCAATGCCCGGTGCGGAGTGGAACGTTGCCGATATGAAAACAAAAAAGAATACGAGAAATTGAAGCAAAGCAATTTGTATAACAATTATTTTCTGGGGAACAAGTACGACCTTGAAATCTGCGACAGTTCCGCACCGATCAATGTGCCGGCATCCCGTATCGAAGAAGCCGAAGAAATCGGACCGAAATACGAAGGGAATAAAGAAATGCCGTTTGACCAGTCGTTCATTTCGGCCATAGATGCTCCCTACCTGAAAGGTTTCACCGAATTGAAAATATCGACCTCCGAGAACTACGACGCCAACTCGTCGGCCAACCAGTTGAACCGTTTTCTCGGACTTAACCAGCAAGGTACGAGTACGACGCGCGTCAGCATGTTTGCCAATAAATACCCATGGGAGAAAGCGCGTAATTTATTTGGCGCCGTGAAAGATTATGGAGCGCAAACACCGGAGAAAAAATAATCGGATAAATCGGGCTCGGGGGAGGATAGCGAATAAAAGCACTGTATCATAAAAATATCCGCTACCTCCCCCTCACGACTCTTATCTTTCAATATGAAAAGAAAAATGAAACAGCGAATGTTTAATTGGGGCATGGTGGTATGGACCGTCTTGCTGATAAGTTGTAAAAACACGGGAGCAACGACATCGGACGGTGCGGCCGACAGTACGCAGGTAGCATCGGTCGAACAAACCCTGAAACTGCCTGCACTCAAACCCGGAGAGGAAATTGTATTTGAAGACGACAAGGTTCGCATTGTCGAAGGGGGAATCGTCAATACGGACGGAGGTATGTATAACACCCTCAACATGCAGCCTAAAAACGCGTCATACAAACAGTTTAAGATCGAAGGTACGGTTCTTGCTTTCGAGAACGTCGTTGGCAATGCAATACTGGCCAGCGAAGGCACGGGAACCATACGCATGCTGTGGGTATACGATCTGACTACAGGCGAAAAGTTGCTCGGAGTAGAATCGTTTGCAGACCATGGAATCGTAATCGAAAACGATCATCAATTCTCTTTCTATCGATACGACGACGCTTTGCCTCAAGTCTTTTGGAACGAAGAAAAGGCCGTATGGGAGAATCGTAATCACGTGCCTTCCGAGTTGCAAAACGCCGATTTGGAGGAAGCCAAGAAAAAAAGTCGGGAATATTTGTTTAACGGACTTACGCTGATGGCGCATCAAAAAATACAAGTCGATATTCAAGTACGGAAAGCGACTCCGCAGAATGAATATAAATGGGAATATATCGAATAAACAGGTATCGGGGAGGAGAGGTAACGTAACGACAATTCTCCCCGTATCTATTCATGCTTTAAACATTAAAAAACAGATGAAACGAATACTGTGTATCTTGTTATGTCTCTTGTCCATGGTCGGCATAGCGGCGCAGAACAACAAACCGACCAACAGGAAAACAAACATCAAAGATATTTTTCTGATGCTGCCCGACAACGCGTTCGGACATCCGGATTTTACGCTTGAAAAGCGAAAGGAAATGCTTAAAACCATCGGTCAACAGCCGAATATAAACGTCGAAAATTATGACGGTACTTACGCCTATATTGAGCTGTGCGACGAACGAAACGGTTATCTCTCCGCATTCTATTATTTTCTGGAAGGTTACAAATACGAAATCTGTTACTGGAATCTCAAAGACGGACGAAAACTCGTTGCGGTAAACAAAGATGAAGGACACGGAGATGTCAATTTCTATCTATACGAAAACGGTAATCTGAGCGAAGACTTGTATTATTGTCCGGATATTTACAATGTGCAACTCGATGACTTCTTCGAAACGTCGCATCTCGACGAAAAGGAAAAGGGCATCCTTCAGGATTTATTCGAAAACCGGATCGTTTTTCAACATCTGCTTCCACGTAAAGGCACATCGATCGAAATGCGTATCGGCAGCATTCCTTTCGATATGAGTTACGAATCCATGTTCGAAGAGGCCGGCCTGAAAGATGAGAGAATCAAATTTAAACATCTTATCTTTAAATGGGTAAACGAAAAATGGGTCAAGGAAGTTCGAAAAGGTATTGGAACTGCTGAGTAAATAGCCGTATGCGAAAACAACTTGCGGGAGACAAATTAAATCACAACTATGATTTATTAGAAACAACGGTACCTCCGTGATTCTCCACCGCTATGAAAATAGAAAAGCAGGGAAGGCGAATACCTCGAACGGTCTGCCTTCCCTGCCTGTTTCCTGATGAAACAGTATCGGCGTTTAGCCTTCTCGTAAAGCCTCGACGGCAGCAACGCTGCGGTCAATTTTTTTGCCCAACAACTTCGATCCGTCAGGCGTAATAAGATAATCTTCTTCGTTACGGATGCCGCCGAAATCTTTGTATGTAACAACCTTGTCGTAGTTAATAAATTCCTCGAACATCTTTTCGCTCTTCCAGCGGTCGATCAGTTCGGGAATAAAGTATATGCCCGGCTCGATGGTCAATACGAAACCGGCCTCCAGTTCGCGGGCCAGTCGCAACGATTTACGTCCGAACTGCTTGCTCTTCGGCTTCTCATTGTACCCGACATAAACTTCGCCGAGATTTTCCATATCGTGCACATCGAGTCCCATCATGTGCCCCAGTCCGTGCGGAAAGAAGAGCGCATGCGCTCCGGCCTGCACGGCTTCGACAGCATCTCCTTTCATCAGTCCGATATTTTTCAGTCCGTCGACAATCGTTGCTGCCGACAAATCGTAAACTTCTTCAAAACGAATACCGGGCCGCAGGGCGGCTACGGCTGCTTCGTGGCCGGCTACCTGAATTTCGTAGACTTCACGCTGGCGGGTCGTGTATTTCTTGTCGGCCGGCACGGTCGAAGAGAAGTCGCCGGCATATCCCATTTCCGTCTCCGCACCGGCGTCGACGAGGAATAAATCGCCGCTTTTCACCATGTTTCCGTGGTCATGGTTGTGAAGCGTCTGACCGTTGACCGTTGCGATGATCGGGAACGATAACCCGTAATTGTGCGAAGCCGCTACTTCCTGAATGGCGGCCGCCACCTCGCACTCGCGTATTCCCGGCCGAACCATCCGCATTGCCCTCAGGTGCATATCGGCCGTTACGTTACACGCTTTTTCGATTTCTGCGATTTCTTCGTCCGTCTTGTAGTTACGTAGGTTGACAACGCCGCGGATAAACGCAACGGAAGGTTTTTCGGCGCCGGGCTCTATACCGAGCAGGCTCCAGAGTTTGATTTTATGTTCGGCGCGATAGCCGGGCAGATAGTGAATCGTTTGACCTTTCTCAAGGGCGCTTTTCAGGTATGTCGCCACTTGTCCCGAAGGTTGCACGTTCGTAATCCCTGCCGCTTCGCTTTTCTCGTGCAATGTCGGCTGTGTTCCCATCCAAACGATGGCGTCCATGGTCAGTTCATCGCCGAAGATGATCTCTTTGCTCTCGTCGATGTCAATGACGGCAGTCAATCCGGCATATGGCAGTCCGAAAAAGTACAGAAATGTCGAATCCTGCCGGAAAGGATACGTGTTATCTTCGTAGTTACAACTCGCTTCATCGTTTCCGAGAAACAGTAACAAACCCGACCCCACGACTTTTTTCAGGGCTTCCCGTCGTTGAATATAAGTCTCTTTCTTAAACATAACAATGATTTTTTTTGAATTAAGTTAAACAAAGGTACGGTATTTTTTTGTTACCTTTGTCAAGTCATCCTGAAAATTTGGAATAAAAATGATGTTTGAAAAAGAACAGTTGCCTCTCAATATACCTTTTGACACTGCTTCGGAAAGCAACGAACAGCCCGTGTCAACTTCTTTTCTCCAACGCCCTTATTATGCGGCTTTTCTTCAGCGGCTGGGGTTGCGCGAAATCAAAGATCAGGTGCAATATCTCCTGACGCAGCGCGATGCGAAAAACTGGAAGCCGGCGCTCGAAGAAGTCGCTTCGGCTATGCAGCAACTATGCCGGGAGGGTGATCTGACTTGGGCGCAAGCGCTGACTGTTTTAGAGTTTGTAATCGCGAAATTAGACCGGAACAAAACTGTTGCGCCCTGTGTGGGGGCATACATGTGTCACGACGGAATACGGCGCACCGTACTGCGTATGTTCAACGAATCCATCGGCAGCCGGTACACCGATCTGACCGAACTGTCGTGCCGCATCGCCAACCATCCCGACGAAGCCAACGAAACCTTCAACGCCATCCGCATCTGCGATCCGGCCATGGGATCCGGCTTTTTCCTGATACAGTCGCTCAACGAAATGATTGCCGTCAAATCGCAACTCGGCATCCTGTCCGACAGAGACGGCAACCCGCTTTTTCCGTACCGAATACTCGTACACGACGGGAAACTCGTTGTACGCGATAAGCGACGGTCCGAAACCATCGAACTGACAGCGGACACTCCCGAGAGCCGACGCATTCAAGACACGTTGATGAAAGAAAAACAGACCCTGATCGAACATTGCCTCTTCGGCGTCGATATCGACCCGATTGCCGTAACCATCGCGCGCATCCGTCTTTGGGTCGAAGTACTCAAACATCTATGCCGGGAAGACTGTCAGCTTCTTTCTCTGCCTCTTATTGAGCCTAATCTGCGATGTGGGGATGCCCTCGTCAGCCGGATCTCCATATACGACGACCTCAAGCCCGTCTTCCAACGTATCGGGTATTCGGTAAGCGAATATAAAATGCTGGCTGACGATTATAAAAAAGCCCGCACTCCGGAAGAGAAAAATACGGCAGCGCAGATGCTGGCAGCGATTAAGCGAAAGTTGTTGATGGAAATCACGTGGGATGATAAAAACAACGAAGAATTGTTCCGTTGGCAACGCGAATTGGCAACGCTCAAAGCGCCAAGTCTTTTCGAAATGAACCAAGAAGAAGTCAAAGTTGTGAAAGCCCGCCTGCTCGATGCACAGTCGATGGTGGATAAATACAAGCAAAAAATCGAAGACTCCAAGAACAATCCGATTTTTAAACATGCCATCGAATGGCATTGCGACTTCCCACAATTGCTGGATGAATCAGCCGATTTCATCGGCTTCCATCTGATCATTGGGAATCCGCCGGATACACTCGTACAGATCGGGAGCGAACCGATCGATATCTATAAACAGCTTAACTACCGGGCTTATAAACGCACGGGCGAAGTCTCCAGCCTCTTTTACGAACTCGGCAATAAACTGCTTAAACCCGAATATTACCTTTCTTACATCACGTCGAACGGATGGATGAAATCTGTTCAGGCCAGCAAGATGCGTCAATATCTCATGGAAGAGACGAACCCGCTGCTCATGATCGAATTCAGCGACAGCTGTAAGATCGATAAAACGTTGGCCGATCATGGCATTGTTATCCTCCAGAAAGCCCTCAACCGGCATCGAACATTGAATTGCTGCGTCAAAAGTGATTTTGATCCGCAAACCTCCGACTGGGAACGGTATCTGAATGACCATGCAACGTATGCCTCGGCCGAGACGGCTACAGATGAAACGCAATCCGCGTCTTCGTCTACGACCAGTTTCGTCATCCTCACGGAAACGGAGAAACATATCCGGGGAAAAATAGAACAGACCGGAACCCCTCTCGAAGCATGGGATATCCAATTGTATTCGGGTATCAGAACAGGCCTCGATGAAGCTTTTATCATCGACGGAGCCACGAAGGACGAATTTATTCTGGCCGATTACAAAAATGTCGATATCCTCAAACCTTTGCTAAAAGGAGAAGATATCCGGCGTTACATCCCCGAAAAATCCGACCAGTGGCTTATCTATGTCCCTTGGCATTTTCCCCTGCTTTATGACCGAACTATCACAACGGCTTCTGAACGCGCCGAACAGCGATTCCGACAGCAATATCCAGTCATTTACGAACATCTGGCCGCATACAGGAGTAAACTTGCTGCACGGGATGCGGCAGAGGTCGGTGTCTCATTCGAGTGGTATGCCTTGCAGAACTACGCAGCCAGCAATGAATGGGACGACTTTACGCAGCAGAAAATTGTTTGGAAACGCGAAACGTCTGCTTCAGCCTTTTGCCTCGACTACCGGGGATGCGCTACATTAGACACGACTTGTTTCGCGACAGGGCAACATCTCAAATACCTGCTTGGAGTGCTTAATTCCAAGCTCGGAAGATACATGTTGCAAGATGCGCCGCATCTCCCCAACGGTGATATGCAGATCAGTGTCCTCACCCTCGAAGCCTTGAAAATACCGGTACCCAATATCAAGGTCGAGTCGGAAGTCATATCGCTTGTCAACAAACGTACATCCGATGTGCATAAATCGGAGAACGAGGAACTGGATGCCAAGATAGATCGGCTCGTTTACGAGATGTATAATCTGAATGAGGAAGAACGACGTTTTATTGATTCAAATATTTTACATACATAGACAGTATGCCGGTTTCTTGTGAAAAGACAACTCATCCTCTAATATGCGGTTCGGGCATGATGATATTTTGTTCGAATCATATCGTACAATCTACAATTATTCGTACTTTTGTAGTTTCAAAATCCGGTATAAGACAAAAGACGAAAAGGAACACGTTTACGTATGATTGAACGAACGTATATTTTGGACAATGTAGATCCGGTTGCATTTTACGGCGTGAACAATGTCAATATGCAATTGCTTAAGACGCTGTATCCCAAACTTCGGATTGTGGCACGAGGAAACATCATGAAGATTATCGGCGACGAAGACGAACTGGATACTTTTCTCCGCAAAATCAAAGAAATCGAAAAGTATTGCGAAGAATACAATACGCTTTCCGAAGAAATATTAACCGATATCGTCAAAGGAAAAGAGGTGACTTCGGCCAAACAGGAACACCTAATTATCCACGGTGTCAATGGCAGAGCGATTGTCGCACGTTCGGCCAATCAGCAATTGCTGGCCAAAAGTTTTGAAGAAAACGATCTGACGTTTGCGATCGGGCCCGCAGGATCCGGAAAAACATTCGTCGCCATTGCTCTGGCTGTAAAAGCACTGAAGAGCAAACAGGTGAGAAAAATCATCCTCAGCCGTCCGGCAGTCGAAGCCGGTGAGAAGTTAGGCTTTCTGCCCGGCGAAATGAAAGATAAGCTCGACCCGTACCTCCAACCGCTCTACGACGCGTTGCAGGAAATGATTCCTCCGGCTAAACTCAGGGAATATATGGAACACAACGTCATTCAGATAGCCCCGCTGGCTTTTATGCGTGGGCGGACGCTGAATGATGCCGTCATTATCCTCGACGAGGCGCAAAATACGACAAAACATCAGATCAAAATGTTTCTTACCCGTCTCGGTCTGAATGCCAAAATGATCGTTACGGGCGATGTAACCCAGATCGATCTTCCTCCTCAAGCCGCTTCGGGATTGGTACATGCCATGCAGGTGCTTCGTAAAGTACAGGGTATCGGGAAGGTGGAATTCGAAAAGAAAGATATTGTGCGACATAAGCTTGTGCAGCGCATTGTCGAAGCATACGAGAAAAACGACAAACAACCCGAAGCACAGGAATCAACAACCCAACGAAACAAATAACTTCTTTATATACAGATTATATGAAAGCATTAGTCAAAACAGAATTTCAATTCTCCGGACAAAAAAGTGTTTATCACGGCAAAGTTCGCGATGTATATAACATTCACGACGAAACACTCGTCATGGTCGTAACCGATCGCATTTCGGCGTTTGATGTCGTACTGCCCGAGGGGATTCCTTACAAAGGTCAGATGTTGAACCAGATTGCGGCTAAATTTCTGGATGCGACGAAAGATATCTGCCCGAACTGGAAACTGGCTACGCCCGATCCGATGGTTACCGTCGGCTTACAATGCAAAGGATTTCCGGTCGAAATGATTGTACGCGGTTATCTCTGTGGCAGCGCGTGGCGTGCCTATAAGAATGGGGTGCGCGAGATTTGCGGCGTAAAAATTCCCGACGGAATGCAGGAGAACCAAAAATTCCCCGAACCGATTATCACCCCAACGACGAAGGCCGAGATGGGGATGCATGACGAAGACATTTCAAAAGAAGATATTATCAAGAAAGGGCTGATGTCACGCTCCGATTATGCCACACTCGAGAAATATACGCTCGCGCTCTTTGAACGGGGTACGCAAATAGCTGCCGAACGGGGCTTGATCCTTGTCGATACGAAATATGAATTCGGAACTTACGAAGGCGATATCTATTTGATCGATGAAATCCATACGCCCGATTCGTCTCGCTATTTTTACTCCGAAGGGTATGAAGAACGTTTAGCCAAAGGCGAGCCGCAACGCCAATTATCAAAAGAATTTGTGCGCGAATGGCTGATGGAAAACGGATTTCAGGGCAAAGAAGGACAGCAGGTACCCGAAATGACACCGACGATCGTCGAAAGCATTTCGAATCGTTACATCGAGTTGTACGAGCAAATCACCGGCGAAACGTTCGTGAAAGCCTCAACGGACGACCTTCTCGGACGGATTGAAAAGAATGTGAAAGACTTTCTGAAAAAGAAATAGGCACGTATGTCGGTCGAGGTGGAACGAGTGTTGCCATACGCAGGCGACGAAGACAAAGGGACACAAGTTCGGCGGATGTTCGACACCATTGCCGGACGGTACGATATGCTGAATCACATGCTCTCGTTCGGCATGGATCGGTCGTGGCGCAGAAAGACGGTCGATTCACTTCGTCCTTCTTCGCCGCAACGCATTCTGGATGTCGCCTCGGGAACGGGCGATCTGGCTCTGCTGATGTGTCGACGGTTGCAGCCGCAGCAAATCGTTGCGGCTGACCTCTCGGAAGAGATGATGGCCGTCGGACGACGAAAAGCGGCTGAAGCAGGCTATGCTTCCCACGTCTCTTTCGAACATCAGGACTGCATGGCGCTGACTTACCCCGACCATTCGTTCGATGCCATTACCGTCGCTTTCGGGGTACGTAACTTTGCCAACCTCGAACGAGGTCTGTCGGAAATGGGGCGGGTGCTCCGCCCCGACGGACAACTAAGGATACTGGAGTTATCGACTCCGGAATATTTCCCGATGAAACAGCTTTACACGCTCTATTCGAAGACTTTTATTCCTCTGGTGGGAAGCTGGTTCAGTCTCGAAAAATCAGCCTACCGCTATTTGCCTGCCTCGATCCGGAAGATGCCGCAGGGACGTGAGATGGCGCGATTGCTCGAACAACAGGGATTTACGAACGTGCGGGTAAGGACGTTCACCGGAGGGGTTTGCTCACTCTATTCGGCTACGAAATACGGACATTCAAATACGATCGGCAAATGAAAAAATACGGCTTAATCGGATATCCGCTGGGACATTCTTTCTCACGGAATTTCTTTAATCAGAAGTTTCAATCGGAAAATATCGATGCGGAATACGTTAATTTTGAGATTAAAGATATTAGAGAACTGAAAGACGTCTTACATGATCATCCCGATTTGTGCGGGTTGAATGTGACCTTACCTTATAAAACGGCAGTCATTCCGCTGCTTGATGACCTCACGGAAAATGCCCGCAACATCGGTGCAGTCAATGTCATCAAATTCAAACGCGGGCATTTTGGAAAACTCAAACTGATCGGACACAATTCCGATATCACCGGATTCAAACAATCGATCGATCCGTTACTGCATGAGTCGCACACGAAAGCGCTTATCCTCGGAACGGGCGGAGCATCGAAAGCCGTCTTTCATGGGCTCAAACAGTTGGGAGTAGGAGCGACGTATGTCTCGCGAACCAAACAGAATACCGGATTCACTTACGATGAGCTTACCCCCGCCATTATGGAACAGTATAAAGTAATCGTCAATACCACTCCGCTGGGTATGTATCCCAAAGTCGATGAGTGTCCGAATATTCCGTATGATTGGATAACCCCTGATCACCTGCTTTATGATCTACTCTATAACCCTGATGAAACGTTGTTTATGCGCAAGGGAAAAGAACGCGGAGCCGTTGTCAAGAACGGTCTTGAGATGCTTCTTTTGCAAGCGTTCGCGGCATGGGATATTTGGAACAGTTAAACACTCAAAGAACAGAAAAATAATATCATGACGAAAAAGATAAAACAAAATATCCGTAAAATAGCGTCAAGTTTGATGCTGCTTGGTTGTATCGTTCAGGTTAATGCAGAATCGTTCGACCCGGTAGAATATGTGAATCCGTTAATGGGGTCACAATCGGTGCACGAACTGTCTACAGGCAATACGTATCCGGCCATCGCCCGTCCGTGGGGGATGAACTTTTGGACTCCGCAGACGGGGAAGATGGGAGACGGATGGGCGTATATCTATACGGCTCATAAGATACGGGGATTCAAACAGACGCATCAGCCCAGCCCGTGGATCAACGATTACGGACAATTTTCGATCATGCCCGTGACAGGTGCACCTGAATTTGATGAAAACAAACGTGCCAGCTGGTTCTCGCATAAAGCGGAAGTAGCAAAACCGTACTATTATAAAGTGTATCTGGCCGAACATGATGTGGTAACGGAAATGACGCCAACCGAAAGGGCTGCGATGTTCCGGTTTACGTTTCCGGAGAACGAACATTCTTATATCGTCGTCGATGCTTTTGATAAGGGATCGTTTGTGCGGGTGATTCCGGAAGAGAACAAGATCGTCGGTTATACGACGAAGAACAGCGGAGGCGTACCGGAGAATTTTAGAAATTATTTTGTGATTGTCTTCGATAAACCGTTTACATACCGTGCTACGTTTGCCAATCAAACGCTGCACGAGGACAAATTGGAGCAGACGGCCGGACATACAGGAGCCGTGATTGGCTTCCGGACGAAAAAAGGAGAGATTGTCCATGCACGTGTCGCTTCGTCTTTTATCAGCCCGGAACAGGCCGAACAAAACCTGAAAGAACTGGGAAACGATCGTTTCGATGCGATAGCTGCGCAGGGTAAAGCCGAATGGAACAAGGTACTTGGTCGTATCCATGTAGAAGGAGGGAGCCTTGACCAGTATCGTACGTTCTATTCATGCCTGTATCGCTCGCTGCTTTTCCCACGGAAGTTTTACGAAGTGGATGCCGAGGGAAAGATCGTGCACTACAGCCCGTATAACGGGAAAGTACTGCCCGGATTTATGTACACCGACACGGGTTTTTGGGATACTTTCCGCTGCCTGTTCCCGTTCCTGAACCTGATGTTTCCGGAGCAGAACAAAGAAATGCAGGAGGGATTGATTAATACCTATAAGGAGAGCGGCTTTTTCCCCGAATGGGCAAGCCCGGGACATCGCGACTGTATGATCGGAAACAACTCGGCATCGGTACTCGTAGATGCATATATGAAAGGAATAAAGGTTGAGGATGTGGAGACACTGTATCAGGGATTAATCCACGGAACGGAGCATGTACATCCAAAAGTATCTTCGACAGGGCGTCTCGGACACGAATACTACAATCGGCTGGGCTATGTTCCGTACGATGTAAAGATCAGGGAGAATACGGCTCGTACACTCGAATATGCGTATAACGACTGGTGCATCTACACCTTGGCGAAAGCGTTGAAACGTCCGAAGAAAGAAATCGCACAGTATGCCCGACGGGCGATGAACTACCGGAATGTGTTCGACAAGGAAACGAACCTGATGCGCGGACGTAATGAAAACGGTACGTTTATGTCGCCATTTTCGCCCTTGAAATGGGGGGATGCTTTTACGGAAGGGAACAGTTGGCATTATACGTGGTCGGTCTTCCACGATCCGCAAGGGCTAATCGATTTGATGGGTGGACGTCAGGCGTTCGTGACGATGCTCGACTCGGTATTTACCGTTCCGCCACTGTTCGACGAAAGCTACTATGGCGCGGTGATCCACGAAATACGCGAAATGCAGATCATGAATATGGGAAATTACGCGCATGGTAATCAGCCCATCCAACACATGATTTATCTCTACAACTACGCCGGTGAGCCTTGGAAAGCGCAGTACTGGCTGCGCCGCGTGATGGATCAGCTTTATTTGCCGACTCCCGACGGATATTGCGGCGACGAAGATAACGGACAAACATCAGCATGGTACGTCTTTTCAGCATTAGGCTTCTATCCCGTATGCCCGGGAACAGACGAATATGTGTTGGGAGCTCCACTGTTCAAAAAAGCAATACTGACATTCGAGGATGGCAAGCAGATGGTTATTAACGCACCGGAGAATAACGCCCACAATGTTTATGTGGAATCGTTACATCTGAACGGACAACCGCACACCAAAAACTATGTGAAGCATGCGGATTTGCTGTCGGGCGGTACGCTCGACTTTCGAATGTCCGATCACCCGAATCATGACCGAGGGACAAAGCCTTCGGACTTCCCGTACTCGTTTTCGGTATCGGAAAAGAAGTAAAAGTGAGGGGGATGCACAAACGTATGTGGAGAGGCAGAGAGAAATGATGGGTATCTTTGCCAAAAAAAGATGAATTGTCCACGATGTGGAAGCATAAATCATCAGAAGTATCAAGGCAATGGATACACGAGCATATACACTCACATTTACATATTTGAATCCGAATATATTTTTGTAAGTTATTTGTAAGTTTTTCTGCAAACATATCATGGTTTTCGTTTGTTTTTGCTACCCCCTGAAAACG
>NZ_JBQNAZ010000015.1:0-58952 GCF_052170195.1 Tannerella sp. | reverse complement strand
AGAAGTGTCAGCCCTAATTTTTTACAGTCCTAAAAGTTTTACCGGACAGCAATAAATATTGATTATGTGCAGGGAACACGGTATCCGAACACAAATTTCGCAAATGGGCGCGAATCAACGCAAATAACTGTGTTTGTCATTCCGAACGCAGTGAGGAATCTCGCCCCGAACGCCTTCGGTGTTCGTCCTTCGGCCTCGGGCGGTGAGCCGACGGAGCAGCGAGCAGGCCGAAAGAAAATCAGGCTGTCCGAAGCGCACGAAGCCTTGACCTTTTGGTTACTTTTGGGTCAAGCCAAAAGTAACGGAAAAGAGATTCATCGCTTCGCTCTGAATGACAAGATAGGGGAGAATTACAAATTACGAATGACGAACGCTGATTAATTCAGGCTTTCAGCCTTCTTATCGGGGTGTGGCCTTTTTTCCCAACGCTCTGCTTCGCTCCACATTGGGCTGAATTAATACGCCCTTTCAGGGCTTTTACAGCGGTCAGTGGTCAGCGTTCAGCAAACAAACAATTCAACAACCTAACACCTCAACGCCCCGAAGGGGTTAGCCCGCATGGGGCACAAGGGCTGAAAGCCCGATATATTTCAGCCCCATCTCGCAAGGGTGGGGTATCCATGGCCGTACCTTATTCAGAGGGCTGAAAGCCTGACATAATTGAATGGTCAGGCCGGGTACACGGTATCCGAACGTAGAGGAACATCCCCCCAGCCCCCCCCTTCAAAGGAGGAAGAGCGCAGCGAAGGGGGGATGTTATCCCTTCAAAGGGGGAATGCAGGGTTGACTGCTGACGGCCCTCAACAACTAAACATGTAAACGCCCGAAGGGGAGAGCGGGTTTAGAGAAGACGTTTGGCTTTCATCTCAAGGTATTTGTTGATGACATCGACCGAGAGGTTTTCGGGTGTGGTGAGGAGCGAATAGATGCCATGCCGGCGGAGGGTGGTCGTCACGTATTGTTTTTCGTAGATAAACTGATCGGCGATCACCTGATGGAAGCAGTCCTCGGAGCTCTGCGGACGCCGTGCGGCAAAGTCACGAAGCTCGACATCCTCGAAGAAGATGACCAGCATGACGTGCTGACGTGCCAACTGCTGCATGTAGCTCAGCTGGCGTTCCATCCCGATGATGCGGTCGAAATTCGTGTAAATGATGAGCAGACTGCGTTTGCTTACGTGTTTGTTCAGATGCACGTAGAGTGACGAGTAATCGCTTTCGCCGAAGGTGGTCTGCTGACGGTAGAGGTTTTCGAGCAGGAGCTGCATCTGCGACGACTGCTTTCCGGCCGGAACGAATGTCTCAAAACGCTCGGCAAAGGTAATCAGCCCGGCCTTGTCTTCTTTCCGGATCGCTACGAACGAGAGTACCAGCGCGGCATTGATCGAATAGTCGAGCAGGGTCATCCCCCGAAATGCCGACTGCATGACGCGCCCCTTATCGATGATGTTGTAGATATGTTGCGACCGTTCGTCCTGATACGTGTTGACCATCACCTGATGCCGGCGGGCGCTGGCCTTCCAGTTGATGGTGCGGTAGTCGTCGCCCTTCACATATTCCTTGATATGCTCGAATTCGGTATGATGACCGATGCGACGAATGCGTTTGATACCTAATTCGGTCAGGTTATTATGGATGGCCATCAGCTCGTAGCGGTGCAGCATGAGGTAGGAGGGGTAGACTTTGACCCGGGCGGGCTGACCGGCCGTGATACGGCGTACAACGAACCCGATGGCCGTGGAGACGAACAGACGGATATGTCCGAAGCCATATTCGCCGCGTTTCACCGGCCGTAGCTGATAGACAATCTCTTTGCGAGCGCCGGATAGCAGGTGGAGCGGGAAAAGAATATCGCGCCGCTGAAACACGTCGGGCAGCTCGTCGATCACCTCAATATGTACGGCGAAGGGATAGCGGTTCTCTACGGCGATGCGTACAGGGTTGGGGTCGCCGTTCGAGAAACGGGCGGCACACGATCGCTCGGCATATACTCCGTCCTTCTGCCGCCACAGCAGCGCGATGTCGGCTGCCGAGAGCAGCGCCTGTGCCACGAGCAGCACCTTCCCCGCCATGAATAACACGGGAAAGACGTAGCCCGCCAGAAACAGGACGACGGCTGCCACGCAGAAGATGTAAAACCGCTTGCTCAGGTACATTATTTCGGTACTTCTACTTTTTCGATCAGACGGCGTACGACTTTCGACGGCGTATGACCTTCCATTTCGGCTTCGGCCGTCAAGGTCAGTCGATGCTGCAATACGGGCGGGGCGATGAATTTCACATCTTCGGGTGTGATAAAGTCGCGTCCCTGCAACAGCGCGAAGGCTTTGGCCGACTGCATAAGCGCCACCGACGCACGCGGTGAGGCGCCGAGATAGACGGCCTTGCTCGTGCGTGTCTGATGGACGATGGCAGCCACATAACGCAGCAGAGACGGTTCGACATATACCTTGCCTACACAGTCGCTGAGCCGCAGCAGCTCGTCGGCCGTCAGGACGGGGCGGATCGTCTCCAGCGACGTCAATCGCGCGTTCGCATGATGACGTTCCAGAATCCGCACCTCCTCGTCGAGCGTGGGGTATTGCATCGTGATCTTCATCAGGAAGCGGTCTAACTGCGCTTCGGGCAGCTTGTAAGTACCTTCTTGTTCTACCGGGTTCTGCGTAGCCAGAATGGTGTATAACGGGCTCATCTTATACGTTGTTCCGTCGAGGGTCACCTGCCGTTCTTCCATCACCTCGAACAGGGCGGACTGTGTCTTGGCGGGAGCGCGGTTCACCTCGTCGACGAGTACGATGTCGGCGAAAATCGGCCCCTTATGAAAATCGAAATCACTCGTTTTCATGTTAAACACCGATGTGCCCAGCACATCCGACGGCATCAGGTCGGGCGTAAACTGAATACGTGAGAAACGTGCGTCCACGAGCTGCGCCATCAGTCGTGCCATCAGCGTTTTGGCGATACCCGGCACGCCTTCGATGAGCACATGCCCTTTGGCCAGCATCACGGTAAGCAGCAAATCGACCGTGCGCTCTTGCCCGACAAGTACCGACGACATGGCCGCGCGTATCCGGCCGATTTTCTCCGTGAACCCCGTTAAATCCATTGTTTCTACTCTTTCTTCCATATTAATTCAATTTGCTTTTCCATTCATTGATCCGGTCGATATGGCGTATCATCGCAGCCTCATCGGCCGGTGTATCGTTGTGCAGCAACTCGTTCAGCTCGCGGAAAGCCGGCCATAGCTCTTCGGCAGGCAGTCCCGTTTTCCGGGCCAAACGTGCGTTGAGTGTTTCTGCCGGCTCGCCCGATTGCAGATCGAGCCCGTGAAGCCGTTTCACTTCCGTGCAGAAATACAGATATTTCTTTTTAATCATCTCTTTATAATCTTTCCGCTGATAATATAAATGACCGATCAGTTGCACGAACCGAAGCATCTCGTTAGCGGGTGGCTGCACGACGGGGATCACTCGCTGCCGCCGTCGGGCGGTGAAGAACATAAACAGCAGAAGCGTCAGCATGGTTGTGTACAAAGCCCAACGCAACGGCGGATGCTTCAGGAAAAAACGGAACAGGCTGCCTGACTCCTGCGCGCCTTCGCCGTACGATTCGAGCCGTATGAGCGGTAAAGTTTCCGTCCCCATACACGAAAGCAGACGGAATATATACGAGGCGTTGCTGCCGTCGAGCATGCCGTAGTTGGTGAAGAGCAGCGGTGTCGTCACCAGAAACAGTTCGCCTTCGCCGATATGCGCCTGTATCGCTACCGGCCTTCCTTTCCCGTCGCAAACGAGTACTCTGGAGGAGTCGCATCTCATCTTGTCCGAACGGGGTCTCGCAAGCGTATCGTGTTCGGGCCATAACTCCTGCTCTTTGATGATCAAAGTGTCGTCACCTGTATTCAGGTAAGACGAATGGGTCTGCGGATAAACTCCATAAATCGCTTCGGCATGAAGCGTATCGGCGCCCCAATAAAGGCTGTCGCGCTGCCGGGTTTGTTTGACCGAACGCTCGAAATAGCGGATAAGACCAAAGACGGCATCATACTCGGTCGAAAACCGGAGTGAATCACACAACACGCCGGAGAACCATGAGGCGCAAAGCATCACCTTATTGCCTTGCCGAAGCAGACCGTACAGCGCTTTCACATCGATCGGCTGCATCAGCAAACGCTCTTCGACTACGAGGATAGCACGCCGCTCCGCTTCGGGTAGCAGCTCTGGCTCCGGTAAATCGAAATTATCATTCTCCGCACTTAATGCGGAGAATGAATTGTTCTCCTCTTTGAGAGCGCTGGTATCTAATTTGTTGTATAAAACTTCTTCTTCGAAATATTCTTCTGTCTCTTCGGCCGAAAATGTCTCATCCTCCATCAGGGAATCGCTCTGTTCCTGCCACAACCCGGACGTATCGACGCTTGCCATATAGATTTCGTAAAGCGACCGGTTTTGGACTTCATACGCAACGACAGACGTCCCGACCACCTCATCGAACACGTAACATCCGAAAGGCTGGCGATCGTTATGGTAAAACGTGGGAGTCCACCGGAATGGTTTGGGTGAATAGTACTGAAATACAAAAGCCAGCACCGTAAATACACCGAGTATCAGAAAATAGAGTTTACTCCCCTTCATGCTCCTCTCCTCCTTCCCGGATTTGTCGTTGCAATTCGCGCATAGCGTCAAACAGCTCGGACGTGGCTTGATAGTTACCGTATCGCACCTGCAGAAAATGATTTGTAAAATCGCGAAACGCCGGTCGCAGCACCGCCGGCTTCAATTCGTAAATATATTCGGTAGGCGTCTTGAAGATGCGCCAGTCGATCCATTGCTTATCGGCCAAAAAACGCAGGGTCTGCAAGTACATGATGCGAACGGCCGACCGGAAATCGTTCGAGGCCAAAGCCGCCGACAGCTCTTTCTCAAAATCGACACCGTAAATGTTTTCCTCTTCCACGTCGTAAGGAAGATCCGATATCTTCTTTTCGCGCATAAACAGAGAAGGGTGCTTTTTCCAGATAAAATAGACGACGAGCGCGAGCGCCAAAACGAAGCCTCCAATCAATACCCATCCCGTTAATGTGTTAATCGTATCAGCTTCAGCGTTGTGAAATAATCTCCGCAGGATATGCGCCAACCACTGCCGGATGATATCCGTCAGGCTGATGTCCGACATTTGCAGCTGACTGTTATAATCGTAGCGGGCATCAGCTTGATATTCGGCTATCTTGGCTGTATTGTATTGTATCGTGTCGGCGGCGTGAAGCATGCTTGCGTGTTACAGGTTCGCGAAATTGGAGATTTCCGTCTCGACCGTGACACCCTCGCGTTTCTCACAGATATGGAAATACTCGAATGCAAGCCCAACCAACCCTACAATCTGCGCGATGTAAGAGCCGTACGACTGGATAATCCCCAGCACATAAACCAGCAATTGATACCAAAGCGACTGGTCGATGCCCGAATCGGGCGAGGTCAGGATGAATACCTGAGATACTACCACAACCAGATACCACGGCAAGTACGTTACCGTGTTGATAATGCCTCCGATCAGCCCGAAGATAAAGAGGATACCTAATATTTCGAGCCAAAACGACATGCCGTAGCGGAACGCACGCTGCAAGGTTTCGAAGAAAGGCCGGTCTTCAAAGAGATACATCGGGGTGAAGAGCATGATTGGTGGGATAATAATTAGAATACCAACAGCAAACAGAAGGAGTGTGACCACAAGTGTCCAAAGCGATAATGCTGCGAGACCGCCAATGAGCCCTCCCACCAGAATCATGATGGCGCTATAAAACAAGACAATCCGGAAGCATTTACCCAGAAACCGAAGGAAGGTTTCCTTAAAATCACCGAACGTCAACCCTGCAAGTCGTTCGGTACGGTGATCATACACATGCATTAAGCCATAGACAAAGGCTTTTAGTATCATATTGCCTATCATATAGAAAAGAGCGAACATGCCGCCTTGAAGAATGAAGCGTATCACGAAGTCTTTCGGATCGTCCGGGTTTTTCATCAACTCCAAATAGGTTGATACATACGAGTTGAGGGCAAAAGCCTGAAAAATGCACAACGGCAGAAGCAGATAAAACGAGAAACGGAGGATGATACGCCAGTTCTCACGGAGGTAATCGAACGTAATATTCAGTTTCTCACCGAATGTACGTTCCCGATAATAACGAATTTTAGGATTTGTGTATTCCATTATCTGATGATGTATGATGTTTATTCTTCCATACTGTACGTGGATAAATCACGAAATAAACGATTACGAACCCGAACGAGAGCAGAATAAATGCAGCTCGCAATATATCGGGCAGTTCCGTATGACGCGTCAGGAAGCTCTCGATAAATCCGGCGACGATAAACATCGGAACAAGTCCTACGGCGATCTTCAATCCTTTTTTAGCACCTTGCCGGAAAGCATATCCACGCGGATAAGTGCCCGGGAACAGCCACCCGTTGCCCATCGCAAAGCCGGCTGCACCCGCCACGACGATCGACGAAATCTCCAGCGCTCCGTGAAGCCAGATAGAGAGAAGCGACTCAGTCCCTACTCCCTGCTGAAAAAAGAAGGTCTGAAATGCCCCGACCATCACGCCATTGTAGAGAAGCATCATGCCCGTGCCTGCTCCGGTAAGCAATCCGGCAATAAATACTCGAAACGAAACATAGATATTATTCGATGTAATGGCCAGAAACATCCCCAGTTCTCCGTGACTGTCATAGACGGCCATCGGTCTGCCGCTGCGGATGTTGTCGAGTGTCATATCGACGTATGCGTTGCCCATAATCAGCCGCACGAAGGTATCGTCGTGAAAGGCAGAGAATGCTCCGATCAGCACACTGCACAGGAATACCAGAAACGAATAGAGCAGTTCGCGGCGCGACTCGTACATCACAAGCGGAAGCTCTTCTTTCCAAAAGAGGAA
This sequence comes from Tannerella sp., assembly GCF_052170195.1. Classification (GTDB taxonomy): domain Bacteria; phylum Bacteroidota; class Bacteroidia; order Bacteroidales; family Tannerellaceae; genus Tannerella. The sequence goes on along the minus strand of NZ_JBQNAZ010000015.1, from coordinate 52,016 downwards.
TATACGCGACCGCTTCTCTTTCTTGTTTTTATACAGCGCGTTGTGAAGCGCCGATGCCAGATTGTTCAGATAAGTCGTGATGCGCGATCGTGGGTAATGGCTACGTGAGAAGGAAAGATCGGTCGTGATTTCGGTATAAGCGTCGGCAAGCCGTCCCGGGTCTTGCGTGTCGGCGGATGCTACCACCTGTTCCAGACCTTCCCACTTGGCGATGTTTTGCCGTATAAACGAAATCTCTTTCAACTGCTAACCGTTTATTGCTGATAAAAACAGCACAAAGATAAACCTTTTCACATGTTTACACAAAACGGAGACGCGAAATATCCATAACTAGTCGTATCCAAAATCCTCCCTCTCGAAGATGTCGTCGTTCTCGAAGGCATCGACTGGGTCTATAAAGCCACCGCGATCAACACCGAACTTGCCGGCGACAAGATCGTGGTTCGTGCAACCGACACCCCTGACAATCTGGCGGAATTGTCGCAACTCCTCTAAGCTTTTTTTTCCTACGTTGAACGAAGAAGCAACGAAGACGAAACGAAGACGTATCGAACAGCCATTGGGCTGACAAAATGACATTATCCTCCTCCCTTCCTCTTCTCTTCCCGAAAAGAAACAGGCGGGGAGGAGTATTTTTTAGGAGAAATACCGAACTTCTCCTTGAAGCATTTGAGAAAATAATTAGCGTCCTGAAATCCTACCCGATACGCCAATTCGTTGATGCGAATCTCCTCGACCGATAAAATCGCGGCCGCCTTTTTAAGCCGGTAGTCGCGCATGTATATCGACGGAGAAACGCCCAGCAGCTTCTTCACCTTCCGATACAGGTGCACGCGACTGAGCCCCACGTCTTCGCTCAGATGCTCAATCGAGTACATTTCGTTCGAGAGATTCTTCTCGAGTCGCTCGTCAATGCGCCTCATCAGCTCCTGATCGTATGGATTCAGGCGGTTTTCCCCTTTCTCCGGAAGCGCGTCTCTTTTGTAAAGCTCGTGCAAATGCTCCTGCCGGCGCAGAATATTGTGGATACGCAGATGAAGTTCTCTATACGGGAACGGCTTCGTCAGATAGCCGTCGGCGCCCTGTTCCAGGCTCTCCATTTTGATCTCTTGCTGCTGAACGGCCGTAAGCAGAATCACCGCGATATGGCTCGTGAGGATATTCGATTTGATTTCAGTACAAAGCTCCTTTCCCGTTCTGCCCGGAAGCATAATGTCCGACACCACCACATCGATGTCCGTCTCCTTCAGAATCTCGAGAGCCTCCTCAGCCGAAACCATGTTGAACACGTTGAACGAACGGTTCAACTTGCGCGAAAGCGTGTTCAGCAACGTGATGTTGTCTTCCACCAGCAGGATATTGTATCTCTTCTTGTTCGATGTATCGGCCGAGACAACAACATCTTCCTCTTTTTCCAGCTCCGACAACACCTCTACCGGTAGCACGAAACTTTCCGACGTCGCACAGGGCAAGTCCTCGCTCAGTCTGATGCCCCGCAATCTGACCGTAAACGTACTGCCCTCGCCCGGTGCGCTGCGAACGTCGATCTCTCCCTTCATCAGGTTCTCGACAATTCTCTTCACCAGCGAAAGCCCGATGCCGCTCCCGGCGCTGTGCGCTTTCTTCCCTTTGAAGAAACGGTCGAAAATATGAGGCAACTCTTCGGGCGAAATGCCGCTGCCCGTATCCGATACTTCGATCAAGAGGCCGCAATGCTCTTGATCCTCGGGCGATGCCTGCACCCGAAGCGACACGCATCCTTCTCGCGACGTGTATTTGAAGGCGTTGGACAACAGGTTCAGCAGCACCTTCTCGATTTTATCCTTATCTATCCACAGCGGCTTGTCAGTCGTTACGGACAAGTCTGTCTTCCAGACAACCCCGTTCTTCACAGCCACCGACTGAAACGCGGCGTTTACATTTTCCAGAAAGTTCTTCAGCATGAGCGGCGTTTCATCCAGATGCTCTTTCTCCAGCTCGATCCGGTTAATGTCCAGCAACTGATTGACCAATTGCAGAAGGCGTCGGCCATAATACTGTATAGTCGAGACTTTTCCGCGATCGTCGGGGGGGAGCGACGATGTCTCCAGCAGTTCTTCCACAGGATTCAAAATCAGCATCAGCGGCGTACGTATTTCATGACTGATGTCGGTAAAATACTTCACTTTCATGTTGTGTATCTGCTCAATCTGTTGCCGTTCGAGCTCTTTCAGACGAATACGGTGTTTCAATTCCGCTCTCCTCAGCATATTGGCCACAATCGCCCAGACGGCCGCAAGACACAGAATGATATACAACACGATGGCTTCGCCCGAAAACCACCAGGGAGGAGACACGATAATCGGAACCGTCAGAGGATCGCTCCAAACGCCGTCGTTATTGCCCGCGTGAACCGTGAGGGTATATTTCCCGGCGGGGATTTTTCCGTACTCGGCTCGTCCATCCGGCCCGGTATATCGCCAGTCGTCGTCGAAACCGTCGAGCCTGAATTTGTAACTGTTGTTTTCCGGCATCAGGTAGTTCAATCCGGCAAATTCGAACGTGACGGTCGTCTGATCGTATTTCAGGCGCATCTCTCCCGGGTTGAGCATATCGATGCCGCTGAAATCGGGCAGCTCGGCTATCGGAGTATTGTTGATTTTAACGGCCGAGAGATAAACCGAAGGCTTGTAAAGATTCTTATAAACGTTCTTCGGATGAAACGAAATCCACGCGTCCTTACCTCCGATAACGAAGGGAGAAGCCGGCTGACTTGTTCGCAAACAGGCTCCTTCGTTTATTTCGGACAGAGGAAATCCGTTTCGGAGATGATAGTTGATGCAGCCGCCGTCGGCCGTTAATTGGGAGATGCCGTTGATGCAGTTGGCCCATACACGGTTGTCGAAAGAGATGGTACCGAAAACGGTGTTGTTCTGCAAACCCTCTTTTTCGGTAAAATGTCGGATGACTCTCAGCTTCCTGTCTAAGAGAAGAAGCCCGTTGCCTTTCGTACTCACGTAGAACGTATCGTTCAATAGCAGCGTGTGATTCACTTGCCGGATATCGGGAAGCACTTTTTCGACCTTGCCTCCGGATCTGTTTTCAAAGGCAATCAGTCCCGAGCCGATTGTGGCAAGCAGGTAGTTTACGGAGTCGATGGGCAGTAAGTGCATGCACTTGCTTCGTCCGATGACGGGATGCAGCTTCTCCCGAATAGGAAAAGATTCCGTCCGCCCGCTAACCGGGTTGTATCGGTTCAATCCGCTTCCCCGGTCCGAAAGCAGCCACAAGCCATGTCCGGAGGCTTTCCCGATGCCGTTGATGACTCCCAGCGTTTCCAGTCCGGCAGATACTACCCGGCCGTTCTTCATCTGGTAGAGCCCGTTTCTCAATGTGCCGATCCACAACACATCGCTCTCCTCGTCGTAATACAACGATTTGATAACAATCGGATTTCCCCGTGCGTCTTTCAATTCCGTACGTTTTGGCGAAGCTCCTGCGTCGCCGTACTCCAGCAGGCAACCGTTTTCGGTGCCTACGAGCAGCGATCCGTTTTTATCAGCAAAAGCGCTTACGATCTGAGTGCCGTCCGCAGGAATAGGATGCGTTTGGAAGCGCGACAGGTAGTTGTCGTAGAGGTAGAGGCCATCGTGATACGTACCGATCCATAAAGAGCCGTTCTTATCGAACATCAGGGAGCGGATGGAGGCGTTTTCCACCTTATCGAAACCGTTCAGGAGATTGATTCCGGTAACCGTACCCGTGTTCGGGTCGAGCAGCCCGACCCCTTGAAAGCTCCCGATCCATACGTTCCCGTCGGATGCCAGGGCCAACGAACGGACATTGTCGAAAGGCGAATATCCGGAGGCTTTTTCCGAAGAAGACCAACGACGCAGCGGCTCCCCCGAAAGCGTACACTCATAGATACCGCTTCTGTACGCGGCCAGATAGACTCTTCCGTTCGGATGAAAAAGAATGTCTTCTATCCGTTCGTTTTCGTTCAACAGCACAGGCGCTCCGGAGGCGCAGGAATAGCGCATCGTCCGATTGCCCGAAACATCGTAGCGGAAAAAGGCACGGGTAGCCGTCGCAATCCAATACTCGTTTTTTCGGGGCGATGCCACGATTTTCGATACGGAGGTGTCGAACACGCGAGCGTCTTCCGTCAAATTCCGGGGCTTCGAAAAGAGATCGCTTGACTTGTCGTAGAGATAAATCCCGCTCCAGCCGCTTGCCCAGACGCGACCGTCGATCACCGACAACGACCGTATCTCATGGTCGGACGAGCCGCCCATCCTGTAATTCCTGAAAACGCCTTTTTTCCGGTCAAAAAGGCTCACGCCGTTGTCGTGCGCGATCCACAGATTTCCGCCTTCTCCGTTTTCGATGTCGTTGATATGGTTGCCGGCGATGCTGCAAGTATCGCCCAAAACATGCCGATAGATTTTCACGCGATTCCCGTCGTATTCGTTCAACCCGTCGCGCGTACCGACCCAGATAAATCCCAAGCTATCCTGATGGATCGTTAAAACGGAACGTTGACTCAATCCTTTCTCCGGCCCGAGCAACTGTACGGGTATGTTTCTCTGAGCTGTCAGAAGGCTTGTCGAAAGCAGCAGCCAACCGCAGCAAAGCAACGCAGAAGGAATACTGTGAAAGGAGTATCGCATAAACAACGTTTTTATTCAATCGTTTTAAATAATCGTTTCAAAGATACAACGGTTTATTGGTCTTGGCAAGAGCTTCCTCATAGCGTCTTAATGGACGTTTATGAAAAATAGCCGTATAATGCCGTGCGGATGAGGAGAACGCTCCTTTCCGCCGGACATGACCATGCGACACGAGAAGGTCTTCCGTTGCGCCGAAACATTTCCGTAGGCTCTACGATGATCTCCCGTTGCGCCGAAACATCTTCGTAGACTCTATGATAATCTCCCGTCGTGCCGGGAGATTATCGTATACTATATTATCCTTTCCCGTTGCGTCGAGACATCTCCGTAGGCTCTACGATGATCTCCCGTTGCGCCGAAACATCTCCGTAGACTCTACGATGATCTCCCGTCGTGCCGGGAGATTACCGTACACTATATTATCCTTTCCCGTTGCGCCGGACAATGATCGTAGGACCTATGATCCATTTCGGCAAAGACTTCGATCCCAGGCGGGATATCCTGATCAACCGTTCTCCGGAAGATGCGGTAAGCTTCCGATAAAGACTTCGTTTCGTAAGAAGTACGAAAAAACAACGGCGGCTTGGTAAGCAGAGAGAGAAATCCGCCTGTCAAGCCGCCATCCTATTCCGTATAGAGGGTGTTATAAGCTCCACTCGAAGCCGTCCTTCGTGTCTTTCACGACGAATCCGAGTGCCGCCATCTCGTTGCGTATGCGATCGCTGGTAGCCCAGTCTTTGTTTTGTTTGGCCTGCTGACGGATGGAGAGGAGCAGGTCGATCGCTTTGCGGTAAGCCTCGTTCGTTTCGTTCGAGGCAGCCGTATCGCAAAGTCCCAGGATGTCTTCGATAAAGAGGCGGAAGACGGAGTTCAGCTCTTCCAGCTCATCGGCTGTCATTGTTCCTTTGCCGTCGTGTACGGTATTGATGGCTTTGCACGCATCGAACAGGTGAGAGATCACGATAGGGGTGTTCATATCGTCGCACATGGCCTCTTCGCACTTCTCGCGCAGCCCTTTCGTGTCGACGGTCGAGACGTCGGAAGGCGTCAGTTTCTGCAAACGGGTATAGGCTTCGAACAAACGCTCCAGTCCTTTTTCGGAAGCTTGCAACGCTTCATTGCTGAAATCGACCGTGCTGCGGTAATGTGCCTGGAGGATAAAGAAACGTATCGTGACGGGCGTGTATGCCTTAGCAAGCAACTTATGGCTGCCTGTAAAAAACTCCGTCAGGGTGATAGCGTTGCCGAGCGATTTGCCCATCTTTTGTCCTTCGTAAGTGATCATATTATTGTGTACCCAGTAATGTACCATGTCACGTCCCTGCGAAGACACGGCCTGCGCGATCTCACACTCGTGATGCGGGAAGATCAGGTCCATGCCGCCGCCGTGGATGTCAAAATGCTCGCCCAGGTATTTCTTTCCCATCGCCGTACATTCGCAGTGCCAGCCCGGGAAACCGTCGCCCCATGGCGAAGGCCAGCGCATGATATGTTCGGGTTGCGCCTTCTTCCACAGCGCGAAATCGACCGGGTTGCGTTTCTCCTGCTGCCCGTCCAATTCGCGCGTGGTGTTGAGCATATCGTCGATGTTGCGGTTCGAGAGGATGCCGTACCGATGGTCTTTGTTATATTTCGCGACATCGAAGTAGACCGACCCTTCGCTTTCGTACGCATATCCGTTCTCCAGAATCTTCTCTACCAGTGCAATCTGTTCGATAATATGTCCCGAGGCATAAGGCTCGATGCTCGGTGAAAGCACGTTCAGCAGTTCCATTGCCTTATGGTAACGCAACGTGTAGTAATGCACCACCTCCATCGGTTCGAGCTGTTCGAGCCGTGCCTTCTTGGCAATTTTATCGTCACCGCTGTCCGCGTCATGTTCGAGATGACCGACATCGGTGATGTTGCGTACGTAACGCACGTTATATCCGAGGTGTTTCAAATAACGAAACAGAATGTCGAAGGTGATGGCCGACCGCGCGTGGCCAAGGTGCGGATCACCGTATACCGTGGGGCCGCAGACATACATGCCCACGTGCGGAGGGTGAAGCGGTTCGAATACTTCTTTCTTCCGTGAAAGAGTGTTGTATAAAACAAGTTTTCGTCGATTGTCCATATCTCTTTGATGTTTAAGAGGTACAAAGGTAAATATTATTTCCGGTTTTCCGAATATCGTTTTTTTTTCATACTTTTGCATTCATCTTACGGTACAGGTTTAGAAGATAATGGTTTTATATGAAATACGCATTAGTTACGGGAGGCTCGCGAGGCATTGGCCGGGCTATCTGCACGGCGTTGGCCGCAAAAGGGTATCCGGTCATTATCAACTATGCATCGAATGAAGCCGCAGCCAACGAGACAAAAGCACTTATCGAGGCGAACGGTGGGACGGCAGAACTGCTGCCTTTCGACGTATCGGACGAAGTATCCGTCGACAAGGCGCTTGAAGGCTGGGCGGACAATCATCCCGACGATTATGTCGGTATTCTGGTCAACAATGCCGGTATCCGCCAGGATGCCATGATGATTTTCATGCAGAATGCGCAGTGGCGGAACGTGCTGGATACCTCGGTGAACGGATTTTTCTTTGTCACGCGGCGTGTATTGAAAGATATGCTGATCAAGCGCGACGGGCGCATCGTGAATATCGTATCTCTTTCAGGCCTGAAAGGGATGCCGGGACAGACGAACTATTCGGCAGCCAAGGCTGCCGTTATCGGTGCGACGAAAGCGCTGGCTCAGGAGGTGGCACCGCGAAAAGTAACAGTCAATGCCATTGCTCCGGGGTTTATCATGACGGACATGACCAAAGACTTGGACGAAGCGGAGCTGAAGAAGAATATTCCGCTGGGACGGTTCGGAAAGCCCGAGGAAGTCGCTTCGCTCGTCAGCTTTCTCACCTCCGACGAGGCCGCTTACATCACCGGCGAAGTGATTTCAATCAACGGAGGAGTGTTCTGACCCTTATTCAGTTGCCTGTGCGATACATTTGCAAATAACACCCAACAAACAACAAAAGATAGAACGAGAATTAAGAGAGAGATATATGGAAAGAAGAGAAATAGAATCGAAAGTCAATCAGTTTTTGATCGAAGAGATGGAGATCGAAGCCGATCTGATTCGCGACGATGCTCTGCTGAAAGACGATTTGGGATTAGACAGCCTTGATTTTGTCGATATCGTTGTCATCGTAGAAAAAACGTTCGGTTTCAAAATTAAACCTGAAGAGATGGCGAACGTACTTACGGTAAAAGAATTTTACGATTACATCGAGTCGAAGGTAAGAGGCTGAGATGCGCGGAAAAGAAAGAGAATGGGAAGGAGTGACCGGAGGCACCACTTTGGGGCAAAAAGCGATGAAGATTACCTTCTCTGTCGTGAATGTCCGTGTCGGATATGTCATTCTCGCGTTTGTCGTTCCGTTCTATATGCTTTTTCGTCGCAAGGGATATTTGTCGATTTATCGTTATTTCCGGTGGCAGCATGGCTATTCGCCCTTGAAATCATTTTTTTACACCTACCGTAATCATTTTGTTTTCGGACAGGCGATGCTCGATCGCTTCGCCGTCTATGCGGGACAGAAGAATTTTAAGGTCGACAGTCCCGACAATGATTTGTTCATCTCGATGCTGGAGAACCCACATGGTTGTATTGTGGCCGGTGCCCACGTGGGGAATCCCGAGTTATGCGGCTACCTTCTGCGACAGCAGAAGAAGCGGATCAACTGTTTGATATACGGAGGCGAAGCTCAGGAGGTACAAAAGAACCGGACAAAGATACTGGAACGTAATAACATTCGCACGATACCCGTTTCGGAAGATATGTCGCATATCTTTCTGATCAACGAAGCGCTGAAAGACGGCGAGATGGTCAGCATGCCGTGCGACCGTACCTTTGGCAGCAGCAAAAGTGTCGAATGTGACTTCCTGAACGGCAAGGCCGACTTCCCGATCGGGGCATTCGTTCTTGCGCGGCAGTTCGATGTGCCCGTGCTGGCTATGTTTGCACTGAAAACGAAGACATCGCAATACCGCATCCGCATCGTGCGTATCTCTGTGCCGGCAGAAGGCTCGAAGCGCGAGCAGATCGAAGCGATGACCCGCACTTTCGCTCACGAGCTGGAGTGTATCGTAAAAAAACATCCCGAACAGTGGTTTAACTTTTATAATTTCTGGAAAGATGAACATGTTTCCTGCGCTTGAAAAGAAATATACGAAAGAACGGACAGGTATTCTTGAGGCGCAACGACGGGCACACGAAATTGCGTTTGCCCCTGTGACGTTTCAGGTATCGCGGCTGATGGTAAAATTCGGCATCTTCCGGTTGCTGGACGAGACCAAGAACGGACTGACCCTCGACGAAGTCGCTGCTGCGACTAACTTGTCGCATTATGCCGTTCAGGTATTGCTGGAGGCTTCTCTTACGGCACAAACGGTCTTATATGTCGATGGGCGGTTTGTGCTCTCCAAGACCGGCTGGTTGCTGCTCACCGATCCGCTTATGTCGGTCAATATGGATTTTAACCACGACGTGAATTACCTCGGCCTGTATCACATGGAAGAAGCCTTGCTCAACGGCAAGCCCGAAGGTCTGAAAGTGTTCGGATCGTGGAAAACGATTTATGAAGGATTGTCTTCGCTTCCTGACGAGGTGCAGAAGAGCTGGTTTCGGTTCGACCACTATTATTCCGACCATTCGTTCGATGAGGCGCTGAAGATCGTCTTTTCACACTCCCCCGCACGTTTGCTCGATGTGGGCGGGAATACGGGCCGATGGGCGCTCCGTTGTGTAGATTATAATGACGATGTCCACGTGACGATTATGGACCTGCCGCAGCAGATCGGCATGATGAAGCAACAAATTGCCGATAAAGACGGTGCGGCACGCATTGATGGTTATGAGATCGATTTGTTGAATCCCGACGCGCCTTTTCCGCAAGGCTTCGACGCCATCTGGATGAGTCAGTTTCTGGATTGCTTCTCGGAGGCGGAAATTACGAGTATCGTTCAGCGCGCGGCTGCCTCGATGGATGAACATGCCCGGTTATTTATCATGGAAACGCTGTGGGATCGGCAGGCTAACGATGTGGCCGCATATTGCCTGACCCAGATCAGCCTCTATTTCACGGTGATGGCTAACGGAAACAGCAAGATGTATCATTCCGACGATCTGATCCGCTGCATCGAAGCCGGAGGATTGACGGTCGAGACGATTCACGACGGACTGAAAAGCGGGCACTCCATACTGATTTGCCGGAAAGCATGATATATTTTATACGCTCATCAGATGATTAAAGATATCGACATCCTCGAATTGTTGCCGCAACGACCGCCTTTCGTCATGGTCGATAAATTGACGCATTATGACAAGACGAGCGCTCGAAGTTCTTTCATGGTACGGGAAGGGAATCTGTTTTGCTCCGGTGGCCGTATGGAAGAAGCCGGATTGATTGAGAATATGGCTCAGACATGCGCTGCACGTATGGGCTATCGTGCCCGGATGGAGTTGCAAAGCGACGGTATGGTCAGGGTGGGCTTTATCGGTGCCATTAGAGGAATAACGATCGTTCGTGTACCCCTCGTTGGAGAGGTGCTCACAACAACGGTTGAAGTGAAGGAAGAAATTTTCTCTACTTCGCTTGTCGAAATGAAGGTGGAAGTGGAGGATGAAGTGATTGCTTCGGGTTCGATGAAAATATTCCTGACGGATCAGATGGCGTCGTCGGGTGTAAGTGTACCATAAATAAAGAAATATGATGGAGAAGGTATTAAAAGCATCGAAAGAATTTGACGTACGGTTCAGTGAGGTAGACTCGATGAACATCGTTTGGCACGGCTCTTACGCGCTTTATTTCGAAGATGCCCGCGAAGAGTTCGGACGGCTTTTCGGGCTGAGTTATCACGAGTATATTGCCAACGAATATTTTGCGCCGCTCGTTGATCTGAACTTTCAATATAAGAAACCGTTGCTCTACGGACAACGTGCGCGCATCGACATCATCTACCGTAACACCCCTGCGGCCAAGGTGATTTTCGACTACGAAATTCGGCTGATTGACGACGACAGTCTGATCGCTACCGGCTCCTCGACACAAGTCTTCCTCGACCGCGAATACCGGTTGATGTGGACGAACCCGCCGTTTTATGAAGTATGGAAAAAGAAACACGGTCAGTTATGACGGTATGTACGGGAGATAACGTGGTTTCTGCGCTGGGCTTCACCGCCGAGGAGAACTACCGAAATGTGAAGCAGGGCCGGACCGGATTGCGTCTTTACCGCGAGCGATTCGGATTGCCCGAACCGTTTATGGCCTCGGAGATCGATGACACAGCTTTGAACGCGGCTTTCATGGAGACCGAGACCGAATATATACCTTCTGCCACGAAGGCGAATTACACAAAGCTGGAAATGGCTGCCATCGTTTCGGTAGCCGGGGCTCTGAAAACGGCCGCTATCGATGCGGCAGACAAGCGGGTGCTCTTTATCTTCTCGACGACGAAAGGCAATGTTTTTCTTCTCGACGAGCATGAACGCTTCGGCTATGAAGCTGAACAGGTCTTTCTTTGGCGGTCGGCCGAACGGATAGCCGGTTTTTTTGGAAATACGAATCCGCCGCAGGTTGTCTCGAATGCGTGTATCTCCGGAGCTGCGGCGCTGATAGCCGCACAGCGTGAATTACGTGCGGGACGATACGACCATGTCATCGTCGTTGCCGCCGATATGCTATCGCGCTTTGTGATTTCGGGCTTTCAATCGTTCAAGGCCTTGTCACAAGAGGTATGCAAGCCTTTCGACCGTGATCGTTGCGGGTTGAACCTCGGAGAGGCTGCGGCAACCCTTATCATGACCGAATGTCGTGCGGAGGAGGTAGATGCGGGCGATGTTCTTCTTACGGCTGGAGCTGTCCGCAACGACGCCAATCATATTTCAGGCCCTTCACGCACGGGCGAAGGAAGTTACCTTGCCCTGCGTCATATCCTTAAAGAGGTTTCATCCGGCGAAGTGGCCTTTGTCAACGCCCACGGTACGGCTACGCCTTATAACGACGAGATGGAGTCTATTGCTTTGACACGCGCCGGACTGGTCGATGTCCCGGTCAATAGCCTGAAAGGATATTTCGGGCATACGCTCGGCGCGGCAGGCGTGTTGGAGAGCGTCATCTCCATTCGAGCTCTTCGTGAGGGGATCGTCTTAAAGACACATGGCTTCGAGACGTTCGGGGTCACACATCCGCTTCGTGTCACGTCCGAAACGCAGACGACAACGCGCCGCCGGTGCGTCAAGATGCTTTCGGGCTTCGGAGGATGCAATGCCGCACTGCTGTTTACGAAACATGTACCCGATCAGACTGTAGAAAGATGAATTATATACATGGATATTGTACAATAACCCCCAAAGGAGTGAGACTGAACGGGACGACGTGTTTTGTTCCCGATCCGGGACATTTCCCGATGCGTGATTTCTTTGCAGCCGCGTATCGCTGTCTCCAAATCGACTATCGCAAGTTTTATAAGATGGATGCGCTCTCAAAACTCGGCTTTCTCGCCTCGGAATGCCTGCTGAAAGGGTTCGATCGTGAGCAGCCGAAGGAAGATATGGGCATCATACTCTTCAACCGCAGCGCGTCGCTCGAAGCCGATGCGGCGTATCAGGAAACGATTCGCGACGAAGAGAATTTTTTCCCTTCTCCGGCCGAATTTGTCTATACGCTGCCCAATATCGTGACGGGTGAAATCGCTATCCGAAACAAGATCTTCGGCGAAACGATGTTTTATGTGCTCCCGGCCTTTCGACCGGAAACGATTTGTGACATCGTTAACGACGCACTGACAGCTATCGGCATGCGGTACGTGCTGGCAGGATGGACGGAAGTGGACAGCCATACATTCGACGGACGTATGTTTCTCTGTTCGACAGACAACGAACCTATTACTGACAAACGGTCATCCTTGCCGCTTACAGCAGGACATTTGACCGAATTATTTAGATAATAACTCAATTAAAAAACAATGGATGAACTGATTTTAGAACTTAAAAACGAATTGATCAAGGTACTGAACCTCGAAGGAGTGAAGCCTGAAGATATTGGGGACGACAGCGAACTTTTCGGCGATGGGTTGGGACTCGACTCGATCGACGCGCTTGAACTGATTGTATTGCTCGAGAAGAATTACGGTATTAAACTTAAAGATCCCGCGCAAGGCAAAGAGATATTCAAATCCGTGCGTACGATGGCCGAATACGTACAGGCACATCGTACAAAATAGTCTTGCACACTGTCGACAACATAGAAAGGAGGATGTCCCATTACACACGGAAAGGCACATCCCCCTTTTTTTAATTGTTAATGATCAATTGTTTGCTCTTCTCGTTTCTCACACTCCTACATTCGTAAACGACAGCTACGGCTCGAAAAGTTCGAACCGATAGCCTTGTTTCTGGAGCCATTCGATCGATCGGGGAAGGGCCTCTTTCATACGTTCGCCGGCCTTGAGCGAGTCGTGAAAGACGATGATGGAACCGTTGCGTGTATATCGCTTCACGACGTTAAAAACCCCTTGAGCCGTCATGTGAGGGCTGTAATCGCGAGTGACGACATCCCACATGATCACTTTGTATTTTTTGCGCAGCCTTGCCAGTTGCGGAAGGCGCATATGTCCGTGCGGAGGACGAAAAAGGCGGCTGTCGATCAGCTCTGCCGCTTTCTCCACATTATCCATATAGCGAGACGACGGCGAACGGACTCCCTGAATATGATTGAACGTATGGTTGCCCACACCGTGACCGCGTTCGAGTACCATGCGGTAAATATCCGGATGCTTACGCACGTTGTCGCCGACACAGAAGAACGTGGCCTTAATCTCGTAACGGTCGAGTACGTCAAGCACCCACGGCGTGATCTCGGGGATCGGACCGTCATCGAATGTCAGGTAGACACATTTCTCCTTCCGGGGGAGCCGCCAGATACCTCCGCAAAAAATCGCCCTGTAAAGCCAGGGCGGTTGTTCGATAAACATCGTCGTCGGGTTACCGGTTGCGGCCTCCGTCTTGAGTTCCCTGAAAAGCCATATGGTATTTCTGGAACTCTTCGCGATACTTGGCGCCGTATTCACGATCGTATTGCATACCCATTCCCAACGCGTTCTGGACAATGGCCAAGTCACGTTGCCAATCATCTCGAATATTGGCCCTATCCCGTGCATTGAGTCGCATATACCAGCGGATATTTCGTAACGAATTTTCGATGATACCGTCGAGAATCGACGCCCCTTTCTCTTTTTGGCCGATCGCCATATACGTATCGCCAATCATCAGTGCACTGTAATCCAACGGTACATTTTCGACAGGGAGAACTTCCATGCATCGATCCAGAACAGCCTGTGCTTTGTCGGATTTACCTTCCTCCAGCAATGCTTGAGCCAACTCACCGAAGAGATACATGCGGTAGCTTTTGCACATACGCATCGTGTTCTCGTCGATGTATACTCCGGGCTTATCGACACCGCCCCACCGGAACTTGTTCATCACGTTATCGTACATCTTTTCCGTATCGATGGCACGTGCATTCGGACCTTGTGTCATGTAAGGCACGATGTGATATGCCATCCCCGTTTTTTGGAAATAGGGGTCGAGGCGTACGAACTGATTCGGATCTACTGTGATGGCAAAATAGATCGGACGCTTCCAGTTATTCGTGTAAAGCATATCGAGGATCGTTACGGCTTCTTTGCCCAGCACATCTTTGCCCGATAAGTTGATGGTCATCTCCTTAACCATCTGCGATGCGTCCTGCGGGCTGATGGCTCCATGCTTTATCACAGTGGCCGAATCGACATTTAACGTCAGCACATTTGAGGGTATATTAGGGATATCATGCTGATAGCCAGGAAGTCTTTTCGTACGCGGATCATCGCTGCGCAGAAATTCCAGTGCCTGCCCCAAATCGATCTTATCCATACGTTTGATGACGTATGTCATATCCCGTTTTCCCTGAATATACTGGCTGCGATCCCATGTAATCGGCAGTGGCGCGGATTCGTAGGCTTGACGTTTCATCTGATCGATGTACCAGTCCGTTTGCAAATAGCTCGTGTTGCATACACGCACATCGGTACGGATGCCTTCCACTTCCTGCGCATACCAAAGCGGGAACGTATCGTTATCGCCATTCGTAAAGATGACGGCATTCGGCTCGCACGATTCGAGATAGTTCGAGCCAAAGTCACGGCACATGTAACGTCCCGAACGGTCGTGGTCATCCCAGTTTTGTCCTGCCATCTGGATCGGAACGAGTACGCACGCAAGCGTCGCGACCGTGCCGGCCACAAGTCCCGGCAATTTACCGAACTTCTCCAGCGCTCGCGCTACGGCACCGACACCCAATCCGATCCAAATACAATATGCATAGAACGAGCCGGCATACGCATAATCCCGTTCGCGAGGCTGCAAAGGGGTCTGATTCAGGTAGAGCACGATCGCAATTCCGGTCATAAAGAACAGGAAGAACGTCACCCAAAAAGATTGCATACCCTTTTTCCCGCTGAACAGTTGGTAGAAGATCCCCAGCAGTCCGAGCAGAAGAGGCAACATATAATACACATTATGTCCCTTGTTATTGGTAATATCGAATGGCATGTCATCCTGCGGCCCGACGAGGAACGTATCGATCGGTTTGATTCCCGTGATCCAGTTCCCGTTCATGATCTCGCCATGCCCTTGAATATCGTTCTGACGACCGGAGAAATTCCACATAAAATATCGCCAATACATAAAGTTTAGCTGATAGCGAACGAAAAATTTGATATTTTCGGCAAAAGTCGGCTTCATAACACTCTTTGTCTCGCCCATATCTCTGACTTTTATCGGTGTTCCTTTTACATTCGCCCACGATTTGTACCCCGCTACGTGACGTGCTTCGGAACTATGCATACGCGGGAAAAGCATCATCGTCTCGCTGACATATTTATATTCGGGCACCGTGTACGAAACGAAATAATGATCTTTCTCGTTCTTGTCCTTTTTAATCGCACGGCTCCACATTTTAGCTCCTTCGCTCGAAACAGCGGTGCCGTCGCTGTTACGCTCAGGTACCGAAACGTAGGTTCTGCCGTAGATAAGTGGCGTATCCCCGTATTGTTCACGCGCCAAATAGCTGCGCAGGGTGAAGATATCCTTCGGCGCATTCTGGTTCATCGGTGTGTCTGCTGTCGAACGAATAAGAATCAGGGCGTAAGACGAATAACCCACCACGATCACCATCAGTGAAACCAGAATCGTATTCAGTGCACGGACATTGATATTTTTGAAGCGGAACAGAGCGACCGTTAAGGCAATCAACAACAGGATACCGAGCACATAGCCGCTTCCCAGGAAAGGAATACCGAGCAAGGCGATGGTCAGGATAAAAGAAATCCTTACGCGCATCGGGGAGATATCCTCGCGCATCGTTTCCCAGATCGACCAGCCCAACATACCTGCAATGATCAGCACATAAGCATAAACACCGGAATTATACGGCATACCGAACCAATTTACAAACAGCAGTTCGAACCAGCCGCAAGCCTCTACGAGGCCTTGCACGACGCCGTACATCATTAGTCCGACGATGGCGAACGAAACCAGAAGGGCAATTGCCGTTCCTTTGAACGTCGGATTCTCGAATTTACGGTAGTAATAAACGAGTACGATGGCAGGAATACAAAGCAAGTTCAGCAGGTGGACGCCGATGCTCAATCCCATGAAGTAGGCGATCAGCACGATCCAGCGGTCGGAATGCGGACGGTTGGCCGCTTCTTCCCATTTCAGAATCAGCCAGAACACGACGGCCGTAAACAGCGACGAGCTGGCGTACACTTCGCCCTCGACGGCACTGAACCAAAACGTATCACTGAAGGTATAGACCAACGCCCCGACCAGTCCGCAACCCATCACCATGATGGTGCGCGTCAAAGTCAGTTCACGTTTTCCTTCTTTCAAGATGATACGCCGCGCCATGTGCGTGATGCTCCAGAAGAGGAACAGAATCGTCAGCGCGCTAAACAGAGCGGACATGCGGTTGACCATCTTCGCCACTTCCGCCGTATCGGAGGTAAATTGCGTAAACAGATTGCCCATCAGCATGAAGAACGGTGCCCCGGGCGGATGTCCCACTTCTAATTTATAGGCAGATGCAATAAACTCGCCGCAGTCCCAGAAACTTCCGGTCGGCTCGATAGTCGATAGATACGTGTACGACGCGATCAGGAAAACGATCCATCCCAATACGTTGTTGATTAGCTTATATTGCTTCATAATCGAGGATATAGTAAGCGTTTATTTTTGAATATTCGGCCGCAAAGATATAAAAATCCGCTGACAACATAACGCTATCTTATTACATATATTGTTTGGGTTACGAAAAGATCGTAGATAAAAATGTGTTTTTTCATTTTCTTGCTGTCGGTACGTTTTTTTAATCGTGTTTTACGACTTCTTAAAGAAAATCGTTTCGTCCGACGACTTTTATTTCTTTCCTTTGCGACTGTTTTTTACAAAACGATGAATAAGAAAAGTAAACATACACAGCTGTTTCGCTGGATATACACGCTGCTGACGATCGGTGTAACGGTCTTTATCTTTACGAACTCGCTACAGGGAGGCGAAGCATCCGGCCTGCGCAGTGCGATGGTCACCGAGTGGCTGAACCGGCTGATCGGCCATTGGGGTATCGACTATCGGTTCACTGTGTATGCTGTACGTAAACTTGCTCACTTGAACGAATTTATGCTATTGGGGCTTTTCTTGACGCTGACGTTACGCGTTTATACGAATCGCCTGATGCCGCATATCTCCTGGCCCCTATTTGCAGGATTGTTCACGGCTGTCTGCGACGAGACCATCCAACTGTTCGGTCGCGGTCGTGGCCCTTCGTTGCGTGATGTATGGATCGATTTTGCCGGATTTACCATCGGACTCTGTATCGCTCTCTTTCTGATTCGGTCGGTACGCCGTTCCAAAAGACCGACACATAAAAATTGCAGGTAAAAATTTTTGAGAGAAAATTTCACCCTCTTTACTTCTTTCGCTCAATCACATAGTCGGCAAGGAGCAACAGGCTTTCACGCGCTTCGTTGTCGGGTAATAAACGGATGATATTCGCCGCTTTTTCTTTATAGTAAATCATGCGCGACATGGCATATTCGAGCCCTCCGTGTTCTTTCGCGAAGTTGATCAGCGCCGCAACATTTTCAGGCGAGAAATCTCGCCCACGAATCATCTTCAGGTAAGGTGCTTTCGTCGATTCGTCTGTCGATTCGAGGGCATAAAGCAGAGGCAGTGTTACTTTCCCTTCGCGGATGTCATTGCCGCTGGGCTTGCCGACGACAGGATCGTCGAAGTAGTCGAAAATATCATCGCGTATCTGGAAGCAATAGCCGAGCAAACGGCCGAACTCCCGGCACTGTTGTTGTGTCTCCGGCGTCGCTTGCGCCGTTATCGCACCAATCTCGGTACAGGCCGAGAGCAGCATGGATGTTTTCTTTTCAATCGCAATCAGGTAATCTTTTTCTTTCAGTATCTGCTCTTTCGCATTTTCCAGTTGCTTGATTTCTCCTTCGGCCATTTGGCGGCTGAGCGACGCGATAATGGAGACGATCTGCACCTGCCCCGTCTGCGTGGCCCGCACGAGTGCTTCGGAGAGGATAAAATCACCTATCAGCACAGCTATGCGATTGTCGAAGAGTGCGTTCATCGAGGGGAGTCCCCGCCGCTGGCGGGTATCGTCCACCACATCATCGTGAAGAAGCGACGCCGTATGTAATAATTCGAGAAACACAGCCGCATGGATCGAGTCCGACGTGACACACCCACAGGCCTTAGCTGTCAGCAGTACCAAAAGCGGGCGGATATGCTTGCCGTTCGAATGATATACCGTTTCGATGGCTTTGCGTATAGTAGCAATATCGCTGTGAAGCGCTTCTGCGAATTTCTCGCGGAATATTCCGAACTCCTCCGCGACAGGTTTCTCTATATTTCTTTTATCTATCATAAGTCCTGCTTTCCGAATGCAAAAGTAAGAAAAAGTGCCGACTGAAAAAGTTTTTTCGTACTTTTACCCCCAAAAACAGCACACTCCTTATGAAATTACTTTTGATCGACGCTTACGCGCTCATTTACCGCTCTTATTACGCTTTCATCAAAAATCCTCGAATGAATTCGAAAGGGATGAATACGTCGGCGATTTTCGGTTTTATCAATACGCTCGAAGATGTCCTTCGGCGCGAAAATCCGACGCATGTCGCTTTCGGCTTTGATCCGCCGGGTCCGACGTTTCGCCATGAAGCGTACGAAGCGTACAAAGCGCAGCGGGAGGAAACACCCGAAGACATCCGCATCGCCATCCCTTACATCCGCGAAATTATCGCGGCGTACCGTATCCCTGTGCTGGAAGTGCCACGTTACGAGGCGGACGATGTCATCGGTACGATCGCCAAGCAAGCTGAACAGGAAGGATTCAAGGTGTTGATGATGACGTCCGACAAGGATTACGGGCAGCTTGTCTCGGAGCATATCTTCCAGTACCGGCCGAAATTCGGAGGCGATTATGAAACATTAGGAGTGCCCGAAGTGCTGACGAAGTACGGTCTGACGTCCGTCGGGCAGATGGTTGACTTGCTCGGGCTAATGGGAGACAGTTCCGACAACATCCCCGGCTGTCCCGGCGTGGGCGAAAAGACCGCGCAGAAGTTACTCGCCGAGTTCGGCTCCGTCGAAGAATTACTGGCGGGCACCGATCGGCTGAAAGGTGCCTTAAAGACGAAAGTGGAACAAAACGCGGAGCAGATCCGGTTCTCGAAGTTTCTGGCCACCATCGTGACCGATGTCCCAATCTCGTTCGAGGCTGCGACGTGCGAGCGCAAAGACGTGGACAAAGAGCGTCTTCGCGAAATCTACGTCGAATTAGAGTTCCGCGCTTTCCTGAACAAACTAAACGATGTCCCCACAGCAGAACACACCGAGAAAGGCACGGCGGTCATGCAACAACTCTCCTTATTCGGCGACGACACGGGGCAAACATCGCCGGTAGATACGCAGCCGGATCCGGAAGAAGTGAAGGTCTCCGATCTGGCCGATCTGACGACTACTCCACATTCCTACTTCACGGCCGACACGGAGGCGAAACGGAACGACCTGGCGCGATTGCTCCGCTCTCAATCGTCGTTCGCTTTCGATACGGAAACAGACGGGGTCGATCCGTTGACGGCGCACCTTGTCGGAATGTCGTTCGCCATCAACGAATACGAAGCATGGTACGTGCCTTTGCCTGCCGATACGGAAGAAACGAAGCGGATCATCGCTCCGTTTGCCGAGGCTTTGCAGCATCCCGCTATCGAGAAGGTGGGGCAAAATATCAAGTTCGACCTGTTGATGCTCAGGCGTTACGGCATACAGGTGACAGGTCCCCTGTTCGATACGATGATCGCCCATTACTTACTCAATCCCGAGTTGCGGCACAACATGGACTATCTGGCCGAGACGTATCTGCGTTATCGTCCGATTCCGATCGACCGTTTGATCGGTGCACGCGGCAAAGGACAGCTGTCGATGCGCGATGTGCCGGTGGAGAAGGTCAGCGAATACGCCGCTGAGGACGCCGATGTCACGCTGCGCCTGAAGAACCTCTTCGCTCCGCAACTCTTGGACGGCGGGTTCGATGCGCTGTTCCGCGATATCGAGATGCCGCTGATCTATGTACTGGCCGATATGGAGCTGAGCGGTGTCACTCTCGACACGAAAGCCTTGAAGCAATCGTCCGAGGAACTTACCGAAGCGCTCGGCCGGCTGGAAAAGGAAATCCATGAGCTGGCCGGAACGGCATTTAACATCAATTCAGCCAAGCAGGTTGGAGAGATTTTATTCGACCGCCTCCATATTGAAGAAAAAGCGAAAAAAACAAAGACAGGCAGTTACAGCACGAACGAAAGTATTCTGGAGAAACTGCGCAACCGTCATCCGATCGTCGGGAAACTCCTTGACTACCGCGGCCTGAAAAAGCTGCTGAGCACGTATATCGACGCCTTGCCCGAGCTGATCAATCCCGAGACGGGCAAAATCCATACTTCGTTCAATCAGACGGTCGCCTCGACCGGTCGGCTCAGTTCATCGAATCCAAACCTGCAAAACATCCCTATCCGCGAAGCGTTGGGGCGCGACATCCGCAAGGCCTTCATCTCCGATCAGGCCGACGGCGTGTTCTTCTCGGCCGACTATTCGCAGATCGAGCTGCGTATCATGGCGCACCTGAGTGGCGACAGACACATGATCGAAGCATTCTGCAGCGGCGCCGACATTCATTCGGCCACCGCGGCGAAGATCTACGGAGTAGCCGACGCCGAGGTAACCTCCGAGATGCGTCGCAAGGCCAAAACAGCCAACTTCGGCATCATCTACGGCATCTCGGTGTTCGGACTGGCCGAACGGCTGAATATCGGGCGCGCCGAAGCGAAAGAACTCATCGAAGGCTATTTCAAAACGTATCCCGATGTGCGCGCCTACATGGACGAGAGTGTCCGCTTGGCCAAGGAGCGTGGCTACGTCACCACGATATGCGGAAGGAAACGTTTCCTCCCCGACATCCATTCGCACAACGCCGTGGTGCGCGGGTACGCTGAACGCAACGCGATCAACGCACCGATACAGGGCAGCGCTGCCGACATCATCAAAATGGCCATGGTACGGATTTTTCACCGGTTTGAGGAGGAAGGGTTACGGAGCAAGATGATCCTTCAGGTACATGACGAATTGAACTTCAACGTGTGTCACGATGAACTTGATCGTGTTCGCGAAATTGTGCTGCGAGAGATGGAGGGTGTTATGCAACTGCGTGTGCCGCTCGTTGCCGATTGCGGCATCGGAAAAAACTGGCTCGAAGCACACGGATAGGATACGATTCCATACGTAACGCACGATGGGGAATGAAAAAAAATCGTACCTTTGCCTCAGTTTTCAAAAAACGATACAAACATGAGCAAGCTGCATATTATCGATCATCCCATGATTCAGCATAAGTTGACGAGAATACGGGATATCAACACGGGTGCAAAAGATTTTCGCGATCTGCTCAAAGAGATCGCTATGTTGATGGGTTATGAGGTGACCCGCGATCTTCCGCTGACCGAGATCGAAATCGAAACACCTATGATGCGCACAAAAGCGCATGAAATATCGGGCAAAAAACTGGCCATCGTGCCGATCCTGCGCGCCGGCTTGGGCATGGTCGACGGGTTGTTGAACCTCCTTCCGGTGGCGAAGGTTGGACATATCGGTCTCTATCGCGATCACGAAACGCACAACCCTGTTTTCTACTACTGCAAACTGCCCGAAGACATCAACCATCGCATGGTCATCATCACCGATCCGATGCTTGCCACGGGAGGAAGCGCGTCCGACGCGATCAAGATGCTGAAAGAGAAAGGTTGTACGAACATCCGCCTGATGTGCCTTGTGGCTGCCCCCGAAGGGGTACGGCGCGTGCAGGCCGATCACCCCGACGTCGATATTTACACGGCTTCGCTCGATGAACGCCTGAACGACAGCGCTTATATTTTGCCGGGCCTCGGCGACGCCGGCGACCGTATTTTCGGAACCAAATAATTCCGTCGCAACACAAGACGCCTTTATGTCCGGAAGAATTATTCAGGTAGAGGAGCGTGTGCCCTTACTCAAAGGTATCCCGCTAAGTATTCAACATACGTTTGCCATGTTCAGCGCCTCGGTATTAGTGCCGTGGCTCTTTGGCATCAATGCAGCCATTGTGCTGTTAATGAACGGAGTCGGCACGCTGATCTTTATTGCCATAACGAAAGGAAAATCGCCTGCTTACCTCGGTTCGAGTTTTGCCTTTATTTCTCCCACTCTGCTGCTTATCAGTAATCCCGACTTTGGTTATCCTTATGCTTTAGGCGGGTTCGTCGTCACCGGACTGATCTTCTGCGCTGTGGCGATCCTGATCAAATTTGCAGGCACGAAATGGATCGATATCGTGTTACCACCCGCCGCCATGGGGCCTGTTGTGGCGCTTATCGGACTCGAACTGGCCGGAACGGCCGCACAAAACGGCGGACTCGTACTGACCGAGACGTACACCGGAATCAACCCCTTGTTTGTGGTCGTTTTTGTGGTGACAATCTCCATTGCCGTGCTGGGACAAGTGTTGTTCCGTGGCTTCGCCGCCGCCATATCAATTCTGATCGCTATCGTTTCGGGCTACCTTGTCGCGTTCTTCGCCGGGCTGGTCGACTTTACGGAAGTGACGCAGGCCGGGCTGTTCGCATGGCCGAATTTCGTGTTCCCCCGATTCAGTCCGGGAGCGATCTTCATCATTATTCCGGCTTCTTTGGTGGTGATCTCCGAACATATCGGACATCAGGTCGTGACGAGCGAGATCGTTGGACGTGACCTGCTGAAAGACCCCGGATTGCATCGCACGCTTTTCTCCGACGGGATATCAACAGCCCTCTCAGGATGCTTTGGTTCCGTGCCGACGACAACATATGGCGAAAATATCGGCGTGATGGCCATCACGAAAGTGTTCAGTGTCTGGGTGATCGGCGGAGCGGCAGTCTTTTCTATTTTGCTGGCGTTCTTTGCCCCGGCGTCAGCGCTCATCAATTCCATCCCCGCTCCGGTGATGGGCGGTATCAGCTTTCTGCTCTATGGGATGATCGGTGCCTCAGGTATCCGCTTGATGGTAGACCGCAAGGTGAATTATGCCAAAGGACGTAACCTTGCAATGACGGCACTCGTCTTCGTTGTCGGACTGTCGGGCGTGTACATCCAGATAGGCAACGTGAAGCTGACGGGCATGTGTCTGGCAACGATCACGGGTATGTTCCTCGGCGGACTCTTCTACCTGATCGACCGTCTCGGCATCGCCAACGATACGGATGAACCGGACCATTGTTAAAGCCCTTCGGGCGTTTAAAGGTTAATTTCTTTGGTTGTTCGTTTCCTGAATGCTGACGAATACCTTTTTTTGTCATTCTGAATTCAGTGAGGAATCCTGCCCCGAAAAGGAAAGAGAAGATTCATCGCTGACCCTCTGAATGATATTAGAAAGTGAAAGAAGTAGCAAAGTAGTCAAGAACGAATAATTACGAATGACGGATTATGATGCCCGAACGCAAATAGACACAAATATATGCAAATACATAATTTTGTATTATTGGCATAGGGAAGTATGATTACGCCTTTCGGGCATCGTAATTCGTAATTAAATAATCTGTTCCAAGTTTTGGGTTGATTTCTTCAGTTCCTCGTCGGGAAGTTCGTAGTTGGTCAGGTCGCCGGCCAGATACAGGTCATAGGCAGCCATATCGATCAGCCCGTGACCCGAAAGGTTGAAGAGGATCGTGCGTGCTTTGCCTTCCTCCTTCGCCTCCTTCGCCTCACGGATCGTAGTGGCGATGGCGTGAGCCGACTCGGGAGCGGGGATGATGCCCTCCGTCTCGGCGAAGAGTCGGGCGGCCTCGAACGTCTCAAGCTGCGGGATGTCGACGGCGTCCATCAGCCCATCCTTCTTCAGCTGGCTGACGATGGCGCCCGCGCCGTGGTAACGCAGTCCGCCGGCGTGGATGTGTGCCGGAGCGAACGTGTGGCCGAGCGTGTACATAGGGATGAGCGGTGTGTGACCCGCCTCATCGCCGAAGTCATATTGGAAGCGGCCGCGCGTCAGCTTCGGGCAAGAGGCCGGTTCGGCGGCTACGACACGCAGCGTGCGCCCCTCGGTCAACTTATGTCGCAGGAAGGGGAACGACAGCCCGGAGAAGTTCGATCCACCGCCGAAGCATGCGATCACCACGTCCGGATATTCGCCCGCCATCTCCATCTGCTTCTCCGCCTCCAGCCCGATTACCGTTTGGTGGAGCGCCACGTGGTTGAGCACACTGCCCAAGACATACTTGCAATTCGGCGTCTGCATGGCCAGCTCCACGGCTTCGGAAATCGCCGTGCCGAGACTGCCCTGATACGTCGGGTGATCCGTCAATATCTTGCGTCCTGCGCGCGTGCTCATGCTCGGCGAGGCGATCACTTGCGCACCGAACGTCTGCATGATAGAGCGCCGGTAAGGTTTCTGATTATAGCTCACCTTGACCATGTAGACGGCCAGTTCCAGCCCAAAGGCTTGTGCGGCGTATGACATGGCGGCGCCCCATTGGCCCGCGCCCGTCTCGGTGGTGATGTTCGTCACGCCGTCCTTTCGGCAGAAGTAGGCCTGCGCAATGGCCGAGTTCAGCTTGTGCGAGCCGACGGGGCTAACACTCTCGTTCTTGAAATAAATATGTGCCGGCGTGTCCAGCGCGCGCTCCAGCCCGTAGGCCCGGACGAGCGGCGTGGGGCGCCAGTTCTTGTAGAGGTCGCGCACCTCCTCGGGGATTTCGATCCATGTGTCCGTCACGTTCAACTCCTGCTCCGCTAGGCCGCGGGCGAAGAGCGGGTAGAGGTCTTCCGGCTTCACCGGCTCCTTCGTGCCCGGGTGCAACATGGGTTGCGGCTTCGTGGTCATATCTGCTACGATATTGTACCATGCCGTGGGAATGTCCTGTTCCTGCAATAAAAATTTCTTCGTGTTCATAAACTTCTGTTTCTGATTTGTTCTGAGATGACAAAGGAACAAAAAAAGGTTGATATGTTCAAATTTCGTCGGTATCCCGTCGGTATTCGTCGATTGGGAGGTGCAATCCGTCGGGAAAGACTTGCCGATAAGCGTCTCTTATCCGTATCTTTGCCATCATTTATCAATCGTTTGGAATTATGAAAAGAAAAAATTGGGGAGTACCGGTGTTACTGATCCTGGCCGGTCTCGTTTTTTTAGTAAAGAACACAGGAATAATCAATCACGGCATTTTTCAATTCATTGCCTCCTGGCAAATGATCCTCATCGCACTGGGGATGATCCAGCTGTTTCAACGTGAATATGTGCGGGGAGTCATACTGATGTTGATCGGAGGCGTGCTGCTGCTGCCTCGCTTCGGAGTGATCGGCTTCTCGCAACTGCACATGTTCTGGCCTGTGATTTTGATCGTGATCGGCATAGGCTTGCTGCTCCGGCAACGCAGAAAAGATGCGCCATACCAAAGAGACCGCGTGAAAAATGCGAGCATCTCGGACGGTTTCGTGCGTTCGAACATTCTTTTTAGCGGAGCGAAGACTGTGGTGCTTGATCCTGTATTCCGCGGAGGCGACTTACGCAACGTGTTCGGCGGAATAGAAATCGATTTGCGCCGTACGCGCCTTGAAGCGCGCGAAACGTTTGTTGATATCGATTGTTCTTTCGGTGGGATTACTTTATATGTACCCGACTCGTGGAACGTTCAGTTGCAAGTGAGCTCCGTGTTTGGTTCGTGCGAAGACGAACGGCCGCATTTCAGTCCGGATACAGCCCCCGAACATACGGTCGTATTACGAGGCTCGGTGCTGTTTAGCGGAGTTGAGATCAAAAGCTAACCGATGGATACGGGACATCCGATCTTCACCTCCGTCGCGAATAAGGTCGCAACGCTGACGTTGTGCCTGCTTCACGTCGTCCTGCAAGCCTCACTGCTCGTTTGGACAGCAGGATATAGCCCTGCCGAAGCCATCGCGGACGCGTTGTTGTCCGTATCGATCGGGGCGGCCGCAGGATTTGCCACGTGGTATATGACCGGTTGCAGGCAGCTTGTTGCGGCGTTGCTGTGGGTGACGTGCGTGCAGGCAGTTACCGTCGGCGCTGTATCGGTCCTCAGTGCTCTGTGGCGAAATGAATGGTTTGTTCCCGCTTTTCAGGCAACGATTCCGTTCCGCGTTTTGTTCGGTGCCCTCTGCTGGGTGATCCTATTGATGTGGTATGACAAACTGCGCTTTGTGCGCCTCGCGACCGAAGCCGAAGAAGAAAAAGTCCAAGAATCCGTCGAAACCGTCGTCCTCTCTCCTCCTGCCGAAGATTGGCTGGAACGTATCTCCGTGAAAAACGGCACACGCATCCACCTGATCTCCGTCGACGAAATCTCCCATATTCAAGCTTGTGGTGACTATGTTTCGATTTTTACTGCTTCGGGGGAGTATCTGAAAGAGCAAACTATGAAATATTTCGATGAACATTTACCCGCCCGCCAGTTCGTACGGATTCATCGCTCCTGTATCGTGAATACGGAATACATCGCGCGGATCGAACTTTTCGGCAAAGAGCATTATCAAGTCAAACTGAAAAACGGAACGCCATTAAAAGTGAGTTTAAGCGGTTATAAAGTATTAAAGAAACAGTTACAGTTATGATAAATGGGTACAGCGATTACCTCTCGTATGGGCGTAAACATTTTTTATATCTTTTAATCGCTTTTATTGTGATTATTTAACTCATTTATTCTTGACAGATAAGAGGCATGACTGTATCTTTGCATCGTGGTTTTTTCATAATAGTATTAGATTTAAGGTTAACAAAGTGGGTTAGAGGCTGTCGTGAGATAGCCTTTAATTTTTTATATCTGTTTCATTTTTCTGCCCGAGGAGAAGAGAGTACCTTATCGGATAAGCTCTTAATCTGTTTCCATTCTTTATTCAGACTGTCGAAGAATGTATTCGATGCCATAGTCCGGCTATATTTTTGCTGCACCTCACGAGTCATATCGACCACCGATTCGTATGGTATTTCGCCCACTATCCGCGGACGGGGTGCGAATTGCGTGGAAAAAAGACTTCGGCTCGTGTCATATCCTACATAATGCAACCCTCCCAAATCCGAAAGACTGTACAATACGTCTACGGTTGAATAGGGACGTTTCGTATCGAAGACAAGATCGCTTCTCCGTCGCCTGTACTCGTCCGACATCCATAGGATGAAGGGTATCTCACACATGTAAGAGGAGATTTTTTCGTAAGCGTGACCGGCAAATTCACGCAAATCATATACTTCTTCGCCATGATCGGAGAAATAGAGCATGGCCGATGTCTTCTTCTCGCTCGCTAGCATGTCAATCATCGATGCGAGTAAATAGTCGTTATAACGTACCGAGTTATCGTACTGGTCGATCACCGTCTTGGCATCAGCGGTGAGCTGTATGTCGTGACGCCCGATGGGATGATGCAAATGGTTGAAATGCTCGAAAGTTTCGGGATAGCGGTATTTATATGCGATATGGCTTCCCATCAGATGCAACACGATAAGTTTGGGTTTGTCCGTTTGTTCGTGCAACGCTTGTCTCAGCGACTCGAGCACCACGCCATCCGGTTGGTTCAGTCGTGAAAGGTCAGTTGTATGTTGGGCCAGCCTCAGCAATGATTCGTAGCTAGAGGATGAGTTTTCGAAGGGCTGATTGCTGATCAGGTATGTTTCGTATCCCGCACGGTTGAATAATTCGAAGAGTGACGGTTGCTCCGTCAACTTCTCGGGATGCTCATGATCGGCAAAGGTCAACGCGGCTCGCAAGACGGGAATGGTATGCACTTGCGGCGAAACGACATCACGATAGACTTTCAGCCCGCTTCTCTGCTCCGACAGCAGTGGATTCGTATCCCTGCCGTAGCCGTAGAGCGACATGTGATGCCGGGTATGCGATTCACCGATCACAACAACCAACGTTTGAGGCGCTTTTTCGGGGAGCATTTTCACATCGAAAGGAAGTGTCTGGCGCTCTGCGATCTCTTTCTCTTCGCGCACTCTCTGCCGTTTGTAATCGGTGAAGACGCGATAGAAGTCGACGAAATAAATGCGCTGTGCCACCGGCTCGATAGCCAAAAATAACAACAACAGCAATACGCAGGTAAAAAAGGCGTTTTTATGCTTTCCCACACGGTGGAAAACGACTTGTTTCATCTTGAAAATCATCACGATGGGAAACAGTACATACAACGCAACCCCCATGACAATCCACGGGTTTACATAGGTGATAAATTCCTTGGCCTCGTCTGGATTCGTTTCGAAAAGCGAAGTAATCGTCCCCCCCGAAAGCAACACATTCGCAATCAGTAGGTAACTGAGCAGAATCGTACTCGGTATGATGGTAATTGCCAATAGAATGGAATAGAATATACGAATCCCTTTCGTCGTCATGAACGAAGAGAGGATGAAGACTACGGACAGCAGTCCGAAACTTACGAGGAAACCGGAAATCAGCGTTTTGGCCGGTATATTTTGAGCAATCAGGCTCATGGACGGAACGAGTAGCAGGATATACATTAAGAAGAATATCTGTAACTTACGCTCCTTGATTGTCTGATAAAACTTTTTCATCTGTCTTTAATCTGTTAATTTATATATCCCTCCCGGCAAAGCGGTGACATGTCCGGCAAGTTCGAGTTCGAAAAGCATCGGAGTTACTTGATACACCGGCAGGTCTATCGCCATGGCAAGCTCATTGATTTGCATCTCGCCTTCGTCGGCCAGTATTTTTACAATCGGGTGATCGGGTCTCTCAAGTTTCAACCGCAACTGTCCTTCAACGCTTGGACCGGTTGCTTCGGTGTCCCAGCAAAGGGCGCGGATCAGATCCTGTCCCGAAGTAATCAGGCCGGCTTTGTTCGTTTGGACCATTCGGTTGCATCCAGCCGAACACTCGTCGGTCGTCCGTCCCGGAAAGGTATAGACGTCGCGCCCGTATGAACACGCGATATCAGCCGTGACAAGCGCTCCGCCACGCTCTGCCGATTCGACGACAATCGTCGCATCAGCCAATCCGGCAATCAACCGGTTACGTTTCAGGAAATTTTCGCGATCAGGGTTTGTCTCACTGGGAAAATCGGTCAGCAGCCCGCCCTGTTCAAGCATTTCGGCCGCGGTATGTCGATGTCCGGCAGGATAAATCCGGTCTAACCCGTGTGCCAGAACACCGACAGTGGGCAAGCCGTTCTTTAAGGCACTGCGATGCGAACAAACATCAATGCCGTACGCCAATCCGCTGACAACAACTAAATCAGGATACACTTCGGCCAACTCTCTGACTAATCGTTCGGTCAGCATCCGGCCGTAATCTGTTGCGCGTCTCGTCCCGACGATACTGATGATCTTCTTTGCGTTCAGGTCTGCCTTGCCCTTGTAATAGAAAACGACGGGAGCATCCTGACATTCGCGCAGACGCTTCGGATAGTCATTCTCCGTGATAGCATAGACCCGAAGATTCTTTTTCCCGATAAAAGCGACTTCTTTCTCCGCCCGTTTTAAGGCATCGTTTTTCCCCTCATCGATCCGCCGGGCCGTATATTCGCCAATGCCCGGTATTTTCTCCAATATCCGCCGATGCGAAGTAAATACCTCCTCAGCTGTCCCGAAATATTGTAACAGCGCACGCGCCAACACATCGCCGACACCTTGAAGCATCGTCAAAGCAATCAGGGCAGTGTGATCGGCCGTCATTATGGAAAAGGGACAAACAGAACTTAATGAATCAGACGGTCGAAGTACTCGCCACGAGTCAGTTTCCCGTCTTGTACCATCACGGTCTCCACTCGTCCCGATGCAGCCAGAATCCCATCGGACTTCCGGTAAATATCCTGTTCGAATACGAGCTTAATACCTTCGCGTTTGAGATTTACGCACGACACGAAATGGTCGCCGCTTCGCAAAGAATGTTTGTATTTGATCTCTACCTTCGCCACGAACGCATCCAGTCCTTTCTCGTGCATCTCTCCGAAGTTTTCGCCGAGCGATTCCAGATATTCATGACGCGTATGTTCCATATAGTGCTGGTAATTGGCATTGTTCACCACGCCCTGCAAGTCGCATTCGTAGTCACGCACCTTCATCTCCAGCTTGAAAATATATTCCTTCATGTCCTTATTTATTATCTTACGGACGGGCAAAGGTAGGTATATTATGTGAACATACAAATCCCTACCGTTTGACTTTAACCATTTTATACATTATTATCTTGCAGGTGACAGGATCTTCAGCTGCAAATTCCGGCATTTGGACGAAAGAGGCTCCTCATGTTTCTTTCAACGATAAAACCTCTTTAGAAACAAATAAATATCGTATCTGTATGGCAGCTTCTTCCTGTCATCTTTTTTATCAGTTTAAAAAAATCGCTTCGCAGCAACGTTTCGCATGTTTTTTCCGTCTATAAAGATAGAAACTTTTTTACAGAAATAAAAAAGAAATAATTTTGCCGCACTTTAGTGTGGAAATTATTGCATATAATGTTGTAAATTAGAAAAGAACTTATGAGGAAGAAAATGTTATGTTTTGTTTGCCTCGCTGTATTGGCGATGAGTACGCGAGCGCAAGATGATCTGCCGGAAAGGAGACGATCCGCCTTCCATCCCCAACGCGAAGTGGCATTCGGGTGGGGATTAGTCGAAATTTCTTCTCCATCGTGGTGGGAGAGTCATGACTATCCGAATTGGTGGCGGACACCACTCGACCGGTATAATCAGGGACGATATACGTATGACGAGCGCCATTACACACAAGCACTTTCGCTCTCCTACACACAGGAGATGAAACGATGGCTCGCAGTGGGTCTTAATGTTTCCTATTCAGGGGTTTTTCAAAATCGCAGAGTCAGTGAATCATTCTTGATTGATGATACTTACCGTAAACACCGTTTCGCGTTCTATCCGACGGTACGTTTCATCTACCTCAACCGTCCTGTCGTGCGTCTCTATTCGGGGTTCGGACTGGGATTTGGCATGGAAAGCGAGAGAGAGTTTGGCATGCGCGAATACTCTCATCGAACGTTTGTAACCGGACAGCTCACTTTCTTCGGGGTATCCTTCGGACGTAACCTTTTCGGATCTTGGGAAATCGGATACGGAACGATGGGCTTCCTGAAGGCCGGTGCAGGTTATCGTTTCTGAAAAAAACAGTGGTTAAATATTCAAATATACTTACACAACTATGAAAATGAAACAGTTCCTTTTAAGTCTGACTCTACTGAGCATGACGTGCAGTTGCGTATATTACGATGAAAGCCGGCGCAGAACTCATCCTGGCCGTGTAGCGTTCGACTATACGTATAATGTGTTGGAAAAATACGCGACCATGCTCGAATACGCCTATCGTTTCAACGAATACTATTCGCAGACGGACCTCGCCAAACGCGACTCGGTCGACAAGCTCTATTTCAACAACGTAAAAATACTTCGTGGCGAAGAAGAAAACACTTGGACGCTTCGGCACCTTTCTGAAGATAAAATGCACATGTCTATCCGAACGAACGGACACAATCTCAATGCTCCCGGCACATGGACGGTGCGTGACTTATCTTCTTCGTCGGCAAAGCAACGGATCATCTACGAATTCGAGATTAAAAACGAAGACAGAAATACATGGAGCGTTGCCCGTCATAACAACCGGGACAGGGAATTCGAATATTCCTGCTCGTGGAAGATTCACTTCGGAAAAGGCGCGTCGCGCAAAATCGAAGGAGAGGGTACGCTGTTGAGTATCCAATCGCCCAAGCTCCAACTCGATTATACGATCGAGGTACCCTTGCGTATTGAGAAAACACGTGGTGAGGCCGGTTTTATGGATGGAATCATCAAAATACTGGCTACCGATGTAAGAGAAAAAAGAACGGAAGAAACAAAAGCCTGTATCACTTCACACGATAATGTCGAGATTCGTTACCTCAACTCCCGTGAACACTGGATGTACAACGGTCGATTGAGATTTTAACGAAGACGAAACGAATGGTATCGTAAAGACGGAAGACAAAGGCACGCGAGAGATTCAACACACAACATGCCTGAATGTTTTCCGGGGCAGACCGGGACGGAAAAAGACAATGCCCCATGTGCACGCATCGATACTGACTGTGGCGGACGGAAAGGCACAAGCCGTTCGCCACGCTTCATTTGTCTCCGGCGAAGCGTCGATTCCCCGGACGATCAGCAGGGTATCTTCATGGATATAGTCGGCACAGCATCGGAGCAGAGCGGATAATCCGCTTGCTGCTCCATCGAGCACGATGCAATCGGGATGTCCGAATTCAGCGAGTGCCTTGGGCAACGAAACCTCGTATGTCTCATAACGGACTTCGACAGGCGATGTGGCCCGCTCACGCAGCAAGCTCCGCGCCATATCGGCCATCACGGCATCCTGCTCCAAGGCAATGCCGTGTATCCCCCCCGAAGCATAGCTCGTCAGGCTGAGCGGAATCAGTCCCGCTCCGCTCCCGACCATGATAATGCGACATGGTTTGAAACGATTCGCCAGCCGGAAGAGCCACTCGCATTCATGCCGGGAAAGGCTTTGACACTTGGCTGCATTTTTATTTTTCATCTTTGCAGCATCTTGCAGCATCAGACGGGCAGCTTTCAGTTCGGTATAGGCATAGTACCCGTGTCGTTCTTCGAGCACGTTGGTAATCAAATCGAAGACGAATGGCGAATGAACTCCGTAACCTTTACGGCAGAAGAGATACCGATACAGACGCTTCAAAAAACGTTTCATGCTTTCCCGAAAAACTCGCCGATGGTATAATTCAGAAAATGGTTGAACGGCTGTAGCAGTTTGAAATCCTCGACGGTGCGATCTATCCAGTCGTCGGCACAGAAGAACGCCTCCGTTTTGACACTCGACACGACGAAACTCTTATATTTCAATATCTCACCGTGTTCAGCCTCGATGGGAAAACCTTGCGGCATCCGGCTGAGTTTGTCGCCTTCTAATTCACCGAATACTTTTCTGAACTTCGGGTCTTCGTAAATTTGGAGAAACTCGTCCATATTATCGAACAGGTCTTTTCGTAGTTGCTTAAGCATAGCCGGAGCAGGACACCATACGCCTCCCGAGAGAAACGGTTTACCCGGCTCAAGATGGATGTAATAGCCGCCGTAGGGACTGGTACGTCCACCGAAACCGGTCATATACGCTCCGAAATGAGTTTTGTAAGGCGTTTTATCCTGCGAAAAACGCAGATCCCGATAGATGCGATACACGCAACTCCGGGCATCCAGCCCGCCGATCTCGGGATCGAACGTGGTGATACGGTCGATCAGTTGCCTCACATGGTCGACGAAAGCGGCATGCAAAGCATCATACCGTTTCTTGTTGGCCTGAAACCATTCCCTGTTATTGTTTTCCTGAAGTTCCCGGAGGAACTCAAACAGTGCTCTATTCATCTGTCTGTCGTTTATCTGTCCGACAAAAATAGTGTAAAAATCCGGAATGTCTGTCCGAGTGTATTACTCTTTTTCGGGGAGTTGCCGAATCACGGTCTGCAACTGCTCCTCCGTGCAGACGCCTTTTTTACCGTCGGGGGCGAGCGTCGGCAACTGTTTCACGCTACGGAAAAACATTTCTTCCTGAAACTGCGAAAGCAGCGAACGGAGGTAAACCAGATGATCTTTCCTGCGCTCCGGCCTTTTCAGATATTCGGTCGCGAAAAGCATGTTGATGAAGAGGGCGCGCCGGCGATAGTCGTCAGACTGTTCCGCCATCTTAGAGGTTCGGTATCGCTGCCAGATGCATCCCAGCATATCGAACCGCTGACTCTCGGTCCAGAGTTGGTAATAGAGCACGTTCGCCTTGTCATGCTGGTTGTCACGATCAAGGGTTTCGGCCCGGAACCGTATCAACATATCGACTAAGGCAGGTGAGGGTTGCATGAGCACTTCGGCCTTGTCGAACAATTTGAACGCCCGTTTACGGTCGAAGGTACGTCCCAACGACGAACCGAGCAACAGGCAGACCTCGACGGATGTCGTATCTTTTTGGTAAGCATTCTCGAGCGGCTCGATCGCCTTCATGTATTGACCGGCATAATATTTGGCCGACCCTCCGTACTTTAACGTATTGTAGGAACTGTCGGCCTGTGCCATAAGCATGGAATAAACCGTATCGGCCTGTGCGTATTTCTGCATGGTAAACAGTGCAAGTCCTTTGCTCTGAAGCAGCAAACGGCTTTGGGGATGATATCGTAAAGACGTGTCACAGACGGCCACTGCCTCTTCCGGCTCTTGAAGCAACAGCAACAGATTAGACAGCGAGGCTGCCAACGACGCGTTTTCCGGCTCCCTTCGAAAAGCGTTCAGATAGTATCGAAAAGCCGAAACGGTGTAGTCCATCCGGTTGTAACAATCACCGATAAGGCGCATCAGTACCGAGTTTTCGGGGTCTTGTCGCAGGAGAAACTCATACCGTCCGATAGCTTTCGGATATTCTCCCTGCTGGGCATAGAGCCGGGCCAATTGATAGTTCGCGTAAAAGTCGGTCGTATCACGTGCGCGCAGTTGTTGCAGATACGTTTCCGCCTCCGCGATTTTACCCAGATTCGCAGCCATGCGTGAAGCCGTTGCCAGCAGATCCGTCCGGGTCGAGTCGATGGCCAGACAGCGCCGATAATAACGGTAGGCATCGCGGTATTTGAGCATCCCCTCGCAAGCCTGGCCGATGGCATACATCGTGGCATAATCGGCCGTGTCGGTCGGTTGCAGGGTGGCCGCATACGCCATGACCTCGGCATATCGCCGTTTATCGACAAGTTCCTGTAAAGCGACATGCTGCGCTATGCCCTCGCAGGCAACGAGAACAAGCAGCGAACAGAGTATTGATCTTGTTTTCATGATAAAGATATTTTTTTAACGACAAACATACGAAAAACTTACTTGAAATCAATCATAAAAGAAACAAGGTTGACTTCTTCGGGCAAGTTCAGCTTCTTGCGCAGGCGATAGCGTGCGGCTTCGGCTCCTCGAATCGTCAGGTTCAGCATGTTCGCGATCTCTTTCGAGGAATAGTTAAGGCGGAGCAGGGCACAGAGCTTAAGGTCGGTCGGGGTCAGCACCGGATACTGCTCCTGCAGTCGGCGGAAGAAATTTTCGTGAATCAAATCGAAATTTTCCTGAAACAGTACCCAATCGTCTTCGTCCGAGAGGTTGCTGTCGATAAGTGCGAGGAGTTTGTGACCTTCGTTCTTATTCATCTTCCCCCGGAGAATTACAGCTTGTATCTCGTGTTTCAACTTATTGAGAAACTCTTTTTGGTTGATGATGTTCATCGTAGCGCCTGCCAGTTCTTTGCCCTTGTGAGTCAGATCGGCTTCGAGCCGTTCGTTGCGCAAGGCTGTAATCAGTTTCTCCTGCCGGTCGAGCTGTGCCATCCGTTCCTTCTCCTGCTGTTCGAATAACGCGCTGCGTTTGCGCATTACACGACGTGTGTACAGCCGGATAAAAAAGAACATCAGCAGTATCGCGAGAAGCAGATAGCCGACGTCGGCCGTGAACGTCCGATACCACGGTTTTTGGATACGGAACGAGTAGGAAAGAACCGAAAGTTCCTCTCCAAGATCGTTGAGCACACGCGCCCGCAATGTATATTCACCGGCAGGCAGGTAGGCATATTCGATACGACGGTGATCGTCGGTAGTTATCCATCGTGTGTCGTATGGCTCCAGCAGGCACTCTGTCCGGAAAGCCTTCCGCGAGAAATCGGGGTACTGAAAAGCAAACGTCAGATGATTGAACGCATAATCGATCGGAGCCGGAGGTACATCGACCGACAGATGCTGACGCTGGTCGTTCCTGCGATTGTAGGCCGACACGGCATGCAGGCGTAACGTTTTCGGAGGGAAAGGGATACCCGATTGCGGCATGTATCGTGCGATACCACCGTCGAGGCAAAGATACGATACCCCATCGTTCGTCACATGTACGTTACCGCGTCCGCTGTTGGGCGGATGATTCAAAATGGCAAACGGAATTTTTTCGCGCAGACGATAGATATTGTCGCGCAGCCCGACAAGCGCATAAGCGCCGTCGCACACGAACCAGTACAGACTGTCGTTGATGGCGGTCATGCGGTTGACGTCTTCCAGTCCGCAGAGTTGTGTGTTGAGTTGCTCATAGAGCACGATCCGTCGGTCAATGTCGTCATAAGTATAAAAATGTCGGCCGTCGGAGAAGACGATACGCCCGCGCAGTTTCATCACGCGGATGTGTGCCGGGGTGCTGTCGGCAGGATGTAAATGGGGGAAATAAGTTGTCTCGACGACGGTGCTCAACGAATCGTTCAGTCGCAGCCGATAGACTCCTTTATACATGTGTCCGGCCCAGATATTTCCGGTATGGTCTGTCTCAAGGTGATGGATCAGGTCGTAGAACCCGTCAATCTGTCGGGCGAACATCCAGCGGCCGGCCTCGTTCCGGCGATAGACGGACAGGTAAGTGTATGTCGACTCGATCAGCACGTCCTGCTCATGCAGCCGCGCCTGACGGATATCCATCCCACCCGTGCTCGTTTCAAGGGGGAGATTCCGGTCGTTACGGATGAATGATGTGCCGCGGTTATTACCTGTAATCATCTGTCCGTCGAAGCAACGGATAAACCACGATTGCGTATCGAAGCCCGGCAGCCGGTCCATCTGCCCGTTTACCCCTGATGATCTGTAGACCCCCTGATTGGTGGCAAGATAGAGCCTGCCGTCGTAAAAAAGCATCTCTTCTACCAGACCCAACTGAATGCCGTCCGGTTGAAAGAACGACAATTCCGATCGCGTATGAACAAGGGAAATACCATTATCTAACGCAGCCCATACATGATGATCGCGATCGACGAACAGCCCGAGCACCGTATTGTTGTTCAATCCGTTCTGCCGATGAAGATGCCATCGCTTCGCTCCGCCTCGACCGATGGCGAACAATCCTTTATTCAGCGTACCGACGATGTAAGTCGAGTCGTGTGTACAGACCGCACGGTTGACGATGGCTGTGCGCAGTTCGGCATCGATATCCGTCGACCACGGGCGTATGGCACGCGTTCCCGGGTCGAAAATAAAGAATCCATGCTGCGACGAAACGAGCAGCCACTCCCTGCCGAAAGGCAGTACCGAAACAATATCGTCGTCGCCCACCTCCTCGCGCCCGAAAAATCGCTCTGTCTTGCCATTCTCGTTAAATCGGTAAAAGTCGTCATCGATCAGTTGCGAGACCAGCTCTCCGCCGGCCTCGAAGAAATAAAGCGGCGCCGGATAAGGACGGGCGTAGCGAATGGAACCCTCCGCCGGACGATAAGCGAAATAAGAGGAGAAAGATTGAAAGTAAATGACCGTCCCGACTTTATGAATCGTCCAGATTTCGTCGTTGCGGAAAAGATAATCCTTTACAAGCGGTTTGAGCGAATGATACGTGAGGCGGTGGGCGGCGTCGGCAGTAAAATATCCGAACTCTTCGAACGACCCGACATAGATGCGTTCGGGTCGCGCAGCCGTATCGACAAAAAGCGACTTAACAGATAAATGATTCGGTAACCGGTGCAGTTCCCAGTTGACTCCGTCGAAACGCAGCAGACCGTTGTTATTGCCAATATACATCACCCCGTCGGCACCCTGCGCCACAGCCCAATTCTGGTTCCCTCCTCCGTACATGGCCGTTGTGTAGTTGTAGACCGGGGGTACAAAAGGAATATTGTGTGCATAAACACCTCCGACAACGAGCGCACATCCCCCCCATATCAGGACAGCTATTCGTGCGATGCGTACCGAACGTTCCCACAGGGTCGAAGACCGGCGCCGACCGATTCGTCGTAAAATGTCTCGTCTGCTCATGGTCATGCAAATGTAATCGATTTCCCGATAAATGCAAAAAGAAGGGAAAAGGTACCATGAAAATTTTCGATAACAATTGTTAGAAGAAAGACTATAGCCATCGCCTAAACAAAAAAGGAGCTGCTTCAAAGCAAAGCTGCTTTTTTACTAAGTTATCTTGTTTTGAAATAGTTTTGTGATAGAGTTTAAGTGACAATCCGCATAATACACGGAATAGTTGCATGTTTATAGTTGACGTTCTATAACGTTTATTTAGGATGCGGCGGATATTTCTGCCCACCTTATGACAGCGACACAATAGATCCGCTGCTCGGCTCGATTGGCGGGCAACAGGTTAAAACGAGATCTGGAGTTGGATATCATCGCGACGGGAAGGGCAGAAAACAAAGAAGGAGTGTAACCGTCATTTCTTCCAGCAATCCTAAAGCGCGAGACACGGCTTGTCAGCAACGGCTTGAAACTTAAAAAATGTCAGTGAATTAATTGAATTGAAATTATGTTATATAACATATACAACTGTTGTTTTATTGTAAAAAGAAACAAATAGCTTTGTTGACTCTAAAAAGCAACTTGGAAATAATAATGAATCGTACAAAAATTTAAAAGACGATGCCGATAAACAGTAGATGCTTTTGCAGGTCCTACGAGGGCTTAACGAAGCCTTTGCCCCAATTATTAATTTATCATTATGGGTGGGGAGAGTCCTTTTTATACGCCAAACACCCAATCTACTTATCGTATTATTTTGAACAACAATATAATATTTATTAAAAACAAGGTAAAAATGAAACGCAAACATTTAATCTGTAAATGGCAAGGAATATGGTTAGCCTTGCTGTGGACAGTATCATTGGGAACGTTTGCTCAGACCATTACCGTACGCGGTACGGTTGTGGACGATACGGGCTTGACCGTCATCGGAGCATCCGTTGTGGTAGAGAATGACCGCACGATCGGTACGATTACCGATATCGACGGAAAGTATGTGCTGGAAAATGTGCCATCCGAAGGTAAACTGATCTTCAGTTATATGGGGATGCAAACCCAAACTATCTCGGTGGCTGGACGGACAACGATCAACGTGACGATGAAGACGGATGACAAGGTATTGGAGGAGGTTGTCGTGGTAGGATACGGCACGATGAAGAAAAGTGATTTGACTGGAGCCATCTCTAATGTGAAGGCGGACGATCTGACGCTGACAGGAAACGCCTCGGTCATGCATGCGATCTCAGGGAAAATCTCAGGACTGTATACCAAGCAGAACAGTGCACAACCGGGAGGCGGCATCGACATCCTGATCAGAGGGGCCGGTTCGATAAACGCAAGCAATCGGCCGCTCTATATTGTGGACGGGTTCCCTATTTCCGAGGTGGAGGATATGAAGGGGAAAGACCCGAAGATGAATCCCGGCACGCAAGGAGTGTTGAACTTCCTGAACCCAAACGATATCGAATCGATCGAAGTGCTGAAAGATGCCAGTGCGACGTCTATCTATGGAGCAAGGGCGGCTAACGGAGTGATACTGATTACCACGAAAAGAGGAAAAGCAGGACGGACAACCGTGTCTTATTCCACGAATTTCTCCGTACAGAAATACACGGATAAATACGATCTGCTGCCTCTGAACGAATGGATGACGCTCTATAACGAGGCCGGTTATGAAGAATGGCTATGGAAGAACAAAGTCACTCCCTGGGGGCCCAACAGCCTCAGCGAAGCCCAGAAAAATCCGGTCGACGGGAAGTTATACGCCCCGACCTATACGAACGAGCAGATCGCCGCTGCAGGCAGGGGAACCGACTGGTTGGGACTGATCACCCGCGACGGGCGGATACAGGAACATAATATCAATGTGAGCGGAGGAACCGAAAATACCGTCTACAACGTTTCTCTCAACTATTACGACCATATCGGAATTATCAAAAATACCGGATTGAAAAGGTATACCGTCAAATCGAACATCGATCAGAAGATCAATTCGTATATCAAAATGGGATTGAACCTGACCATGAGCAGGATCAACAATGATAATACCCAACTGGGGGACGGAAAATCCGAAAACTCCGGAATCATACGTTCGGCCATTATGATGGGGCCGCATATCAAAGCCTATGACGAAGAAACGGGAACTTATCCTCTCAACCCGCAGGTCGGAAATCAGGCGAATCCCTATTCCCTATTGAACAATATCGATAAAACCAATACCGACAGGCTGCTCGGGAATCTGTTTGTAGAAATAGCTCCCGTCGAAGGCCTGATGATCAGGTTAAACACGGGTTTGGATCGGGTGGCGATGTCAAGAGATACTTACCAGCCTAAGACAACTTTGAACGGAAGTAAACTGCGTGGTGTGGCTGCCGGCTACTCGCAGGATAACAATCAATATCTGATAGAAGCTACAGCGAACTATACGAAAGTATTCAACGACATGCACAGCCTGAATCTGCTTGCAGGAACATCCTATGAAGAGTTTGCGAAAAAAGGGCGTAACCTTGGGAATAACGACTTTATTACCGATGCTTTTATTTATAACAATATGGGAGCGGGAGCCGGTACGAAAACTGTCGGATCCGGCTATTCTAATACCAAGATGCAGTCTTATTTCTTTCGGGCGAATTACGTGCTGAAGAACCGTTATCTGTTTAACGCGACTCTGCGTGCCGATGGGGCAAGCGTATTCCCCGAAAATAATAAGTGGGGATACTTTCCTTCGTTTGCAGTGGGATGGACAATCAGCAGGGAAGATTTTATGAAGAATCTGACATGGTTAGAGAACCTTAAGCTGCGTACCAGTTGGGGACAAACCGGTAATGCAGACATAGGGATCTATGCGTTTCCAAGCTATGGGGCCAAAATGGCATATATAACAGGCAAACATACGCAGGAAATCGGAGTGTTCCTGAAACGGCTGGGGAACCCCGATTTGAAATGGGAGACGACGACCGAACTCAATATCGGCCTCGACTTCGGACTTTTCAACGGCAGGATAAGAGGCTCTTTCGAATATTACGACAAGGTTATCTCTGACCTGCTCAATTACAAATACCTGAATCTTTATCACAGCTTGGACAAGATCATGGCAAATGTAGGGAAAACGCAAAGTACCGGTTTTGAGTTCAACATCAGTACCCGGAA
Source organism: Tannerella sp. (assembly GCF_052170195.1). Lineage (GTDB taxonomy): Bacteria > Bacteroidota > Bacteroidia > Bacteroidales > Tannerellaceae > Tannerella. The sequence goes on along the minus strand of NZ_JBQNAZ010000015.1, from coordinate 10,735 downwards.
TATTGAGACCAAAAACTTTTCGTGGAGCACTGACTTTACTTTCACCAAATTCAAAGACCGATGGAAAGAACGCACTCCCGACTGGAAGCCGAATGTTTATGAAAGAGAAGACGACCCTATACGCCCGATTTTTTCAAGAGTGGCTGACCATATCATGCAGGCGGATGAAACGACTCCTGCAGCTCAGCCCAAACTTCTGCCGGGACAGATCGTCATCAAAGATATAAACGGATACAAAAGGGATAAAGACAATAAACTGACAGTTGATGAGAGGGGATATTTTATACGGACAGGAGAGCCCGACGGAATGATCGATGACGCTGATACGCGGTTACTCGGCACCTCCGACCCGGGATGGCTCGCCGGTATGACCCATACATTCCGGTATAAAGACTTCGATTTGAGTTGCCAACTAAACGGGATGTTTGACAGGAAAATGATGAATCCAAGCTATACCGAGTTCGGGATAGGCGCCAACTCGATCTATTATGGCGGATATAATGCCTTGAGAACAGTAAAAGAGCGATGGACATTCAATAATCCGTCGACTACGCATCCTTCGTCTTACGTCACAAACGGACATAACTATACGTATGGAGACTTCTTCTATGAAGATGCCTGGTTTATCCGGGTACAAAACGTCACATTGGGATACACGCTGTCTCCGCGCACACTTGCGAAAATAAAGTTTATCTCAAGCTTGAGAGTCCATACGGATATCAACAACTTGTGCGTATTCACGCCTTATTCTGGGTTGGATCCCGAAACGGATTCTTTTCCGGCTGCCTATCCCAATGCCCGTACATTTAGTGTCGGGATCGACGTACAATTCTGATGAAAAATTAACAATGTGAATTATGAAAACAATACATTATATAAAAAATACGGTTTTTATACTGGCAGCGCTCCCGTTCTTCTTTTCGTTTAACGGATGCGCCGATCTGCAACCGGTCGATTATTCGGATATCCCATCTACAGATTTTCCAAAGAACGAGGAAGATATTAAATCTCTTGTCTTGTCATGTTACTATCCGTTGCGCCCGAATTGGTTCAATGGTATCCATGCAAGGAACGAACGCGGGGTAATGGTGATCAATGACGCCACAACAGAGATTCTCGGGAATGGCCAACGGATGTTTACAAAACGATTCATTGAAATGGACTATCATCCGGAGACGACAGATGTCACATGGTTCTACTACGGCAACGGACAGTATGACGACGGCGGTTTTGCCAATAAAGTCAGTCGCTGTACATTGGTGATGGATCAGATAGAGAGCAGCTCCTTGAGGGGAGAGCTGAAAGAGAAGTATATAGCTGAAGTGCGTTGTGCTAGAGCATTTCTCTCCTATATCCTATACGATATGTACGGTCCGCTCGTGGTGGCGCCACTCGAGGTGTTGAAAAAACCGCGTCAGGAAGACCCGCTTCCGCGCCTGTCGAGAGAAGAGATGGTGAAATTTATCGAAAACGATTTGCTCTATGCCGCGCAAAAACTTCCTATGCCGGATAAGACCGAATATGGCAAATTCAGCTGCGGATTCGCACGGATGTTGCTTATTCGCCTGTATCTGCACGAAGCGGCAACGGATAAAGTGTATTATGCGAAAGTGGAAACCTTATGCCGGGAGTTGATGAAACCGGAGTACGGTTATCAGTTGCAGAGCGATTATGTGAAAATGTTTGAATTGGGAGGACAGGGTCTTGCAAATAAGGAAATTATCTGGGCAATACCGGTCACAGCCGACAGCCCTGCCGGCGAAGGGAATGATTGGCACATGTTTGTCCTGCCGACTGATTTTAATCAGGAAGGGATGAAAAGTGGCTTCGGTGTAGCGTTAAGCACCTGGTGGTTCTATGACCGGTTCGAGGAAAAAGATGTCCGCAAAACGTACCTCCTGAAAGAATATACAAATAGCAAAGGAGCCATAATCACAAGAACATCTGAGAAGCCCCTGTTAGGCCCTATTCCCATGAAGTTTGGGTATGATCCGGGAGTTGTGGGAGCCGGTAAGAGTACGATCGATATTATCATCTATCGCTTTGCCGATGTATACCTATCGCTTGCCGAAGCGATCGCCATGAAGGAGGGTCATGCGACACAGGAGGCTGTAGATCTGATGAATGCCATCAGAGTCCGTGCGAAACTACCGGCTAAGCAGCTTTCCGATTTTGCGACTCTGGAATCATTCATCGATCAGATACTGACGGAACGCAGTCATGAATTTTGGTGCGAAAACGGCCAGTACCGTGCCGATCTGATCCGACACAATAAATTGACGAAAAGAGCGAAAGAACTTACCAATACAGCCTATGCAGAGAAGGAAAAGGAACTGTTTCCTCTGCCCAAAATAGTTATTGTCGACGGGAAAGGAAAGGTGCAACAAAATCCCGGATATTAGAGTGAAACGGGATGGTGTATCCGAAATTTCTGTTGTATGAACTGCCCTTATCCTTTCTCTTTAGCGGAGAAAGGAGAGGGGCGATATGAAAAAATGATGGGAATAAACAAAACGACGTTTGCGGTGATAACCGTAACATTGTTCAATGTATCGGCAGGTTTTAGTCAGAATCAAGGAATGGATACAGTGATGTCCCAAAGATATTGGGAGCAGTGGAACCCGGAAGTCCAAACGAAAATTGATAAAGATATTGATTTGAACAGGAAGATCGATGTGGAGATACGTTTTTCATCTATCAAAAAGAACAGTGACGTACAGATCGAGCAAATCGGGTATTCATTTTTGTTTGGCGGGAATCTTTTTCTGTTTGGCGATTTGGGAAGCGATGAACGAAACAAAAAGTATGAAGACCTGTTCGGCTCCTTATTTAATGCGGCTACTGTTCCTTTTTATTGGAAAACGTTAGAACCAGAAAGAGGAAAGCCGCGTTATACGAAGGGTTCTTCCTACATATACAGACGTCCGGCTCCCGATCCTGTAGTTGCATTCTGTAGTTCGAAAAATATAAATATGAACGGACATGCTATTATATACGGGCTGCGCTTGCACGGGCATCCGGAGTGGATGCCTGAGAACAGAAAAGAGATGGAAGAGATCTTTCGAAATCACATAAAAGACATTGCCCAACGTTATGGAAGCCGTGTTCAACGATGGGATGTGGTAAATGAATGTATCGATCAGGCTAATCGGGGAATAATGCCCGATGATTACACTTATAAAGCCTATAAGTGGGCCATGCAGTATTTTCCTGCGACGACTCAGTTGAACACCAATGAATGTGATATACATTGGGGACCGACCAGAAGATACGTTGAAATTGTGAGAGATTTGTCGGATAGAGATATACGCGTCGACAATGTGGGAGTGCAGATGCATATTTTCGAATCGGAGGAGTCTCGGCAGATTGCGGCGGGAGATGATAAGTTCCTGACGCCTGTACAAAATTATGCTGTTCTGAATTGTTTAAAAGAAACCGAACGTCCCATTCATATCAGTGAAGTCACGATTTGTGCGCCGGACAGTACCGTGAGAGGTTCCCAAATTCAAGCTATAATAGCTCGGAATCTTTATCGGTTATGGTTTAGCTATCCCGATGTGATGGGGATCACTTGGTGGAATGTGGTGGACGGAGGCGCAGCCAAAGGAGAACCCTCGTTTTCCGGAATATTTCGTAAAGATATGACATTAAAGCCCGTTTATAACGTGTTGGACAGTCTTATCAACCACGAATGGAAGACGAAATTGCGGATTGAGCCGGACAAGGATGGGAATATAAAATTTCGAGGATTCAAAGGGAAATATAAAATCACATGGAAAGATAGACAGAATCGAAAACAAGTTTGCTTTCTCGACCTAAATGAAAACAAGACAATCGAAATGACGAAATGAACAGAAGAGATTTTATTAAACAAAGCGTGATAGCCGGGATCGGCTGCAGCATGCCCGATTGGGCCTTTGGCGAATCGGTGGAGGAGAAATCAGCGTCCGGTACAGAACTTATTTGGGGCTGCCTGTTGCATCTCAGTTTCAATATGTGGGAAGAATATATTTCGCCTCACAGACCGTTCAGAGGTTACCGGCCTTATTTACGCATGGACGAAGCACTGTGGAATGACGCCATATCGGCGATGGCAAAGGCAAAAGTCAACACGGTTGTTATCGATTTGGGAGATGCCGTTGCCTACGAATCACATCCCGAGATAGCCGTAAAAGGAGCCTGGACTCCCCGTCGTTTAAAGAGTGAATTGTCGAAAATCCGCGCGATGGGCATACAGCCCATCCCTAAACTGAACTTCTCGGCAGGACACGATACCTGGATGAAAGAATATTCCCGCATGGTATCTACCGATACATACTACAAGGTTTGCGCCGATCTGATTCGGGAAGTCTCTGCTCTTTTCGATACTCCACCCCTGTTCCATTTAGGGATGGATGAAGAAACAGCCGAACATCAGTCGTATTATCAATTCGTACTGATGCGTCAGAATGATGCATGGTGGCATGATTTCTATTTTCTTGTGGATGAAGTAGAGAAAAACGGTTCACAGGCGTGGATATGGTCGGATTATATGTTGTGGAGACAACCGGAGACTTTTTTCAGGAAGATGCCTGCGACCGTTGTGCAAAGCAATTGGTATTATGGTGAAGAGTTCAATCCGGAGTTTCCTTATGTCAAAGCATATTTGGATTTGGAGAAGCACGGATACACTCAAATACCCACGGGGAGCTATCATGCCGACAATCCGCTGAGTATAAAAAATACGGTAACGTTTGCCGAAAAGTTTATTAGTCGTAATTTGTTGAAAGGCTTTCTTCAAACATGCTGGAAACCTACGATTGAAGAATATAGAGCAAGAATTTTAAAGGGTATAGCATTGATGGGAGAGGCGATTCATACTCTCCCTGCAGATTCGTGATCCGGTGTGCCTGTTGGTTCGCGCCACGCATAAATTAATTCAGGTTTATCCGACATATGAAGTGATATGGCAGTCATTCAATGCGTATGGTCTCAATGTGAGGTGTTTATCATCTCCGAAGCCATAATAAGCGCATAAGTTAATTGCGTATATTATTTTAGAGCTTGTTTAAAAATCACTAAATTTTTTCTCAAGCAGTTTCCGTATCAGTCAGATTATCTATTTCTTTGAAGTGACCAAACTTAAAAAAAGATGTATCAGACTGATTTAACGGAAACAGAGCGGCAATATATAACAAAAGTGTTGAACCTGCAAGAAAGAAAGCGAAAATATGATTTGTATGAAATAGGAATGCGATCTTCTATTTGGTGAAAACTGGCTGTTAATGGCGTATGCTTCCTTGGCATTTTGCTCCTTGGGAGCTGGTTTACTATTATTATCGCAAATGGTGCTCTTTGGGTGATTTTGATCTATTGTTGAGTAGCTTGAGAGAAAAAGTGTGTATTAAAATGGGCCAAAAAGCAGAATCGAGTCTGGGTATTATGGATAGTCAAAGTATACGTTCGGGAGATAATCACTCTCTCAAGGGTATCGATGGGAAATAAGAAAATAAAAGGGGATAAACGTCATGTAGTAGTAGGTAAAAAAGACCTCTGTAAAAGTTTTTTTTGATTCGGGTGTATGCCGATTATAGTCAATAATTTACATGCATAATTTTGATGTTTGTTTGCTGTTTGAATGGAGTTTTGCAGAGGTTTCAGAAAATGAATTGTTAAGGAGTGACTAGTTATCTTGATATTGCGCATAATCTACCTCAAAAAAAGAGAGCTGAATATGATTGGCATTACTCTCATTTAGAGGTCTTTCTGATACTCAACACATTCACCAAAACACGGCTTAAGAGAAGGCTGGATAATCCTCTTGAGACTTTTTCGGTAGCGTAAGGAATGGAGGAAGATCCCCCCAAAAAACGTTTAGGGCACTATTGGGATGAACCTTATTCGTTAACAAAATATCCCCCATATTGGGGATAGGATTTAATATTTAGTCACTCTACTTTTGCAGCCCGATTTTATCAACAAATTTAAACAAATATGAAGAAAATAACAATTCTATTGGTATTAACCATTTTGTGTACACTAACAGGCTTTTCACAGAAAATGACGACGGATGCGATGTTGTTCGGTCATGTGAAAAATAAAGAGACCCAAGAACACATCCCCTACGCTACGATTTTTGTAAAAGGAACGAAGTTAGGAACAGCGGCCGACGGTACCGGCCATTTCAAGCTGGCGCATCTGCCGGCAGGAAAACAAATAATTATCGCCCAGTATGTAGGATACAAGCCGCAAGAAATGGAAGTAACCATGATCCCGGGCAAAGGTACGGAAGTGTATTTTGAAATGGAAGAAGACGTGTTCAACCTTGAGCAGGTGGTGGTGACGGGAACACGCACACAGCACTACGTAAAGAACGTACCCATCCGCACCGAAGTGGTTACTTCGCAGGCGTTGAAAAACAAGAATGCATGGAACGTTTTCGAGGCGCTTGAAGGAGTGCCGGGCATCCGTGTAGAACAGCAGTGCCAGTTCTGTAACTTCTCGATGGTGCGCATGCAAGGACTGGGTGCCGAACATACGCAGGTGTTGATCAACGGACAGCCGGTTTACTCGGGACTTGCCAGCGTGTACGGTCTGGAACAGATCGGTACGGGCGACGTCGATCGCATCGAAGTGGTGAAAGGTGCCGGATCAGCTCTGTATGGCAGTAGCGCGGTAGCCGGAGCCATCAACATTATCACGAAAGAGCCTTCGGCCGTACCGTCCATTTCGGCCGATGTACAGTTCGGCAATCACGGTTCGAACGTGTATAACTTCTCCTCGTCGATGCGCAATGCACGCGGCAACATCGGACTGAGTGTCTATGCACAAAAGATCGACCACGACGCCATCGATGCCACGGCCGAAGGAAGCACACGCAGCGAAGTAAACCGGAAAGACAGCATTTCCGACCGTGTAGCCTCGAAACTTCATAACCTTGGTTTCTCGTTCTACGTAAACGATCCCTTCTTCGGTAGCGATAAGCTCGTGCTGCGCGGCAAAGCCATCAACGAAAAACGCGAGGGAGGAAAAATAGCCGACGACTATTACAAGAATCCGTTTACGGATGGTACGGAAAACATCATAACGAATCGTTACGAAGCCGAACTGAACTATACCAAACATTTCGGTGAGAAATATGAACTGAATTTCAGCAATACCTACATCCATCATAAGCGCGAAGCAACAAACGACTCTTACCTGAACGATTACCTGAGTACCCACAACGACTCGACGCCCAATGTACTCGATATGCGTCCGTATCTGGCGAAAGAGAAGTCGTTTATCTCCACTCTCACGTTCGGAGCGAAGCTGGGCAATCACAACCTGCTCTTTGGGGCACAGTACTACACCTCACGCCTCGACGAGTCGGGGATGTATGTCGTGGTAGACTCGACAAGCAGATATTTCGGAAACTCATATAAATCGGTGGCCAGGAAGCATGCCGACGAATTCGGAGCTTTCGTACAGGACGAGTGGCAGGTTACATCGCGTCTGACGGTCGTTCCCGGTGTGCGCATCGACCATCATTCGTCGGGCGAAGAATATACTTCGGACAAGAAAGTCTTCGACAAGGATTTTCCCCAGACACGTTTCAAGGAAACGAGTGTCAATCCGCGTCTGGCCATCAAATACCTGTTATCTCGCAACATCACCCTGCGCGCGAACGCCGGGACAGGGTTTCGTGCCCCGTACGGCTTCTCCGAAGACCTGCACTTGTGCAGCGGGTCGCCGCGCGTATGGAAATCGTCGGAGCTGAAACCCGAAACGTCGCGTAGCGCCAACTTCTCGGCCGATTATTACGGAAACCACCTGCAGGTCAGCGCCAACGTATTTTACAGCTACCTGAAAAATAAGATTGACTTTGCCGATGCCGACGATAACGTGAAAAATCTCGGCTATACGTATCAATGGCGCAATGTCGATGACGCCGTTGTGCAAGGCGTTGAGCTAACTGTGCTTGCCAATCCGGTACGTAACCTGAACATAGGAGTAGACTTTGCCTTCAACCACGGTACATATAAGAACGAACGTGAGGATTGGAAAGAAACGAAATATAAGAGCATCAGCAAATATATCCCACGTTTCCCGACAACGACCGGAAGCGTGAAGGTAGAATATACGCCTTCCACATGGCACTTCATGCTCTACGGACTGTATCAGGGAAAGATGTATATCGACTACATCAGCGAGCAGGAAGGTATGTCGAAGATCAAGGAAACATCACCATACATGACTTTCAACGCACGGGTATCGAAACGTTTCGGAATCGTTAAACTGTATGCCGGCGCGAATAATATCTTCAATTATCTGCAAGACGAAAAACGGCTCGATGATGCCGCTTTCATGTATGCTCCGGTTTACGGAACACTCTTCTACGGAGGTGTCTCCATCAATATTACACATTAATAAAGACCTGATCTTTTTTTATTCTTTGGGTGGTTAGTTGAGAAGAGGATGGATTTTATGCCATCCTCTTCATTTTTTTGTAAAAACACCTCCCGCAACTTACGGTTTAAGGTCTGCGACCCGCCAAAAGTTTTGTTTTTCTACGTCCGTTTCGTTATATTTGCAAACATAACACCCCAAAACACAATGCAGATGAAACAAAAATACAAGCTCTCCACCCATCACGATATACGAAGCGCATTCGAGCGCGACCTTCCGCACATTGTTGCACTCGCTTCGTCGAGCCGCGACGAGACCGAGTTCAAACAACAGCTGAACGAACTGCTGCTCTCCGAAGACGTCAATCTCAATGCCGTGCGAAACATCGCGCGACTGATCGCAAACGACGGAAAAACCATTTTCGAACTCTCGACCGAATCCGAGATCGAACTCAAAACCATCTCGCTCCTCTGGCAATTTCTGACCGGACGGCTGCATGACGATCACGATGTTTCCGTCGATTTCCTGACCGATCTCTATCACCAGTTCATGCGACTCTATACGCCGGAACGCTCCGCGCCGTCGTCGGCTCAGGTATTGCAATGGATGAAACGATGGCCGAGCGGGCTGAACGAAGATGTACGCGCCATCCGCCGCGAAAACAAAGAGCGAATCATCGCTCAGCTTATTCGTCGCATCGAACGACGGCACGCCGCATCGAATCGCTACGTCTTTCCCGAAGGGTGCAGTGACGAAGCAAAGCGACACCTCATGAAAACATGGTGGAACGATCACCGTTTTCACCTCACGTTTGCCGTAAAGAGCGCCGATGAGCTGAACCGGATGCTGGGGTATACGCTGTCCGAAGAAACGATGCAGACCTACCGCAAGGCGCGGGAGAAAGGTATCCCGGTCTTCGTAACCCCTTATTACCTGTCGTTGCTGAACCCCACCGGTCGGGGATACGACGATCAGACGCTGCGCAGCTACGTGCTGTACTCGCCGCAACTTGTCGATACATACGGCAAGATACGCGCATGGGAGAAAGAAGATGTAGTCGAGGCCGGTAAACCGAATGCCGCGGGATGGTTGCTCCCCGACGGACACAACATCCATCGCCGCTATCCCGAGGTGGCCATCCTCATCCTCGACTCCATGGGACGCGCGTGCGGCGGACTGTGCGCATCGTGCCAACGCATGTACGACTTCCAAAGCGAACGGCTGAACTTTAACTTCGAAGACTTGAAGCCCAAAGAAAGCTGGGAGATACGACTGCGTAAACTGATGAAATATTTCGAGGAAGATACACAATTGAGGGATATCCTCATCACCGGAGGCGATGCGCTGATGAGTCAGAACAAAACGCTGCGCCATATCCTCGACGCCGTTTACAAAATGGCGGTAAACAAACGAAAAGCGAACCTGAAACGCCCCGACGGCGAGAAATATGCCGAGATGCAGCGTGTGCGGCTCGGCTCGCGCCTGCCGGTCTACTTGCCTATGCAGATCAACGATGAACTGCTGGTCATTCTACGTGAATTTAAAGCCAAAGCATCGGCCGTAGGGATCAAGCAGTTTGTTATCCAAACACATTTTCAGTCACCGCTCGAAGTAACGCCCGAAGCCCGCGAAGCCATTCGCCGCATCCTCTCGACCGGATGGAGCATCACGAATCAACTCGTTTACAACGTGGCCGCCTCGCGTCGCGGACACACGGCCAAACTGCGCAAAACGCTTAACGCGCTCGGCGTACTCTGCTATTACACCTTCTCCGTGAAAGGGTTTGAAGAAAACTATGCCGTATTTGCGCCTAACAGTCGTTCGATGCAGGAGCAGCAGGAAGAGAAAGTGCTCGGCAAACTCGACGACGAAGCCGAATTTCTCTCGCTTCTCAAAAACAGCAACGATCGCGGGACTGCTATCCGGCACTTCTGTGAAGCAAAGAATATCCCTTTTGTGGCAACCGATCGAAACGTGCTCAACCTCCCCGGCATCGGGAAAAGTATGACTTTCACGCTGGCAGGCATCACCCCCGACGGCAAACGGGTTCTGGAGTTTGACCATGATCATACGCGCAAACACAGTCCGATTATCGAACGCATCGGCAAGGTCTTTATTCGCGAGAACAAATCCATCCTGCAGTACATTCTTCAACTTCACGAAATGGGCGAAAAGCCCGAACATTACGCCGGCATCTGGCATTTTACCGAAGGCGAGACGGAGCCCCGCTTCCCTCTGTACGATTATCCGGATGGTGACTTGCAGATCACCTATAATTACAGCCATTGCGTGTTCTGACAAACCTCTTCTTTTACAGGGCAACCGCATCAAATCTTTAGTAGCTTTTTGAGGTAGTCCATATTCAGAG
>NZ_JBQNAZ010000014.1:0-64639 GCF_052170195.1 Tannerella sp. | reverse complement strand
TTGAGACAAACTTACAAATAATATACGTCATGTCAAAATTTACATAGCACTAGTATAGCGTATCCTTCTTTTTATAATTATCACTGTTTTGATTATGAAAATGTTGAACTTTGCAATGTCTCCAAGAACTATAGCAACTTAACAATACCGAAAATGATTATCCGCAATTCTTTCTATTGTAGAAACAAAGCTAACTAAAAAGGCTGAATTCTAAGCGAGGAATCCAGCCCTAATTTTTATCCTTCAAAAAGTTTTATCGGACAGCAATGAAAAAAACAAACGAACCAATTTTTAAACATTCGCAGGGCTTATAAGGTCTGAAAGCTTGAATTAAATTGTTGGTTTGTTTCGTTGTTTAAAAGTTTGTCGCAGATGGTTGAACGCTGATTACTAAATAAAACACACACAAAAAACTAAATGTCTGAGAGAGTGACTGCTGATCACTAATTAAAAATTCCCATTGAACAAAAAACTGGCTCTATGTTGATTTGAGTGGGTAATGGAAATTCCTTCCTCCGTTTATGTAGTATACCATATCCATAAAGTTATTCACATTTGCGTATCCTCTAGCTCTTCTTTTGGCCAATTGCACTTTAGCGTTAAGACTTTCCAATACCCCATTTGTGATAGTTCCTTCCCGATGCTGATTTATGGGTTACCCAGACGATTCAACACAGACCCAAAAAACTATCTTTTTTTGTTTTTAAAGAAATCTTTTAGATAGAAACAATAATGAAAAAAATGATGATGTTTTTAGCGTTTGCCACAACAGTATGGAGTGTGCAGGCGCAAATCAAGATCGGTGGAAAGAATGTTAATATTTACAAAGCCGAAAAAGCGACGAAAGAAGTAGTGAAAGCAGTCACCTTAAGCGATGCTGAAGTGATGGAACTGTGTAGAAAATCCGTGGAATGGATGGATGCAAACAACCCGATCGCCGACGAATCGACCGAATATGGTGCACGCCTAGCACGGTTAACGGAAAACCTGACAGAAGCAAACGGAATTCCGCTCAATTTTAAAGTGTATCACGTAACGGATATCAATGCCTTCGCCTGTGCCGACGGGAGTATCCGCGTGTTCAGCTCGCTGATGGATATTATGGACGACGACGAACTGATGGCCATCATCGGTCATGAGATCGGGCACGTGGCAGGTACGGATGTGAAAGATGCCATCCGAAACGCTTACCTGACCTCAGCAGCCATTAACGCTGCCGGAGCAGCAAGCAATACGGTGAACAGACTCTCGAATACAGAGTTGGGCGAAATCACAAAATCGTTCATGGGTGCACAGTTCTCGCAGAAACAAGAGTATGCGGCAGACGAGTATGGTTTTAAAACATGTATCGAAAATGGCTTCAGCCCCTACGGTATGGCTAACGCCTTGAACAAGTTAGTCGAACTTTCTCAAGGAGCTAAGGCATCAACCGTACAACAGATGTTCTCTTCGCATCCTGACAGCGAAAAACGTGCGAAACGTATGAAAGAAAAAGCCGATGAGTACGTGGCGCAAAACCCATAACCTGTCGAGGTCTTGATGAAATTGGACTATACAGAAGAGGGTGTGTTGTAATAAGCGATGCACCCTTTTTTGGGGTTCGCCCTCCATAGGCATAATCTAACGGGTGTAAGTCCCCAACGCAGCCTTATAGCGGTAAGCGTACAGCCAACGGTAAGGGTGTCCGTAGCGATACGGAATCCGAAGGAAGTCTTAGGCAAAGCACTGGACTGACGTACAAAAATTGATAATAAGGCATATGAGTGTGGGTAAGTCTGCCAAACAAGACAAAGCCCTATAGCTATACAGAAAACTCGGTGTAAATCAAGCAGGTATAAGTGTGAAAGATTATGTTTTTAATCGGGGAGGTCTCACGGACGTTTTGCGCATGTGTTTAGATTGCCAAACACGGAGTAAAGCTTACCGTGAGAAGTCAGCAGAAGCCATAGTACCTAAAATTTTTTAGGGAAGGGCTGAATCGCAATAGCTATAAACATATAACTAATTCAAAATAGGAAAGAATGCATAAAACAACCGTCATAGAAAGTACACTTGGCCAGCCTCAAAAGAATAGGACAGAATCCGAAGGATATGAGGGAGTACAGACCTATATGGACATGAAAGACGTCAGTTTGATAGCCGTGCAACCAAGTAAAGATGACTTAATGAGTCAAATTCTTTCCCCCGACAATCTCAATCGTGCATATCTATAAGTAGTACGAAGCAAAGGAGTGGGAGGAGTTGACAAGTTGGTTTGATACGGTAAACCATAGTTTCCTACTGAGAATACTGTCAAGGACAATCAATGACGGGCGTGTGATTTCGCTTATACAGACGTATCTTAGAAGCGGAGTAACGATAGGTAAGCATTATGAACCAAGTATAGAGGGTACCCCGCAAGGTGGTCCTTTGAGTCCATTGCTCAGCAATATCCTGCTGAACGAACTTGACAAGGAATTGGAGAATCGTGGCCACCGCTTTGTTCGTTATGCAGATGATAGCATGATACTATGTAAAAGTAAGAGGCCAGCCGAACCTTATGCGCAAGCATAACGGAATTTGTTGAAAAGGATCGGCATCTGATAGTCAATCATGACAAGACAGAAGTAGGTTGCATATGAGGCATGAAATACCTCGGCTACTCCTTCTATTTCACGAAAGGCAAATGCAGACTGTGTGTTCACAAGAAAACAAAAGACAAGTTCAAACGCAAGGTTAAATCTCTTGCCGGACGTAGTAACCCATGTTATCTCATCTTTATGCATATAGATTGCGAAACCGCCTTATGCGGAACTGCTTGTACGCTGGTGTGAGAGGTCGGAAAACGAAATCAGGAAGAAAACCATTTTCGTTTTCCTCCTACTCGATTCATCTACAAAATAAGGTTCATCTCCGAATGCTTACAATACTATCTCAATCAATTCTGTTACAAGTTCAACAGGCGATATTTTGGGAAAAAATAGTTTGACAGATTATTGATCGACGAGTTATACACCAGACTCTAAAACAAATGTTTATAATAGGAAGAATTACGGATGATCATAAAATCAATTCTCACCTATTCCATAATAATAGTTGCATTTGCTAATTGAATTTACGGGTTTTGATTTTTTTACCTACTTTTACCGCTGGAAAAAAGCATTTTCAGTTCGATTTCAGAATCTGGAACTTGTTTTGTGCCTCCAAAACAGACAGACAGATGAAGATACTTGTCATAGAAGACGATCCGTCGTTGCGCGAGCTAATCGCCAAGTCGCTGGAAAAAGAGCGTTATGTAGCCGAGGTCGCCGATAATGTTCGCACGGCGCTGTTTAAAATCGAAGATTACGACTACGATTGCATCCTGCTCGACATCATGCTACCTGATGGCAACGGATTTAACGTGCTGGAACAGCTCAAGGCGATGAAAAAGCAGGAAAGTGTCATCATTATCTCGGCCAAAGATTCGCTCGATGATAAGGTCAAAGGACTTGAGCTCGGCGCCGACGATTATCTGGCAAAGCCGTTCCATTTGGCTGAACTGCACGCACGCATCCGCAGCGTAATCCGCCGCAAACAACATCAAGGTAATACGGAGATCGGGCTGGGAAACGTCCGGATTATTCCACAGACATTTCAGGTATTTGTAGGTAATCAGGAACTTATGTTCGGACGAAAGGAATACAATATTCTGTCGTACTTCATCAACCGCCCTAACCATCTGATTAGTAAGGAAATCTTAGCCGAATCTGTGTGGGGTGACCATATCGATTAGGTAGACAATTTCGATTTTGTTTACGCTCAAATGAAAAATATCCGAAAAAAACTGAACGATGCCAACTCTACGCTCGAAATCAAATCGATTTACGGATTCGGATACAAACTGATCGTTCATGACTAATTCTCCTTCTTTTCTCACGCTCCGATGAAACTGATATACCGTATTCTGCTCCGCCTGTCTATCGTCCTGTCAATCTTACTGACAGGATGGGCGCTTTATTTTTACGTGAATATCATCAACGAAGTAAATGATGAAACGGACGATTCGCTCGAAGACTTCTCCGAGATGATCATCAAGCGTGTCCTGACAGGACAAGAGCTACCGATATACGACAACAATACGAACAACAGTTTCTATATCCAGGAAGTAGATGAAACCTATCCACACAGTCATCCGAATATCGAATATCTCGACGAAATGATTTTCATTTCCGAGAAAAATGAAACGGAACCTGCACGAACACTCAAAACGATCTTTAGAGACCGTAATGGCCATTATCTATTGCTAACCGTTTCATTTCCAACGATCGATAAGAATGATCTGAAAGAGGCCGTTCTCTTCTGGATCGTTCTCCTGTACATTGTATTACTGGTAACAATTCTGGCAGTGAACGTATGGGTCTATTATCGCAGTATGAGGCCGCTGTACACACTCCTTCACTGGTTCGATTCTTACACGATTGGAACGAAAAATAAACCATTGAAGAACGATACCAACGTGCAGGAATTCCGTCAGCTCAACGAAGCGGTGACACGGCACACGAAACGCACCGAAGCTGCTTTCGAATTGCAGAAACAATTTATAGGCAATGCCTCGCACGAGCTTCAGACACCGCTTGCCATCTGTCAAAACCGTCTCGAAATTTTAGCTGATAGCACCCCTCTGACAGAAGAACAATTGGACGAAATCATCAAGACCCAGCAGACGATCCGGCAAGCTTCGCGCCTGAATAAGTCACTGCTGTTCCTTTCGAAGATCGACAACCGGCAGTTTCCCGAAAACACCCGCATCAGTATCCAGACACAGATTAAAGCGCTGTTGGAAGATTTTGAGGAAATCTATGCCCACCGTAACATTTCCGTCATTTTGTCTGAACATGCTCCTCTACACGTCTTCATGCACGAAGCTCTTGCTTCTGCACTCGTCTCAAACCTGCTGAAAAATGCGTTCGTACATAATACGGAAAACGGCAAGATCATGATCGATATCACCGAAAGCCAATTATCCATCAGCAATACAAGCGATGATAACCCGCTCAATGATAAGCAAATCTTCGAGCGTTTCTATCAAGGGCATAAAAAGAAAGGCTCAAGTGGTCTCGGTCTATCCATCGTCGATGCGATCTGTAAGATGTATCAAATTGCCATACAATACGACTTTCGCAAGGGCTTCCATACATTTATCCTGACTTTTCCGAAAAAAAATCGCTTTTCCCGGTAAATTTCAAATTCATTTCAGATTTGCTCCTCATCTTTGCATCGTATTTATAACGACAAAGAAATAGAAAATGAAAAAAATGATTTTATTCGTATGCTTCGTAACAGTAACGGCTTTAGCATACGCTGGAAATGACAAACCGGTGCAGACGAACGAGCTGCCTAAGAAAGCGCAGCAATTCATAAAACAACACTTCACAAATGTAGAAGTCTCCTATGCTAAAATGGAAAATGAACTGTTCGATAAAAATTACGAAGTCGTGTTTGTAGACGGCCGTAAGATCGAGTTCAAAAAGAATGGAGAATGGAAAGAAATCAACTGCGGCAATGCAAAAGTTCCTGATGCGATCGTGCCGAAAACCATTCTGGAATACGTAGCCAAAAAGCACGTATCACAGAGTATTACGAAAATCGATCGGGATAGCCGTGACTATGAAGTCAAACTGAACAACGGCCTCGAACTCAAGTTCGACCTGAGAGGAAATTTCATCGGACTGGATTAACCGGAACACAATGCTTTTCAGTTTAGTTTTATAATATTTAAATAACAAAGAAGATGAAAACAAAGATTTTATTTGCTTTAGCAGCCGGAATGTTTATGATGCAGAGTTGTAACAATGACGATCATCCTTTGACTCAAGCCGACAACGCAGAAGCTGTTTTAGCAGCTAAGTATCCGTCAGCCAAAAACGTAGAGTGGAAGACGCAGGGCGCTTACAAAGTGGCCGATTTTAAGAACAACAACACATCGACTGTGGCATGGTTCGATCAGCAGGCCCAATGGCAGATGACGGAGACGGACGTACCGTACAACAGCATCCCGGAAGCGGTCAAAAAAGCTTTTGAAACAAGTGAATACGCGACATGGAAGATCAAAGACGTCGACAAAATCGAACGTCTGAACATGGAAACGGTTTATGTAATTGAAGTCGAAAAGGGCAACAAGGAAGTAGACCTGTATTATTCGCCGACAGGTGTGTTGGTGAAGACGGTAGTAGACACAGACAACGACCCCAATGACAGCAATGACTACATCAACTACATCCCAAAGCAACCGACTACCGGTATAAACAAGATCATTGCACAAAAATATCCGAAAGCGAAGATCGTGGAAGTAGACCGTGAGAATGGGAAGATCGAAGTCGAGATCGTAGATGGAAATGTACGTCGCGATGTGTATTTCGATCAAGCGGAGAAGTGGCTTTACACACAGACGGATGTGCGTGTATCTTCTCTTCCGCAGAGTGTAGTGCAGGCGGCCTCCGCTTCTTATCCGGGCTATCGGATCGATGATACGGAGTATTGGGAAACGCCGGCCGGAAACTATTATCTGCTCGAACTGGAGAAGGGTAACTCGGAGATCAAAGTGAAAATCAGCCCCTCGGGACAGCTCGTACGCTAAGTCTATAAAAAAGAATAGAGAAGACGGTGTGCTCGCGAATGGAATTTCAATTCCGTTCCGAGCGCACTTCTTTGTTCGCCCTGCACGAACATTCATTTTGATATCTAAGTGGGGTTTTGCAGAGGTCTCAAATCTTGAATCTGCAAGAAAGGAGACATCCTTAAAGTTGTGATAAGCAGATATGAGGTAAATTACTTTAAATCAATCGGAAAAAGGTGGATTGTGGAAAGGATATTTTCATGGTTTGACAATTATAGAAGACTCTGCCGAAACGATGAACTCAACGTTCGATTCGGTTGAGGAGATGCTAAAAACGGCTTCCATTAGGATGCTATTGAATAAAATTAAACAGACTCTTTATTTGAAACAAAAAGTTGCATTTACTAGTTGAAACGACACATTCTTTTGGCAGAACAAAAAACCTTTTCTATCTTTGCACCCTCAAAAAGAATGGGGTTCCGTAGCTCAGCTGGATAGAGCAACAGCCTTCTAAGCTGTGGGTCGTGCGTTCGAATCGCACCGGAATCACTTCCATTTGAAAAAGACTGCCCTTGATATTTTAGGAGCAGCCTTTTTACATGCTGGAAAAAGATTTTCAGCATTGTTAAATGCTCCATAGTTTTAGTACAAGTACAATAGTTCGTTATAAATTTTCTATTTCAAGGGACAATCCAACCGTAGTTTCTGAGTCGTTTTATAATTTGCTTGTTTTTCTTCGTGTTTGGGTTTATGCCGAACTTTCGAATAAATATGTTTGATTTTAATACGTTTTCATACATTGTTTTATGGCTTTGCATAGAAAAAGATTGGTTTGCGCGTGGATTGCCCTGCAACCATTATGTCTTAACTCAATTGACGGCGGTTAGAGCGGCGTTAAAATGAAAATGAAGTTTGTTTTCACTTCGTGCCTGACAATGCGTTAAGCCGTAATGCTGGTTTGCATAGCGATAAGCAAACTCGATTTGAAAACGAGAGCGATAATAACGGACAATTTTTGGGGCATCCATCTCGAGGACTATTGAGAAGTATAACTTTCTTGCAACTTCTTGCCCGTTTTTTTAAATGTAGCTATGGCCAAATTAACGGTCGTTTTAAAAGCCACGCAGTACACCCTGGCTGAATAGATGGTCAGTTTATTGCAGGCTACTGCTTTTGAAAAATGGTTCATATCGAGTGATTTAGGATTAACCTTTCCATCATATTTTTTGGGCGCACCGTGCTTGCCCATTGGTTGGCCCCTATAAATATACGTAAGACTGATATCGTCCCGCAGCCGGCTGATAAAATGCAGGCCTAAATCCAATATGGTTTTCACCACCCGAGGTTTGGAGGAATAGGCATCAGCTACTAAATACGAACTTAATTCGTTGAAATACATGGAACTGTTTTTCAAAATAGAACAAAGAGTTTTCTTATTGCTTTTGACTCAAGTTATATCTCCAAGAGTCGAGAATCAATATTTAGGACAAACATCTATTGGTCGGGATGTACTAAAAAAGGCAAATGAGGCTTCGATATTTGCTGCTTTAGATGTGTGCGGCAATACGGATGTCCATCTAAATGCCGTGCAAATGCCGCCCTTGCCTCAGATGACTTTATTAGACTTTTATTGTGAGCTCTCTGCAAAACTATGTTCATTTTTTATTTTGTCATTTCCCTCTTTTTTCGTCTCTTTACTCCATGAAGAAGTCCGCCTGTACTCAACTTAGTTTTGCCGACCAAATCGTAGCTCGGCGCAAAGTAAAAGATGTGTTCTTTGCCCAAATCAACCAATTCATCGATTGAAAGTCTATCTCCGGCTTGATCGACAAGGTCTATACCAAAGGAAGTTCCTCTATGGGGTGCCCCTCTTATGATACCATTCTGCTCTTCAAGATAGAACTTCTCTGCGCTCCCAGTATGGTTTGAGCGACCCAGAAGTGGAAGAACAAATCAAAGACCGTCTTTCTTTCATGCGTTTTTGGGGCTTATCCTTGAAGGTCATTGCCTACAGTTTATGTTGCACTCCCGGGAATTCTTTCCGATAAAGGGAGAAATGGGCTGATAAACGGCCTTTTTATGGCATAAAACTTCAAATTTCGGGATTTTCCATGCTAAATTGTCCAATTCAGCAAAAAAACGGATTGGACAATTTTATAAGTGAATTTTGCAGAGGCTTCATAAGGGCCGACCTGAATGTCCGCCCGCAGTAACAGCACAACTTGCCGTACCCGTTTCTATGTATCGGAAACGGATGCAAAGGTGATTTTTGTTTCACAAAGTATTTCTTAATCAGGGGAAGTGTCTTAAAACCGAGATCGATTTCTTACGCAAATTGATGAAGGGACGAGAAAGCAGTCTTCCTCTCTTCCGGGAGTTTCCGTATCTTTTCGTATCTTTGCCGTGTTTTTTACGTAATAGAATGACAAGGTATCAGGCAATGAAGTCATAAATCCACGTATGGAGAGAAAAGAAATCTACATCACCGGTGCGGGGATTGTTTCGGCTATCGGGATCGGTAAAGCGGAGACGCTCGACGCACTGAGGAACCGACGTACAGGAGTTGCTCCCGTACGATACCTGCAAACGATACATACCGGCTTGCCTGTGGGCGAAGTGAAGTTTTCCAATAGCGAGTTGCGCGAGATGTTGCATTTGATGCCTTCGGACGCATTTATACGCTCGTCGTTGTTGGCCATTCCGGCTGTGCGCGAAGCAATGGAACAAGCACAGGTCAATCGTTCTGTGGCGTTACGTATTGCTTTTCTTTCGGGGATCACTGTCGGGGGGATGGACAAGGCGGAGCGATACTACAATGATTTTCTCACGAACGATTCTAAAAATGTTTATATCGAACTGAACGATTGCGGCTCGTGTACCGAGCAGATTGCCGATTATTTCGGATGCTTCGGTATGGTTTCGACAGTTGTGACGGCTTGCTCGTCGTCAGCTAATACGCTGATGATGGGATGTGACTTGATTCGCGATGGGCGGGTTGATGTCGTCGTAGCCGGCGGATGTGAATGCCTCTCGCGCTATCATGTGAATGGCTTCAATACGCTAATGATTCTCGATCATGAGGTTTGTCGGCCGTTCGATCGTGACCGGGCAGGGATTAATCTGGGCGAAGGCGCTGGGTATCTCGTGCTGGAGTCGGCAGAAACGGCGTTACGCCGCGGAGTGAAACCTGTTGGCAAAATATCGGGTTACAGTAACGCCTGCGATGCTTATCATCCGACGGCCTCTTCGTCTGACGGTCTCGGGGCATATCTGGCGATGAAAGGAGCGATAGACGATGCGGGACTAAAGCCTGAAGACATCGGTCACCTTAATGCGCACGGCACAGGTACCCCCAATAACGATTTAACCGAAGGATTGGCCGCCATGCGCCTCTTTGGAGAGCAAGTACCTCCGATTTCATCGGTCAAAGCCTATACCGGACACACGACAAGCGCGGCGGGCAGTATCGAAGCCATCGTATCTCTTTTAGCCCTCGAGCACAACTTTCTGCCGGTAAACCTGAACTTTCGTAATCAAATTGAAGAACACAGCTTCATGCCGATAACGAATCCCGAGCCGGAACGTCCCTTGCGTCATGTTCTCTCGAACTCGTTCGGCTTCGGAGGTAACGACTCCTCGATCATCTTGTCCAAAAGCTAACCGTTCATGCCAATTTATATTCAATCAGCCCGACAAATCTCTGTGCAACAACCTCTCGTCGACGACTGGTTCGAGCATCCCATAATATACACCGATAAATACGTGTCTACACTCGACCCGCAATTCTCGGACTATCTATCTCCCCTGATGTCGCGCCGTATGTGTACGCTCCTCAAACGTGCCGTTGTCGTTTCGCGTCTAACACTTAAGGACGCGGGCATCGAAAAGCCCGATGCCATCATCAGCGGCACAGGTCTAGGATGTATCGCGAATACGGAGCAGTTTCTCCTTTCCATCATGGAAAATAACGAGCAATTCCTCCAGCCCACCTTCTTTATGCAGTCGACACATAACATCCTGAGCGCAACGGTTGCCATCGATCTGAAATGTCACGGATACAACAATACGTATGTGCATCGTGGCACGTCATTCGAGCAAGCCCTGCTTGATGCTTTCCTGCAATTCGGGAGAGGAAAAATCGGGACGGCACTCGTCGGTGGATACGATGAACTGACAGAGCATTATTACCGCTTCTTCAATCGTCTCGGGAGGTGGGACTTCGAACCCGGCAAGTGTTTTGCCGGCGAAACAGCCGTCAGCATGCTGCTCGGCAACAAGAAAGACTCCCATACGCTCTGCCGGATCGATGGCGTAGAGCTGATGTATCGTCCGACACCTGTACAGATGCGTGAAACACTCGCCGGATTGCTTTCCGGGGCCGGTTGTGAATCGAAGGATATCGATGCCGTATTGACCGGTATCAATACGCACCAACAAAACGATGAAGTGTATCACGATGTGATGGCACACCTTTTCGAACATTGTCCGATGATGCAATACAAACACCTCTTCGGCGAATCGTTCACTTCGTCCGCATTGGGTGTATATGTAGCTGCCACTTGCCTGCATCGTCGGGAAGTACCGTCATACTTTCTTTACGGGGGTACGAAAGCTTTGCCTGACGTTAAGAGGATTCTCGTCTATAACCATTACAACAACAAATCCCATTCTTTCACTCTCTTGTCGTCATGCTGAAATTACTCTGCTGCTCAACCGTTCAATGCCTGTTTCTTGTAGCGGGACAAATCTTTCTGAAATTTGCGATGGCCGAAATCGGGACTTTCTCGTGGACTTGGAAGTTCTTTCGTCAAGCCATGTTCAGCTGGCAGCTTCTCGCTTCGGGGTTGTCGATGGTTGCGGCGTCATTCATCTGGTTTTACATACTTAAACATTACGAACTGTCCTTAGCTTATCCTCTGATCAGCATCAGCTATATCTTCGGTACACTGGCAGCCATTTTCTTTTTTCACGAAACCGTCCCTTTCACACGGTGGATTGGTGTTTTATTGATTATGGGAGGAGTCGTACTGCTGACCAGATAAGAGAAAAACAAACAATCGAACGAATGGCATACTCAAGTATTATCACGAATTCATATGTGCGGATCGATCAGGAGCCGGCCAGTGTCGGGCACAGGGTGCTGGCACGGACGATTGACGCTCTTTTGCTGTCTGCTTACAGCTTTTTAATCTCTTTGCTATTTGGTGTTTATACTAATCTAATGCAAAAAGAAGAGATGGATATCATATTGACACTCGTGATGATTGTATGCTATCTGCCTGCCTTGTGTTATTCGCTCCTTTGGGAAATATTTAACCGGGGGCAATCGCCCGGTAAAAAGCTGGCAGGCATACGTGTCGTGATGAAAGATGGAAGTACTCCATCCTTTTCCGCTTACTTGCTGCGCTGGTTGATGTTGATCATCGATCTGTATATGTCATGCATTGGTCTGATTCCAATGATTCTGACCCGTAACAACCAACGATTCGGTGATCTTGCCGGTGGAACCCTCGTGATCAAAGAAAATAATTTTCGAGGAATACAGCTTATCTTTCACGAACTTCGTCATTTGACGGAAGACTATCATCCGGTCTTTCCTCAGGCCGAAAATCTTTCGCTCGAACAAATGAATCTGATAGCTGAAACCTTATCGGACAAGACAAACAAACGCTCGCAGCGTATTCATCAATTAGCGTTACAGGCCCGCAGTTTTCTGAAGATTGAAACAACAATCCCGGACGAGCATTTCCTCCGCACTCTCATGCGCGATTATCAATATTACACACTGGAAGAAATCTGATTGATGATGACGAACGCCTACTCTGTGATCCGCTTTATTCGGAGACATTAAAATCATTACTTTCACAACTGTTTAAGAAAGAAAAGGTGAAAATCGGAACAATAGATTTGGGAGAACGGCCGGTCATGCTGGCACCGATGGAAGATGTGACGGATATTTCGTTTCGTCTGATGTGTAAACAATTCGGAGCAGACATGGTCTATACCGAATTTGTATCGAGCGATGCGCTGATTCGTCAGGTAAGCAAGACGGAAGAGAAACTTAAGGTCTCGGACGAAGAACGTCCCGTAGCGATACAAATCTACGGCCGCGAAGTGATGCCCATGGTCGAAGCCGCACGGATTTGTGAAGTCGCACGTCCCGATGTACTCGATATCAATTTCGGTTGCCCGGTCAAGAAAGTGGCAAATAAGGGTGCCGGTGCGGGGATGTTACGAAATATTCCGCTGATGCTTGAGATAACACGTGCCGTAGTGAAAGCCGTAAATATCCCCGTAACGGTAAAGACACGAATCGGTTGGGATGCCGATCATCGCATCATCGTCGAACTGGCCGAGCAACTACAGGATTGCGGCATCGCAGCTCTCACGATTCACGGACGCACACGGGCACAGATGTACACCGGCGAAGCGGACTGGACGCTCATCGGTGCCGTAAAAGAAAATCCGCGCATGCACATACCGATTATCGGCAACGGCGACATCACATCAGCCGAACGATGCAGGGATGCTTTTGAGCGTTACGGGGTAGACGGTGTGATGATCGGACGCGCGAGTATCGGACGGCCGTGGATTTTCCGCGAAGTAAAACATTTTTTACAGACAGGTGAACCGCTCCGCCCTGAGTCGTTCGCATGGTATCTCAATATCCTGAAACGACAGGTGCGACAAAGCGTGGAATGGCTCGACGAACGGCGCGGCATCCTTCATATCCGTCGACATCTGGCCGTAACCCCTTTGTTTAAAGGCATCCCCGATTTCAAACCGACACGGGTCGCGATGTTGCGTGCCGAAACTGTGTCGGAACTTTTCGAAATCATGGACGGAGTTGAGGAGATCATCCGCGATAAGCACCCCACAGCGGATCAGTGAACCAGAAAGGCTTTTTTGACACGCCGGCGGTTGCCGTCAGAGTGGTAAAGCTCGGCAAAAAAGATATATACACCAGACGACAGGCGGCTTCCGTCTGTTCCTGTACCATCCCACAAGATTTCGCCGTTAGGCGTTAGCAACTGGTTGTTTGCTATTTCCGCCACTCTCTTCCCATTGGGTGTATATACCTCGATCCGGCAACGATAACCCGTTTCATCCGTTCGGTAAGATATAACGTAACGATCGGTAGTATGGAGATATTCGGGAGGTTGGATGGAAAACGAATAGTCGGCCTGCGTATCCCTGAACTGTGAATTTCTGTAGCCGGGCGTCGCGTAACCTGCTTCCGAAGCCGCCGAAGTCCAGTTCGAAGCCTCTTCCGACGCTCCATCGGGACGGATACGCTCTAACGACACGCCTTTCATATGTCTGATCGCTGCATCATGCCACTTCGATGAGTAAGCGACCTCGTCAATAATGAGAGAGTCGAACTTTCGCAGCAGAATGATCGTGGCTTCATTGTTATGCAGGACAGGTAATTTGAGTTCATGGATCCGTTCGGGAAAAGGAGTCGTATAAAACCCGATCACACCACTACGACTTGAGGTCAGTACGAGATATTCGTCGGCCGCAAGAGAGTCTTTGACCGATGTCAGAGGATACCGCGTACCGATTTCACCGTTTGCCTTTCGGATTGCAAGAGTAAGGCCGTTTACCGGCAATGTCCGTCCCGAACGATTGTAGAGCTCGATGAATTCGCTTCCGCCGACGAATGGATCGAATAAAATCTCATTCACGACGATTTCACCGGGTTCGATTTTTATCGGCTCTTCAGGTGTCGGATCAGGCTGGACCGGAGGGACTGGGGGTTGAGGGGGTGTCGGAGGTTCAGGGGGAGGTGTTGGACCGGGTGGTGAAGCGGGCGACGAATTGACTGCACCCGGAGTACCTCCGCGAGGATCGGTACAGAGATGCCACGTATTATCCGACCCGCGTTCGTGCGATTTTCCGGCTACGGCTTTCGGGTAGTCGTAGGCATAAATAAGATGCCCATCCGAGTTTTTTAAGGCGATATGCTTACCGCCATTTGCCAGATTCGCAGGGAACTTCTTTAAACCTAATCCCAGCGCCTCAACAGGGATCACGATCTCCCGCCCTTCGCGATAAAGCACCGCATATCCGGCGGCAGGCAGCGTAACATCGGGCAGGGCAACCGTCGTTTTATCATAGATAAAAGCCCATCCCTTCAGTGAAAGAGTTTTGCCCGAAGCATTGTAGATTTCGATATATTCTGTTTCCGGCAAAGCCGTCAGTCCTTTGGGATTGGCCATCACTTCGTTCAGCAATACATCGCCCGGCTTTGATGGATCAGACGTTTGTGCCCGCAAGAAGACCGGCATAAGTATCAAATTGACGAGTAGCATCATGTGTTTCATCGTACTTCCCTCCTTGTTTCTCTGGCTGCAACGGATGAAAAATGTAAAGCGGATACCGTTTGCCGCATTTGTTTTTCTATCTTTGCAGCCATATTTGAAGATTTCTGTTACAAATATACAACGAAAAATATTAAATATTCCATATTCTTTAAAAACGAAAAAGATGAAAGTAGCAATTGTTGGAGTAAGCGGTGCGGTGGGACAGGAGTTCCTTCGTGTGTTCGAAGAGAGAAATTTCCCGATGGATGAGCTGGTACTGTTCGGTTCGTCGCGTAGCGCAGGACGTGAATATACATTTCGAGGGAAACCGCACATCGTCAAAGAACTGAAACACAATGACGATTTCAAGGACATCGATGTGGCCTTTACTTCGGCCGGAGGCGGTACTTCTATCGAATATGCCGAAACCATCACGAAACACGGCACGGTGATGATTGACAATTCAAGTGCTTTCCGGATGGATGAAGACGTCCCTCTGGTCGTGCCCGAAATCAATCCCGAAGATGCGCTGACACGCCCCAAAGGAATCATCGCAAACCCGAACTGTTCGACGATTCAGATGGTTGTTGCGTTGAATGTCATCGAAAAAATCTCGCATATCAAACGGGTGCATGTAGCCACGTATCAGGCTGCCAGCGGAGCGGGAGCGGCAGCGATGGACGAGCTGGTGAAACAGTACGCGCAGCTTCTCAAAGGCGAAGAGCCGACGGTCGAAAAATTCGCTTATCAACTTGCTTACAATCTGATTCCGCAAATTGATGTATTCACCGACAATGGTTATACGAAGGAAGAGATGAAAATGTATAGCGAGACCCGCAAAATCATGCATTCCGACATTGAGGTGAGTGCAACGTGCATACGTGTTCCGGTGATGCGTGCGCACAGCGAAGCCATTTGGTTAGAAACGGAGCGTCCCGTCTCGGTCGAAGAGGCAAAAGAAGCGTTCGCACGAGCCGAAGGGGTCATCTTGCAGGACGATCCGGCTAAGAAAGATTATCCGATGCCACTCTTCGTAGCCGGGAAAGATCCCGTTTACATAGGCCGTATCCGCAAAGACCTTACCCATCCGAACGGATTAACGTTCTGGGCGGTCAGTGATCAGATTAAAAAGGGGGCGGCTTTGAATGCCGTACAGATTGCCGAATACCTGCTCAAGGCCGGAGCCATCGGCTAAGGCTAAAAAAAAGAGGAGGGGAAAATCCTCATGGTTTTTTCCCCTCCTGATAAAGACGCCATTCATGATAGCCTTCGTTTAAATTATGAACCGTATAGCCTTTTTCGACTAACATCTCGGCCGCTCTTCGGCTACGCCTGCCGCTCCGGCAATATACCGCCACAGGCCGCGACTTGTCGAGCAACGAGTCGGCCTTTGCCAGAAAGTCTTTTTCCGTAACGTCGATCAGGATTGCTCCTTCGATGTGTCCGGCCTTAAATTCGTCGGGACGACGAACGTCTAACAACTGAATCGACTTATTCCCTTTCAGCAAAGCATCGAACTCAGCGACTGAATACGATATAAAATCACCTCCGCTTGCTTTCTTCGTACAGCAAAGCGCAACAAACAATGATATAACTGTAATAAATTTCGTCATAATGCAAAAAATAGGGTGGCAAAGATAACGAAAAACCGGAAAATGTCGCTACCTTTGCCCATATACGCATGATAACAATGAAAACAACATGTCTCATTCCGTTTGCCCTGCTTCCGGTTGTCGCACAGGGAGCGGAAACACAGGATACCGTCCGTCGTCCGAATATCATTTTGTTTATGGTCGATGATATGGGCTGGCAGGATACCTCACTGCCTTTCTGGACACAGCGTACGCCGTTTAACGACACGTACGAAACGCCGAATATGGAACGCCTTGCACGGCAAGGGATGATGTTCACGCAGGCTTATGCCTCGGCCATCAGTTCTCCCACGCGATGCAGCCTGCTCACCGGAGCCAACGCAGCACGACACCGGGTGACGAATTGGACGCTCCATCGCGACCAATCGACCGATGCCCAAAGTGATGCCCTTACTTTTCCGCAATGGAATGTGAACGGAATCTGCCAGGTGCCGGGTATTGAACAAACTTACTGCGCGACCTCGTTCGTACAGTTGCTCAAAGAGCACGGATACCATACCATTCATTGCGGAAAGGCACACTTCGGTGCCATCAATACGCCGGGCGAAAACCCCGCACATTTCGGCTTCGAAGTCAACATTGCGGGACATGCCGCGGGAGGCCTGGCCAGTTACCTCGGCGAACAGAACTTCGGAAACCGTACCGATGGCGGTGCGCAATCGCCCTTTGCAATCCCGGGACTCGAAAAATATCACGGCAAGGACATCTTCGCGACCGAGGCGCTTACGCTCGAAGCCATCCGCGCCCTCGACAAGGCGAAGCAATACGGACAGCCGTTCTTCCTTTATATGGCACACTACGCCATCCATATCCCCGTCGATAAAGACATCCGCTTCTATGCCAAATATCTCGACAAGGGATTAGATCCCAGAGAGGCGGCCTATGCCGCCCTGATCGAAGGGATGGACAAGAGCCTCGGCGATCTGATGGACTGGGTCGAAGCGCATGGCGAAGCCGACCGGACCATCATCCTTTTTATGAGCGACAACGGTGGATTTAGTTGCGGATCAAAATGGCGGGGTGGAACGCTGCACACCCATAACGCTCCCCTCACAAGCGGGAAAGGTTCTGCTTACGAGGGCGGGATACGCGAGCCCATGATCGTTGCATGGCCAGGACACGTAAAACCTCAAACCCGTTGCAATGATTACGTCATCATCGAAGATTTCTTTCCTTCCATCCTCGAAATGGCCGGAATAAAGAACGATGAAATCGTACAACCCATCGACGGACGAAGCTTCATCCCCCTCCTCACCGGAAAAGGCAAAAATCCTTCCGACGGTCGCGCACTTTTCTGGAACTGCCCGAACTTGTGGGACGGAAGCGGCCCCGGAGTAGGTCCCTCATGTACCATTCGCGAGGGAGACTGGAAACTCATTTATTTCTATGAAACCGGCAAGAAGGAGTTATTTAATATATCTGAAGATATCGGTGAAAACCACGAACAGTCCGCCTCTTATCCGGAACGTGTCACAGACTTATCAGCAAAGCTCGGCACCTATCTACGCAGTGTCGATGCCCAACGTCCGTCGTTCAAGGCCACCGGTAAACCGTGTCCCTGGCCCGATGAAAAACGAAACGCGAACGAATAATTACGAGTGACGATGCCTTGCGGGATAAAAGAGGTTGAAAAACAAACCCTTTCTCATGGACGACGTCTGCCACCCGCGTTCAACCTGCGCATACATTATGCGAGGAAGGTCGCACACACCATGCGAGGTAAAAAAATCCTCCTTTAATAGTTAATAGCCACGTTAATTAATTGTCAATGATTAATTGTCATTCAGCATTCAGTAATCAGCGTTCAGCCATCGGACGCCGTGTAGGGGCGAACCTCTGTGTTCGCCCGCCAAGCCCTCCAAATGATGTATTTGCGTTCATTCGCGTCGTTTGCGTTATTCGCGTTCGGACATCGCAATTTGTCATTCGTCATTTATATTCTCCTTTTCGTTTTTAATGTTTACTTTTGCGTAAAACATTCAGGCCGTTCAGGCGGCCGTTTCAATATATTATCGAATGAACGATTTAACACTAAGAGACGTACAGCTGCGGGTAGACGACTGGATCAAGACATACGGTGTACGTTACTTCAGCGAGTTGACCAATATGGCGATCCTGACGGAAGAAGTCGGTGAAGTTGCTCGTATCATTGCCCGTAAGTATGGCGATCAATCGTTTAAAGAGAGTGACAAGACGCGTCATCTGGCCGATGAGATGGCCGATGTGTTATGGGTGCTCGCCTGTCTGGCTAATCAGACGGGAGTCGATCTGACGGATGCTTTCGAAAGAAACCTGCGCAAAAAAACGGAACGAGACTTCGAACGACATAAGAACAATCAAAAACTAAAAGAATAACATAAGATGGAAGAACATGAACACGGGCATGCCTGCAATCATTCGCATGCCGACAAGTATCACGAATGTATAGAACGTTTCGATCCGGCGCTTTCGGCGGATACCGTCGCGGAAAAAGTGAACAATCTACTCGAAAAGTCTTATCAGAAGAATTTCAACAGCGAAACCCTGAAACGAGTCTACGGATTGATCGACTTAACGACATTGACCACCCTCGACACAAAAGAAACCGTTTGGCAGATGGTCGAAAAAGTAAATGCCTTTGAAGGAGTGTCACCCGACATGTCGAACGTGGCAGCGATCTGCACCTACCCGGTTTTTACCGCGACGGTGAAGCAGGCCCTGACAGCGCACGACGTAAAAATTGCCGCGGTATCGGCCGGTTTTCCTTCGTCTCAGACATTCCCGGAAGTTAAGGTGGCCGAAACAGCCTTGGCCGTGATGGCCGGCGCCGACGAAATCGATATCGTGATGAACCTCGGCTGCCTGATGGAAGACGCCTGTGAAGAGGTGGCTGACGAAATCGCCGAGATCAAAGATGCTTGCCGCGACGCCAAGCTGAAAGTCATCCTCGAAACAGGAGCCTTGTCGACCCCGGACAACATACGGCGGGCTACGATCCTCGCCCTGTATTCGGGTGCCGACTTCATTAAGACGTCGACGGGTAAAGGTTATCCCGGCGCCACGCTCGAAGCCGTATACACCATTTGCCGCGTGATCAAACAATACCACAAGTTGAGCGGACGGAAGGCGGGCGTCAAAGTATCGGGCGGCATACGTTCGGCCGAAGACGCGGTGAAGTATTACACGCTGGTAAAAGAACTGCTGGGCGACGAATGGCTGACGAAGGAATACTTCCGCATCGGTGCCAGCAGCCTTGTAGCCGACATCGAACATCGGCTGGGAATCGCCTCACGTTAATACCGGAAGATTCCCCCGCCCAGAAACTCGCGCAGAAGCGAAGTCACGGGCAATTCTTCGAGCGGGATATAGTTAAAATAGCGAAGGAATCGCAACAACCGATAAGCCTCGGCGCTCTCCGCATCTTTTTCACGGATTTCGCTGAGGATCGGTTCGGCGAACTTACGCAATACGGCCAGCTCATAAATCATGGCGCTGTTGAACATTGCATCGGCATTCTCCTGATACGGAAATACCCATTTGTCTTCTCCGTGACGCACTTTCGGCCACATGGCAATCGTTTCGCGCGCCGAGTAACCGCGTGAGCGGTAGTCACGCACGATACGTCGCAGAAGGCGGTTGTCGGTCGTGGGAATCCAGTTGTGCCCGTCGAGCGAGATCGTCGTCAGAGCCGAGACATAGATGCGGTAAATATTTTCGGGCGGGATGTGTGATGTCAGTTCGGGATTCAGCCCGTGAATCCCTTCGAGAATCAGGACAGAGTTCTTCTGCATCTGCAATCTGTCTCCGCGAAACACCCGTCGCCCCTGTTCAAAATCGAACGAAGGAATCTCGATCTCTTTCCCTGCGATGAGCTTGCGCAGGTCGCGGTGAAAATAGGGAAGATCGATCGCGTAGAGCGACTCGAAGTCATACTCTCCCTCGTCATCTTTTGGGGTGTCTTCTCGATTCACATAATAATCGTCGAGCGAAACGCCGACCGGATGTAGTAGATTCGTGATGAGTTGCACTTCGAGACGTTTGCAGAAGGTCGTCTTTCCCGACGAGGACGGGCCGGATATCAGGACCACGCGTACTCCGTCCTTGTAACGCGATGCAATCTCTTCGGCGATGTGGGCAATTTGTTTCTCCTGCATTGCCTCAGACACCATGATAATCTTGCGAGCTTCTCCTATCGTTATGGCGCGATTCAGATCGCCCACATAGTTGACACCGATCGTACGCTGCAACTCGAGATGCTCCTTATAGGCATGAAACATTTTATCTTGGCGAACCATCGGGTAAAGCTCGTGCACGTTGTCGCGCTGCGGTATCTGCAACAGTATCCCATCGGAGTAGGGCACCAGATCGAACAGATGAATATAACCCGACGAAGGCACCAGACTGCCGTAGAAATAGTCGATATAACCGTCCAACTCGTAATATGATGTGTAAGCCATACCGGCCGTTTCGATCAGCAGGGCGCGGTCGTTCATCCCCCGTTCATAGAAGGTCGCCATCGCGTCGGATGTCCGTACATTGCGCATCTTGAACGGAAGATCGGCGTTGATCAGTTCCTGCATCCGCTGTTTGATCCGTGTAACATCCTCCTGTGTCAACTTCCGGCGATTCTCGAACGCGCAATAAAACCCTTTCGATACAGGATGTTCAAGGTTGAACGGCGTATCGGGATAAAGATCGTATACCGCCTTGACAAGGATGAAGCAGAGTGAACGCAAATAAATACGATAGCCAGATGGATGGGTATAATCGACAAAATCGATGTCTTTCGGATTCCAGCAACGGTATGTCAAACTTTCGACCCGGTTATTAACCCTTGCCCCCAGCGGTCGGTAACGCAGCGGAGCCCCCAGCATAGCGTAGATCTCACTCAAAGACGAGCCAATCGGGACTTCTTTGTACAAATCGTTATTTTTGCAGTAGACGGTAATCGATTCTTTATCTGTTTTTGTCATAATTCCGTTTTTTTTGTATTTTTGTCCGCAAAGTAACAAAAATTTTACACAAGTCAATCCTTTCTATGAACTATTCTTTTTTGGACTTTCTAACCCTCATAGGCTCATTGGGTATGTTCCTCTACGGAATGAAAACGATGAGTGAAGGTCTTCAGAAAGTGGCCGGAGACAAACTCAGAAACATTCTTTCCGTCATGACGACGAATCGCTTCACCGGCGTCTTGACGGGGCTTCTCATCACAGCCATGATCCAGTCGTCGAGTGCTACGACAGTGATGGTTGTCAGTTTCGTCAATGCGGGGCTGCTTACGCTGGGGCAATCCATCAGTGTCATCATGGGAGCCAACGTCGGAACAACCATTACGGCGTGGATCATCTCGATCTTCGGATTCAAAGTTGACATCAGCATCCTCTCCCTGCCGCTCATCGGTGTGGCTATTCCACTCATGTTCGCCAAAAAGAGCAGCCGGAAATCGTGGGGAGAGTTTATTCTCGGTTTTGCCTTTCTTTTCCTCGGACTCGCTTACCTGAAAGATTCGGTACCTGACCTGCAAAACAATCCCGAAGTACTCTCGTTTATCCGTGACTACACTTCCATGGGATATGGTTCATTGCTTCTCTTTATGCTTTTAGGCTCGGTACTTACTGTAATTGTGCAGTCTTCGAGCGCCACAGTCGCCATTACCTTGATCATGTGTACTCAGGGATGGATCCCTTTCGAGATGGCTGCCGCCATGGTATTGGGCGAGAATATAGGAACGACGATCACTGCCAATATCGCAGCAATCTCGGCCAATACATCGGCCCGCCGTGCAGCCTTGGCGCACTTGATGTTTAACCTGTTCGGAGTCTGCTGGATGATGCTCCTCTTTTATCCCTTCTCCGATATGGTCGCTCAAGTCGTTACGAAGTTTGGTCCGGGCGATCCGCACGAAATAACGAATTTCATCACTTCCCTTGATCCGGAAACCGTGAAACAAATTACTTCCGGTCAGGAACTGACAGACCCGAGGTTGATCGCCTTGCAGACCCACCTCTTCTCATTGCAGATTTCTGTTTCATACGGTCTTTCACTGTTCCATACGTTGTTCAATCTGTGCAATATTGCCATCATGATCTGGTTCACGAATCTTTATGTCCGTATTTGTTCGGCCATCATCAAATCGCCGCGTGAAACGGAAGAAGAAGAGTTCCAGCTCAAATATATTTCATCCGGAATGCTTTCGACTTCCGAGTTATCGCTCTTGCAGGCTAAGAAAGAGATGGCTGTCTACGGACAGCGTGTGTACCGAATGATGGGCATGGTTAAAGAGATCCTCTATGAGACGGATGATGAAAAATTCCTGAAAACATATAACCGCATCGAGAAATACGAACAGATCAGTGACCGCATGGAGGTTGAGATTGCGGACTACTTGACCCGTGTGCTCGAAGGACGACTCAGCGCCGAAGGAAAGAATAATATCCGCGTGATGCTTCGCGCCGTGTCCGAAATCGAAAGTATCGCCGATTCATGCAACAACATCGCGAAAACCATCAAGCGGCGTAACGATGCGAAAGGACACTTTACCGACGAGCAAAATCATAATATTGAACACATGTTGGCCCTGACCGATGCTGCAATCGTTCATATGAACGACATCCTGCTCCGTCAGACCGGTACCCGCGAAGACATGGCGCTCTCCTACAATATGGAGAACGAAATCAACTCTTATCGAAATCTATTAAAAAACAACAATATAGATAACATAGACAATAAGTTGTATAAGTATTCCGATGCCATCTTCTACATGGATATTATCTCCGAATGTGAGAAGTTGGGAGACTATGTATTGAATGTGGTACAAGCTATCATTGAGAAAAGATTATGATGCGACGAACATTTCTGGATGCCAATTTTCTGCTGCAGACCGATACGGCTGCCGAGCTTTTTCGCAAACATGCCGAAAAACTGCCGATTATAGACTATCATTGTCACCTCGATCCCAAAATGATTGCCCGGAACTACCAGTTTGCCGACCTGACTGAGATCTGGCTGGCCGGCGATCATTACAAGTGGCGCGCCATGCGTGCGAACGGGGTGCCCGAAGAATACATCACCGGTAACAAAACCTCGTATGAGAAATTCGAGAAATGGGCGGAAACAATCCCCTACACCATGCGGAATCCGCTCTATCATTGGACGCACATGGAGCTGAACCGTATCTTCGGCATTCAGGAGACGTTGAAACTTTCAAATGCACGTCATATTTACGAAGAGTGTACGGCTAAGTTGCAAACACCGGAATATCGTCCGCAAGCGATTATGCGGCGGATGCGCGTCGAGGTTGTTGCTACGACCGACGATCCGGCTGATACGCTCGAATATCACGAGGAGATCCGCGAAAACAGCTTCGGGGTTAAAGTGCTGCCCGCATGGCGACCCGATAAAGCGATGGCAATCGGAAATCCGAAAGCGTATAACGAATACCTCGACAAGCTATCGGCCGTAGCCGACCAATCCATCGGTTCTTATAAGGAGCTTATCGATGCATTGCAAAAACGGCACGATTATTTTGAGCGGGAAGGCTGCTCGCTGTCCGATCACGGGCTGACGACATTCTACGCCGAGCCGTACACTGATGCCGAGATCGAAACGACCTTCGGAAAGGTACGTTCCGGACAGACGGTCGGAAAAGATGAACATGATCGCTTTTGCTCCGCCTTGCTGTATGATCTGGCTGTGATGGACTGTCGCTCCGGATGGGTGCAACAGTTTCATATCGGAGCGATCCGTAACAACAATGCCCGCATGTTCAAGAAGATTGGACCTGATACAGGCTTCGACTCGATCGATGATGTAACGGTAGCCGTTCCGATGAATCGCTTTTTCAGCCGTCTTGACGAAGAAGAACATCTGGCCAAAACGATTGTATACAATCTGAACCCGCGTGATAATGATTTGATCGTAACTAACCTCTATAATTTCAACGACGGGTCTGTTCCCGGCAAGATGCAATACGGTGCAGCATGGTGGTTTCTTGATCAATATAAAGGAATCGAGAACCAGTTGAACAGTCTTTCGTCACTTGGTCTGTTAAGCCGTTTTGTTGGTATGCTGACCGATTCGCGCAGCTTCCTGTCATATCCGCGTCATGAATATTTCCGCCGTATTCTGTGTAATATCATCGGGAATGAGATAGAGCGCGGCCTGTTACCTGCTTCCGAATTTTCATTTATCAATCAGATGGTCGAGGATATCTGTTATTACAATGCCAAGCGTTACTTCGGATGGTAACGCGGCAGCTTGTTCGCTGTTGCTTCATGTGATTATTTTATCCCGTTTCCCTGATTCGGCGTTAATCATTATCTTTGCCCCCCGGTTGGGTTTTTAAATAATAAGCAATATGTCGACAAAGATCAAGTGTATCGGTCTATTGACCTCGGGAGGAGATGCTCCCGGCATGAACGCGGCCATTCGTGCGGTGACACGTGCTGCGATTTATAACGGAATGGCGGTAAAAGGGATTTACAGAGGATATAAGGGACTTATCACAAACGAGATTGAAGATTTCAAGACGCAGAGCGTCAGCAATATCATACAACGTGGCGGAACAATTTTGAAGACGGCCCGATGTGCCGAGTTTCAAACCCCCGAAGGACGAAAGCTGGCGTATGACGTTATCCTTCAGCACGGCATCAATGCTCTGATTGTCATAGGTGGAGATGGCAGTCTTCGCGGAGCTCGCGACTTTGCACAAGAATATGATTTCCCTATTATCGGGTTGCCGGGAACGATCGACAACGACCTGAACGGAACGGATACGACGATCGGCTATGATACGGCGCTGAATACGATTATGGAATGTGTCGATAAGATACGTGACACGGCATCGTCGCACGAGCGTTTGTTCTTTGTCGAAGTAATGGGGCGTGATGCAGGGTTTCTGGCACTCAACGGCGCAATTGCATCAGGTGCGGAGGCTGCGATTATTCCGGAAATCTCTTTGAAGAAAGACCAATTGGCCGAAATGATTGGGATGGGCTTTCGGAAGTCGAAGAACAGTAGCATCGTGCTGGTGGCTGAGAGCGAGGTGACAGGCGGAGCGATGGGCGTGGCCGAACGGGTGAAGAAGCAATATCCGGGATTTGACGTGCGTGTCTCTATTCTCGGTCATTTGCAGCGCGGAGGTTCACCGACGGCACAGGATCGTATCCTGTCTACCCGTATGGGAGTGGCAGCCGTTGATGCCTTGATCGAAGGACAGCGAAATGCCATGGTAGGTATTCAAAATGAAGAGTTGACGCTTGTTCCTTTCATGAAGGCCATCAAAAAAGATAAACCGATTAACCGCGATCTGCTCAACGTGCTCCGGATCGTTTCAACCTAACACAACCGGGAATCGTTGCGGCGGCTTCTGGAATCATATCTATATACGGCAGAAGAGGGATGGCTTACACGATCCTCTTCTGCCGTTTTTGATTTAAGAAGATTCGTTCACTCTCACAATCTTTATAAAGGAAAACAAAATTGGCGAGATCGGACAATCTCCGCTTCATTTTATCGACCTAACTTTGCAGGCGGAAAAGAAAGAGGAAAGGCAATGAAACAAGACACCCAGGAATTCTATCAGGAAACGGCAAACCGTATCATGGATTTCGTCCATACGCATCTGCATGAGCCTTTGTTGACGGAGCAAATTGCGGAGGAGCTGAATCTGTCGCAAAGGCAGCTCTCGCGCATCGTTTATTCCGTCTTCGGCGAACCTTTATCGACTTATATCCTTCGTGAAAGGCTGGAGAAAGCCGTTTTGTATATGCAGATACAAGCACAGACGCTGACCGAACTTTCCGAAAAGGTTGGTTACGATAATGCGCAGTCCTTCTCGAAAGCCTTCAAAAAGCATTTCGGGATTGCACCCAAAACCTATCTTGCACGATTGGAAGAACACTTGCAGGTTTTCCGCAACGAAGGCAACGCGCTTTCTTTTCCGGCCGAGGTCGTTGATTTCGAGGGTTTGGACTTGGCGTATATCCGCATCGCTGACAGATACGGGGCATCCGAAGCTTACAGAACAGGCTGGAAGAAACTCCTGCAATACCTGTCAGACAGTCGGAAACCGAACGAAACGACTCGCTTTATCGGATTAAGTTTCGACGACCCGAATGTAACGGCGGCCGAACACTGCCGGTTTTATGCGTGTGCTTCCGTTTCCAGTTTGCTACCTGCCCGTGGAGAAATCGGGAGGCTATTTCTGCCTGCAGGTAGATACGCGGTCTATACATTACAAGGCTCTTACAACGATTTGCAGGCGGCTTACAACGAAATCATGGCCAACATCCCTTATCCGATTCGTTTTGCCATGCCCTTTGAGGAATATATCGACTACTCAGAGGAAAATCCCGAATCAGGCAGCACTAAAATTTATATTCCAATCAAACTTTAAAATAGACAGAACCCATGGCACGACCGACAACAAAAGAAGACCTGCTTCAGGCAAGCCAAAGCAATTTTGAAAAACTCTTCGACCTCATCACGTCGATGACAAGAGAAGAACAGGAGATGACCTTTGCTTTCGACGATCGCGATCGTAACATCCGCGATGTGTTGACTCATCTCTACGAGTGGCATCAGCTTTTGCTCAACTGGGTAAAGCGCAATACGGCCGGCGAAAGTGTGACTTTCCTGCCCGCACCCTACAACTGGCGCACTTACCCTCAGATGAACCTCGAGTTCTGGAAAAAGCATCAAACCACTGCCTTGGATCAAGCCACGGAAATGCTTTTGGAAAGTCACGCACAGGTGATGGCCCTGATCGAGACTTTTAACAACGAAGCTTTATTCCGAAAAGACGTTTTTGCCTGGACAGGCAGTACGACACTGGGTAGTTATTGTGTTTCGGCTACGTCGAGCCATTACGATTGGGCGATAAAGAAAATCCGCAAACATAAAAAGACTGCAGGCTCTGCTGAACCTTAACCCCGGACTTGCAGCCCTTGTGCCCCGAAAGGACTTTTTGTTGACGATAAACAGCTTGTTGTCAGAGGTTGTAATTCTTTCCTGGGTACATAGTACAATTACGAATACCAAATGACGATGTTAGAACGTAAATGGCGCGAATGACACAAATAACCGCAAATACATGATTTTGAGTGTTGGATAAGGTACAATACGCCCGATATACGAGCTGTTGTAGAGACGCAATTCATTGTGTCCCTACAACATTGTTCCATTGTCATTCCGAACGCTGTGGGGAATCTCCGTGTCTCTGTTTTGCGTAAACACATGAAAAGGTTTATTTTTGTGCTGTTTTTATCAGCAATAAACAGTTAGCAGTTGAAAGAGATTTCGTTTATACGGCAAAACATCGCCAAGTGGGAACGGCTGGAGCAGGCGGTAGCATCCACCGACACGCAAGACGAGGGATGTCATGACGATCCTTATACCGAAATCACGACCGATCTTTCCTTCTTACGTAGCCATTACCCACGGTTACACATCACAACATATCTGAACAATCTGGCATCGACGCTTCACAATGTGTTGTATAAAAATAAGAAAGAGAAACGATCCCGCATACTGCTCTTTTGGAAAGAAGAGCTTCCGCTCTTGATGTACGAGACGCGCCACGAAAAATATATGGAGATTAATTTTAGCTCTTTTTCCTTGGAAGTTATGCTTAGAATAATTAGTGGAATTTTTCTTCTAAAGAATGATTTTCAAGGGAATGAACAAATGGTGGGGGCTGCTCATTATAAGCAAATTGATTTGACGCTGAATTGAGAGTTTTCAACTCTGGATTCACATTAGTAAATATTGAATACGATGAATGCAAAAAACATAATCGGTAATGTCACGGAGTGGCTGCAAGGCAGCAATGCAACTTACTCTCTATGCCTACCAATGATCCGGATACAGGCTCTTCTGAAAACAGAAGTGTAGATTTTACTTTTTTAGCAATATTTGAAAGATATTTTATTCTGAATTTAAAAATTATCTCTAAGTTTGCAGCGAAACGCTCGAGCAAAAAAGAATTAAGAAGATTCATCCAACCATAAAATACAACATTATGTCTGAAGTTGCAGCAACCAAGTAATTTCTGTGTATCGGAAATGCTATTCTGAAACAAAATGCCGATGGAAGCATACCCACGCATGTTTACACCGACAAGTTCGAACTGGAGAGTTTCTCGTATTCGTTCGATCACCGGATAGACCGTGATGGAAAAGTAGCAGACGCGGGAGTTCCGATGGGAGGCTCCATTAATGCCGTATATGCGGGTATTCCGAATGCCCCTCTGATGAAATGGGGATTCGGCAAGCATGAACTTCGTTGCGGAAAAATTTATGTGGCGGCCGATGGAGGAGAGCCTGTTGCCGGTGATACGATTACGTTCGACTGTGCCGCGTGTGTTCATATGCACATCAACTATACCCGTTACGGAGATCGATATACGACGATACGGTTCGTGATTCAAGCTGAGAACATCCGTACCGAAGGTGGCGAGTGGATCGAAGAATGGAATGATAATATTAAATATTGAATACGATGGATGCAAAAAACATAATTGGTAAAGTCACGGAATGGTTGCAAGGCAGCAATCCTGCCGATATCGAAACTTATCTTCGTTTGTTCGGCGAGGATGGACAGAAGTCGTTTCGTCTGGATGCCTTCAGTACGGAGGTGATTGCCGATGTCGATCAAAAGGGGCAACCCAGTCACATGAAGAAAGGAGGATTGTTGGTGTGTACGATGAGCGGTGAGGTAAGCACTACGTTATTGGATGCCATGCTCAATCGCTATGCTGTCGAATATGATGGCCTCATTGAATTTCGCCATGAGACACTGTTTAAGGAAGTACCGTGTGTGATTAGCTTCTGTGCCGCGCGATGCATTACCTACGAGCGGGTAGCTACCCCGTATGGGCGAACAACCCGTATCATTCTTTCTCCCGAGAGTATTCAAATTGATGTAGGCAGCCAAGTGATCAAACAAAAAAACCAGCCGGAATGGCATTAAGCTTATGAAACAAGATGACGATAAAACATACGGCCCGTATCCGTTACCCCCTGTATGGGTTTTCTCCGATCCCTGGTACAAACGTCTGAAGCCGGGAGAGCGTATGCTACTCGCCGAGCTTATGGATCAACAGCCGTGGATATACGATCGATTGATGAGAAGGGCCAAAAGTACGGAAGAGCAGAAATTCCTTTTCAATCTGGCCTTTCATCACAGTTATCACAAGGCCGGGCGTATATTTGTGACAGGTACACTGATTATTGGCAGTCTGGCCGCATTCGAAGGGATACTGTTAGCAGCGCCTGAAGTAGCTTCTGCAGCTGTGGCGGCATACGGAAAAGCCTCCGCGGCTTATCTTTACCTGAATGAAGTGTTGCTCTACACTTATCTGCGCGCGTGCGATTATGCTACCTATACGGTGATACCCAATACCGTATCCGCACTCCGTATCACACAGAAAATACTGCTTGACAACAATGCCACCATGCGCACACTCTGTCAGAATGTAATGATAAACGTAGGCGCTCAAATAGCAGGACACGGCTTGCGCGAATACCAACAGACAAAAGACTGGAAACAATCACTCGATTATGGAGTGAAAAATATAGATGAATGGGATGCCATACTATCTGGAGTTGGGAAATGGCCTGCAGAAACACTTTATACCGGCATTAGCGAAACTATCCGAACCGGCGATGCGTTTCAGGGAGTCATCGCCGGAGCAACCGCCGGAGTAAGCAGTAAGACCAAACTTCCGGTTAAGAGCGATAAAAAGGCGGCTATGGATGCTATCGCGGTGGGCACCTACGCCTCTACATTTAATAAATGGCTGCTTAAGCCGGCCACAACTACAATGATAAGCATGCACAGGGCAGCAAAGCTGAACAGCGATATACTCACCCCGTTTACATGGCAGGGGGTGTGTTATTTCGCAACCTCTGCCGAGCAGGACCCAACTTCCTATTTATTTCCACCTTATCACCCCAAAAGCAGATGAAAACCCATAACTATATCCTCATCGTATTATCGGCTTGCCTGCTCTGCTCGTGTGCCGGACAGAGCAACCCGTATGCTCTGGATGTGCTGGATAAGGTAACCGTCGTTAAAACGGATAAGCATCTACGGATTAAAGGTACTTGCATCTTTATTGTTCCGCCCGAAGGATTTGTGCAGGACCCAATGGAAAGTGTATTAATCAATCGGGAAGGAACACTTATACGCTTTATGGAAACTATAGATCGAGATGTGGATAAAGTTATTAATCCTCTTTTGGAACAACTCCCTACAGTATATCTTTATGGAAAAACCGG
Source organism: Tannerella sp. (assembly GCF_052170195.1). GTDB lineage: Bacteria > Bacteroidota > Bacteroidia > Bacteroidales > Tannerellaceae > Tannerella. The sequence continues at coordinate 33,843 of NZ_JBQNAZ010000014.1, read as the reverse complement.
TTATTGGAAATCTTTCAAAACTGGAAAGAACAGGTTGTTTTTTATCCATACCACATGGGATAACAACCGGAATCGACTGTCATTTTCATTTGGTAATCAATTATATGCCATAATGATAGGATGTAGATACCCTATCGGAGATAGATTATTACGTGATGCCATTTTTAGATCAATGTTAACAGCATATATTGATACTACTTATCGCGCAGAATCCATAAAAGACTTTGCCTGTTTTACGGTAGACCTGTCAGATACGGAGTTTAAGCCGGCGTATTATGGAGCCAATATCTACTATTATACGATAAACGGAGTGGATCCGGCACCCGATTCCGATATCGATTTACTCTTTACAATCAGGCCTCTTCCTTACGAAGATCCGGAAAAGATCATGAAGTTTGCAATCGATAAAGATACCATTTTCCACGTTCTGCAAACTCATACAACAGAGATAAACGGCTATCCTACAGTAGAGTGCTACAGTGAAGGAGTCGTTTCGGGAGAAAGGGGAAAAGGATATTCGGTTGTATTCGGAAATGGAAAGACGTCTCTTCATTTTTCCGGTACGGTTTACAATCCGGAGAAATATGACGAATACTTGGCGGAATTCAAACGAATCGTCCGAACCATACGTTTTAAGGAGATCGATGAAAACCCATAACTATATCCTCATCGTATTATCGGCTTGCCTGCTCTGCTCATGTGCCGGACAGAGCAACCCATATGCTCTGGATGTGCCGGATAAGGTAACCGTTGTTAAAACGGATAAGCATCTACGGATTAAAGGTACTTGCATCTTTATTGTTCCGCCCGAAGGATATGTACAGGCCCCGATGAAATGTGCGTTAACATATAAAGATAGTTGGTATATCCATTTTGGAGAATTTGATAGGCCTATAAATAATTTTATTGATTCGATTTTAAAAAATAACACGGAATCAAACCAATATAAATATCATAAATTACTAGAATACACAGAAAATAAAGCGCTTATAATAAACGAGGAAAACTTTTTAGCCTTTGTTTTCGGAAATCAAAGGCATACGGCAACTATAAGCTGCGTATATTTAACAGAAAATCGAGCATGGCGCGATACACTTGTAAAATCGATATTAACAGCCTATATTGATACTTCATATCGGGTATTAGCAATGGAAGATTGGGCTTGCTATACAGTAGATACCTCAGATACTGATTTTAAACTGGCACATTACTCCAATGGCTTTTATTGCTACACATTAGGTGGAAAAAAAATCACAGAGAAACCTGATATCGACCGATTCATGATAATGCCATTACCTTATAACGACCCGGGAGAATTGGTGGAATTCGGTATCAAATCAGATACGACTATCCGGGCTTATAACGTTCGGAAAACAGAAGTGAACGGGTTTCCCGCAGTAGAATATTATTGCGAGGGGTTTCTATCGGGAAATTATAAAATGTATTCGGTTATCTTCGGAAATGGCAAGACTTCCTTGAATTGCGGCGGAATGATTTATGATATGGAGCAATATGACGAGTATATGGATGAGTTCAAAAAGATTATTAAGACAATACGTTTTAAGGAAGAATAAGGTGAAGCAAATTAAATCGTTGTTCATTGTATGGACGGGCTGTATATTCACCTCGTGTGTAAAGCAGAGCAGTCCCTATGTCTTAGACATACCGGATAAAATTGAAACAGCTAAAGCAGACAGGTATCAATCTGTCCGAGTCAAAGGAACTTGTCTTTTTGTAATTCCACCTCAAGGCTTCGTTCAGGCGGAAAAACAAAATGCTTTAACATACAACGAAACTCTTTATATCTATTTTTCCGAAGCAGAGAAACAAAATGTGAACCATACGATCGATGTCGTCTTAGAGAGGCTTCGCCAATTATACACATACGAAAAAGATGGTTACTGGAAAATCTTTGAATTAAACGGATATAAAGCACTTGCTACCCACCTTAAATGTGAGAATGAGGAAGCTGAACTTTCTGTGATATTCGGTAATCAATTTTATTCGGCTCAGGTGGAATGCAGATATCCGTTAGCATATCCATCTTTACAGGAAATACTCTTGAAATCGATGCTGACAGTATATGTTGACACAGTATTTAAAGAGCTGGCTATAGATGATATGGCCTATTATACGATTGATTTATCAGGCACAGATTTTAAACTCGCCTATTATTCGAATAATACATATATATTTATACAATAAACGGCATTGATCCAACTCCTGGCCCTCATCTCGACTTCTCAATATCAGTAACCACAATGCCTTACGACTCTCCTCCGGAAAAAATGGTGAAATACATCAAAGACAAAACATTTTACCCGTATAAAATTCAAAAAAAAATAGTAAATGACTATTCAGGTGTAGAATTTTACAGTGAAGGGTCGGTGTCAGGAAAGACGGCAAAGGCTTATTCGGTTATCTTCGGGAATGGAATGACATCTTTATATGTTTGTGGTAGAATTTACAATCCGGAACGATATAATGAATTCCTGCCGGAATTCAAAAGGATTATTCAAACCATACGTTTCAAAAATAAATGAAGCCACAAAGAATTTCGTACTTTTGCCTCCCGGAATGATAACACCTCAACACATACATATCGACGATTATGCCTATCCGCTCCCGGACGAGCGGATAGCCCGATACCCGTTGCCGCAGCGCGACCGGTCGAAGTTACTCGTCTACCGCGGCGGACAGATCGGCGAAACGGTTTTCAATCGGTTGCCCGATGAGCTGCCGTCCGACGCTCTGCTTGTTTTCAACAATACGCGCGTCATACAGGCAAGGCTGCTCTTCCATAAAACGACGGGCGCACAGATCGAAATCTTTTGCCTCGAACCGGCCGAACCGGCCGACTATGCGCAGATCTTTCAACAAACGGAACAGTGCAGCTGGCATTGCCTCATCGGGAATCTGAAGAAGTGGAAAGACGGCACGCTGACTTGTACGGTACACCTCGGCGAGGAATCCGTTCGACTGACAGCCGAGCGGGAAGAGACACACGGCACGAGTCACCTCGTGACTTTCCGGTGGGATGATTCGCGCTATACGTTTGCCGAAGTGCTCGAAGCGGTCGGGATACTGCCTATCCCTCCCTACCTGCGGCGCCAGACGGAACCGACCGACCTGCAAACGTATCAGACCGTCTATTCGCGCATCAAAGGCTCGGTGGCCGCTCCTACGGCAGGGTTGCACTTCACGCCCGAGGTACTGGCCGAGTTGGATGCTCGGGGCATCGGACGCGAAGAGGTCACGCTGCATGTAGGAGCCGGCACGTTCAAGCCGGTCAAGAGCGAGACGATCGGATCGCACGAAATGCACACGGAGCATTTCGCCGTCAGTCGCCGGACAATCGAACGCCTCATAACCGCGTCAGGGCCTGTAATTGCTGTCGGTACTACGTCGGTACGCACACTCGAAAGCCTCTACTACCTCGGCGCCCGACTCTCAATGACAGGGCTGACCGACCACGCCGACCTTCCGACCGTCGAACAATGGACCCCCTATACAGATAAGGTGCCTGGCATCTCCGCTCGCGAAGCGCTGCAACATCTTCTGGATCATCTCGATCACCAAGGAGTCGACCGACTCGTTGCCGCTACCCGGATCATCCTTGCGCCCGGTTATGAGTTTAAGATCGTACGTGGAATGATTACGAATTTCCACCAGCCGCAAAGCACGTTGCTGCTGCTCGTCTCAGCCTTTGTTAAAGGAGACTGGAAAGCGATCTACGACTATGCGCTCGACCACGACTTCCGTTTCCTCAGCTATGGCGACAGTTCGCTGCTGTTATAACACAATAAGATGCATGCTGATCCGTTACCCATTAAGATGATTCGCTTTTTCAAAAGATATAACGTGCCACTCGGGCTGGGATGCCTGCTTCTCGGGATACTTATCTCGTGCAAGACGGTCAAGCTCAAAGATGCCGAAGAGAAACAGCGCCTCGGCGAATACCACAGCGCGGCCGAAATGTATCGCAAGCTCTACACGAAATCGAAGCCCGAACAGAAAGACTTGCGTGCCTACATCGCCTTTCGCATGGGATACTGCAATCAGCGCATCAGTAACACGGCACGCGCCATCAGCGCCTACCAAAATGCACTGCGTTACGATTATCCGGACAGCATGCTCTTCCTTTACCTCGGACAAGCATATCAAAAAGACGGACGATACAGCGACGCCATCCAATACTATCGCGAGTATTTAGCACTCGACTCGTCCGACACACGCGCCGCTAACGGCATCGCAGGATGCGAAATGGCAACCGGATGGCGCGAACGACCGACACTCTATCAGGTGGTACGGATGGATATCTTTAACTCACGCCGCAGCGAATTCAGCCCCATGCTCTACGGCGAAAAGTACGACCAGCTTTATTTCTGTTCGTCGCGCGGGATTGTACACAAAGACTCCGTCAACGGTATCACCGGACTGAAGAACAACGCCCTTTTCGTTTCAGGCAAGGATGAAAACGGTACATGGCAGAAACCCGTTGAGGTAACAGACCCTGTTACGACGGCGTACGATCAGGGTACGCCCTCGTTCTCAAAAGACGGATCGACAATGTACTACACCTACTGTTCCGAAGATGCCGTTGACCCACGTACCTCCGAGATTTACGTTTCTTCGCGCAGTGGAGCGGCCTGGGGCAAGGGGCAACGTGCCAACATCGTCAAAGACTCGATCACGTTGCTGGCGCATCCGGCCGTCTCGCCCGATGGTAAATATCTCTATTTCGTAGCTGACGCGGTAGGTGGATACGGAGGAAAAGACCTGTTTCGCACGCGGATCGTCGGAGAAAGCGACTTCGGCGGGATGGAAAACCTCGGCCCTGCCATCAATACCGAGGGCAACGAGTTGTTCCCCTACGTGCGTGATTCGGCGACGATCTATTTCGCTTCCGACGGTCATCCCGGCATGGGTGGACTGGACTTGTTCAAGGCCTCGCTCGACAGCACGGGGCAATGGCACGTCGCTCACATGGGTACCCCCATCAACTCATCAGCCGACGATTTCGGCATCACCTTCGAAGGGGAAAAAGAACGCGGCTTCTTTTCCTCGAACCGGGGCGATGCCCGTGGATGGGATCATATCTACTCGTTCGAATATCCAACGATTACGATACAAATCGAGGGTTACGTGTCCGATGTCGAAGAATACGCGATTGAGAACGCTGTCGTGCGTATCGTGGGGAAAGACGGTCTGAACGTGAAGGTACCCGTTAAGCCCGACGGGTCGTACAAAGTAGAGCTGGCGCGCGACGTCAGCTACGTGATGATGGCCGAAGCACCCAATTTCCTGAACCAGTACTTCGAACTCAAAACAAGCGACGAAGAGAAAAACGAAACGTATTATGTCGATTTCTTTCTCTCTCCTGTCGACAAGCCCGTGGTGGTTGAAAATATCTTTTACGACTTCGACAAGGCCACCCTCCGTCCCGAGTCGAAAGAAGCACTCGACCAGCTTATCAAAATCCTTAACGAAAATCCGAACGTCACGATTGAGCTGGGAGCTCATACCGACCGCAAAGGTACGGAGGCATACAACGAAAATCTGGCACAGCGCCGCGCCCAATCCGTCGTCGACTACCTGATTGAATCAGGTATTGATCCCGATAGACTTACCGCTAAAGGATACGGCGAGACCGTACCTAAGACAATCACCGCAAAACTTGCGGAGAAATATCCCTTTCTGCCCGAAGGAACCGTTCTGAATGAAGCCTTTGTCAATGCCCTTTCGCCGGATCAGCAGGAAGTGGCCGATCAGCTGAACCGCCGCACCGAATTTCAAGTGACCGGACTCGATTACGAACTCCGATGAGCAATTACAAAATTATTTCTCCACCAATTTTTTGCTGCGTAAGACAAAATAAAAACAGAGAAAAAGAGAAGAGTGAAAGCGAAATTTTTCCGGTAAAGAAGTCTTTTTCGTTTTTCACACTACACACAACAACTCACAAACGCCCGAAAGAGAGACAAACTACCTCTTCCGAACGTCGATGCCGATGCCCGGTCTATCGGCAGGTTTCATGATGCCGTCCTGCAATGTTGCACCGCGGCACCAGTCCGATTCGGGTTTGATAAGCAGGCTGCCGTCAAGGTCGCAGAAATCAACGGCCGGAGCGAGTTGGGTCGCCGCCGAGATGGCGCATGAGCTTTCGGTCATGCAGCCGATCATCACCCGCATGTCGAGCGAGCGGGTCAGGTTGGCCATCTTCCATGCTTCACGCAACCCGGTGCATTTCATCAGCTTGATGTTAATACCACTGTAAGCGCCTTTCAATCGCGGGATATCCGTCAGCCGCTGCACGGCCTCATCGGCAAAGACAGGCAGCGGGCTATGTTCCGTGACCCACGCATTATCATCGAGTTTCTTCTTCGACATGGGCTGTTCAACCATCACAATACCCTTTTCTTTCAACCACAGAATCATATCAAGCGCCTGATGTTTGTCTGTCCAGCCCTGATTGGCATCGACAGCGAGTGGAATATCGGTCACTTCGCGGATTGTCTCGATCATCATTTTATCATGTTCCGTTCCGAGCTTGACTTTCAGTATACGGAAATCATCGAGGTACTCTTTCGTCTTTTTGCGAACGACATCAGGCTGGTCGATTCCGATCGTGTACGTCGTCGGAGGGATATGATCGGGATTTAGCCCCCAGATTTTGTACCAGGGCTGCCCCATGAGCTTGCCCACGAGGTCGTGCAAGGCAATATCGACGGCTGCTTTCGCGGCCGTATTATTTTCGCCGAGACGATCGACATACGTTAGGATGTCCTCCATCTCGAACGGACTGCGGAAGCGGTCTAACTCCACCCGTTTCAAAAAAGCGCATACCGAAGCTTGCGACTCACCCAGATATTGGGGCATGGAGGCTTCGCCGTATCCCGTCACACCGTTGTATTCGATCTTTGTACGGACAGTCGGCGTCATGGTGCGCGAATAAGTAGATACGGTGAACGTATATCTCAGTTGTAAATCGACCGGCTCGAATGTCAGTTTCATTTTGCCGTCGAGTGCTGCCGACTTCATCAGGGTGAACGGAGCGGCATGCGATGAGTCGAGAGACAGGCTGCCTGCCGCTGCTGCGAGCGCTGCCGTTTTCAGAAAATTCCTGCGATTCTGTTTCATTGTTTGTTCCATGTGTTTTGGTAATACGGATTATTTTTAATCGTGCTGATTCCGGGCCATTCGCGAGCACCGATGATACGACAGGCACGTACAAACTCCGACGCGTTCAGTGCATCGTAGTTCGGAGCCGACGGGTTAAGGCTGCCGACCTTTACTTGTGTAGCCTCATGGATAAATTCATCGTTGCCCATATATATCCCGACATGACGGATGCGGTCTCGGCTCTTTCCGAAGAAAAGCAAATCGCCTGGACGGAGATTCCCGTATCCGTTCGTGATATCGATCTGCTCCCCTGTGACACATTGCTGCGACGCATCCCGTTGCAGAATAAGTCCGTGAAGGAAGAAAACGGTCTTGACAAGTCCACTGCAATCCATTGCTTTCGACGACGTGCCGCCCCAGAGGTAAGGCACACCCATAAACGACTGTGAAGTAGCAAGGATGCTTTCTGCCGTCAGGTCGATACGTTTTAGCCATTCGTCGATTGGCTGCGCTTCGGCTTTCAGGACAAAAGCCGTTCGCCCGTCGGGATACGAGACGCGGTAGAATGCTCCCTTTTTACCTTCGAGGCGGAGCATATTGCCCGCCACCAAGTCCGAAACAGGAGGTGACTTTCGATCGGCACGTGAATAGGCGAAGCCGTGATGAGCCAAGAAAATGATTTTCGGAGCATCTGTCCATGCAGTAAATGTGGCGGCATTCATCTCTGTCACGTTGCCGGACTTCGTATATCCCGTATAATTGTCGGGCGTTTGAACACGTAACCAGCCGTCGTGCCGCTCTATGATACGGACAGGGGTGCCCAGCAGGGCCTGTGTCGCCATCTCGGCAGGATACCTGCCCTGCGTACGAATGCTGGCGACCGAAAGTGTCACCACCCCATACGTCTGTTCGCCTACCGCCTCGGAAGGTTCGAGTGGAACAGGCAATGTTTGAAGGCTTAGTCGGCGCACGGGAACCGTGTCTTGAGACGTTGACCGTACCGTATCTTTGATTGCGAGGAGACTTTCCCCCGCTGTTGTCAGCGAAGCGAAGCATAGAAGCACGAGAACAAAATATAAAAATCGTTTCATGATATAATCCATAAAAAACCGGCTAAAGATAAGGCATATTTTACAAATATAAAAAATGAAACTTCGCCCCTCTTTTGACTATATAATCGTAAATAAATGGAGAAGAAAAGATCATAAATTTTCAGAAAAGCGATTGTTTTTCTATCAATCTCCAAAGATAATCAGATATATAATACGATATTCGTACCATAACAGCCAATCTTTTTTTTGCTCGTGATGCAGCGTTTTTGATGTTTTTTACATCATGCTTTATGTAAAGAATAGAACACTGTGTTTAAGAACAATTGTATCATGAGAAAAAAATTACTTTTATTGTTTGTTGTGTCCGCACTAGCCGGAGCGATGCACCTCCTGCAGGCACAACCGGATTACAGACCCAAAAAGGGTTACGTGCATCTGAAGAACGGAACTGTATTAAAAGGAAAGTACATCTATGCTCCGACCCTCGATAGAGTCAGGGTGATCAGTGGCGGCGAGTCACTCGTTTTCTCCATGACCGAAGTCGAGAAAATATCGAACGGAAAAGGAGCAAATATTATCAAGACGGAAGAAGGTGTACCATTCTGTTACAAGCCTCGGCGGTTGTTCAGTCTGAATGAACTGGGAATTCTGATCGGCAATGCGGACAACGAACTGAAAGCACCTTTTATTTTCAACACTTCTCTTCATTACCGCCTTTGGCGAGGGCTGGCGGCTGGTGCGGGTACGGGTGTGGAGATTTATAAGGAAACTTATCTACCCGTTTTTGCGCATGTGATGTATACGTTCGGGGAGAATCGACGCGTTTCGCCTTTTGTATCGTTACAGGGAGGATATGAGATTCCGCTCGAAGGTTCTCGTCTGAAGTACGTCGATATCCGTCCGGGAAGATATGATTGGATCGGGCCTCCGCCGGAAATCACCGATACGAAAGCTAAAGGAGGCTGGCTCATTCATCCTTCTGTTGGGTTTATTTATCAGCTGAGCGAAGGATTTGGCATGGGGCTGTCGCTGGGATACCGCCACCATTCGCTCCGCTACAGAGCGAATGATGATTATTCGATGGATGTGAACTACGATCGACTATCGATTAAATTAGGATTTATCTTTAATTAAAAACAGCTGCTTTATGAAACGTTTTCATCTTATTTTATCTGTAATTTGTTCGATATTTCTGCTGTCGGCATGTGTCGACCAATATTCCGAAACGTACACGGCCTATACTCCGGTGTATCTGTCATACGGCGATCTGCGAAGCGCCGTTAAGCCATCATCTCCCCGTCCGATCGAGAAACCCGGGAAGATCTACTTCAAGGGAGAGATATTATATATCGTCGAGCGTTTAAAAGGCATTCACATGGTCGATGTATCCGATCGATCTCATCCGCAAAACGTGCGATTTATCGAACTGCCGGGCTGTGTTGATCTGGCAGTTAAGAACAATACACTTTATGCCGACAGTTACGTTGACCTCGTGACGCTCGATATTTCCGATCCAAAGCAAGTGAAAGAAATCGCGCGCCTCAAGGATGCCTTTCCCTACACCATACCTCCAACCGAACGTCCGTTACGCATCGACCGTGTCGATCAAGAAAAGGGGGTTGTAATAGACTGGACGGAACAGAAAATTTCCCGTAAGGTCGAAGAGAGACCCCGCATTAACTATCCCATGCGTCCGTGGGACGGCTGGGCCGAAAAGAACGGGTTTATGAACTTGGGAGGAAGTTCCGGGTCTCCGGGTTCGACCGGTTCAACCTTCGGGAAAGCCGGCTCTATGGCACGCTTCGGGCTGTATGACTCATATCTGTATGCCGTCGACAACACGAATGTTCAACTGTTCGATGTCTCGGAAGACCGCTCTCCGAAAAAACAGGGGACTCCCCAACATGTCGGAGGCGGTATCGAAACGATGTTTATTTACGACAAGCATATGTTTTTCGGAACCAGCACGGGTATGCTGGTCTATTCGCTTGAGAATCCGGCCATATTACAACGTAAGGCGAATTATTGGCATATCACAGCTTGCGATCCCGTGGTGGTCGAAAACGGATATGCCTATGTCACGCTTCGCGCGGGAGTGCAATGTCGGAATCAAAGCATCAATCGGTTAGATGTACTCAAACTGTCGGACGACTACCGGACGATCACCCCTGTAAATATGGTCAATATGACCGAGCCTTACGGTTTGGGAATCGACAAAGAGATGCTGTTTATCTGTGACGGAAAAGCCGGTTTGAAAGTGTTCGATACTAAAGACAAAGCGAAGATCGGCAACAACCTGATCGCGGAATTTCCGTCGATTCAGGCTTTCGACGTTATCCCCGTCAACGGTTACCTGTTTATGATTGGCAACGACGGCTTCTATCTTTACGACTATTCAAATCCGAAACAAATTAAGTTGACAGGAAAGATTCCGGTCGTCAAAAAAGGAGAAAAGTAAATAGGCCGAAAAAAGACACGGTCTGAAAAGAAAAATCCTTGCACAAACATCCGAAATCGGATTTTCTATGTAAATTTGTGAGCGAATCATATAGCAAGAAGAAATATGTTAACATCTAATGATCTTCAGTTACTGACTGAAAAGAAGATTTCGGAAACCGGTTTACAGGAACAACTGGATCGTTTTGTGCAGGGATTTCCATTTCTGGAGATCAAAGCATCGGCATCGATCGCGAAAGGAATCCGCGCGATCTCGGACGAGGCACGCCAACAATACACCGACCGCTGGAATGCGTATCTGGCGCAGAACAAGAAAATACTCAAATTCGTACCGGCTTCGGGGGCAGCCAGTCGCATGTTTAAAGACTTGTTTAGTTTCCTGTCCGCCTCGTACGAGGTCCCCACAACACCTTTTGAGAAAAAGTTTTTCGAGGAGATCGGACGATTTGCCTTTTATAAATCACTCGATACCTGTTGCCAACGAAACGAAGGGCAAGATATTCCATCGCTGCTGGCTGCGGGTAAATACAAGACAATCGTAAGTAATCTGCTCGAAGAAAAAGGACTGAATTATGGAGCACTGCCGAAAGGCTTGCTGCAATTTCATACTTATACGGACGGTGTGCGGACGGCACTTGAAGAACATCTCGTCGAAGGAGCGCTATATGCGAAAAACCATGCGGGCGAGGTGAATATCCATCTGACCGTTTCGCCCGAACATCAGCCGTTGTTTGAGCAATTAGTCAAGGAGACGACACCGGTCTATGAGAAAGCGTTCGGGGTACATTATTCGGTATCGTTCAGTACGCAACAACCCAGTACCGACACCGTGGCTGTAGATACGAAGAACCAGCCGTTCCGCGATGCCGACGGACAGCTTGTATTCCGTCCGGGAGGGCACGGGGCACTCATTGGCAATCTGAATGCGATGGATGCCGATGTCGTATTTATTAAGAACATCGACAATGTGGTGCCCGACCATTTCAAAGATGCTACGGTTACGTACAAACAGCTTCTGGCCGGAATACTCGTCGATCTGCAATCCCGGATTGCCGACTACCTGAAACTGATTGACAGCGGCTGCTATACGCCGGAGCAGGTGATCGAGATGATACGCTTTGTCGAAGATGAATTGTGCATCGAAAATCCTGAGTTGGAGTACCTCGAAGATGTAGAAGTGATCCTTTACATCAAAAGGAAGTTACTGCGCCCGCTGCGCGTGTGCGGTATGGTGAAGAACGTGGGCGAACCGGGTGGAGGGCCTTTCTTTGCCGTTAATCCTGATAAGACTATTTCGTTGCAGATTCTCGAAAGCTCACAGATTGATATGGAGAAACCCGAAGCCCGTCAATTCTTCGAGCAGGGGACACATTTTAATCCGGTCGATCTTGTTTGCGCCCTGAAAAGTCCCGACGGGACGAAATATAACCTGCCGGATTTCGTCGACAAGAATACGGGATTTATCTCGCAGAAAAGCAAAGACGGACGCGAGCTGAAAGCACTCGAACTGCCGGGTTTATGGAACGGTGCCATGAGCGACTGGAATACGGTGTTTGTCGAAGTGCCGATCGAAACGTTCAACCCCGTTAAGACTGTTAACGATCTGCTTCGTCCGCAACATCAGTAAAGACGGGTTGGCGGTTTTTTCATTGCTGTCCGATAAAAATAAATTGAAAGCTCCAGATTCCTTTATGCCTCGTTATCACAGGCATTTTCTTCCTGTATGGGCTTGCCTATCGGTTTCAAATAGTAACCCTTATAAAATCTCTTGTTTTTGAGATAAAAACGAATAAGGACTGGATAATTCAACAAATCATCGTTTTAAAGTCGTTTTTTTACATCAGTCGCAGGAAAAATTTATCGGACAGCAATGAATTTCAAAGAACTGTTTCGATTCTTTAGTGGACACTAATGATTCTGCTTCATTATAAATTCATCTTAAAAAAGTTCTCTAGCTTATCAAACGGAACAACTCCATTCTGGTTGTCGTAGAAGTCGACATGCTTAGCATTTGGTACAATGAGCAGCTCTTTCTTGTCAGTCCCTATACATTTGTAGGCATCTTCACTCATATATCGCGAATGGGCGTTTTCCCCAGTAACGATAAGCGTTGGGACATTGATTTCATTGGCGTACGTCAGAATCGGGAAATTAAGGGATGAAAGCAGCGTGGTAGCTGTCCAAACCTGATTGGAAATCGACCGTTCGTGGTATCCTCGTGGTGTTTTATAAAACTCAATATAATCATTTAAGAATTGAGGAACCTTATCGGAAGGGGTATCTGGCATCGAATAACCTGGCGTAGGGGTTCCTGTTTCTGCATCCGTCCAACGAATGGCATTAAGCGAACGCTTCATTTCCAGCCGCATCTCGGGCGTGTTGGCATCAAAATACCCTTTGCTAAATACACGCGTCATATCGTACATTACCATTGTAACAACAGCCTTTATACGCGTATCGATAGCCGTAGCGTTAAGTGCAAATCCGCCCCAACCACAGATACCTATAACGCCTATCTTCTCTCTGTCCACAAAGGGTTGAAGCCCTAAGCAATCCACAGCAGCCGAAAAGTCTTCGGTATTGATGTCGGGCGATGCTACATTACGGGGTTCGCCACCGCTTTCGCCCGTATAAGAGGGATCAAAAGCCAAAGTAACGAAGCCTCTTTCGGCCATCGTTTGTGCGTAAAAGCCCGAAGCTTGTTCTTTTACGGCTCCAAACCCACCGCAAACGGCAAGGGCTGCGAGCTTCTTAGCTTCGCTGTTTTTCGGGAAATACAAATCCCCAACAAGGCTGATGCCATAGCGATTTTTGAACGATACCTTTTTATATTCTACCTTATCACTTTGTGGGAAGATCTTATCCCAGCAGCCAGCATTTACTGGCATTTCATTGTTTTTGTTCATATTGTTAATATTATGGTTTATACGATTTATTCGTTAGGCATGAATACGCCCTTTACTTTTGCGTATTCTTCTTAAATATAAGCCTATAGCCAAGTGTGTTAATGTTGGAATGATACCAAAAAGGGGAGACACTAAAAGTGTTTTATCGACTGAAATAACAGTAAATCCTTCTGAAATGAGAGGATTAAGAGCGTCTTTCATTGAGTGCATCAAAACAACCAATAAGAGTGAACGCGAGAGGAAGAAAATTTCGGTGTACATGATTGTCCAAACACCAATAACCACAAAGCTCACCAAAACAAACAACTCTTTGCTATAAGGGAAGAACATTGTCTGGTAAGCATCGTCTAAGAATACGAGGTTGTATGGCAGGTGCCATACTTGACAGACGAATGCCACCACTAAGTAAATCACCCATTCGTTTTTGGCGAGTTGTTCCATTTTTACTGTGAGATAGCCTCGAAAAACCGATTCTTCAAAGATATTTTTGATAAAACCGGGTAAGAAAGCAGCAGCAAAAACAGGGAGATAGGCAGCCACACTAAACTTGCTCACATCTACCCAACCTAATAGTTTGCCAACAAACAGCGTTATGCCAACAACCACGGGATAGACTACAATAGCAAAGATATACCAGCGAGAGTTTTGCTTGAAACGAGGTTTTAAAGGGAAATCTTTCCAACCATCGCCACCAAAAAGGCGAAGCAAAATCATACACACAAGAGGAGTAGCAATAAAAATCAACGATCCAAGTGACTCTAAATTAGAAGGCTCGCCAAGTAATTGGTTTAACCCAACACCTATCCATCCGCAAGAAATGGCTGCCAAACTAAATATGGCTACATTTCTGAAAGTATTTGATTTACTATTCATGTTGTTGAATCTCTTAGGGTTTCATTTCCCGCCGCTTGCAGCGAAAACGTTATCTTTGTGCATGCCACGAAGCGAGTATATTCTTAAATCGCATCATGTGACAGTTTTACTTTATCACATAGTTTTACCGTCAGAATATCGTCGCGTAGTTTCTCATTCTTTAAGTTTGAATGATCCTCAATTCATAAGGATAGTCTTTTACACATTTATTTCTTTAGAAGTTTATTCTTCAGTTCTTCACTGCGTTTTCGTCCTGCCTCATAGTTAGGGTCTAATGCAATGGCCTTATCTAAATAATTGATTGCCTGTGTTCTATATCTTTTGCCTTGATGTTGTTTTGCCCAAGCCCAATAGACAAAACTCATCACTTTCCAGTTTGCAAAATTTTGATTTTCAATGTTTTTATCTATAATAGACTGAAAATCTTTCTTTGCCAGTTTCTTTTTTGAAAAGTAGAAGAACGGCAAGTTTTCTGCTACGCTACCACGCATAAATTCAGGAAGATAATGAATTTCCCCGTATTGTCGTATAGCTTGGTCAAAGAGCTCAAATGATTTGCAGATAAGTGCCAATTTCTTTTTCTCAGAGGCCATAAGCGACAATGCCGAAGCCCGATACGATAGGACGAATGGCTGCAATTCAGCTTCTGTTCTCCCAACAAATTCGCTCAAAGTGTCATAACTCTTTTGTGCAAATCCTTTAAATTCTTTGGAGAAAAATCCCAAGTTGAGAGCAACTTCGTGGTAAATTATTCCTAATCTAACCTTGTTGAATTCGGTTGGATTTGTGTTAAAATCAGCTTCCACTTCGGTCAGTTTTTGTTTCAACAGTTCGGTATCAATAAACTCCATCACGTCGTCTAAGCGAGTTTCATACGCTTTTACTTTATTAAAATCAGGTGCTTGTAAGTTATTCATCTCTGTCATTTTTAATTATTCTAATATCTCTAATATCTTTTCTTCATCATATATAAGTAGCCCTGTGGCCACCAGTGAGGCAATACCGTGAGCCAGCATCCACGATTTGGCAACGAAGTTGTTTATTCCTTTGTCGGACATTTTTCGATACTCCTCACTGTTTTTCATTATTTCCACAATGTCTTGGTGCTCAACAAGAATATCGGTCATTTCCACCTTCATGATGTTATCCATATAAAACGCCTTGAACAGAGCGGGTTCGGCGTGAGCCATGTACACATATCCCAAGCCCAAATCTAAAAAAGGATTACCTGTTTTTTTATATTCAGATATCGTGTTTTTCAATAGTCGAAGGCCCTTTTTACAAACTTCGGCTTTTAGGTCGTTCATATTCTTATAGCACCAATAGATGGGCTGAGTTGAGCAACCTATCTGTTTGGCAATGTTTCGGGCAGAAAGCACCGAGA
This sequence comes from Tannerella sp., assembly GCF_052170195.1. Classification (GTDB taxonomy): domain Bacteria; phylum Bacteroidota; class Bacteroidia; order Bacteroidales; family Tannerellaceae; genus Tannerella. The sequence goes on along the minus strand of NZ_JBQNAZ010000014.1, from coordinate 18,049 downwards.
AGCCTTCTTTTCTTACCATCTCGAAAGCGGTTTCGATGATCATTTCCTGCGTTATTATTGTTGATTTTGGCATAATTTCACTTTATAACAATTGTAATATAACACATGTTATAGGTGCAAAAGTACTACTTATTTTCGAATCAACAAAGTTTTAAATCATAAAAGGCGAGAATGTAGTTTAAAGCAGTTTATTGAGGACTATTTTGATGATATACGATTTTTTGTAACTTTGTGGAGAAGAATAAATTTGACAAGCAACTACTTGATAGATTGGACAGATGTGATTTTATCGTGTTTATTCGGACATTACAGGCAAATTTACAAATATGAGGGCAACTATAGAAACAGAAAAAGGAATAATAGAATATTCTATGTTTGGAAAAGGAGAAACAATCTTGTTTATTCATGGCGGACATTCTAACTGTAACGAAACACTTTTCCAAAAAGGTTTCAAAACCACAGAGTACCAACTATTAACACCTTCAAGACCAGGTTATGGAAAAACACCCCTTAACTTCCAAAACAAATCCCCTAAAGGAACCGCTGAACTGATCATATCACTCTTAGATAAATTGAAGATTAACTCGGTTAAAGTCATTGGAATATCGGCAGGTGGCCTGACCGCGTTAGAATTGACTGCGAATTATCCGGAAAGAATAAACTACCTTGTTCTCATTTCGGCTTTGACTAAAAAGTGGTTTAAGGGTGCCGACCCAACATACAGAAAAGGGAAAATAATCTTTTCACCCAGGATGGAAAAGTTTAGCTGGGCTATTTACAATATCTTACTCAAGTTTTTCTCAAGATTAATGACAAAAGTAATGTTCAAGGAATTATCAAAATATCGTCCCATTAAATTTGAAAAAGATGAGATCGAAGAATTAAAAGAAATGACCATAAAAATGCGGTCTTTTCAAGGATTTAACAACGATTTAGACCAAGATATAGAACAAAATATTTTGAACAAGATAAAATGTAAAACCTTAATTTTACATAGCAATTACGACAATTCTGTCAGTTTCGAACATCCTGAGAATGCCAAAAGAAAAATTAAACAAGCCGAATTAATTATGTTCAACAATCGCTGGGGCCATTTACTTTGGCTTGGTAAAGAATACAAAGAACCATTGGCGGAAATAGAAAAACAATGGAAGAAATAAGATCTGTCTGTAAAAGCAGCGTTGCTATGAAAACAGGTTTTTTAACAGTGCAAACAACTGGTTGATAGTTTTTTATCCCGGAGTCGCGTAAAAAACATATCCTTATCACTCGAAATAGCCCCAGACGAAGCCGAATGGTTGGGGATAGTTCACCTTCACGGTATGGTTATCGACATGAGCGACTTCACCTTCACCGGCGAGCTTCACAAAACGCTTTCCTCCGATATCGGCCGGCGATACGTCGTACTTCCCTTCCGGCAGCGACGTGTGCTCCCGGAATAAAAGCACGTAGATCCGATGGCCGGAGGTGCTCATAAAGCCGGGAAAACTATATCCGTCAGGCTCCTCTCCTATCGGGCGGATAACGCCCTTCTGCATTCGGCCTCTTTCCGACTGCCAAAGGCGAATCAGTCGGGAGACCTCAAAAGCTTCGGCGGGCAGGCCTGTCGCTTCCATCCAGGCGAGCGGTTGCCCCATCATGGTAACGGCAAAGAGATAGTCGAAAGGTACCTCCATCGGCCTCAGAGGATCGTCCGGCGGATACCGGTTCGCGTTGCGCCATTTATTGAGCCATTCCACCTGAATCCGTTGCACGGGAACATATTTGGCCAGAGACCAGATGTTTCGGAGGGTCAAGTGAGGGTAATAGTTCCCCCAGTCGGTATACCGGTTTTCGAGAAAGATGTTTCCGAAACGATGAAAGTAGAAGAAGCCTCCCCGCTTTCCTGCCGTCACATCCATATTGAACTGCAAACGATTGGCGCTCTCCTTCTGAGCTTCGCGCAGCATTCGATACACACGGCTCTCCGACAGGCGGTCTCCGATTTCCACCCCGTCGATTTTTATCCAGGATATTCCGTGCTTGCGATGCAAATCGAGCAGGATATTCCGGTCGCGCTCCCATGCGGCATACCGGTCGTTCTTGGAAGGGTTGAACCAAAGTCCGAGCGATATGCCCAACGAGTCGGCCTTCTCTTTCACTTTCTTCAGTCCATGCGGAAAGCGCGTGCTGTTTACCTCCCAATCCGACGCCTGCCAGTCGTCCCATAAAAGGTTGGTTTTTTCGGCCGAGTTTTTCGACAAGCCTTGTTGCCATCCGTCGTCGATCTGATAGTGGGTAATACCCAGAGCGGCAGCCGCCTCCAATTCGTTGAGGATAAACGATTCGTTGATGCGGCTGTCCTTGTTGCGGTCGCCCCAAGTGTTCATCGTCAACGTATTGTCACGATGAGGGAGGTATTTATGAACCGCCAGCTCGTATTTTTTGTACCTATCGAGCGCTTCCTCTTCGCTGCCGGCATACATCACCGAGAACAGGGGATACGCCTCTTGTCGGCAGGTATCGCACCCGTCGGAAAAGTCGAACCCGGGCGAATGCACCTTGAAGCCGGTGAAATCGGTGCTGAAATCGAAGCCCGCGTAAGCGGACTGCGCCTCCTGCAACGGCGCCATCTTTACGGCCAGATGCACCTCGTTGTTTTGCCCGTTACGATTGGCCAGCAAAATCGACCCTCTGTAATATTGAGGTTTGCGGTAGGGAAGCTCGCTGCTCGACCGGACGATGTTGGTATGGTGGTCGGTCGCTTCGCGGAAAGAGACGACTCGGACACCAAAATGCGGCACGGAGAAAGGCATGAAAAAGTAGTGCGGCCGGTCGCCTTGCAATCGTTCGGAATGTTCGACCGGATCGGAGTCGGTCGAGCAGGTAGCCGGGAACAGGCTGTTCTTCCCTTTCATGGAAAGCCGCCATTCAATCCCCGGGCAATCGTCGTAGATACACAGGCTACGCGTCAGTTCATACTCTTTGAAAGCGGCGTGCAGGTCTATCCGCGTATATGCCGAACGCCTTTCGGTTGCCTCCGACCGGATGATCTCCCACGATGTGGCGACGGGGCTGTCGCCGTCGCTGCTCCTGTCGGAGGAGGCTGTGGGAAACAGGTCGCTCGCTGTCCGTGACAACGGCCTTGCCCGTAAAAGCCGCAGCATTCCTTTATCCCAGAGATAGACCTGTTCACTTACGCCGTCGGTTACACAAAGGGTCTTTTCATCGAGCCACTTAAAGGAACAATCGGCTTGTGCCGTGAGGGTTAGAGGTAGAACGATGTAACAGACGACGAAGGCGAGAAGGTTCTTTCCGGCGCACATACTCATTTACGGATTTCAAATTCGTCCAACAGATGATCGGTCTCGCTGTACGCTTTGTAAACGATCTTATCTTTTGTGATTTCGATGTATTGATACGAGCTGACGTTGGGAACGGCCACGTCCATCCACGGCTGCGTTTCCAAATCGTAGAATTTATTTCCGGTTACTGTAACGGTAAATACGGGATACGACGGATGGGTCCGGCTTTTGTTGCGTTCGGGCAACCCGCCCCGCGCATAGGTATGGTCGTGTCCTTGCAAGACCAGCCCAATCTTGTCGCGGTACTTCTCTATCACCGGCAGCCAGTTCTCCTGCAATCCCTTGTTGACACGGTTCCGTGCTCCCGAAAATACGGGATGGTGCCACACGAGTACCGTCCAGTCCTGTGTGGTCTCGTTCAACACCGAATCGAGCCATCGCCCCTGTTCGTCGAGCTTCTCGTTCGAATTTAACACGATAAAGCGGACAAAGCCGAAATCGAGGTAGAACGGGCCTGCATCCCACGTGTAGGAGAATGGGAAAGTGGAAGTCCAATAGGCGGAGAGCTGTACTTTCCGACCGTTTAAGTCTTTCAGATATTCGTGGTTGCCCGGTGTGGCGATCACCGGCATGGAGGTGTTCACATCGTCGGTCGCCGTATGCCATTCGGTCCATTCGTAATCGTTGTTGGCATGATTGATGAGGTCGCCGATGTATACTGCGAGCTTTGCCCGGTCGAATTTTCGAATCGCCTGTTTGTAAATTTTTGCCGCATGATTGTAGATGCCGTTTTGCGTATCGCCGAAATAAAGCAGGCTTATCGTATCGGTGAAATGTTCATGTTTGTAAGTATGCCAGGCACTCCACTGCGGAGAGTTTCCCACTCTGTATTTATAGATGTTGCCGGGGAACAGGTTGCGGAGAACCGCCTTGTGGTAGTGCATCGGATAGTCTTTGTATCGAACGACGCTGAAAGTGCTCTCTATCCGTTCGCGCCGATCTTTGGGAAAGGTGATCGAGTTGCCAGGGATGATTTCTATCGTTCCGCTTTTTACGGTGGTATCGGTTCTCCACGTAACGGCGATCTCCTTCGCCCCGGCCGATAAAGGAACGAGCGTGATCCGGTCGGGCAGCGACGACGGAACATAGCGTAACAGGGGCGTTTGAGGTTCGGAACTTTCCTTATCCCATTTAGCCTGCAATTCGGGCGATACCTCTTGTGCCGTCAACCGGCAGCTTCCTGTCAGAAGTAGGAGGATGAAAAAGAGATGACCTGTTTTCATTTTTCTTGTCTTTCATCGGGCAGATACCTGCTCCTTTGTGAAGAAACAGGCATCTGTCGGAGATTGTTCTTTTATCTGATGGTTCCATCAGGATTTTTCACCCAACCTTTTGTCCAGTCCTCCGCAGCATTCTTCACTGCTCCCGCAAATTCGGCCGCCGAAAAGAACGCGTCTAACGAAGCGGGATTGAATGTGCTCTTCGGTTCGGTATCGGGGACAAAGTCTTTGACACCGATCCCTCCGATGGGTTTGAGCGTATAGTTCCCTTCTTCCAGCTTGGTCGCATTATTATGGAACGGATTGGAGGCAATGGTCCCATCGGCATTGAAAGTGCCGGCAAACGCTTTGGCCAGATCGCGGAACGGGTCTTTGGGTACGTTGAACACATAGGAATAGGCAAATACTGCCGAACCGTTGAGGTCGGTTATTTTTACTTCTTCGGCAACTCTGATGCCTCTTCTCGGGAATTCGGCAATAACCGAATTGTATACTTTCGGGGTGGAACTGCCTCTCATCCGCATGCCGTGTGTATTCTTTTTTGTTTCGGCGCCGGGGCCCAACAGGGTAACGTTCGATACGACGGGGGAAGCCTTTTCACGGATGGTGAAATCGTCGTTTTCCTTGAAGTATTGTGAGTTGACGGAGAGGAGGAACTGCATCTTCCCGGCGTATTTGTCTCCCAACCGGTAAGAACCGCCTTCACAGTCGGTAGCTACGATGTATTTCAACCGGGCTTTTCCGTCGGTAATCATGACGCCTTCGCCGGACGACCGGTACACCTGCACATGGTCGATTTGGGTCGCTTCGCTTACGTTTGCAAGCCGAAAAGAACGTTCGCCGGCATACTCTATCCGCACATAGCTCACTTTTCCGTTCGAGGAGGCAGACTCCGGACCGCTCAGGCGGAACTCCGACCAGTCTCCGCTCTTGGCCGGCTCTGCGGGTGTCAGCGTTTTGGAGCTGGTAAATACGACGGGAGCCGAAGCCGTACCGACGATATCCGCCTCGCCCTGAATCTCGATCTTGACGGGTGACGCCGCTTTCGCATTCATGTACACATGTACGCCTTCTTCGATTTTCAGCTTCGAGCCGGCCTCGAAGGTAAGCGCATAAGGAACAAGATAATTCCGTTTTTTGATCAGGGTAATTTCGCTGCCCGAAGGCACGATGCCGTCGGTTCCGACATTCAAGCTGTACAGTTCGGTTTCACCAACCTTAATCTTTGGGTAAAGAGCCGTTTTGATTACAAACGGAATCTCTTTGCTGTCAACGTCGTTGGTGTTGCTGAGGATAAAGCCGTATCGGAGCATTTCTCCTTCTTTCAGGCTATTAGGCAATGCCTCCGTGGTATATACAAACTGGGTTGCCGTAGGATGTACCGGAAACTCCTTGAGGAATCCTCCGTTCTTCGTAACAACCACCGATTTGGCTCCTCCGTCTCCTTCCAGAGCGAGAGAGATCTTTACTGTTTCTCCCGGTGCCAGATCGATGGAATCGGCGCCTGTTATCGCAATCTTGGGGGTAGCGAGCTGAGGCTTGTCGTCTTTGCAGGATGTGCCGCCGATAATTGCTGCCAGAAACAGTGCAGCCATTATCCATTCATGTTTTTTTGGTTTCATTGTACGTACTGTTTTATCGTTAATAAATTCATATCGGTTATCTGAAGGAACCATCCTTATTTTTAAACCACGAACCGCCGGCCGTCCAGTCGTTCTTCGGATCTACCGCGCCGATATAGGGGGCGCTCGTAAACCAGCTGCTCATGGCCGTAGGGTTGTAGGGACTAAGTTCGACTCCCGTAAAATCGTCGATGGAGATGCCTCCGACGGGCTTCTCTTTCAGGTTGTAGCGATTGCTTTTAAAGAAATAGTCTTTTGCCTCCTGCTCCCAGTTGGCCAAGTTGTCGTAAGAGCGCATGTTGTCGATAAGCATGCTGCTCCCCAGCGTCTCGATCGGGAGGTCTTCCACACGCACGGCATCGCTCGGAAATTGCGTAACGATGGCGTTATGCAGAAGCCCTTGCGCTCCCGTTCTGATTCTGATGCCGCGCCGCGTGCCATGATCGGTACCTTCGGCGTATCCGTTGCCGATCAGCGTAAGGTTGCTGAGCTTAAACGTGGTGCGTGGCTCTTTTTCGTAGAACGAATCGTCGTTCCGGAATTCGATGCTGCGCGCCTGATTCCAGTAATTGACGGGGATAAGCGTGGCCTTGATGCCGGTTTGGAACAGCCAGAACTGACCGTTGCCCTGCCATCCTTCGTCGACCCAGATGCCGTAACCGCCGTGTTGAATGCCGGAGATGTATTTTAGAGAGACTCTTCCGCCCCGTATCCGGAACGCGTTGTTATAACATTCGAACACCTGAACGTATTCGAGTTTCGTGCCGCTGCCCACTCCGAACAGTTGCAAGGCGTGATACTGTTTCTTTCCCGCGTATTCGATCCGGACGAAGCGCAAGCGTCCCGAGTTGTCCGAAACGTGGGTGCCTCCGTACCTGAATCCGTCGCGCAGCACCGTCTTCCCTGCATTCGTAGGAGCGTTCCCGTGAATTGATACGCCTCCCCAGTCTCCGCGGACGGGATTTCCCGAAAGCGTTTTATCGCTTGTGAAAACAATCGGTTCGGTGCGTGTGCCTTCGGCCACGATCTTGCCTCCCCGCATCACGGAAAGCAGGCTGAGTTTGTCGTTGTTCGAGAACGTGCGGAAATAGACCGTCGTGCCCGGCTCGATCGTAAGCGTCGCTCCCTGATCCACGCTCACAATGCTGTCGACCAGCCATTTTTCTTTCTTCGTGAGGGTAAGGTCTTTGTTGATTCTTCCGTAAATTTTCCGAAACGTATGTCCGCCCCGGACAAAATCGACGATCCTGAACGGCTCGTCCACTCGTATGATTACCGCGGGAGAAGAAACGGTTCGTCCTCTCTGGTCTTCCATCCTGAAAACGAGCCTGACTTCATCGCCCGTTTGAGCGTCCTTCGCCACACGATAGGTGTAGGCGTATCGGTGCGTGAACAGTTCCTCCGTCTCCAGCGTCTCTATAACCGACTCGTTGGCGAGCACTTCGAGCTTCTTTATTCCGGCCAGCGACTGGGAGACGATGCTTAGTTCCACCTCGCCCGCAGGCTCCTGAACAATGGCGTTTCCATCGTAATTTTCAACGACGACCGTTGCTTCGGGAAGCTCGATCTCCTGCTCCCTCTCGCATCCTGCAAGTATCAGCCCAACCATCAAAAAAAAGAATACCCATTTGAATTTCATGTTCTCTGTTTTTTTATGTTTTTCTTTTGCAACCATGGGGATTAAAGTCTGTAAGTGATACCGAACCGCGTCCACCAGCCGAAATAGGCAAGGCGTGAGATCTGATTGCTGTTTCCCTGATACTGACGGGCGGGTGAGTTCGTAATGTTCACAAACTCGGCATAGAGGCTGATCCTCTTCGTGATCTGCTGCGAGAGATTCAGATCCAGTTGAAACCGGTCGTCCTGAATAATATCGTCGTTCTCGTTGCTGGCCACTGAATGGATGTACGAGCCGTTGTAGTTGAGGCTGGCCTTGCTGCTGAACCCTTTGTAGTCCCACGAAAGCGAGGCGTTTCCGGTATGCATGGCCTGTCCGGGCAGCCGCATGTTGCTCCGGTCCTGCGTGCTGGCATCGCTTCCGGTGAAGGTATAATTGAGGTAGGCGCTCAAACCTTTCATCGCTCCGGGGAGGAAATTGAGCTTGCGCATAAAATTAAACTCGAAACCGTAGACCGTCGCTCTTTCGCCGTTCTGCTCCTGACGGAACTCGAAGCCGGCCGTTTGAGGGAAGCCGGGATAGTCTTCGATGAGCGAAGGAATGATTCTCGTGAACTGAAAACGGTTCATGTTCTTGTAGAACAGTCCGGCGGAAACGACTCCGCCGCTGCGGTTGTACTTCTCGAACATCAGGTCGATGTTGTTCGACAGCGAAGGTTTCAGGTTGGTGTTCCCGATAAACAGCCGCGCCGCATCGGCATCGTAATTGATAAACGGTACGATATCCACGAAGTTGGGTTTGGCGTAAGAATGGGTATAGGCAAACCGGAAATTGGTGAGCTCATCGAGGCTGTACTTGACGTGTACGCTCGGCAACAGAAAGCCGTAGTTTGTTCCGCCGCTGATGGGAGTCGCTACGATCTTCGTGCCCGACCGCTTCACATCGAACGCACTGTAATTTACGTCGTTGTACTCGTACCGCACTCCGGCAATTAACAGAATCTTTTTTATCTGGATGCGGTTGATCAGATAGGCAGCGTATACGTTCTCCTTCGCGTTGTAGGTATCGTTCTTCGACAGCCGTTCAGCATCCCACGAGTCGTCCGACTCGGTAAGCAATCGCCGGTGCGCAGCCATATAACGGGTAAACTTTTCTTTATCTACTCTGGGGCCGAACGCATACCTCCCGTTCAGAAATTCCTTGGGTTCGGTAGTTCCGGAAACGTGCGCAAAAGCCTCGGCCAGATTTACCTCCTGATTCGGATCGAAGAAAGAGAGCACCCGGTTGTTCCGGTACTTATCGTTCGTTACACTCCTCACCTTTCCTCCGAATTTGAAGACCCCCGCGTAATCTTTCAGCATGTAGTTTTTCTGAAGATTGAATTTCCCCACGAGATTCGAGGCGTCGGTCGTTCCCATATCTTCTTCGTACCTCCTGAAATTATCGAACAACAGCGGATTTTTGATATTCAACGGGACGATCGGTCTGAACTGAGGCACCTCGGCCAATACCCCCCGCGGATTGTCGGCTACGATGGTTACATCGTTGCGCGCGAAATCGCCCCGGGTACTGGTATGGTCTCGCTTCGAAACGGTATAGAACGTACCCCAATCGAGCGTCCAGCGACCAAACCGGTGGGTCCCTTCGAGGTTGAAGTTGTGGTTCGACTTGATCTCTTTCCAAAGATTTATATCGCGGCGTATTCTTCCGCGTCTCAGGCTGTCGTGCGTAATCCATTCCGACCCGTTTCTGTTGAAATCGAATCGCAGACGATTGCGCACGTCGTCGTCTTTCCGGTAATTGTACATATAGTTGAAGACGATTTCGTGATGTTTCACCTTGTAGTCGAGGGTAACGGTCGTGCCTACGCGTGTACGTTTGTTCTCCGTCTTTCGGAACTGAAAATCTTCCGGCATGATAAGGCGTTCGTTCACCATCTCGACCGGCTTCCTGATGCCCGACCAGGAAGCATCCATGCGGTCTTCGGAGTTGTTGTTGCCGTAATAGCTCCCGCTGATCAGCACGCCGAAACGTCCCTGCGAGGTGTTCGCGTCGCGGAAGAAGCGCCGGCTGAATTGCAGTTTGCCGATGTAGTTCAGCTTCCCGGAGAGGTCGTTGAATCCCATCCCGAGGTCTCCCTTGATGCGGAATTTATCCGATCTGGCGGTCGGAGTTCTCAGGTTGATGTTTCCGCCCACCGCATCGCCGTCCATATCGGCCGTCAATGCTTTGGTGATCTCGATGGAACCGAGCTGGTCTGCGGGAATCAGATCGAGCGATTCGGTTCTCGTTCCGCTCTGCTGTACCGACGCGAGCTGCTCGCCGTTGATGCTGATGTTGGTGAAATGCTGCGGCGTACCGCGTATGGAGACGGTAGAACCCTCGCCTTTGTCGCGGGCGATGTTGATGCCGGGCAGTCGCTGCAATGCCTCCGCCACGTTCTTATCGGGAAATTTTCCGATGAGGTCGGCCGAAACGACGTTCTTGATGTTATCGGCAGCCCGTTGCTGGTTGAGCGCCCGCTGCTGACCTTCGAAGCTGCCCACGACGACCACTTCGGCCAGCATCTTGTCTGCCGGCGACAAACGGATCGTCATCACCTGATGATGGTCGGCAGGCATGTTCACGGTTTTTTCTTCGGTCTTGTACCCCAGATAGGAAAAGGTAAGCACGGTTTTTCCGCTTTTCAGACCGGTCAAACGGAAATGCCCTTCCAGATCGGTGGCCGTGCCGTTGTAATTGGCCTGATCGTACACCGCTGCTCCGGGAAGAGGCTCCTGCGTATCGGCATCGACAATTGTGCCCTGTATCTCATAGGTTTGAGCTTGTGTCGACATCCCTGCGACCAGAAAGCAGAGGGCTGTAACTGTAAGAAATAAGAGTCTTTTCATTCGTTCTGTTTTTCAATGATTGTCTTTTTAGAAAATAAAAGTGTCTAATTGTTTGTCATCTAATCATGTTGTATGTTCTTCTTAAAGCCGAATCCCGAATAAATCTACGCGCACTTTCTCATGATTCGTTTTGCGAAGTTAATCTTAATTTATCGATATCTATCATTTATACGGTTACCAAAAAGAGGAATTATGTTACACAGACCCTTGTTACATCCATATCCGCTAAAATCCGACAGCCCGTATGCGAACGGCGCTTAATACAGGTTCTCCGCCGACGGGATGAAATTTGATCAATAATCCGGCATTGCCTGTTACCGTGTATCTGAAGGTGAGCCTGCACGGCACATTCAGACCGTAGCTGCCGCCCAGATCGATTTCGGGAAGAATCGACGTTCCGTTGACCGATATTCCGAAGACTCTCTGCCCCGGTTCGTAGGCAATTTCTTTGTCCTCGTCGGCAAAGCGCCGCGATTTTTTTACGTAGTCCACCATCAACAGCTCGATCTCGTACGTTCCGTCGGGCAGGTCGGCTCCGAATCCCTCCGGGTTTACACGCATCGTCTGGTAGAGAGGGTCTTCTTCGTCCACGGCGAGGATGTCCTCCTTGGTTCCCACTTTGCCTCCCACGTAAAGCGGTTCTCCGCCCACGACGCCCCAGCTGCCCTTTTCGTACATCCGTTCGGGAAGCCAGTAGAGATCTGTGCGAGTGTCGATAAAAGCATAATTCGATCCGACATTCATTGCCAGCTCCGGCGTCTTTCCATCCGGACGGAACGGAATCAGCCGAGCCTCGATCTGCTTCTCCGGTGTGTCGGGACTGTTCGGCGCGAGAGACAACAGATGCTTCCCCGGAGCGAGCTTCATCTCCCACTCCGCCATCCCGTTTTTCACTTCCGCTTCTCCGAAGAGACGGTTGTCTACATACAGCGATACGCTCTTTTGATTCGAGAATGCGTGCATTCGCACAGGCACCAGCGTGTCGGAAGGCGAGGCCGCGGCGTGTAGCCACCGGTTGCGGAAAGGATATCCCAATCGCGCTACCGGCTTTTCCGACAGCAACGCCTGCATCAGATAATAGGCGTCTTTGGGTTTTCTGTCGGCCGTTGCCAATCCTTTGTTGTTGATGTGGGAAGTGGCGTCCACCCTTCTTTCGGAACTGAAATCGATCAGATTCCACAGCGCGCCTCCGGCAATATAAGGCCGGTCGAGGATTTGCGTGGTGATGGAACGGGTGAAACGGATCTGCTCTTCGATCGTGAAGTCGAACTTCTCCGGTTTTTCGGAATACAACCGCACATCGGAGCCTGCCCCGTATTCGCTGATCAAATGAATGCGCTTCGGGTATTTGCGCCGCTGTTCGTCCATAAACGTCCCGAAATCTTCGTATTTGCCGTAATACCAACCGTGATACAGGTTCCAGCCGGCAATCATCGGGATATCTCCCAGCCCGGTCTCCTCGTAGGCGGGATAATTGTGCATCGCCATGGCCGTATATCGATGCGGATCGAGTTCCCGTGCAACGTTTTCGAGATGCCGCGCCAGTTCGAGCGTCGCCCGGTTCCTTCCGGCAATCTCCTCCTGCGGCTTAAACCGGTGCGCCCAGTAGATCTCGTTCATATAGGCCCAGATCACTACCGAAGGGTGGTTGTAATGCTGCTTGATCATCTCTTTGAGCATCACGGTCGCGTTCTCGGTATGTTGCGGACCGACGGTCACTTCGTTTACAAGAGGAATCTCTTCCCATACGGCAAAGCCCAGCCGGTCGGCCTGATCCAGCACTTCATCAGCCTGCGGATAATGCGCGTTGCGCAGAAAGTTGCCTCCCATCTCTTTGAGCAGGCGCAGATCCTGCCGGTGCATGTCGTTGCTCAACGCATTGCCGTAGGGTATCCTGTCCTGATGGCGGTTCGCGCCCATCAGCTTGATGTTTTTCCCATTGATGAAAAAGCCTTTTTCCGGATCGAAACGAAACCATCTGAACCCGAGGGGCTGCGACAGGTTGTCGACTCGTTTGCCCGATTGTTCCAGCAGGCTCTCCACGTAATACAAAGCCGGATGATCGGGGCTCCACAGATCGAAATTCCGCACGTCCGAACAGGTTACCGTTACAACCGTATCCCCGGAGGCGGGAATGGTTACCGCGGTGGTTTTCGTCGCCAAGACGGAGGCGACGTCTTTTCGGACGACGGTCTCGAGCGTCAGAGCTTGAGGCACGTCGCTGCGATTTTGCAGGTGGTACGCGATGGTTACGTCGGCGCTGTGAGGCGTTACCCGGGGAGTGGTGATATAGATTCCGGGGCCTCCGTAGTCCGACATGCTGAAATGCTGTTCGCCCGTGGTGATCAGATGTACCGGCCGGTATATGCCACCGAAGAAAGTGAAATCGGCGGACAGGGGCGGCACGTCGTCTCGATGGCTGTTGTCCGCTTTTACGGCGATGTACTGCTCTCCCGACGCCTCGAGGAAAGGTGTTAAATCGATGTTGAAAGCGGTGTAACCGCCCGTATGTTCTCCGGCTGGTTTCCCGTTTACAAACACTTCGGCCGTTTGATTTACTCCTTCGAACCGAAGGAAATACCTTTTCCCCTTTTCGGGAACAAGACGAAATCTTTTTTTGTACCAGCCGACGCCGCGGTAGTACCCTCTCTGTCCGTCGGCCAGCACATCCTTATCGTTCCAGGTATGAGGAAGCTGTACTGCTTGCCATCCGGCCGTCGTTCTATCCGGCAAGGCGGCGTCGGCTTCATTCTTCGAAAACAACCATCCGGAGTTGAACGAGATTTGGCAGCGCCCCCCGTCGGTCGATTGACCTGCAGGCAATACTACATCCGGCAAACAATAAACAAGAGCAAAAAGAAGCAATGCACGACGTATCATATCCAATCTGTTTTTCGGATGCGAAATTAGATGATCCATTCAACAGTTGCTTGTTTCGATGTTACGAAAAAGAGCGATTATGTTACATTTTCGGATGAAATGGGGCAGAAAGGGGCGGTACAAAAAGCTATCAGAGAATTCATCGTTGTCCGATAAAACTTTTTTCGTAGGATAAAAGTAAGGGCTGATTCCGGAAGGTGGAATCAGCTCTATATTGTCGCTTTGTTTTATCCAAACAAAACGGAAGTTCCAATGAGTAAAAATGCACCTCTCTTCGGACGGACCAGGAGGTGATATACTTTATTTGATGGATTGTTTAAGGGAAGTGGAAACAGCTTGAAGAATCACCATCTGGGCGATTCTCGCCAAGGTATACGAAAAACCTTTGCATACCACTGAAACCTATTGGCTCTATATTGTATCTTCTATGCATCCATTCCTATCTTTTAATCTCTCAAATTCCTTACGTAAGAAATAGACGCAGACTGACACAATTAATACCGAACCTGCAATTACTAATATCAAGTTTATCAATCTACTATACATATCCAATAAGCTTGCATTCATGGATGAGTCGACATCTATAAAGAATCTCATCAAGAATCCAGTCAAATTGGCTGCAGCATGTATTATAATAGAAAACGATAAACTTCTGGTTCTGTAATAAACCCATCCTGAAAAAATTCCTATTATGAATCCGGTTACAAATTGCCAAGGATTCAAATGTACCAATCCAAAAAGCAAACTAGAAACTAAAATAGACTTTGTTGGAGAATATCTTTTTAATAACCCGTCTAAGATTATTCCTCTAAATATGAATTCCTCTAAAACCGGAGCAGCAATGACCATTAACATGAAAGTAAAAACGCCTCTCTGGCTTACAAGGCCTATGAGTGCCTTTTTAAAACTTTCCGGAATCGGTATTAAACTCGTAATTGGTCCGACTACTCCCATAAGCAATACTATTGCTGCTATAATTATGAATGGAATTATTCGCTTGTTTTTAACGGTCAAATTAAACGAATGAGCATCGGTCTTTCTTTTTCTAATTAAATACACTATCCAGGAAGGTATTCCAATGGATAAAAGATAACAGATTAGCATTGAAGCTTCTTTTCCGATAAATTTGTTTAATAGTAAATCTACAGGACTAAACAATAATACTCCTAAGATGAGTATTCCTGTAATTCCAAAACTTTGAGATACGCTCGGATAACTTTTTGTTGTCGACTCTATCATTTGTTTTACTTTTTTGGTAATACACAACGGTGAAGGTATATGCCGTATGGGATTTCTTGCTTGCCTATTGTCAAACGTCTTTGCCCTTGTCAGTTAGCGATGAACTTACCAATTGCTCTGAACCCCATCTGGTAAACACCCTATGTCTTATGACATAAATTATTCATCTTCAATCGGTGTAATATTTCACAAATGCTTTCTGTAGCGTATTTAATTATTAAAAATCAATTAATTTGAAGTTGACGTAGCAGCCACAGTCGATGCAACTACAGCTGCAAGAATAGCCGCGTCCATTTCTTTAATCACCTTGTCAACTCCTTGGAATATCAAATTGGCTTGAATGATCATCTCTCGCAATTTTGTCTTACAAATTTTTAATTCTCTTCTATCTCTACCAATGACTTTATACATTTTGCACGCGTTGATTAAGCCTATAATCATTGATTTATCATGATCTATTTGTTTCGCATAAAAAATTACATCTCTAACCTCATTAATAATTTGCTCTCTAACTGTAGTATTGGTCAGACGTGTTTTATAATAGTTGAAAAACAAGAACTTCCTTTGCTCTATTTTTACATATCCTTTTCTTTCAAGCGCCAACAATATCTCTTTTTGATATCTCGTACTATACTTTAATAACCTTGAAATCCACGTTTTTATTTTTCTTGTTTTTGTGGACTTTTCAAATTGCTTAAGTACCTTCTTATGCACTAGTGATAATTTCGTTTCAGTCGATTTAAGTATCAATTTCCCTGCTTCTAGATTAATTGTGCCTTCAAGTGATAAGTCAAGTAAAATTGCCTCTATTAAGCCAACATTTTTAACTTGATCTGAAACTAAAAATCGTGATTTTTCAGGATGCTGAATTAAAATCAGAAATCGTTCCGCTGTATTTTGTTTCATGGTCGTTTATTTATGCCATACACGGGCAAATATACGCATTTTATTTATTTAATACATGATTCTTTCATCTATTTTTTAATTAAAAGTTTATGAGGATCCGTTTTTTTATCTAAAAGCTCCATTAAACTATTTAATAACAATAATTTGGATGTATGGATTGGAGTAAGAAATAAATTTCTGTATATCAGTAATATATAATTAATTTTAGACATATATGCGGACATTCATTTAAAAGTTTATGACAAATCCTTTTTATGCTTAATACATTAGAGAACTAATGCCATAATACAATCCTCTCTCTCCTCTTAAAAAAATAGATTACTTTTGTCTCAAAAACCGAAAAAAATGGGAACCGATTACAGCATTACTGAAAAGTTCGGAGCAAACCTCGCTCAATTGTTAGCCGAAAAAATCGGCAAGGCTTATCCTGAGTTTAATGCAGACCGTTTTATACAAGACACCGACAAAAGAACCGTTGGACAAACCTACACCCAACGGGTAGCTACGTTTGCCGAGCTTCTGAAAAACTACCTCCCGGCAGATTACAAAAAGGCTTTGCCTCTCCTGATGGCTGTTTTGGGCAAGGAAAACCCCAACGAAACAGGGATGTTTACCCACTATTATTGGATTTTGCCCATTGGAAAATTTGTGCAGGAATACGGCATCGAGCATTTCGAGCTTTCAATGAAAGCCATCGAAGAGATAACCAAAAGGAATACGGGAGAGTACGCCGTCCGGCCTTACATCCGGAAATATCCCGAAGCTTCGCTCAAAATCATCGAAAAATGGGCAAAATCGCCCAATTTCCATTTACGCAGGTTGGCCAGTGAAGGACTTCGCCCGAAATTGCCCTGGGCAACTAAACTGGATACGTTTATAGAAAATCCTGCACCTGTCTTCCGGATTTTGGAATGGCTGAAAGAAGACGAAATACTCTTCGTGAAAAAATCGGTTGCCAACCATCTCACCGACTGGTTGAAAGTGAATCGAGAAGCTGTTCTGCCTCTGATTGAACGCTGGAAAACCTCCGCGAATCCGCATACTCAATGGATTATAAAAAGAGCCACACGCAAAATACAATAAGTTCTCCTTGTCCCTTTGTTCCTGTCCGGGCTTGACTTCCTGCGCTAACTTTGCTTAAAAGTTCAGAACTTACAAAAAATGAAAATCAAAAAAATGGCTTATTTGTTCTTGTTGCCAATTGTTATTTGCTTCGCAATCGGTCTCCTATGGCTTTTTCAGAATCCGCCTTACGAAAGAATAGATAAAACAGTTGTACGAGCATCGGATCCCGCAATTAAAAAAGAAATTCCGGCGTTTAATTTATCCTTTTGGGCAGACAGAGTGGCCTATTCCGAACCTGTTTATTTCCCGGATGGAGTGGAAACGGTCGATTTTACGGAACATGTGGAGGCCATAAACTTGGAAATTCCCGACTGGGACAGCGAAGGATTATACGAGGTAAAGGCTTCTACCAAAGCAGGTACTTTAGACCCTGCATTTTTAGTATACAAATGGCATTCAAACACTTCCAACACTCTTATTTTCCACCATGGAGCATCGGAACATCCCTTTTACGGAATTTTTTCGAACATCTTCAAAAAAGAAAAACTCAATGATTTGGAAGTAAACCTGATTGCAATCCGAACTCCTTTTCACAAGCAAAGAGGAGCATTGAAACAGGGAACGACAACCCTATCGACCTTTATGGCAACGATGGCAACAAGTGTAAAACTGACCGAAATGCTGATCCGTACTTTACGATAAAAAGGAGTACAGATCGTTGAAATTGGCGGATTCAGCTTGGGAGCTGTGATAGCAAACAGACATCGGGTAACGTATAATTCGGCCGACTTTTATGTCCCGATAGTAGGAACGGTGGCTCACGAAAAGTTTTTTATTTTCCCAAAGAAAAATACTACCGAAAACGAAATCCAACGGAACAAAATCATTACACAACACTTAAATTTCTCAGCCCAATGGCAAAAAAATCAATCTCCCAATGCGTTTCTGGTTATGGCTCGCTACGACGCGTTTTTACCACTTCACGAGCACGCTCCCGCCTATGGAAATCTGGAAGTAGAAATCTGGAACACGGGACATCTATCTACCGCTGTTTTCTACAACTCCATGCGGTACGTTCTGTTAAAACGATTGAAGAAGTAACCGTTACTTGGCAACAACAACAGTTCCTAATTTTTTCAGTAATTAAATCGGAAGATTGAAAAAACAAGCTATCCTCTCAGTGGAGGGCTGAAAGCCTGAATGAATATTGATTATTGCTGTCCGGTAAAACTCAAAAAGACAAAATCATCTTACTCGAAGCCCT
>NZ_JBQNAZ010000013.1:0-67531 GCF_052170195.1 Tannerella sp. | reverse complement strand
GCTTCGCTTCGCTCCGCATTGGGCTGAATTAACGCGCCCTTTCAGGGCTTTTACAACGGTCAGCAAACACCTCAACATCTCAACCCCTCAACACTTGCGGGGCTGAAAGCCTGAGGTGTTTTTTCGTTTTTCGGCAAAGTGTTGTTTGCGGTTGGATAAACCGCTGTCAGCATGCTATTTGAAACCGGTGAAAATGATGGACAAGCGTCCTGCTTTTGTTGTTCGCAGGGGCCTTAGAGGTTTTTCTTGCGTAACTCAAAGTCTCGTCCCAGATACTTCTCGCGCACAATTTCGTTGGCCGCCAGCTCTTCGGCCGTGCCTTGAAAGAGCACCTTCCCTTCAAACAGCAGATAGGCGCGGTCGGTGATGCTTAACGTTTCGTGCACATTATGGTCGGTAATGAGGATGCCGATGTTCTTATGCTTGAGTCGGGCGACGATGGTCTGAATATCCTGCACGGCGATGGGGTCTACACCGGCGAACGGCTCGTCGAGCATGATAAATTTCGGGTCGATGGCCAGACAGCGGGCAATCTCCGCCCGACGGCGCTCTCCGCCCGACAAGCGGTCGCCCAGATTCTTGCGTACCTTCTGAAGACCGAACTCCTCGATCAGGCTTTCCATCTTCGCCCGTTGATACTCCCTCGGCTTGTCGGTCATCTCGAGTACGGAACGGATATTGTCTTCGACCGTCATTTTGCGAAAAATCGAAGCCTCCTGTGCCAGATAACCGATACCGAGGCGGGCGCGCTTGTAGACGGGATAACCGGTGATCTCCGTATCGTCCAGAAAGATTTTGCCCTGATTGGGAGTGACCAGCCCCACGCTCATATAGAACGTCGTCGTTTTACCTGCCCCGTTAGGGCCGAGCAACCCGACGATCTCGCCCTGCTTTACATTGATCGATACGTGATTCACCACCGTGCGTGTGCGGTATTTCTTCACCAAATCTTCGGTGCGGAGCATCATTTGCTGTTCATCCATCGGTTCTGATTTTTTTACCCGCTGCAAAGATAGGATATTTTTGTATCTTTCGGCCGTAAATCATACGTATCAACACGTATGCTATCATACAACTTTATCATGACGAACCTAAAAGCATTTCAAGATTATTACCCCGAAGCCTTCGGGCACTGTTTCGGCTGCGGCGCGGAGAATCCGCACGGGCTGCATATCAAAAGCTACTGGAACGACGATGCGAACGATGCGACCATCGCTTTCTACACCCCTCAACCGTATCATACGGGCGGTTATCCGGGATATGTGTACGGAGGACTCATTGCCGCCATCCTCGACTGTCACGGCAACGGAACGGCAGCAGCAGCCGGTTACCGCTTTCACGGACGAGCGATGGGCAGTCTGCCCGCGCTCCGCTACGTGACGGTCTCTCTTCAACTCGATTACCTGAAGCCTACTCCCATGGGGATGACGCTTGAACTCCACGCGCGAATTCTCGAAGTTACCGCCCGGAAGGTTCGCATGGAGCTATGGCTTACAGCGGCCGGCGTCGTGACCGTCAAAGCGCAGATGGTCTCGGTTGCTTTGCCGCCGAGCCCTTGAAAAGTATTTGCCCCGGAAGCAGCAGATACGAACTTCTAAGTTCGTGTGCCGTCCCGGGGCAAAACCCAAATAAATAAAGAAGTCTACGGTTTTACGTTTTCATCTGAGCCTTTTGCAGCTTCTGGGTAAGTAACGGCACGACCTTCGTCAGGTCGGCCACGATACCGAGGTCGGCCACGTGGAAGATCGGCGCGAACTTGTCTTTATTGATGGCAATGATATAATCCGACTCTTCCATACCTGCCAGGTGCTGGATGGCGCCTGATATGCCACAGGCAAAGTACACGTCGGGGCGAACGGTTTTGCCCGTCTGTCCGACTTGCCTTTCGTGATCGATCAGGCCGGCATCGACCATCGCGCGCGACGAGGAGACCTCTGCACAGATCGACGAAGCCAGCGCTTCGAGCAGTGAAAAGCCGTCCTTGCTGCCTACGCCGCGTCCGCCGGATACCAAGATTTTGGCTTCGGTAATATCTACCAGGCTCTTTGGTTTCTTTTCTTTTTTGACTAAACGTACCTTGAACGCCGAGGCATCAAACTGCATGTTTACGTTTACGATCTCTCCTGTACGGTTCTTGTCGGCCGGCCGGCGGCGCATCACTCCGGGGCGAACGGTCGATATCTGCGGACGATGTTCCTTGCAGACAATCGTCGCCATCAGATTTCCGCCGAACGCGGGGCGCGTCATCAGCAGGTCGCGCTCGTCCGAAACGGCCAGCGCCGTACAGTCGGCCGTAAGCCCGGTCTTTACCCGTGCCGAGACACGCGGGCCCAAATCGCGCCCGATCGTCGACGCTCCGATAAGCAGGACTTCCGGCTTGTAGGTCTTGATCAGGTGGGTAACGGCTTGCGTGTATGGCTCCGTCAGATAATCTTTCAGTTCGGGCGAGTCGATGACCAGCACCCTGTCGGCGCCCGCTTCGATCAGGCTCTGTGCCAAGGGGGATACTTGATCGCCGAGCAACAGCGCCGTGACGTCTTCACCCACAGCTTCGGCCAACTCGCGCGCTTTTCCGATCAGTTCAAAAGCTACGTTTTTGATTTCGCCTTCCCGTTGTTCGGCAAAGACGAAGATTCCTTTATATTCTTCCTTGTTCATGATGTAATCACAATAGCGGGGTGTTAGATGATGAATTTTTCCTGTAATTTCTCAAAAATAATCTGTGCGCCTTCTTCGGGAGATACTTCATGCAGCACTCCCATCGCTTTCGCTCCCTTGGTGAACGATTTGGCTACCCTTGTCGGAGAGCCTTTGAGACCGATCTGTTCCGCGTCCACACGGATATGATCGAAACCCCACACTTCAATTTCCCGCTCGTAGGCAGTCATGATGAGCCGTACATTCATATAGCGCGGCGGCTCGGCCGCCGAAATAACGGTGAACAGACAAGGCCGACCGACTTCGAGTATCTCGTACCCTTCTTCCGTGCTTTTGGTGACGGTGAACGTCTCGTCCCCGTCATATTCTACGTGTTCCACATACGTAACCTGCGGCAATCCGAGATGTTCGGCAATCTGCGGGCCTACCTGCGCCGTGTCGCCGTCAATCGCCTGCCTTCCGGAGAAGATGACATCGAAAGGGATGTTTCGCAGGGCGGCAGCCAGCGTGTACGATGTTGCCCACGTGTCGGCTCCGCCGAATTTCCGATCGCTAAGGAGGATGGCACGGTCTGCGCCCATGGCATACGCTTCGCGAAGAATCGCTTCGGCCTGCGGCGGCCCCATCGTAAGAACCGTAACATGCGCTCCGAACTTGTCTTTCAGGAGCAATGCCTGTTCCAGTCCGCACTTGTCGTCCGGATTCATGATGCTCGGCACCCCGTCGCGGATAAGCGTTCCTTTCACCGGATCGAGTTTGATTTCCGTCGTATCCGGAACCTGTTTGATACAAACAACGATATTCATAATGTATTATTTTTTCTTTTTTAGTAGGTTGGAGGCAATTACAAGTCGCTGTACTTCGGATGTACCTTCGTAAATCTCGGTAATCTTCGCGTCGCGCATCATCCGTTCTACCGGATATTCGCGGGTATAACCGTATCCGCCGTGATACTGGACAGCTTTGATGGTCATATCCATCGCTACCTCGGCACAATACAGCTTGGCCATGGCCGAATCCATCGTATAATTCATCTTCCGATCTTTTTTCCACGAGGCTTTTCGTACCAGCAGGCGAGCCGCTTCGATGCGCGTTGCCAGATCGGCGAGCTGGAACTGCGTGTTCTGGAACTGACCGATGGATTTACCGAACTGCTTTCTCTCGGTCACGTATTTTACCGTCTCGTCCATGGCGCCTTGCGCAATACCCAATGCCTGCGATGCAATCCCGATACGTCCTCCGTCGAGCGTCTTCATCGCAATCTTGAAGCCGTTGCCTACCGTGCCGAGCATGTTTTCCTTCGGAACGATGCAATGCTCAAAGATCAGTTCGCATGTGGCCGATCCCCGTATCCCCATTTTCAATTCTTTCTTTCCGATGCTGAACCCGGGCATACCTTTCTCTACGATGAAAGCCGTGATTCCTTTCGTGCCAAGACTTTTATCCGTCATGGCGAAGATGACATATACATGGGCATACTCGGCATTGGTGATAAATATTTTATTCCCGTTGAGGATGTAGTGATCGTCTTCCTCCTCGGCGAAGGTCTGCTGTGCGGCCGCATCCGTTCCGGCATTCGGCTCGGTCAGCCCGAAGGCACCGATCCACTCGCCCGAACAAAGTTTGGGCAGATACTTTTTCTTCTGCTCTTCAGTGCCGTGCTCATAGATGGGGGCGGTGCACAGCGACGTATGCGCCGACAGTACGACTCCCGTGGTAGCACACACTTTCGACAGTTCTTCGACCGCCATGGAATACATCTGATTTGTGGCTCCCGCTCCGCCGTACTCTACCGGAAAAGGAATGCCCATCAGCCCGATTTTCCCCATCTTACGCACGGTCTCTATCGGGAAACGCTCCTGCTCATCGATTTCCGCAGCCAGCGGTTTCACCTCTTTCTCGGCAAAGGTGCGAATCATCTGGAGGAACAAGGCCTCCTCACGTGTCTGATTAAAATCCATACATTTCTATCTTGGTCCGTTGATTTTATTTCATTGCCCAGATTTCGTCGTCGGTAGGGATCTGAATATGCGGTGACACCTGTGCAACGCGTGTGATATTGAGCAAGTGTTTGTAGGTAAAGTTCTCCGAGATGGAATTATTTCCCCAGCTTCCGCATCCCAGCGTGGTGGTCACGGACAACCCATTCTGAATCGACCCGCCTGCTGTGATGGAACAAGGTGCATTGACAATCAGGCGTGAGACGGAGATTTCCATTCCGGCTTTGATGATATTGGCCTGATCGTTCGAGTGGATTCCTGCCGTATGGCCGCTGCCTTCGAGGTTCAAATTCGTCTTTGCAATATCGATGGCTTCTTCAAAATAATTATACGGGAAGCAGGCCATGACGGGACACATCTTCTCTTTACATATCATATCTTCCTGGCCGACTCCATGAGCCTGCACGACCAGTACCCTTGTTCCTTCAGGAACGGAGATACCTGCTTTTCGACTGATCATTTCAACACTCTGCCCTACGATGTCGCGACAAAGAGCGCCGTTATTGAAGATGGCATTCACGACTTTCTCACGGTCTTCTTCGGGTACGAAATATGCACCGTGCTTTACGAAAGATTCAAAAACTTCCTGTTTATCTTTCGCATGATAGATAAAACTCTGCTCGCCCGAACAAATGATTCCGTTGTCGAAAGCACGCCCCGTGATAATCTTGTCGGCTGCTTCGTCGTAATCGATAAAACGGTCCAGGATCACCTGTACGTTGCCGGCTCCCACGCCGAACGACGGTTTGCCCGACGAATAGGCCGAATGTACCATCTGCATGCCTCCGGTAGCCACCACCACATCGACGGAAGCCATAAGTTCCTGCGTTTTTTCGATGCTTGGCTCTTCGATGATCTGAATCAGTCCTTCGGGAACGTTATAATTGCGTAGACACTCGATGATTTTGTTGACCGTGTATGTCGAACAATTTTTGGCTTTGGGATGCGGTGCTACGATGATGGCATTCTTCGTCTTCAACGCGAAAGCGATATTAGCCATCGGGGTCACAATCGGGTTTGTCATTGGTGTGATGGCAGCAACGACTCCTACGGGCTTGGCTATTTTGATCAGTCCTGTTTTGTCATCGATATCCATCACTCCCATCGATTTTTTACCTTGCAGGTTACTCCATACGCCTTTTGCCTTATTTCTGTTTTTGGCGACCTTGTGTTCGTACACCCCCATCTGCGTCTCGTCGATGGCCATTTGCGCCAATAATTCGGCACGATCATATACGACTTTGGTCGCTGCTTTTACGACTTCGTCGACCGTGTCCTGATTAAATCTTTCCTGATACTCCTTCTGTGCCGCGCGAGCCCGAGCGATCATTTCTTTAATTTCCATAGTGTTGATGATTTAATATAACGTTTGATAAATGGTTTCCATCTCATCCTGAGTCAATGCCACGTAATTATTGGCCAGCAGACGCTGCTGTGTTTTCACAACAGACTCGGCGAAGCCTTTTACTTCTTCGGGTTTCATGCCGTATTCCCGGAGCGGCCGTTTCTCGATCAGACAACCCAGCAACTTATCTAACTCGGGGAACACCTCTTCAGGGCTACAGTTCAGTCGTTCCCCGATTTTTTTGTTCAGCTCTGCAATGCTTCCTTCCGGGTTCTTGGCCTGATACATCTTGAAGACCTCGGTAAAAAACTGATAGTTTGCTTCGCCGTGTGGTACATGATACGTGCCTCCGAGCGGATACGAGAGCGCATGTACGGCACCTACCCCGGCATTCCCGAAAGCGATTCCCGCGAAGTTGCTGGCCATGATCATCTCGCCCATTTTCTCGAAACGGCAGTCCTGCCCTTTGGCAGCAATCTCTTTGAACACATCGAGAATGATGTTCCAGGCGGCCTCGCTGAAAATCCGCGTGTACGGGTTCGCTTTGGGAGAGACATAGGATTCAATCGCATGTATCAACGCATCAATAGCGCTGCACGCATAAAATTTGAACGGCAGTCCTCGCAGTAACTCCGGAATGATGACGGCGTCGTCGGCCAGAATTGTATCGTCGGCCAGTCCCATTTTCGTATGACGGCTTTTGATTTCGGCGATGGAGAGATTCGTTACTTCGCTGCCTGTTCCGCAAGTAGTCGGAATGATAACCAACTGTTTTTCTTTGATAAGCGATATCTTACGGTCGAACGCCTCCGATACATTCTTGAGCCCTTGCAGTACGAAGAGCTTCGAGATGTCGATCACCGTTCCTCCGCCAATGGCAATGACCCGTGTATAGCGCAGATTCGCCACATCATTCAGCATGCTGTTCATCATTTCGTCCGACGGTTCTCCCAAACCGTACTTCTCCTGCATGATAAAGCGGCAGGGAAGGGCGCACGATTTCATGTAAGGCTCATACAGAAACTCGTT
This sequence comes from Tannerella sp., assembly GCF_052170195.1. GTDB lineage: Bacteria > Bacteroidota > Bacteroidia > Bacteroidales > Tannerellaceae > Tannerella. The sequence continues at coordinate 60,499 of NZ_JBQNAZ010000013.1, read as the reverse complement.
GGTAATAACAAGGTCATTCTCGCCGAGAGCAAATGTTTTCGCAAAATCACCGAATGATTCGAACCGGTGAATCGTTGTTTTTAATTTGAATAGTTGCATATTCGTAATATTTTGAATGATACGTATCGGACTTAATGAAATCGCTGTTGATAAAATGCTTCCAATTCTTCTCTGAAATCGGGATGAGCAATCTTGATCAATGCCTTGGCGCGTTCGCGGAGCGATTTGCCTCTCAGACGGGCGACTCCGTATTCGGTCACCACGTAATCCACATCGTTGCGCGAGGTTGTGACCGTGGTGCCTTCGGTCAGTGTGGCTACGATCCGCGAAGTCGTACCGTTTTTTGCCGTCGAAGGCATGGCCATGATGCTTTTTCCGCCTCTCGACCACATGCTGCCACGTACATAATCCACCTGACCGCCCGTCCCGCTGATTTGCTGCAAGCCAATGCTCTCCGACGAAACCTGACCGGCAAGATCGACCGAAAGACAACTGTTGATGCTGATCATCCGATCGTTTTGCGCAATTACCCGAGGGTCATTCACATAATCCGACGGATACATCTCCACGTCGGGGTTATGATTCACAAAGTCATACAACGCCTGCGTCCCCATCAGGAACGTTGCCACCATTTTATTCGGATGTAACGTTTTTGCCTTTCCGTTGATTACACCGTTTTTGACTAACTCCAGCACTCCGTCCGAGAACATCTCCGAATGGATCCCCAGATTTTTCTTGTCTTTCAGGAAAAGAAGCACGGCATCCGGAATCGCGCCGATACCCAACTGAAGGGTTGCTCCGTCCTCGATCAGAGTAGCACAGTTTCTCCCGATGGCCTCCTCTACCTCGGTGATACGAGGAGGCGCAATCGTGTAAAGCGGATAGTCGGCTTCCACGATACAGTCGAGCTTCGACAGATGAATCAGGTTATCTCCTCCGATGTACGGCATCTGCTCGTTGATCTCGCCGATCACTAACCGCGCATGTTCGGTTGATGGCTTTGAATAATCCGACGATATGCCGAAGCTGCAATTCCCGTCCTCGTCAGGGGGTGAGAGCTGTACGATGGCGACATCGACGGGGATGAGTCGCTCACGAATCATGCGGGGCACTTCGGAAAGGAAAGCCGGAAGAAAATCGACCCGCTTCTCTTTGATCGCCGAACGCGTATTCGCCCCAATAAAACTCGCGACATGGCGGAAAGCCTCTTCCATCCCTGGTTCCGTATATTTTGCTTCGCCCAAGACGAGCATGTGGTAAATGCTTACGTTTTTAAACCATTTATAATTTCGTATCAAGGCATCGACACATATCTGCGGCACTCCGGCGGCATGACCCAATGATACCAGCTCATTGTTGCGAATCTGTCTGACGGCTTCGTCAGCCGAGACAATTTTGTTACGATAGGTTGTTTTCCATTCCATTGTTATAAATTCGATTCATGGGTTTTTCGAAGGATCCGTTTTGCTTCATCGAGCAGTGCCTGACTGACGCCATAGTCGGTTTCCACGCGGATCGTTTCGTCGCTCAGCGCTTCGCGAAGGATTTTCTGCACGACGTGCTCGAGCGTTTCGCAGGCCGAAGGACAATATCGGCATGCTCCGGTGAAAGACACTCTGACGACCGACCGGAAGATCCCCGTCAGTGTCAAGTCTCCACCGTGACTGCGCAGGAGAGGGCTGACCTTTTCGCGCAGCACGGCAGTGACGGCCTCTTTCTCGATGAATCGTTCCGTTTCCTTCACGTTCTTATTGGTCTAACGATTCGTCGATGCGGGCGATGGTGCGCGCCATTTTCTTCTTGGCCTCCAGATCGCCCTGACGTGCGATCATGATGCGTTGTGCTTGCGGCGATCCGGCTCCGTGCAGTGACTCCGTACGGTAGCCGACGGCAGCTGTCCCCAATGTTAAATTCTCAATCAGACGCAGGATACGCATCCGGTTGGTAGTGTCTTTGCCTTTTGCTCCGGCCAGATATTTACGGACGATATCGCCCGTTTCTTCCGAGTGCAAGTCCCGTTCCGACGGCATGGTGACCATCAGTCCACCGGCAATATCTTCGGCCAAACGGGTGATTTCATACGGGAAACGGGTCACATTCTGTTTGCAGACATTGGCCAGCAGCAGGTCGATCATATAATTTCCGGCCGGCATCTTCACCCCTTCCGACGAGCAGGCGATTCCACAGGCATACAACGTCTCGTTCAGGTGAATCATCTCAATGAGTTTATCTTTGATATGCGATGCTTTGGGTACGCCGTTATAATCGGCAGCCAGAGCGGCCGCGCCAATCAGGACGTCGCCCACACCGACCTTGCATCCTCCGTATGACTGGCGGTGATACCCGGCGAAACGCTCGACCATCATGCCGGCAAACTGATATTCTTTACACATAAATACTCGCTCGTTGGGGATAAATACATGGTCGAACACGACGAGCGCTTCGTGCCCTCCGAACATCGGATTGCCGAGGTCAATGTCGGCGCCTTCTTCCATCTTGCGCGTGTCGCACGACTGACGTCCGTAGATCATCGTGATTCCTTCGGCATCGCTCTCGATGGCAAACGATACGGCATAGTCGGCGTCGGCTTCTTTTATGGCGATCGTCGGCATGATCAGATGCTCATGCGAGTTTACGGCTCCCGTCTGGTGGGCTTTGGCTCCCGTCACCACGATGCCGTCAGGTCTTACTTCGTTGATATGAACGTACAAATCGGGGTCTTCCTGTTGCGAGGGCGAGAGTCCCCGGTCGCCTTTCGGGTCGGTCATCGCTCCATCGACGACGAGGTCGTTATCCTGTACATATTTCATGTATTCCACAAAGCGTTTGTGGTATTCTGTACCAAGGGCTTGATCCATTTCGTAGGTCGTTGAATAGATGGCATTGAAGGCGTCCATTCCGACACATCGCTGGAAGCAACTGGCGGTTTTTTGTCCGAGCAGGCGTTGCATTTTTACTTTGTTTTTCAAGTCTTCGGGACTTTGATGCAGATGGCAGAACCGGTTGACCGTTTTGCCGGTCAGGTTCGATGTCGTCGTCATGATATCCTTGTACTCCTCCATTTCGGCCAATTCATACGTCATGGCGATGGAGTTGAGCGACGGCCTGATTACAGGATGATCGACCGGATTATGAATCCGTTCACCCATAAAATAAACCTTCAGATTCAGCTTCCTGAGGCTTTCCACGTACTCTTCTCTTGTCTTCATGTATATTTCTTTTTATAAGTTAAAAAATGTCCGGTTTGCCCGATGTTTCCATTGCGAAGAAGAACAAAAGGGATATACTTCGCCTCCACACCGATTCCGGAACGACGCGACTCTTCCTTACGTCGACACAGAACAAGGTCTGTTGCGTTACACACCCATCCGAAGACCTCGTGTACACACCACGAACCTGTCTTCTCGCAATAGATCCATCAATTACATCTATTTAAAATACGTTGCAGTCTTTTCCATTCCCTATTCCCCAAGAATGAAAAAAAGTCGCCCAGGCAGGTCTTCTGACTTTTTCAAGGTTTTGCGATCTTCCCGTTGCCTTGATGCGGCTACAGTGATCAAAAAAGAATGCAAAACCATTCTACTGAAATTACAGCTGAGGGTACAGTTCCGGACTCGCACCGGATTCCCTTTTCAATCCATCATCCATGAACGCATGATGAATCACCTGTGACGGGGGCAAAGAAAATCAGTATTTTCCGATCGGACAAGAATAAATGAAAAAAACGACATCCGACGCTTTTTTTTTAGATTGATTCTATATTGGTTTTCTGTCTGAAGGAGGGGGTAGTGTGTTGTTATACAGGGTTCTCATTGTGCTTGTTGATGAATTGTCACGATTGCCGGGAGATAAGCTACCCGATCCAGACTGATCCAAAGCGTTCGCTCCTTCCCCGTATCGTTCTTTTGCAGCACGACGGCCAATTCATGACCCACTGTCCCGACAACGTACCAATCGCCTTCCATTGAATTGTCATACAGATTGAAAGGAGGCCTCAATTTATTGTAAAGCACAGTGTCTACGTCTTCAAAGCGTAGCCTTAATTGAGAAATACCGGCGGAAGTGTTGATCCTGAAGAGTGTGGTAGATGCATAATCTCCTGCAACGGTTACTTCGTTTTTATCCACTTCGATTTTAGGCATGTTTTCGCCGGGTGCGTCTGTGTCTTTCGAGCAATTTGCGAAAGAAAGCAGTAGCGAAGCGGCTATGGCCGCATGAAAGATACGTATTGTTTTCATCTCCAAATTAGAATTATGTTAAAAATTTTTTTATGCCACAAAGATATACTATATTTGCCAACGACTTTGTTGCAACGGATAAATCTCTAAAAAACAATGATATATTTTCGCCTGTAATAAAACATTAATTTTGCTATATTGCTGATTATTAAACGGCTGATTTTTTTTGTGTTTTTATATATACCTATATCTTTTGATAATCAGACGTCAATCGTTGCAACAAAGTCTTTGCCAACGCAAAAAATATACACATGAAAAAGATTTTATTTTATTCGGTTTCTTCGTTGCTGGTATTATTCAGTTGTACGAATGAAAAAGACGATTTGGAGAATCTGGTAAGCTCGAAAAGGGCGATTGTCGAACACGATGCGGAATTCAACAACGCATTGGAAGCCTTGAAAGAATTTGGAAGTTTTTAATGGCTGGACTCTTGAGCCTTTTATTACCGAGAGAAGTTCCTTTAATATTACTTAGTCCTGCGTTTATTTGCGCCGTTTGCTTTCGGATGATGTTATGTCAGGCTTTCAGCCCTCTGCCGAGGAGATGCCTTTTTCCCAACGCTTCGCTACGCTCCACATTGGGCTGAATTAATACGCCCTTTCAGGGCTGTTGAAGCATTCAGCTTTCAGTTGTCAACATTCAGCCCAAAAAATCAGTAACTTAACACCTTAACGCCCGCAGGGGGGGCACAAGGGCTGAAAGCCCGATCTATTTCAGCCCCATCCTGCAAGGGTGGGGTATCGATGTCCATACCTTGTTTGTAGGGCTGAGAGTCTGACATAATTATCAGTGTTTGGCCATCGGCAGTCTGCATTCGGTACACCGTGTAGGGGCGAACCCATAGAATAATTGTCAATGGTTAATGGTCAATTGTTATGCCGGGTACACGTTATAAGGACGCAATGAATTGCGTCTCTATGGGGCATACAATGATGTATTTGCGCCATTTATATTATTTGCGTTCGGAATATCGTCATTCGTAATTTGTCATTCGTAATTGTTCCAGCCAACACCTCAACAATTCAACACCTCAACGCCCGCAGGGCTTCACTTTTCACTTTTCGTTTTTCACTAATATAGATTCGTAACCGGCGACCTTTTCAGAGTAGAAAAGAGAAACGGAAAAGCCCAAAAAGCGATAAAAAATGATACCTTTGTCCTCGGATTTTACGCGAAAACGTGATCAAGATGGACAAAACGAAACCGATAGCCGCCCTGTTCGATCTGGATGGGGTTATTTTCGACACCGAAACGCATTATACACGTTTCTGGAGAGAGCTAGCGCCGATACTTCAACCCGATATACCCGATTTCGGGAGCATCATCAAGGGGCAAACGCTGATACAGATATTCGAGAAGTATTTCAAGGATCAGCGCGAAGCGCAACAATTGATTCTCGACCGTTTGGCGGAGTTCGAGAGCGCCATGCGCTACGATTATATTCCGGGGATCGAAATGCTTCTAGAAGTATTGCAACGAAACGGGGTGCGTATGGCAGTGGTGACAAGTTCGGACCAAGCCAAGATGACGCATGTTCACCGGGTTCGTCCGGAGTTGGGGCAGATTTTCGAGCATATCCTCACGGCCGAGATGTTTGTCCGGTCGAAACCCGCTCCCGACGCTTATCTGCTGGCTGCCGAGACGTGCGGTACGGTGCCGGAGAACTGCATCGTTTTTGAAGATTCGTTTCACGGGATCGAGTCGGGGCGCCGGGCGGGTATGAAGGTGGTCGGGTTAGCTACGACGAACCCGGCCGAAGCCATCGCCGGGCTGTGCGACCTCGTGATTCCCGATTTCCGCGGCTTCACCTACGAACAGATGCTTGCGCTGCTCGACTGAGAGGAGCGCGTTGCCGGTCGCACCGGCCACATCAGATCCTGATCCGAATCATTATTATTTTTACGAATTTACAGACTCATCGCTATGGATAAGACAATGCCTTTTTTTACACCGGAGGAAAAGAAAGAGTTTTTCACGACATATCGTCTGTTGTTTTCACATTTGTCGTATTGCTTGCAGAAAGAGGATGCGCCGAAGATGAAAAGCCTGATGAGACGGGTCGTCGCACTCGACTGTTACGGACGTGACCGCAACGGGATCAACGGCTTGTTGCGTAATATCAACACGGCGCTGATTGCGACGAGAGATATCGGACTGAAACGGACGTCCGTCATCGCGCTGTTACTTTATCGGCCGGTGATGAAAGAGGCTATCACACTCGATGAGGTGGAATGTACTTTCGACGACGAGGTGGCGCTGATGATTCGCCGTCTGCTGAAAACCTCCGATCTCTATGCCCGTAATACGGCCGTCAACTCCGAGAATTTTCATCACTTGCTCTTTTCGTTTGCCGAAGACGTGCGCGTCATCCTGATCATGATTGCCGACCGCCTCTGCATGATGCGCATGGGCAAGCAGATCAGGGACGAAAAGGATCGTATCCGGTTGGCTACGGAGGTATCGTATCTCTACGCGCCGCTGGCGCATCGACTCGGTCTTTATACCATCAAGAGCGAGTTGGAAGATTTGTCGCTGAAATACATCGATCCGAAAAAGTATCAGTACATCAAAACGAAGCTGAACGAGACAAAACGTTCGCGCGACGAATATATTGCCGAATTTATCAGACCCGTACAGGAGAAACTCGAAGCGTCGGGGCTGAAATTCGATATCAAAGGACGCACGAAGTCCATCCACTCGATCAACAACAAACTGAGGAAACAAAACATCGATTTCGAAGGGATCTACGACTTGTTTGCCATCCGTGTCATTCTCGATTCGCCGCTCGACAAAGAACGTTCGGAATGCTGGCAGGTATTCTCGATCATCACCGATATGTATCAGCCGAATCCGAAGCGGATGAAAGACTGGATTTCCGTGCCTAAGAGTAACGGCTACGAGAGCTTGCATATCACGGTACTCGGGCCGAAGAACCGATGGGTCGAAGTGCAGATACGGACGCGCCGGATGGACGAAGTGGCCGAACGAGGCCTGGCCGCACACTGGAAATACAAGGGGATCAGGGAAGAGCATGGATTAGATGAGTTTCTGAGTGATGTCCGCGCCATGCTCGAGACGCAGACCTCGAACCCGATGGACATGATGAAGGAGTTCCGGATGGACCTTTATCAGGATGAGATTTATGTATTTACGCCGACCGGCGAACTGATTAAACTGGGGAAAGGTGCGACGGTGCTCGATTTTGCATTTGCCATTCATTCGAAGGTAGGCAGTCGGTGCGTGTCGGGGAAAGTGAACGGCAAGAACGTGTCGATTCGTCACCTGTTGCGTAACGGCGACTCGGTCGAAGTAGTTACCTCCCAGACCCAGACACCGAAACGCGACTGGCTCTCGTTCGTGACTACCTCGAAAGCGCGTTCGAAAATCAAACAGGCCTTGCGCGAAGAGTCGGCCAAAGCCGTCGAATATGCGAAGGAATCGTTGCAGCGGCGCTTTAAGAATCGGAAGATTGAAGTAGAAGAGGCTCTGCTGATGCGTTATATCAAAAAGAGCGGTTTCAAGACGGTGACGGATTTTTATATCCATTTGGCCGAAGGGAAATCGGATGTGAATAAAATCATCGACGATTACCTTGATTTCGGACGGAAAGAGCGGGAAGCGGCCGAACACATGGAGAATCGAAGCGCGGAAGAGTACATCACGACGACGGAGGCCGAAACGATTTCCTCGCATCAGGATGTACTTGTCATCGACAAAGACCTGACGGGTATTGAATACAAACTGTCGAAATGCTGTAATCCGATCTTCGGCGACGCGATCTTCGGATTCGTTTCCACACGCGGCATCAAAATTCACCGCACGAACTGTCCGAATGCGCAGGAGATGTTCAGCAAGTTCGGTTATCGCGTCATTCAGGCGCGCTGGAGCGGCAAAGGAACCGACGGATACGCGGTTACGTTGCGGATTATCGGGAACGACGATATCGGAATTGTGACGAACATCACGTCGGTCATCGGCAAGGAAGACGGTGTTTCGCTGCGTTCACTCCAGATCGATTCGGTCGACGGACTGTTTCAGGGCAACTTCACCGTGATGGTCAAAGATACTTCCGCGCTGAACATGCTGACGAAGAAAATCCGAACAGTCAAAGGTGTAAAAAGTGTCGACCGGTTAAACACGTGAAAGCCCCATCTTGGCGGCTTTCTCGTGCATGAAACGTACCGCCGCCTCGTACTCGTTGGGGATGACCCCGTCGAGGATCGCGTTTTTAATCGCTTCCTTGAGCACTCCGACAGGTTGCGAGGGCGGCAGACCGAACGTCGCCATAATCTCCTCGCCCGAAACAGGCGGCTGAAAGTTCCGTACCCGGTCTTTCTCCTCGATCTGCGCCATTTTTTCACGTACCAGACGGAAATTATTCAGGAAACGGCGCACTTTTTCGGGGTTCTTGCTCGTGATATCGGCTTCGCAGAGCTTCATCAGGTCGTCCACATCATCGCCGGCCTCGAAGAGCAACCGACGGATGGCCGAGTCGGTCACCTCGTCGTCTGCCAGACTGATCGGGCGCATGTGCAGCGAAACGAGTTTCTGCACGTATTTCATCTTCTCGTTCATCGGCAGTTTCATCCTTCGGAAGATGCCGGGAATCATTTTTTCGCCGATGAAATTATGGTTGTGGAACGTCCAGCCGAGACGGTTGTCAAAACGTTTGACAGCCGGCTTGGCAATGTCGTGCAGCAGCGCTGCCCAGCGCAACCACAAATCGTTCGTCGTACGACTCAGCCGGTCGAGTACCATTAGCGTATGGGCGAAGTTATCCTTATGTCCGATGCCTTCTTTCGTCTCGACGCCCTTAAGAGCGCACAGTTCGGGAAAGATCAGTTCCAGTAATCCGCATTTGTCGAGCAGCTCGAACCCGATCGAGGGCTTGGGCGACAGCACGATCTTATTCAACTCGTCGGCGATACGCTCTTTCGAGATGATCCCGATACGCTCTCTGTTGCGTGTCATGGCGTCGAACGTATTGGGATCGATAAAGAAGCCGAGCTGCGATGCAAAACGCACGGCGCGCATCATGCGCAGCGGATCGTCACTGAACGTCGTGTCCGGATCGAGCGGCGTGACGATACGCAAGTCTTCCATATCTTCCACCCCGCCGAACGGATCAACCAGTTCACCGTAGCGATCGCCATTCAGACACAGGGCCAAGGCGTTGATCGTAAAATCACGGCGGTTCTGATCATCTTCGAGGGTGCCGTCTTCGACAATCGGCTTGCGGCTGTCTCGCCGGTACGACTCTTTGCGTGCCCCGACGAACTCCACTTCCAGCTCTCCGTGCTTCACCTGTGCCGTGCCGAAATTTTTGAAGACCGACAGATGTGCCTTTCTGCCCAACCGTTTCGCAACGGCCTTGGCCAGCTCGATGCCGCTCCCGACCGTCACTACGTCGATATCTTTCGACGGACGGCGCAGGAAAATATCGCGCACATAGCCTCCGATAACGTATGTTTCCAGCCCCAGCTCGTCGGCTGTTTCCGAAATCAACGGGAAAGGCTGTCCGGAAAGGACTCTCTCTATATCTGCTTCGTAATAAAACATGCTCCGGTTGTTTTTGAGCGTGCAAAGATAGTGCAAGTCGGTTGTAGAACAAAACCGCCTCTCTCTTTTATGCTCCTGTCCCGAATGTTTCTTCCTCTATTCACGGATCGATATTACCACGGAAAAGCCTGCACGAGCTTCTCCAGCCAGACTGCGTCGACGTTGTCGAACGTCGCATACTCTTTGCTGTCGATATCGAGTACCGCTACGACTTCACCGTCGCGTATCATCGGAACAACAATCTCCGATTTCGAGGCGGAGCTGCATGCGATGTGTCCGGGAAAAGCATCCACATCGTCGACCACCAGCGTACACCGCTCTTTCCAGGCGGTGCCACACACTCCTTTTCCGTGACGGATACGCGTGCAAGCTACCGGACCCTGAAAAGGAGCCAGTATTAACTCCTCTTCACGCACGACATAAAAACCAACCCACAAGAAACCGAACGTCGTTTGGAGAGCGGCCACAAAATTGGCCATATTGGCCACCCTGTCAGACTCTCCCGAGAGCAAACCTTTCATCTGCGGCAGTAACGTTTCATACTTCTCCGACTTCCCTCCCTGATGAATCATTATTTCTTCAGCCATAGTAAAATAGTCATGAATGGATTATACAAAGGCTTTCTTTTGTTATTTTCTTATGATTTGAGTGTTAGTATCCTTATCGAGTTTTGGTATGGTTTGATTTTGGGATAGGTATAAAGAATTCATACTATTACCAGAACAACATAATGAGGACAGCTTGCTGCATGAACTTACATCCAATGTGCTCAATTCATTACTACCACAATCAAGATTAGTTAAAACGATACAACCTGAGACATTTAACGTTTTCAAACCGTTGTGATGGCATAGAAGAGTTATGAGATCCGTACAACCGGAAACATCCAGTCGGGCAAGACCTCTATCGTTATACTCAAGACTTTTCAGTGCTGTACAACCACTTAAGTTCAATTCAACCATATTGCGCGGATAAAAATAAGCATCAGGCCGAAATTCCTGTAAAGCCGTGCAGTTGCTTGCATTAAGTGAACGAATCTGGTTGGACTCCTTCAGATCAAGTTGGGTCAAAGCCGTACAACCGCTGACATCAATATCCATCATATTTTTCATTTTACTTACTCCGCTTATCGTCAACTTCTCAAGTTTTTTTAATCCACTTGCTTCGAGGCTGACTAAGTTGTCACAACCTGTTATAGTGATTGATTTTATATCGGTAAGTCCTCTCGCATCAAGCAAGGAGAAGTCGCTATGAATAATTTTAAAAGATTTAACCGACTTACAATTGTCTACGTTCAGCGTAAATTGTTCCGAACCACCAATAATAACGAGATCTTCCAATAGTGTGCACTCATTCAAATCCAGATGCTCTGTATGGGAGGCGTTATATCGGAGGTTTCTCAATGCTTTGTTTTCTTTGAACGAAACCACCTTGCTGTTTCCATTGTACGAAAAAATTTGCAATGCTGGGTTTTGGGATATATTGAGGGGCCGGGCATTATCTCCAAATTCGTGATAGATCAGTACTTCTAAGTGGCTACAATTTGAAACATCAAGATGGTCAGTTCCACTATAAGTCAGATGCTTGAGGTTAATACAGCTACTTAAGTCTACATGGTTTATGTTCGAAATGTCCAGGACTTTCAGTTTCTTGCTTTTACTCAAATCTATTTTTATATTATTGGAAGGAGAATAAGCCATTATCGTGCATTCTTCCAATTCTGTACATCCGTGAATATTCCCTGCTTCGCATTGATGGATAATCAATTTCTTCACGGGAGTGTTACTTACATCAATAAATTCTAGTTGGTTGAAAGAAAGACTTGAACCGTAAACACACTCTTCTAAGGATTGGCTTTTTGTTAAATCAATCGACTTAAGGGCACTGTAACTCCCACCGTGAAATATTCTCAGACCGACATTATCGCTCAAATCAAGCTCTTTGATATTTACTCTGATGGCGTATAGTCTTTCTAAGACGGCACACCGATGGACATTCAATGTCTCCAGAAAGCCATTGCTTCCGCAGTTCAATATTTTCAACTGCGGATTACCGCTACAGTCGAGTGATTCAATCTGTGTGCTGTCGCAATAAAGGACTTCTAACTTGGCACATTGGCTGATGTTTAATGTTTTCAGATTGTGATTTTTTCTGCAATTTAGCATTTTTAATTGCGGATTGTTGCTACAGTCGAGCGAACCGAACGGGTTGTCATTACAGATCAATTTCTCTAATGAAGTAAAATACTCGATACCTTTCATCGACTGGATATTTTTTGAGCTACAATCGATTTCCTTTACGGCTTCAGCTTCTTTCTCACTGATCTGGCCGTTAAAGTCGGTGTCATAATTCAGCAGGAGAAATTCACGGAAATTTCTATCTGCAAAACTCTTAGGAGATATAATTACATCTTCGTCTTTGCTGCATCCTACCATACATGTCATTATTATGGCAAACAAAGCCAAACTGAGTTTTGTGTTCATATATGCTCATTATTTATGATTACTGATTCTTTTGTCTCTTTTCTGTCCTATTTGAGGGGGCACTTATCCAAAACGTATTGGTGCAGACCCGGTGTTATATGCAATATCACCGTTTTTCCATGTTCTGGAACCCGAAAGAGTCGGACTTTTCATTACCACATTTTTGCTTTTAAATCCAATTGCTCCTATTGGTGTTATACGATCATCTGATTGTTAAAATCTTATGAGTATGAGGCGTATGAGATTAAGTACAAAATTATATGCTTAAAACAAGATAGACAACATAAAAATAGTTAATAATTGTTTTTTTGCAAATTGAACAGGTCGATCAACTTTTAGAGACCTCTGCAAAACTCCATTTAAACATCAAAATTATTCGTTTAATTTATTGATTGATTGTACGTTTTCTTTAGTTTGTTTTGAGAAGGCTTTTGCAGAGGTCTTTTTTATGCTTACACGGGGATTCTTTTATTTTTCTTTTGTGCTTATCTATTTATACATTTCTGCAATCCGTTTTGATTTATTGTTTTACAGCCTGATTGTAACCTTTAGGAAGCAAGATGAAGGTTGCAAGTAACGCTTTATGATCGCTCGGCCATATTCCCATCGGTTCGATAAACGTATCTTTACCGGAATCAGGAGTTCGCTCTCCCCGAAGAATGGAACCACTCGGTCCGACGATCCGGACATCTTTCAGTGCGATCGTATTGTCTGAACGGTAGTAGATAAAATCGATACGTTCCCGGTCATCGGCATCGGGTGACCAGACTAATTGATCGAGTTTCGCCGCAGGATTATCTGCCGCAAAGGTGAAGCCTGGATAGTCGACGGCATCGGGATACTTTTCGCGGAATGCATCGATAAATCGGTTAGAGTACAGAAGAACTGAGCAGTCCCATTCGATCACAACGTTACGATGATCGCGTATGTTTTTCGTATCGGCTTGCCAGTCGAGATGGGATGGCTCATTGAAATCTCCCCCGATCAGTACGATCTTGTCCTGCTCTTTTAATGCGTCAGAGAGCAGGGCGCGTATTTCATCATCGCGAAAAGAGGCCCTGTTGTCGGCCAGTAAAGAGTCTATGTCCGTAACCGGCTGAGGTAACTTTTTCCAATCGCTGCTTCCGTAACCGCGAGGGAGGTAAGAGGAGCAGTTGAGCCAATCCAAATGCGCCGAATAAACAACGACCTCTCTTCCCTCGATCAGAAAACAGGCTTTCAACACTGAACCTCGGTCGTTTTGCAGCGGGTAAACGATTTCTTGCTTCAGGATGGGATATTTCGATATAATCCCCGTACTTACACTCCGTTCGCCGTAATATGTTATGTCCTCCTCCGACAATGCGTCAATCAGACGGGCGATAAAGTCTGTATCGTTATAATTGCGTACTTCGCTGAATGTGACAAAATCCGGTTGCAAACGAGCGATATGGTTCACGATACTCGCGAATCCGCCTTCGATCATTGTCCCCTCCTGCCAGATATTGAACTGCAGGAGGGTAATTTCTTTAGGGCTTTCTTGACGGCAACCGGCACAGAGCAGGAACAAAACAAAAATATATTTCAAGTGTCTCATCTTATTTGTGTATTATTTTAACAACCACATAACGTCGTTTGGGGTGTCTGTTCCGTTAAACTGACGTTTTATTGCATTTTCTACATTTTCCTTATTGCGTTCATATTCGTTTTCAGGATACATCCATCGCACCGGATACTGTGTTTTGATTTCATTCATATTCGTTGCCGGATCTAATGGCAATTTAGGATAGCCCGTACGCCGATAATCGTAATATGAGTTAAACGGTAACTGTACGAACGATGCTATATATTTCTGAATCATAATTTGTTTTAACCCTTCTGTCTCGTTAAATGCAGCTTTACCCTTTAAATATCCGTCGATATACGCATCATCTATCGTTCTTCCGTGCCGATATGCTTCGGGAGTATGTTCTGCCGTAAATTTCATGGCGGCACGGACTCCTTTTTCATAATGCTCCTTGGCCGAGCCGGGTATCTTCCATCCTCGCAAAGCTGCTTCGGCCAAGATAAATTGAGTCTCGGTGTAGGCGATGAACTTTACCGGCTCGCCCTGTGGCATACGGTGATAACGTTTGTTTATCGTAGAATGTTTTCCGGCAGCGAATTCGGCTTGAATCTGTCCGTATTCCAGCACGGGATTTACACCACTGTATGCATCGAAAGAAGACATGTCAGCAGTCAACGCTTTCGCCGGTTCTGCAAAATAGAAGAGGCGGTAATCCTGTAAGTCCTTCAACATATTTACGAAAAACGAAGTGAAAACAGGATATGGCCAGAAGTTCTGTTTCTCATGGTAGAACGGATACCACTGACTGCTTTTGCCGGCATCGTATGTGCGCTGATAACTGTCGGCTTCGCTCTCGATAAGAGGAGAGGCAGCTGTTTTCTCGAACAGGTTGCGTACATCAATACCGGCCACGGTCTGTTTTTTGCTTAACATGTTCAGTACACGCAACATGAAACTGTTCGTTGCACGCTGCCATTTGACCGGATTCCCGTTATAAATAAAATCACCATCGAATGCCGAAGCCGAACCGAATAGCTCGGAAGATTTCTGTAAGTTTTTCAGAATGATTCCGAATACCTCTTCCTGGGTATCATATTGGGGCGAAACAATGCCTTCGGATTCCCCTTTCAAGGCTTCCGAACAAGGAACATCACCCATAGCCATGGTAGCGTTATAGAAAACTAGCGCCTGCATAAAATAATCCAGCGCTTCGTAGGCCTGTTTTTTGTTTTCTGCCATGCCTTGATCGGCACGTACCAGCTCTACCATCTTCTTCGTGTCAATCAAATAGGCATAAGCATCGTAATTGCCGCGTTCGAATTTATTGTACATATACCATTCCATGTGTTCGGTAAAGCCGGTAGACTTCATCAGCCACGAGTCGCCAAATAGCCATTTGCTTGCCGGGCTGTCCGTCGTATTGAGAATGACTCTTGTCGCTAAAAAATCGGGAGTCACCATTGTCGGTGTATCCGGATTCAAGTTGATATCGTTGAAATCGCCGCAAGCAATCAGCATGACGGAGAGTAAGGGATAAATTATCTTTTTCATAATGATAGGTATTATAATGTCAAATGAATATTAAAACCGATATATCTGGTGGTCGGAGAGTTCAGGTTCTCTTTTCCGCGATCCGGGTCTGAATACTTGAACGCTTTGCTCCACATCAACAAGTTTTGCCCGATTATGCCGATCTGCACATTTTTCATAAGTAGTTTATCTGCGAGTGGGGCAGGGAAGGAATAGTTCAGCGCCACTTCGCGCAGCTTGACGAAGGAGGCATCGAGGATATTCTGGCGAGGCTGGTGATCCCACGGATTTTCATTATAAACCATGGTGTAGCTCTGGTATGATACGGGGATATCGTTCGGTGCAAATGTACGGGTATCTTGCAGCATCCGACCATAAGCATCGTATGAGGCAGATCCGTTCACTACTTTCGAACCTGGGGCGACGTAATTCTGCTTTCCGTTCACTACCTCGTCGTAGCGCCACTGATTATCACTATCCGGATGTGATCCTGCATGCCATAATGCCTGTTCTGTCCATGAATACATCATACCTCCCAAACGACCATCTAATGAGATACTCAGATTGAAATCTTTATATCTGAAGCTGGAACTGAGACCCAGGATCAAATCCGGATCGCTGTTTCCGATCACACTTTGATATTTATTCTTGACAGGCAACCCTGCCTGATGAACGATATTTCCCTCGTGATCGCGTTCCCAATCGTAGTAGAAGAATTTATCGTAACGTTCTCCTTCTTTGATGCGGGGATCTTTCGAACTGTACACCGGATCGAGTTTGTCGTAATACCAATGGAAAAATGCTGCATTCAATGCTCCTTCCCATGTGAAGTCGCGATTCACGACAGGTTTACCTCTGAGAGTAAACTCCATGCCTCGCTGCCGGATTTCTTCTGCAGTGTTCGTTGTGATTTGTCCGAAGCCTGAGCCTGTCGATATTTTGGATGAGATCAGTCGGTCGTAGCGTAGCCGATTGAAAAGCGTATAATCGAATCCTAACCGGTTATTAAAGAAACGGAAGTCTGTACCGAACTCAAAGGACGATTCCGTTTCGGGCTTGATATTCGGATCACGCAAGGTGGTCGGATATGTTGCAGTAGACAATCCGTTCCACACATCTGTTTCTACAGAATATATCCGGTTCAGTTCATACACTTCCAGATCTCTTTTGGCTACTGTCCACGAGGCGCGGATTTTCCAGAAGTCCAGGATATCTTCGACCGGATTCCAGAGAGCTGTCGGGATCATGCTGCCTGATACGGAAGGGTAAAAGTAAGATCTTGAAGAAGAAGGGAGTGTTGACGACCAGTCGTTACGTCCGGTGATGTCGAGATAGATCGTACTTTTCCATGATAGACCTGCTTTTCCATAGATACTGTAGAGCGCTTTCTCACTTATTTCTTTCGAAACGTTCGGTCGTTCTACCGAAGCGTTCAGGGAGTAGAATCCCGGCACTGAAAGCCCGCCACGAGTATTACTTGTGAACGAAACGGTTTTATACCAGTAAGACGAGAGACCGGCGATTAGATCAATACCAAAGTCGTTATGGGAATAATCTCCTTTCACGATGAGGTCGTTATTGAAACTGGATCCGTCGTGTTGTTCATATCTGTAATATCCGCGTTTCTGACCGCTGTCACCGATCGACTGGCGGTAGTCCTCATCATTGTTGTAATTATCGAAACCCGAACGGAATATGACAGAGAGATTCTTCATAAAATCGTATGAGAGCGTAACGTTCGTTGTAAACAGATTTTTATCCTGCTGATGAATCCGCTCATTCATGATATAGTAAGGATTATCATACCATGCTTCGAAAGGCCAGTTTTGCTTCCGGTCTTTGACTTTCCAGTAATTTTTGTAGTCGAATACATCGTACTCCGTTCCGCTCCATATCAACATGTTATAGAAGATATTGCCATTGCCGTAATTGACTCTTGGCATATTCGGCACTTTTTCTTTTTTATAAGAGAAGCTGGCGTCAATTTTAAAGTTGTTGTATGTGATGTTGCCGTTGCCTGTCAGAATATATTTATTCAGGCTTGTATTAGGATAGGAACCTCGTTCGTGAACTTGTGTTCCCGAGATACGAAAACCTCCCAGTTTGCCGGCCTGCGAAATACTCACGTTTGTATTGGTAATAATACCCGAGCGGAAGAAGTTCGAGATATTGTTCTTTCCTCTCGGTAGCAAGGGCATCATTTGCTGTTCCATCGTCAGCGGGTCATACTGTTTTACTTCGCGACCATCCATGTAGTTTCCCCATACATAACCGCTGTTGTATTCTAATTGTCCGTAGTTTCCCGTACTGTACGACGTTTGTGCTTTCGGGATTTTCAGATAGCCCATTCCGGCCATTGTATGATTCGAAATATTGACAGTCAGTATGCCGGACTCACCGCTTTTTTTCGTTGTGACCATGATGGCGCCTGCACGACCACGCACACCGTATAAGGCTGAAGCCGTTGCACCTTTCAGTACATCGATACTTTCAATATCTTCGGCCGAGAGATCGTGTAGAGTTATATTTCCATAAGCGACACCATCTACCACAATCAGCGGATTTTCCCCACGCAACATAAGCTTTGGTTTTTCCGATATCTCGGAACTGTTATGAATAGCCAGACCGGCAATTTTACCCGTCAGACTGGATGCCACATCGGTCCCTTTCACGGCAGAGAGCGCCTCCCCTCCGATTTTCTGCACCGAGTAGCCGAGCGCTTTTTCTTCTCGTTTGATACCTAAAGCAGTTACCACTACTTCGCTCAGACTTTTCGTATCTTCAATCAGCACGACGGTAAACGACGTTTTATTTCGTGTATCAAGTTCCTGCGTGTGATAGCCGATATAAGAAACAATAAGGGAGGCATGATTGGAGACAGATAAGGCGAATCGTCCGTCGTGATCTGTTACAGTGCCATTTGTCGCCGTGCCTTTTTCGATAATGTTTGCTCCGATGATTGGCGTGTTCGATGCATCCATGACGATGCCCGTCACAACTTTTCGCTTGTCATCCTGTACTACCGTTTTTACCGATAATTCTTTAGGAGATAAGATGATGTTTTTGTCCAGCACCTTGTACTGAATGTCCATGTCGGCAAATAATCGGTCTAATACGTAAAAGATATTTCTTCCCTCGCTTTTAATGGTGACCACACGCGCCATATCTATCCGACGGTTGTTGTAAAAGAAATGGAATTCAGACTGTCGCTCGATTTCGTCCAAGACCTCCTGCATCGTGCGATTTTGTGCATTCAGTGTTAGGAGCGTCGATTGTCCATAGTTTTCCGCCGCTCGCATTCCTCCTGCGCAGAGCAACAGGCAAGTTATCAACGCAAACCCTTGTAATTTGCGCTGTAACAAATGGCACGACAGGATTCCGCGCCTGATTTTCCGGTTTGTTTGCTTGTTTTTCATACGTTCTTCATGTTTTTGGGTAAATGATTATAATATCTGTGTTAAAAAATCTCTACGATTGTTTTCTCTTGTGCGGCATCCTCCTTCCTCTCCGGCTCGATTATTCGATACCGAATACCCGAAGAGATACGGAAATGTTCCAGAATAAGCGGTAGTTGTTGCGTGTCGAAGCGTCCGGTGTACGAATGTTCGTATAATTTATTGTTTTTTACATCGAACTGAGCGTTAAAACGTTTTTCGAGGATTCTTAACGCATCTTTGAACGGGGTGTTACGGAAGATGACCAAACCGTCTTTCCAAGCAGTCTGTGTTTCGGGGATTATTGTATTGGAAATTAAATGCTTTGTCGTTTTGTTATATCGGACATATTCGTTCGGATTCAGCACGATAGACGCTTCTCCGTGATCGCCCGATGGGTACGTGAAGCGAACAGAGCCGGAAACCAGCGTGGCGTTGACTAGTTCATCTTTCCGATAAGCTTCCAGATTAAACTCCGTGCCTAGTACCTCGACCTTTGCTCCGGAAGAGGTGTGTACGATGAACAGTCGGTTGCGATGTTTACGTACCGAGAAATATGCTTCGCCTTCAAGATCGACTTCCCGACAGTCACCTGTGAATACACTCGGATAAGTTATGCGTGAGTCAGCATTGAGCCAGACCATGCTCCCGTCGGGAAGAGTGGTTGTTGCCACCATGCCCGGAGAAGTGTGTAGTTCTACATTTCCGGTTGTCTTTTCGGGGAGATGCCGGTAAAGTAGCACACAAAAGAGCGGAATGAATAAAACAGCGGCTATCCTTTGTGCCCATCGCCCGACCGTGCTCAGACGTCGCCATACGATTTTGCGACGGACATTTCTCAACGCTTCTATCGTTTTTGCTTCACGGATTGTCCTCAATACCTCTGTACTGTAATAGATATAATGTATATCGCGAGCCAGTTGCTCATTGGTTTCCGATTGTGCAATCCATGTTTCCACATCGACTTTTTCTTTTCCGAAAATCTTTCCGGAAAGATATTCCAGCAAAGTCGCCTCATCGATCTTATTCCCTGTTTCCATATTATGAAGACGGTTTACATGTCAAATATCCTAAACTTGCTCGTTCGTTGGGAGGGATATTTTTAGGGAAGCTAAGATTCTTCTTCGTCTTTTTATCGTATTTTTGTGAAAGAAATAAGAACATGAGAAAGGATAAAGGTTATAGAATATCGGACGAAACACTCTTTTTGCAAATCCGTCACGGATGCGGGAAATCTTTTGATGCACTTTTTATAAAATATTATCCGGTGCTATGGGCCTATACGCGGCAGTTTATCGAGCCGGAAGATGGCGAAGAAGTAGTACAGGATGTTATGGTCTGGTTGTGGGAAAACCGGCGGCAGGTTTCGTTTGAAACGTCGCTGAAGAACTATTTGTTCCGTGCGGTACGTAACCGTTGTCTTTCTTTAATTGATCGCAATGAGCTGAAACGAAAAGTGTACCATGTCGTCCATGAAAAGATGTCATCGCACTTCGAAAATCCCGATTTCTACGACTACGAAGAGTTGACCCGACGGATCGAAGAGGCTTTGACGCGTCTTCCGGAAAGTTATCGCGAGGCTTTTGAGCTAAATCGCTTCCATCAGCTTACGTATAAAGAAATTGCTGAGCGGCTGAATGTATCGCCCAAAACAGTTGATTATCGTATTCAGCAAGCTTTAAAACAATTAAGGGTGGAGTTAAAAGACTTGCTGCCGATTCTTTTCCTCGTTTTATAACAACCCGTTATCGCGCAGCCATGTGTCCGCTTCGGCGAGTGCTTCGGGTTTTCCGATGTCTATCAGGCGAAGGCCGTCCTGCACGTAGGGGCAGATCGGAGCTTTGGCGCAGACTGAAAGATAGAAGTTGATGATTGAAAACTTGCCGGTCCATTCTTCCATCAGGTCGAAGATTTTGGGAGAGATGACATGGATGCCTCCGAAGGCATATTCCAAGTATTTCGACGGGTCGAACTGCGGATAGTGCGAGCGTACCTCCCCTGTGTTGCGATTACGCCAGCCGTAGAGACGATGGTCTTTTTTCTGCCCGAAGAGCAGTCGGCGTGCGGTCTGGCGGTGGCTTACCACGAGCGTGGCCAGTGCATCCGATGTCAGATGATGACGATAGAGCGCTTCCAGATCGACATTTGAGAAGATATCCACATTATGCACCAGAAACGGTTCGTCGCCCTTCAGAAACGATTGTGCCTGTTTGATTCCGCCTCCGGTATCCATCAGATAGTTACGTTCGTCCGAGATATCGATGTGAAGCCCGAAATGACTTTTTGAGGTGAGGAACTCAATGATCTGTTCGCCCAAATGATGAATGTTGACGACGAGATGGGTGAATCCGGCAGCTTTCAGCTTCAGGATAATATGTTCGAGCATAGGCTTCCCGCCGACGGGTAGCAATGCTTTAGGCGTCTCGTCGGTCAGCGGTTTGAGACGCGATCCGAGCCCTGCGGCAAAAATCATGGCTTTCATTTCTCTTTGGGCTCAAAAGTTTCTTCTATGTTCTGCTCACGGTGGATCAGCCGCACTTTAACGTCGTACTTCTGATGTAAATGCTCGGCCAGATGTTGGGCTGAATAGACGGAACGATGCTGTCCGCCCGTACATCCGAAAGAAACCATCAGATTCGTAAATCCACGGTCTATGTATCGTTTGACGGATGCATCCACGAGCGAGTATACATGGCCGAGGAAAGCAGTGATTTCACCATCGTCTTCCAAAAAACGGATAACCGGTTCGTCCAGACCCGTGAAATGATTGAATCGTTCGTACTTGCCGGGGTTATTGATGGCCCGGCAATCGAAGATAAAGCCTCCGCCGTTGCCGCTCGGATCGTTCGGGATTCCTTTTTTGTAGGCAAAACTCACGATCTTTACTTCGAGCATGCGTTTGCGGTGTTCCTCCGAGAACTGTTTCAGTTGAATCAGTTGTTTCAGAATAGTGCAGAGGTACGGATATTCCGGATAATCTTCGTGTAGCAGTTCGCGCAGATTCTCTAACGCATACGGTACGCTTTGAATGAAATAAGGTTTTTTCTCGAAATAGCCGCGAAACCCATACGCCCCCAATACCTGTAGGGTGCGGAACAATATAAATTGTCTGAGTCGGTTACGGAACGCTGCTTCATTCACGTCCGTATATTTTCGGAGCGCCTGAATATATTCGCCGAGCAGCTCTTCCCGTAGCTCGTTCGGATACCGCGCCTTGGCCTGCCAAAGAAACGAGGCTACATCGTAATAGACCGGCCCTTTGCGTCCTCCCTGAAAATCGATGAAATAGGGTTCTCCGTCTTTGATCATCACATTACGTGACTGAAAATCGCGGTACAGGAAAGTCTCTTCCGAGTCGCGTAACAACATACGGCACATCTGTTGGAAGTCGTCTTCGAGTCGCGCCTCCTGAAATTCGAGACCGGTGGCTTTCAGAAAGCAGTATTTGAAATAATTCAAATCCCACATGACCAATCGGCTGTCGAACTCGGGCTGCGGATGGCATCGCGAAAAGTCGAAGCCTTGTGCACCGGTGTACTGAAACGCCGGCAGCATCCGGATCGTTTTCTTCAGTAATGCCCGCTCTTCCGGACTGAAGACACTGCTCTGCCGTCCTTTTTCGATGGCGTGAAAAAGCAGCGTGTCACCGAGATCTTCCTGCAGATAGAAACGCTTGTCGTCGGAGTGGGTGTAGATTTCAGGAACAGGCAATCCCTGCTGCCTGAAATGATGCCCCATATAGATAAAAGCTGCATTTTCTTCGATAGAGGTACCGCATACCCCGATCAATGAGGTCTTGCCTGCCAGCCGGAAATAACGCCGGTTCGAACCTGACGAAGGAAGTTCTGTTACTTCACTTGCCTCCGTACCGGTTTGCAGGCGATATAGTCGTTTTAATTCATCTGTTATCATTACGGGACACGAAGGTACGGCAAATTATTGGAAAAAGAAAACGGACTGTATGTTTTTCAACAGCAGAAGTTGGGACAGGGGGCGTGAGACATGCGGTAAGAAGGCGGCAGCTCCTTTTAAACATCTGCTTATGGTTACGAAAAAACGGATGTTTCCAAATTAATCATTAACTTTGCACGTCTTGAAAATAATAACTCGATGAAAAAGTTAATTGTATCACTTATGACAACCGTACTGTTTACTGCCTGCGGCAACAAATCGCAGACTGTTCATGATGAAGCTGCAAAACAGCAGGAGATCGACTACACGGTCGATCGTTTTGCCGACATCGAAATACTTCGCTACGAAGTCCCCGGATTCGAAACCTTGACTTTGCAACAAAAACAGTTGCTTTATCATCTTTCGGAAGCCGCGTTGATGGGCCGCGATATGCTGTTCGACCAGAATTGCCGTTATAATCTTGCTATTCGCCGCTCGCTCGAAGCCGTTTATCAGGAATATAAAGGCGATCGGAACGACGCGCAGTTCAAGGCGCTGGAAACATACCTTAAACGCGTATGGCTGGCTAACGGTATCCACCATCATTATGCCGAAGACAAATTCGAACCGACGGGTCTTACGCCGGAATTCTTTGCGGAATGTATCCGTCAGGTTGATGCGGCCCGCTTACCGCTTCGCGAGGGACAGAGCGTGGAGCAGTGGCTTGAAGAAATCACGCCGGTCATTTTCGATCCGAAGGTGATGCCCAAACGGACCGTACAGAGCGGTGAAGGCGATATCCTTCTGGCTTCGGCGAATAATTACTATGAGGGCGGCATCACACAGAAAGAAGCGGAAGATTTCTATGCCCGCATGCGTCTCCCGAACGATACGATGGCTGTCTCCTACGGCCTCAACAGTCGGCTGGCTAAGGTAAACGGCGAGCTCGTTGAAAAGGTCTGGAAAGTTGGCGGATTGTATACGCAAGCGATTGAACGCATCGTCGACGAGTTGCAAAAGGCCGTGCCCTTTGCCGAGAATGACGCACAGAGAGCCGTTATCGAGAAACTGATCGAATATTACCGTACAGGCGACCTCAAAACGTTCGATGCCTATGCCATCCTCTGGGTGAAAGACCTTGCGTCGGAAGTAGACTTTGTCAACGGCTTTACGGAGACGTACGGCGACCCGCTGGGCATGAAAGCAAGCTGGGAGTCGATTACGAACTTCATCAATCGGGAAGCGACGAAGCGTACAAAAATCATCAGCGAAAACGCGCAATGGTTCGAGGACCATTCGCCGATGGACAAGCGTTTTAAGAAAGAAGAAGTAAAAGGTATCACAGCGAAAGTGATCACCGTGGCGATGCTTGGAGGCGACTGTTACCCGACAACGCCGATCGGTATCAACCTGCCGAATGCGGACTGGATACGCAAGCACTACGGCTCCAAGTCGGTGACGATCGAGAATATCACGGAGGCCTACGACAAAGCGGCGAAAGGAAACGGATTCAAGGAAGAGTTTGTGATCAACGATGCGGAACGCGAACGGATCGAGCAATACGGTTTCATTACCGACAACTTGCATACCGACCTGCACGAGTGCCTCGGACACGGCTCGGGACAGCTGCTCGAAGGCACAGACCCGAATGCGCTCGGAGCATACAGCTCAACCCTTGAAGAGGCGCGCGCCGACATTTTTGCGCTGTACTATCTGGCCGATAAAAAACTGCTCGAACTGGGGCTGTTGAGCGATCCCGAAGCTTACAAGGCCGAATATTACAAGTATCTTATGAATGGCTTGATGACTCAGCTTGTGCGCATACAGTCGGGCAAAGACGTCGAAGAGGCACACATGCGAAACCGGCAGCTTATTGCCCGCTGGGCTTACGAAAAAGGGAAGCCGGACAATGTCGTCTCATTCGAGAAACGTGACGGTAAGACGTTCGTTGCCATTAACGACTACGAAAAGTTGCGGACGCTCTTCGGCGAGCTGCTGGCGGAGCTTCAACGCATCAAGAGCGAAGGTGATTTCAATGCCGGCAAGCAATTGGTGGAAACGTATGGCGTTAAAGTAGACCGGGCCCTTCACGATGAGGTGCTGGCACGCTATCAGCGTCTGAACCTCGCTCCATACAAAGGGTTTGTCAATCCGGTCATGAAGGAAGTTAAGAATGCACAGGGCGAAGTGATCGATATTACGCTCGATTATACCGAAGGGTATATAGAGCAGATGCTGCGGTATAGCAAGGAATATTCCTTCCTGCCGACATATAATTAAGATTAACGGATTGATTGTTTACTTAAAAACGATAAGAAAAAGAAATGACTCCCGACCTGTATGACTTCGAGAAAATGAAAGCTCGGTTTTCACGCTATCTGATTGAGAAAGGGATGCGGAAAACAACGGAGCGTTTCATGATTCTGGATCATATCTGCCGGATTCAGGGGCACTTCGATGTCGAGATGCTGCACAAACAGCTTGACGACGATCATTTCCATGTCAGCAGGGCCTCCATCTACAACACGATCGAGACCCTCATGGATGCGCATATCGTAATCCGTCATCAATTCACCGCGCAACTGGTACAGTACGAGCTGCACGATGCAGCCGCAACCCATCACCATGCGATATGCAGTTACTGTGGGGCGGTCAAGGAAATCAAAGACGAACGTCTCTCGGACGGAGTATCGCGTTTACGTACTCCGCGGTTCACGTACGAGTATCATTCGCTCTATGTTTACGGGATTTGTTCGAAATGCAAATTCCGGATAGCACACCGGAGCAAAAAGTCGGTCGCTACGTGAGAAACGGAAAAACAAACAAAAATAATATAAGAAGATGAAAGTAGATGTTCTTTTAGGTTTACAATGGGGCGACGAAGGTAAAGGAAAGGTCGTTGACGTATTGACACCGTCTTACGATGTGGTCGCACGTTTTCAGGGAGGCCCGAACGCCGGGCACACGCTCGAATTCGAAGGAAAGAAATATATCCTGCGCTCCATTCCGTCCGGTATTTTCCAGGGCGGTAAAATCAACATCATCGGAAACGGTGTCGTGCTCGACCCGTTATTGTTCAGAGAAGAAGCCGAGGCGTTGGCCGCCAGCGGATACGATATCCGGAAACAGCTGCGTATCTCGAAGAAAGCCCATCTGATCATGCCGACGCATCGAATCCTCGATCAGGCCAATGAAGCGGCCAAAGGCACCGGTAAAATCGGTACGACCGGCAAAGGCATCGGCCCGACCTACACGGATAAGATCAGCCGTAACGGGTTGCGTGTCGGGGATATTCTCCATGATTTTGAAAAGAAATATGCCGAAGCCAAACGCCGTCATGAAAATATGCTGCGTGCCATGAACTACGGATACAATATAGCCGATCTGGAAAAACCGTGGTTCGAAGCACTCGAATACCTGAAGCAATTCGAACTGATCGATAGCGAACATGAGATCAATGAATACCTGACCGAGGGCAAGTCGGTACTGGCCGAAGGGGCGCAAGGCACGATGCTCGACATCGACTTCGGTTCTTACCCGTTCGTTACGTCATCGAATACCGTCTGTGCCGGTTGTTGTACCGGACTCGGCATTTCTCCGCGAAATGTTGGCGAGGTGTACGGCATCTTCAAGGCTTATTGTACGCGTGTCGGAAGCGGTCCGTTCCCGACGGAGTTGAAAGACGAAACGGGCGAAGAGATGTGTCAGCGCGGATGCGAATTCGGCTCTGTTACCGGGCGTAAACGTCGTTGCGGATGGATCGACCTCATAGCGTTGCGGTATGCGATTATGATCAATGGTGTTAGCCGGCTTATCATGATGAAAAGCGATGTGCTGGATACGTTCGATACGATCAAGGCATGCGTCGCCTATCGGATCGATGGGAAGGAGGTGACCCGCTTCCCCTTTGAAGTGACGGAAACATCAACTACTCCTGTTTATACGGAGCTGCCCGGATGGAAAACAGATATGACAACAATGAAAAGTGAAGACGAATTTCCGGAAGAGTTTAATGCCTATCTCTCTTTCCTTGAAGAAGAGCTGGGTGTTCCCATCAAGATCGTATCCGTAGGACCTGACCGCGAACAGACGATTATCCGGTATACCGAGTGATTTTCCCGCATGCGTTTTCGGCAGGTAACTGACATTTTGTCGACTGGCACTGTTTTTGCATCAGAGCCGGTGATGATATAGTATTAACTTCAATTGTAGAAACGATGACTATGTATTCTTTATATTGGGTGCTCTTTATCGGCATTGCCGTCATCAGCTGGATTGTATCGGCCCGGATGCAGAGCAAGTTTAAAAAGTATTCTCAAATCCCGATGCCCAACGGCATGACGGGGAGAGAGGTGGCGGAAAAGATGCTGCGCGAAAACGGTATCACGGATGTGAAGGTGATCTCGGTGGCCGGTCAACTGACCGATCATTACAATCCGGTTAATAAGACCGTGAACCTCAGTGAACCGGTCTACGCAAGCAACAGCATTGCCGCCGCTGCCGTAGCGGCACACGAATGCGGGCACGCCGTACAGCACGCAACGGCTTACGGTCCTCTTAAGATGCGTTCGGCGCTTGTCCCTGTCGTCAGCTTTTCTTCCAATATCGTGCAGTGGGTACTGCTCGGAGGCATGCTGATGTTGAAAGCTTTTCCGCAGCTGCTGCTGATCGGCATCATCCTGTTTGCCGTGACGACGCTGTTTAGCTTCATCACCCTGCCCGTCGAAATCAATGCCAGCCGTCGTGCTCTGGCATGGCTGAAAACAGCCGG
The DNA here is from genome assembly GCF_052170195.1 of Tannerella sp. Classification (GTDB taxonomy): domain Bacteria; phylum Bacteroidota; class Bacteroidia; order Bacteroidales; family Tannerellaceae; genus Tannerella. Next base: position 33,047 of record NZ_JBQNAZ010000013.1, on the reverse strand, counting down.
TATCACGAATTATCAGACGGACGGAATGGCCAAAGACGCGTTGCGCTCGGCAGCCTATACGTATGTCGTTGCCGCACTCGGATCGCTGGCGACTCTTTTGTATTACATCCTGATCTTTTTAGGAGGAAGACGAAATTAACGAATGGCACAGAAACCTTCTATTCCGAAAGGAACGCGCGACTTCTCGCCCGAAGAGATGGCCAAGCGCAACTATATATTTAATACGATTCGCGACGTTTATCATCTCTACGGCTTTCAACAGATTGAAACGCCCGCCATGGAAAATCTCTCCACCTTAATGGGAAAGTATGGCGAAGAGGGCGATCGTTTGCTGTTTAAAATTCTGAATTCCGGCGATTGTCTGGCGGGATTTACGGACGAGGAACTGCACGAAAAGAACGCCCTGAAGTTTGCGGCCAAAGCCTGTGAGAAAGGGTTACGTTATGATTTGACCGTACCCTTCGCCCGCTTTGTCGTGCAGCATCGCAACGATCTCTCGTTTCCGTTCAAGCGTTACCAGATACAGCCCGTATGGCGTGCCGACCGGCCGCAGAAAGGCCGCTATCGGGAGTTTTATCAGTGCGACGGCGATGTAGTCGGGTCGGATTCGTTGCTGAACGAGGTGGAATTTATCCAGATCATGGACGAAGTGTTCCGCCGTTTCGGCATACGGGTGTGTATTAAAATGAACAACCGCAAAATCCTGACCGGTATTGCCGAGATGATCCGTGAGGCGGATAAAATCACGGACATCACCGTGGCGATGGATAAGCTCGATAAGATCGGTCTCGACGGCGTTAACGACGAATTGCGGAGCAAGGGTATTTCGGAAGAAGCGATTGCGAAGTTGCAACCTGTTATCGTTATGAAAGGCGATAACCGCGAGAAAATGGCCGTGCTCAAAGAGATGCTCGCCGGATCCGAGACGGGTCTGAAAGGGATTGAAGAAACGGAATATATTCTGAATCATATCGAGACGTTGCCGCTTGCGGCCACGCTCGAAACCGACCTGACACTGGCGCGCGGACTGAACTATTATACCGGTACCATCTTCGAGGTGAAAGCCCTCGATGTAGAGATCGGCAGTATCACCGGCGGAGGTCGGTATGACAATCTGACGGGTGTGTTCGGGATGGACGGCATGTCGGGGGTCGGCATCTCGTTCGGAGCAGACCGGATCTACGACGTGCTCAACCAGCTCGACCTCTATCCGGCCGATTCGCTCAAAACGACGCAGGTCATGTTCGTCAACTTCGGCGAGAAAGAAGCGGCTTATCTGTTGCCTGTTATGGCACGGGTACGTGCGGCCGGCATACGTGCCGAACTGTACCCCGAAGCGGCGAAGATGAAGAAGCAGATGGGCTATGCCGATGCGAAAAAGATTCCGTTCGTAGCCCTCGTCGGCGAAAACGAAATGGTCGATGGGAAGATCAACCTCAAGAATATGCAGTCCGGCGAACAGGAATCCGTCGATACGGACGAACTGATTGAACGGCTGCTCGCGCGCGGATAAGCGTTCCGAAAAGTGAACGGAAGCATCGGCGGAACGAATGACCGACAAAAAAGAACCGAACGAGACATCTTGTCATATTCTTGGATTGAATTTCGGACGTATTGTCGGTAAAAGTGACAGATTGGAGGGGAAGATTGAATTTGGCACGGTATTCGTATTCGCATGGGCAGCAGATCAAACAAAATAGAAACAAATAAATATAGTATTAATAATTAAAACGTAGAAAACATGAATGTTAGACCATTAGCAGACAGAGTGCTGGTTAAGCCGGCAGAAGCTGAAGAAAAAACGGCGAGCGGAATCATTATCCCGGACTCGGCCAAGGAAAAACCGTTGAAAGGCGAAATTATCGCGGTCGGTAAAGGTACGAAAGACGAAGAGATGGTGTTGGCCCAGGGCGACCACGTGCTGTATGGCAAATATGCCGGTACGGAAATCGAACTCGACGGAGAGAAATACCTGATCATGCGTCAGTCCGACGTTTTAGCTATCATCTGATCAACCCAACGGAACATAAACGATTTAAAAAAATAATAACAAAATATCATGGCAAAAGAAATTAAATTCGACATGAATGCCCGCGACCTTCTGAAGAAAGGTGTGGACGAACTGGCAAATGCCGTTAAAGTAACATTAGGCCCGAAAGGTCGCAATGTGATTCTCGAAAAGAAATTCGGCGCTCCGCAAATCACCAAAGACGGTGTAACGGTGGCGAAAGAAATAGAACTCGCTTGTCCGTACGAAAACATGGGCGCGCAACTTGTGAAGGAAGTGGCTTCGAAAACGAACGACAAGGCCGGCGACGGTACGACGACCGCTACCGTTTTGGCACAGGCCATCATCGGGGTAGGGCTGAAAAACGTAACGGCCGGAGCCAATCCGATGGATTTGAAACGCGGTATCGACAAGGCTGTATCGAAAGTGGTAGAAAGCATCGCGTCGCAGTCCGAAGCGGTAGGTACGAACATGGAACGTATCGAGCATGTGGCTAAAATCTCGGCAAACGGCGACGAGAGCATCGGCAAGCTGATTGCCGAAGCGATGCAGAAGGTGAAGAAAGAAGGCGTCATCACGGTTGAAGAGGCCAAAGGAACGGAAACGACCGTGGAGGTTGTGGAAGGAATGCAGTTCGATCGCGGTTATATCTCCGCTTATTTCGTGACCGACACGGAAAAGATGGAAACGCAGTTCGAAAATCCGTACATCCTGATCTACGACAAAAAGATTTCGGTTTTGAAAGACCTGCTTCCCATTCTGGAACAAGTCGTTCAGTCGGGTCGCGCCTTGCTGATCATTGCCGAAGACATCGACAGCGAAGCCTTGGCTACGCTGGTAGTGAACCGTCTGCGCGGTGGGCTGAAAGTGTGCGCCGTGAAGGCTCCGGGCTTCGGCGACCGTCGTAAGGCGATGCTCGAAGATATTGCCATCTTGACAGGCGGAACGGTGATAACCGAAGAAAAAGGCATGAAACTGGAAGATGCCAAGATGGATATGCTCGGATCGGCCGACAAGATCACGGTGAACAAAGACAATACGACGATTGTGAAAGGGAACGGCGACAAGGCCGCGATCGAATCGCGTATCGGACAGATCAAGGCTCAGATCGAAACGACGACGTCGGACTATGACAAGGAGAAATTGCAGGAACGTCTGGCCAAGTTGGCAGGCGGAGTAGCGGTGCTCTACGTCGGCGCTCCTTCGGAAGTGGAAATGAAAGAGAAGAAAGACCGTGTAGACGACGCTCTGCATGCTACCCGCGCCGCGATCGAAGAAGGTACGGTGCCCGGTGGTGGAGTTGCTTATCTCCGCGCTATTTCGGTACTCGAAGGCCTCAAGGGTGAGAACGAAGATGAAACGACCGGTATCGAGATCGTGAAACGCGCCATCGAAGAGCCGTTGCGTCAGATCGTGAACAACGCCGGCAAGGAAGGCGCCGTAGTCGTGCAGAAGGTAAAAGAAGGCAAGGGCGCTTTCGGATACAACGCTCGCACCGATGTGTACGAAGACCTCTGTGAGGCCGGAGTCGTTGACCCTGCCAAAGTGACACGTATCGCCCTCGAAAATGCCGCGTCGATCGCCGGCATGTTCCTGACCACCGAATGTGTCGTAGCCGATAAGAAGGAAGAAACACCGGCTCCTCCGATGAACCCGGGCATGGGTGGCATGGGCGGAATGATGTAATTCCCGATCGCTATCGCAAAGTAATTAAACACAGGTATTGGTAGAAAAAGGCTGCCCCCCGGCGGAGTCATCGACTCTTCGCGGAAGGGGCAGCCTTCTTTATCAGATTACGTTTTTTTAAAATGAATGAATACGTAGCGTTTCGGGGTTGTAGAGACGCTCATATTAATTGTCAATGGTTAATTGTCAATTGTTATACCAGGCACATGATTCGGCGTGTACCACGCATAACAATTAACCATTGACAATTGAATTACGTTGATTCGCGCCCATTTGCGAAATTTGCGTTCGGACATAACACAAAAAAAGGGCGAACACAAGGTTCGCCCCTACATTGACTACCTTCCCTTGTCATTCAGAGCGAAGCGAAGAATCTCTTCCCTTTTCCCCGCGGGATTCCTCACTGTGTTCGGAATGACAAAGGGGGGTGTTCGGATACCGTGTACCCGGCATAACCATTAACCATTGACCATTAACAATTGAAAAACAGCCCTGAAAGGGCGAGATAATTCAGCCCAATGCGAAGCGTTGGGAAAACAGGCGACCCCCTCGGCGGAGGGCTGAAAGCCTGACGTAATCGTTAGCGTTCAGCCATCAGCAAACAGCGTTCGGTATGCCGCGTAGGGGTGAACCTCTGTGTTCGCCCGCGATAACAGCCCACAATTTATATGGTAGAGACGCGGTTCATCGCGTTTCTATGGCGAGATCGTCGAACGGAAATAAAGTTCGCTTAGGGTGAAAAATTTGCATCGGCGGGCAAAAAAAGCGATATTTGTCCGTCATTTAACATCCCGGAATGAAAGTTTGTATTGCAGAAAAGCCCAGTGTGGCGCGCGAGATTGCGGAAGTACTCGGAGCGAGGACAAGGAGAGAGGGCTATATCGAGGGGAACGGTTATCAGGTGTCGTGGACATACGGCCATCTCTGCACGCTTAAAGAACCGCACGATTATACGCCCGAATGGAAATCGTGGCGTCTGCAGTCGCTGCCCATGATTCCTCCGCGGTTCGGCATCAAGCTGATTCCGAGCGATAGCTACGAGAAGCAGTTCCGTATTCTCGAAAGCCTGATCCGGAACGCCGAGGCGGTCATCAACTGCGGGGATGCCGGTCAGGAAGGAGAGCTGATTCAGCGCTGGGTGATGCAGAAAGCCGGTTGCCGCTGCCCGGTCTATCGGCTGTGGATTTCGTCGCTGACGGAAGACGCCATCCGCGAAGGATTCAAGAACCTCAAAGACCAGTCCGACTATCAACGCCTCTACGAAGCGGGTCTCTCGCGTGCCATCGGCGACTGGCTGCTCGGGATGAATGCCACGCGCCTCTATACGCTTCGTTACGGGCAAAACAAACAGGTGCTTTCCATCGGACGCGTGCAGACTCCAACGCTGGCGCTGATCGTGAAACGGCAAAAGGAGATCGAGGACTTCGAGCCGGAGCCTTACTGGGAACTGAAAACGAGGTACCGCGAAACGACTTTTTCCGCTACGCAGGGCAAATTCGCCCGCAAGGAAGAGGGGCAGGCGTTGTTGGAGGCGGTAACAGACCGTCCGTTCGTCATAACCGGTGTGACGAAAAAGAAAGGAAAAGAAGCGCCTCCGCGTTTGTTCGACCTGACGTCGTTGCAGGTGGAATGCAACCGGAAATTCGCGTTCTCGGCCGAAGATACGTTGAAGCTCATTCAGTCGCTGTATGAAAAAAAGGTGACGACTTATCCGCGTGTCGATACGACGTTCCTGAGCGATGATCTCTACCCGAAAATCCCGAATATGCTCAAAGGACTGACCGATTATGTGAGTCTTACGGCTCCGCTGCTGTCGGCCCCGATCCGGAAAAGCAAAAAAGTGTTCGATAACACCAAAGTGACGGATCACCATGCCATCGTGCCTACCGGTGTGCCGGCGCGCAACCTGACGGACCCTGAACGGAAAGTCTACGATCTGGTGGCACGCCGCTTTATCGCCGCGTTCTATTCCGATTGTGAGATTTCTACGACCACCGTCTTGGGAGAGGTCGAGAAGGTCGGTTTTAAAGCAACCGGCAAGCAGATCCTGAAACCGGGGTGGCGCGTTGTCTTTGAGAAAGAAGCGCAAGAAACCGTCGAAGGCGAACCGGCCGCGGAGGAGAATAATGTGCTGCCCGACTTCGTGAAAGGAGAGAGCGGGCCGCATCAGCCGGATTTCGCGGAGAAATGGACGACTCCGCCCAAGCCCTATACCGAGGCGACTTTGCTCCGTGCGATGGAAACGGCCGGGAAATTCGTGGAGGATGAGGAACTGCGCGATGCTCTCAAAGAGAATGGCATTGGCCGTCCTTCTACGCGGGCGGCGATCATCGAAACGCTTTTCAAACGCAACTACATCCGTAAGGAACGTAAGAATCTGTCGGCCACTGCTACGGGAGTCGAGCTGATCGGTATCATTCGTGACGAGTTGCTTAAAAGCGCCGAACTGACAGGGCAATGGGAGAAGAAACTGCGTCAGATCGAGCAGGGCGTTTATCAGGCCGAAGCGTTTCTCGACGAGCTGAAGCAGATGGTCGGGCAGATAGTGCGGAACGTCCGTACCGACCGTGCTACGACTACGATTACGATTGAAGAAACGGCTTTCGGCTCCAAAGAGGAGAAGAAGGCAAAAACCTCCGCGAAAGAAAAACCGGCGAAACCGAAACGAAAGAAACCGGCGACCGTCGCTCGGGATACGGTGTCAGCCAATTGCCCGCCTACCTGTCCGATTTGCGGGAAAGGAACTTTGCTGCGCGGGAAAACGGCTTACGGATGCTCCGAATATAAAAGCGGCTGTACGTTTCGCCTGTCTTACGAGCAGCATGGAAAAGACCTGAGCGATGAAGAATTGGAAGCCGTCGCGCGGAAACAATCGTCCGCCCGTCGTCAGGCATAAGAAAAGCAGAGGGATATATCAGGGGTTAAATTCTTTTAGCTTCGTCTTCAATTCCTGACGGGCAAAGAAGATCCGGCTCTTAACCGTTCCTAAGGGGATGTGCAGCGCCTCGGCGATCTCGTGGTAGCGATAACCGCTCACATACATCGAGAAAGGAGCTTTCAGCTCTTCGTTCAGCGAGTCTATGGCCGTCGTAATTTCCTGAAGCTGATATGCGCCGTCGGGCGTCTCGAAGTTCGAGTCGTTCGCAACATTCAGATTATATAAATCGATATCTTGTTCAACGACAGTCTGCGTACGCAACACACGGTGATAATTATTGATGAAAATATTGCGCATCACGGTCAGCACCCAACCCTTGAAATTCCGGTTGTCCGCATATTTCTCCCGATTGTCTAAAACCTTGAGCGATGTCTCCTGCAACAAATCCTGCGCATCCTCACGATTGGCCGTCAACATCAATGCAAAATTCATCATATTCTCTTGCATGTTCAATAGTCTCTTCTGAAACTGTGACGTGTTCATTGTCATTTTCTTTTAACAATTATCGGTGGCAAACATAAATCATTATTTCGAGCCAATCTTCCGGGTTTTGTTTTTATTAACGTATTCGATAGAGATTTAGCTTTTTTTGGATAGTCTGAGGCTGTTATAAATACCATGTTATCCGAGTAAATCGGCCGATCCGAACGAGAGAGGGAGTAAAGACTCTGCCGAGTCGAGCCGGCAAAACTCCGAACGTCCGCACATCCAGACCTGCATAGGGCGCCGGTAACGCTGCTCTGTCTCGAGCAAAACCTGACGGCATGCTCCGCACGGACTGATTTTCTCCTGTACTTCCCCGTCTTTCAACGCTACGAGGAAAAGCGCTTTTACCGGCAGGTCGGGATATTGTGCCCCGGCGGCAAACAATGTTGTCCGCTCGGCACAGAGCCCCGACGGGTAAGCCGCATTCTCCTGATTGCTTCCCGATACTAACGTACCGTCTTCAAGCACGGCTACCGCACCGACCTGAAAACGCGAATACGGTGCGTATGCTTTCTTTGCCGCTTCGATCGCCGCCGCCATCCATCGCTTTTCGTCATCGCCTAAATCGGCTATCAACCCGCGATGCACGCGTATCTCTACTTTTTGAATCTTTTCCATGAGCATGTCATTGTTCTTGTGTTACGTTGTCGACAGACAAATGTACGGAATAATATCGGATATTCATATATAATAAGGGTACGTACAAGAAGCTTTTGCGGTTTTTAGATAATTAACAGAGCGAAAACGGTAAGTGTTGCGGGAAGTCGTATCTTTGCCACCGAATTGGACGTGGATAGATTTGTATGGCTTGCAACCACGGGAAAAAATGCTAAAAAATGAAGATTCTTTCCTGCTGTTCGGCCACGCGGCTCCATCCGTAAGTTCGGTTCGTAATAAGATGTTTTATTTTTAATAGATCAATAATGAGTTATTTATTTACCTCCGAATCGGTGTCTGAAGGACACCCCGATAAGGTAGCCGATCAGATTTCGGATGCCTTGCTGGATGAATTTTTGGCGTATGACAAAGATTCGAAAGTTGCGTGCGAAACGCTGGTAACGACCGGTCAGGTTGTGCTGGCAGGAGAAGTAAAATCGAAAGCCTATGTCGATGTGCAGGACGTGGCTCGTCGGGTAATCGAACAGATCGGTTATACGAAAAGCGAGTATCAGTTCGAGGCTAAGTCGTGTGGCGTGTTATCGGCCATTCATGAACAGAGTGGCGACATCAATCGTGGTGTGGAGCGCTCCGATCCCTACGAACAGGGCGCCGGTGATCAGGGAATGATGTTCGGATATGCGACGAACGAAACGGCAAACTATATGCCGCTGGCGTTAGATCTTTCGCACAGTTTGCTGCTTGAGCTTGCCGCAATTCGTAAAAATGAGCTTGAGAAGATGCCGTATCTTCGTCCCGATGCAAAAAGTCAGGTGACGATCGAATACGATGACCACGGCAAGCCGCTGCGTATTGATACGATTGTCGTTTCTACCCAGCACGACGAGTTTATTACGGCCGGCAACGGTCGCTCACAGGAAGAGGCCGACGCTGCCATGCAGCAGAAAATTGCCGAAGATGTGAAAGCCATTCTTATTCCGCGTGTCAAGGCTCAATATCCCGAGCATGTGCAGGCTCTGTTCAACGACCAGATCAAGTATTTCGTCAACCCGACAGGTAAGTTCGTGATTGGCGGACCTCATGGCGATACGGGACTGACAGGGCGTAAGATCATCGTCGATACGTATGGCGGTAAAGGAGCACATGGTGGTGGCGCTTTCTCGGGTAAGGATCCTTCGAAAGTCGATCGTTCGGCTGCCTATGCGGCGCGTCATATCGCTAAGAACCTTGTGGCGGCGGGTGTCGCCGATGAAATGTTGGTGCAAGTTTCGTATGCCATCGGTGTGAATAAGCCGATGAATATTTTTGTCAATACGTTTGGGCGGTCGAATGTGAAACTCAGCGACGGGGAAATCGCCGATAAGATTTGGGAGCTCTTCGATATGCGTCCCAAGGCTATCGAAGATCGCCTGAAACTGCGTCATCCGATTTATCTGGAAACAGCTTCGTACGGACATATGGGACGTACTCCTCAGACAGTTCGAAAAACATTCCATTCGCGCTATAGTGCGGAACCCGTGGTTTGCGACGTGGAATTGTTTACTTGGGAGAAACTTGACTATACGGACAAGGTGAAAGCGGCTTTCGGTCTTTAATAAGCCGGTGGTTGTTCGGATCAATAAAAGAGCTGTCTCAAAAAAAAACGAGGCGGCTCTTTTTATTCGTAAGGAGTCCTTTATTACGAACGGAGTGAGAGTTTTGTGGATGTGTAAGGCCGGAAGGTGTTGTGCGCTATAAATATAAGGCTTGAAAAGTTTGCGCAGTGTCGTTCTACGATTGCTTTCGGTGAAGCATATCTTCATCTTATACGTTACATAATGTAGAGAATATCGCGATTCCGTCTACAAAAAAGGGGGCTTGGAAATTGGAATGTCGTTCCGTCGCGAACGGATGTACTGTGGTTGTTGAAAATTTTTTTAGCGATTCGTTCGGTTGAACAAAGGCATTGAAATCCAATTTTTTTGAGGAAATACTTGTCGGATAAAAAAAAGTCTGTATCTTTGCAACCCGAATTTGGAAAAGTGTAAACAAATATAATAGTGTTTAAATAGTAGAAAAATGCCTACAATTCAGCAATTAGTAAGAAAAGGAAGGGAGACGTTGGCGGTGAAAGGTAAGTCACCTGCACTGGATGCGTGTCCTCAAAGAAGAGGTGTTTGCGTGCGTGTGTATACGACCACGCCGAAGAAGCCGAATTCCGCGATGCGTAAAGTTGCCCGTGTTCGTTTGACGAATCACAAAGAGGTGAACTCGTATATTCCCGGAGAAGGCCATAACTTGCAAGAACACTCGATTGTGATGGTACGTGGCGGCCGTGTAAAAGATTTGCCGGGTGTGCGTTATCATATCGTGCGTGGGACATTGGATACGGCCGGAGTAGCTGGGCGTACGCAACGTCGTTCGAAGTATGGGGCGAAACGTCCGAAGGCAGGTGCCGCGAAGAAGTAATATTTTGAAAAGAGAGAAGAGTTTACGAGTTAGAAATTTTATAATCGGTTTTTAGTTATTGGGGTAAAAGAAATTGATGAATGAGGGTTGAGTAAATGGTTCGGAGGAGCCGTTGAAGACAGTAAGAAATCAACAACCAAGAACAAGAACGAAAATTCTGAAAACAAAATGAGAAAATCAAAGCCTAAAAAACGGCAGGTTCTCCCGGATCCTGTCTATGGTGATGTTCGGGTTACAAAGTTTGTAAACCATTTGATGTACGACGGTAAGAAAACCGTATCGTATGAGATATTCTATTCCGCATTGGAGCGTGTTAAAGCCAAGATGCCGAATGAAGAAAAGTCAGCGCTCGAAATCTGGAAAGCAGCGCTCGAGAACATAACTCCTCAGGTCGAAGTAAAGTCCCGCCGTGTGGGTGGTGCCACTTTTCAAGTGCCGACCGAGATCCGCCCGGATCGTAAGGAGTCCATTTCAATGAAAAATTTAATAGAGTACGCTCGCAAACGTGGCGGAAAATCCATGTCTGAAAAATTGAGCGCTGAAATCGTAGATGCGTTCAACAGTCAGGGTGGTGCCTTCAAACGTAAGGAAGATATGCATCGTATGGCAGAAGCCAACCGTGCTTTTGCTTATTTCCGCTTTTAATGTTTAATGAGAGAAAGAAGATGAGCAAAGCAGATGCAACATTGAAAAATACGCGTAATATTGGCATTATGGCCCATATCGACGCGGGAAAAACGACCACTTCGGAACGTATTCTGTTTTATACCGGTCTGACGCATAAAATCGGAGAAGTGCACGATGGCGCCGCTACGATGGACTGGATGGAACAGGAGCAGGAGCGAGGGATAACCATTACCTCCGCTGCAACGACAGCGTTCTGGAATTACAACAACGAGAGATTTAAAATCAACTTGATAGATACTCCGGGTCACGTTGACTTTACGGTCGAGGTGGAACGTTCGCTGCGTATCCTTGACGGTGCAGTGGCTGCGTTCTGCGCCGTGGGTGGAGTAGAGCCGCAGTCGGAAACGGTGTGGCGTCAGGCCGATAAATATAATGTGCCGCGTATCGGATACGTAAACAAGATGGACCGTTCGGGAGCGAATTTCTTCGAAGTGGTTCGTCAGGTGCGTGACGTGTTGGGGGCAACGCCTTGTCCGATCCAGATTCCGATCGGTGCCGAAGAAAACTTCAAAGGTGTGATCGATCTCGTGACCATGAAGGCTGTTTTCTGGCACGATGAAACGATGGGCGCCCAATATGAAGTGGAAGAAATCCCGTCAGAGCTTCTGGCTGAGGCGCAGGAATGGCGCGATAAAATGCTCGAAGCCGTAGCCGAGTGTGATGACGCGGTAATGGAAAAATATTTCGACGATCCTTCCACAATTACGGAAGATGAGCTTCGTGTGGCCATCCGTAAAGGGACGATCGATATGAAGATCAATCCGATGATCTGTGGTTCGTCGTTTAAGAATAAAGGAGTGCAGACGCTGCTCGATGCCGTTTGCTCATACTTGCCGAGTCCGGATGATACGCCGGCTGTTACAGGCCATGATCCGCGCAACCCGGATGTTACCATCGAGCGCAAGCCGACGCCCGAAGAACCGCTCACGGCTTTGGCGTTTAAGATCGCTACGGACCCGTATGTGGGCCGTCTCTGCTATTTCCGCGTGTATTCGGGTGAGATTGCGGCAGGTTCTTATGTGTTGAATACGCGTTCCGAAAAGAAAGAACGTATTTCACGTCTGTTCCAGATGCACTCGAACAAGCAGAACCCGATGGAGAAAATCGGCTGCGGTGATATCGGTGCCGGAGTAGGTTTTAAAGATATACGTACCGGTGATACGCTGTGTGACGAAAATAATCCGATCACGCTCGAATCGATTGAATTCCCTGATCCGGTGATTGGTGTGGCGGTAGAGCCGAAAACACAGAAAGACCTTGATAAACTTGGAGCCGGACTGGCCAAGCTGGCGGAAGAAGACCCGACGTTCCGTGTGGAAACAAACGAAGAAACCGGTCAGACCGTCATTCGTGGTATGGGTGAGCTTCACCTCGAAATTATCGTAGACCGTCTGCGTCGCGAGTTCAAGGTGGAATGTAATCAGGGTCGTCCTTTGGTGTCGTACAAAGAAGCGATTACGCAGTCTGTTGAGTTACGCGAAGTATACAAAAAACAAACAGGAGGTCGTGGTAAGTTTGCCGATATTATTGTTCGCATCGAACCGGCAGACGAAACATTTGAGGGACATTTGCAATTCGTTGACGAAGTAAAGGGCGGAAACGTGCCGAAAGAATTTATTCCTTCCGTACAGAAAGGATTTGAGAAAGCGATGACGAATGGTGTATTGGCCGGTTACCCGTTGGATAAGCTGAAGGTGACGTTGATCGACGGTTCGTACCACCCGGTTGACTCCGACCAGTTATCGTTCGAGATCTGTGCGATTCAGGCATTCAAGAGTGCGGCGGAAAAAGCCGGTCCTGTCCTGATGGAACCGATCATGAAACTCGAAGTCGTAACGCCCGAAGAGAATATGGGGGATGTAATTGGCGACTTGAACAAACGTCGTGGCAATGTGGAAGGTATGGAGTCGAGCCGTACGGGTACCCGTATTGTTAAAGCAAAAGTACCGTTGGCCGAAACATTCGGTTACGTAACGGCTTTGCGTACGATTACGTCCGGTCGTGCTACTTCGTCCATGCAATTCTCGCACTACGCACAAGTATCGTCGTCGATTGCCAAGCAAGTGCTGACCGAAGTACAAGGGCGGGTTGATTTAGTCAAATAATATTAGAAACTAACGATATGAGCCAAAAAATCAGAATTAAATTGAAATCTTACGATTACTCGCTGGTCGACAAGTCGTCCGAGAAAATCGTCAAGACTGTGAAGGCTACCGGAGCGGTCGTAAGCGGACCTATTCCGCTGCCGACTCACAAACGGATTTTTACCGTAAACCGCTCGACATTCGTGAACAAAAAGTCACGTGAGCAGTTTGAACTGTCGTCTTACAAACGTTTGATAGACATTTACAGCTCGACAGCCAAAACGGTAGATGCTTTGATGAAGCTGGAATTGCCCAGTGGAGTGGAAGTAGAGATTAAAGTGTAAAATTAAAAACAGAGTGAAATGCCAGGATTATTAGGAAAAAAAATCGGAATGACATCCGTATTCAGTGCCGAGGGAAAGAATCTTCCATGCACTGTTATCGAAGTAGGTCCTTGTGTGGTTACACAGATTAAGACAATGGAAAAGGACGGCTATGAGGCGATTCAGTTGGGCTTTCAGGAAAAGAAAGAAAAGCATACGACGAAGCCGGAAGCCGGTCATTTCAAGAAAGCAGGCGTAGCCCCGCAGAGACACTTGGCCGAGTTCAAGAATTTTGATGCCGAGTATAAGCTCGGAGATGTACTTACCGTAGACTTTTTGAATGATGCGACCTTTGTAGATGTGATCGGCACATCGAAGGGAAAAGGATTTCAGGGAGTCGTGAAACGCCACGGTTTTGGTGGTGTAGGTCAGACCACGCATGGTCAGCACAATCGTGCGCGTAAACCGGGTGCTATTGGTGCCTGTTCGTATCCGGCGAAGGTCTTCAAAGGTACACGCATGGGCGGACAGATGGGAAATGTACGCGTAACGGTTCAAAACCTTGAAGTAATCAAAGTGATGCCGGAGAACAACTTGCTGTTGGTGAAGGGTTCTATTCCGGGTGCAAAAGGTTCAATCGTATTAATTGAGAAGTAAGGCAATGAAACTAAACGTATTTAACAGGAAAGGGGAAGAAACCGGCAGAACGGTTGAACTCAGCGATGCAGTGTTTGGTATTGAGCCGAATGATCATGCGATCTATTTGGATGTGAAACAATATATGGCGAATAATCGCCAAGGGACACATAAATCGAAAGAAAGAAGCGAGGTGTCGGGAAGTACCCGTAAACTTATTCGCCAGAAAGGTAGTGGTGGAGCTCGCCGCGGTGATATCAATTCGCCGGTATTGGTCGGTGGAGGTCGTGTATTCGGACCGAAGCCGCGCGATTATAGCTTTAAACTGAATAAGAAAGTGAAAGCGTTAGCCCGCCGTTCGGCTCTTTCGTATAAGGCAAAAGAGAACTCGATTATGGTTCTTGAAGACTTTACGATGGATACTCCGAAAACGAAAGACTTCCTTTCGATGTTGAAAGTCTTGAAGTTGGATGGGAAGAAGATGCTGCTGGTTTTGCCGGAAAGCAATCATTTCGTATCTTTGTCGGCTCGTAATCTGCCGCGTGCGAAGGTAATAGCCGCGTCGGATTTAAACACATACAAAGTGATGGATGCTGCGAACTTGGTGTTTACAGAACAGTCTGTCGCTGTCATTGAGAAACTTTTAAACGCATAAGGAGGGAATAAAGATGGGAATTATCATTAAGCCGATCGTAACCGAGAAGCAGACTGCAGTTACAGATAAGAAGCCTAACCGCTTTGGTTTCCGTGTTTCTCCGGATGCGAATAAATTAGAGATAAAGAAGGCTGTTGAGGAGATGTATAACGTAAGCGTAGAGAGCGTGAATACGATGAATTACTCGGGAAAGCGCAAGAGCCGTTATACGAAATCCGGAATCATCAACGGAAAACAGGCAGCCTATAAGAAAGCAATTGTAACATTGAAAGAAGGAGAAGTCATCGACTTTTTCAGTAACATTTGATAGGAAATGGGAATACGTAAATTGAAGCCCACATCACCGGGGCAAAGACACAAAGTTATCGGTGCATTTGATAAGATCACTGCAAGTACACCGGAGAAGTCTCTCGTAGTCGGGAAAAAGAGAACGGGCGGCCGTAACAACACCGGAAAAATGACAATGCGTTATATCGGTGGCGGTCACAAGCGTCGTTTTCGTTTTATTGATTTCAAGAGAAGCAAAGATGGCATTCCTGCAACCGTGAAGTCGATTGAGTACGATCCCAACCGGACGTCTCGTATCGCCCTGTTGTATTATGCTGACGGAGACAAGAGTTACATCGTCGCTCCGAATGGTTTGGAAGTAGGCCAGACAGTGATGTCCGGAAAGGATGCAACGCCGGAAGTCGGCAATGCTTTGCCGATGCAGAGCATCCCTGTCGGTTCGATTATTCATAACATCGAACTTCGTCCGGGACAAGGAGCGAAGTTGGTTCGTTCGGCTGGTGCATTTGCTCAGTTGACATCGAAAGAAGGTGATTATGCCATCATCAAGATGCCTTCGGGCGAAACCCGTAAGATCTTGTCGGCATGTAAAGCGACCGTAGGTAGCGTCGGCAACTCGGACCATGCCTTGGAGAAATCCGGGAAAGCAGGACGCTCGAGATGGCTCGGCCGTCGTCCGCACAACCGTGGTGTCGTGATGAACCCGGTAGATCACCCGATGGGTGGTGGTGAAGGACGTGCCTCCGGAGGTCTTCCCCGTTCTCGCAAGGGCTTATATGCTAAGGGCATGAAGACGAGAGCACCGAAGAAGCCGTCTTCCAAGTATATCATTGAAAGAAGAAAGAAGTAAAATGATTAATTGAAAAACTATGAGTCGTTCGTTAAAAAAAGGTCCATATATCAATGTAAAATTGGAAAAGAAAGTCTTGGCGATGAATGAGTCGGGTAAGAAGACGGTGATAAAAACGTGGGCAAGAGCGTCAATGATATCTCCGGACTTTGTAGGACATACGATTGCTGTGCATAATGGGAACAAGTTTATTCCCGTATTCATCACCGAGAATATGGTGGGTCACAAGCTGGGAGAATTTTCACCGACGCGTATATTCCGTGGCCATGCTGGAAACAAGAAGTAAGAAAATGAAAAAAGTAAAATAAATGGGCAGAAGAAAGAAAATATCAGCAGAAGCCAGAAAGGAAGCCTTGAAAAGTGTTTCTTTTGCGAAATTGCGCAATGTGCCGAGTTCACCGCGTAAAATGCGTCTGGTAGTCGATATGATTCGCGGCATGGAGGTGTTTAGGGCACTGGGTGTCTTGAGATTCTCCAATAAAGACGCAGCTACACCGGTAGAAAAATTGCTTCGTTCGGCGATTGCCAACTGGGAGCAGAAGAATGAGCGGAAAGCAGAAAGCGGAGAGTTGTTCGTTACGTCCGTCAATGTTGATGGAGCAGCAACGCTCAAGCGTATGCGTCCGGCTCCTCAGGGAAGAGGGTATCGTATCCGTAAGCGTTCGAACCATGTGACCCTGTTCGTCGATACGAGAAATGTAGAGGCAGAAGCAAAGAATAATAAAGAAAGTCAAAATTAAGAACAGATGGGACAGAAAGTAAATCCGATTAGTAATCGTTTGGGAATCATTCGTGGATGGGATTCAAACTGGTACGGTGGAAAGAGTTATGGTGACACTTTGCTGGAAGACAGTAAAATCCGCAACTACTTGAATGCCCGTCTGGCTAAAGCAAGCGTTTCGCGCATCGTGATCGAACGTACGTTAAAACTGATCACCATTACGGTGTGTACGTCGCGTCCGGGAATCATCATCGGAAAAGCCGGTTCGGAAGTTGACAAGCTCAAAGAAGAATTGAAGAAAATCACCGACAAGGAGGTTCAGATCAATATTTTTGAGATCAAACGTCCGGAATTGGATGCCGTGATTGTAGCTAATAATATTGCGCGTCAGCTGGAAGGAAAAATCGCTTACCGTCGTGCCGTGAAGATGGCTATTGCCTCGACCATGCGGATGGGAGCAGAAGGTATAAAAGTGCAGGTGTCGGGACGTCTGAATGGTGCTGAAATGGCACGTTCCGAAATGTATAAGGAAGGACGTACTCCTCTCCATACATTCCGCGCCGATATTGATTATGCACTGGCAGAAGCACTGACGAAAGTCGGTTTGATAGGAATAAAGGTTTGGATTTGCCGTGGCGAAGTATACGGTAAAAGAGATCTGTCTCCTTCATTTACAACTACGAAAGACTTCGGTCGTCGGGGAGGTGAAGGCGGTATGGGACGTGGTGATCGTGGTGATCGCGGCGGCAAACCGTTCAAACGCAGAAGAGAGAGAGACAAAGAAAAAGCCAATCGTTAAATTGTTTAACAGTTAGAGAACTATGTTACAACCAAAGAAAACAAAGTTTAGAAGATCCCAAAAAGGGCGTGCCAAAGGCAATGCCCAGCGGGGAAATCAGTTGGCTTTCGGCTCGTTTGGAATCAAATCGTTAGGTACGAAATGGATCACAGGCCGGCAGATTGAGGCCGCCCGTATTGCCGTTACGCGTTATATGCAACGTCAAGGACAAGTGTGGGTGCGTATATTCCCGGACAAGCCGATTACTAAAAAGCCGTTGGATGTGCGTATGGGTAAAGGAAAAGGTAATCCCGAAGGATTCGTGGCTCCTGTTACGCCGGGACGTATGATTTTTGAAGTGGAAGGTGTACCGTTTAATATCGCCAAGGAAGCGTTGCGTTTAGCTGCTCAGAAACTTCCGGTGACGACTAAATTCGTTGTGCGCTACGACTATGATATGCAAAATGAAACAGTGTAAATGTTATGAAGATTAAAGAAGTAAGGGAATTAAGTACCAAAGAATTGGCTGAAAGAATTGACGCGGAAGTGTCGTCTTTGAATCAGAAGCGGATTAATCATAGCATTTCGCCGTTGGATAATCCTGCCGCAATGAAAGAGCAACGCCGGACGATTGCACGTCTGAAAACAGTGCTGCGTCAACGTGAATTGAATAACGAATAATCATGAAGCCTGATATGGAAACGAGAAATTTAAGAAAGGAAAGAACGGGCGTGGTATTCAGCAACAAGATGGATAAAAGCATCACCGTTGCCGTAAAATGGAAAGAAAAACATCCGATTTACGGAAAATTCGTGAACAAAACGAAGAAATATCATGCTCATGACGAGAAGAATGAGTGTAACGTGGGTGACACGGTAAAGATTATGGAGACACGCCCTTTGAGTAAGACGAAAAGATGGCGTTTGGTACAGATTATAGAAAGGGCTAAGTAAAATGATACAGCAAGAAACAAGATTAGTAGTAGCGGACAATAGCGGGGCGAAAGAAGCTCTGTGTATCCGTGTGTTAGGTGGTACGCGTAAACGTTATGCCACGGTAGGCGATATCATTGTCGTAGCAGTAAAAGGCGTTATTCCTTCGAGTGATATGAAGAAAGGCGCTGTATCGAAGGCGGTTGTTGTACGGACAAAGAAAGAAATCCGTCGTCAGGACGGTTCTTATATCCGTTTCGATGATAACGCTTGTGTATTGTTGAACCAGGCGGGAGAAATCCGGGGAAGCCGTATTTTTGGTCCGGTAGCTCGTGAGCTACGTGCAACCAATATGAAAATTGTTTCATTGGCACCGGAAGTACTTTAATCAGTAAAATGGTATTGTGATGAGTAAGTTACATATAAAGAAAGGCGATATCGTTTATGTAAACGCCGGAGAAGATAAAGGCAAAACAGGGCGCGTATTGGAGATGCTTGTAAAAGAAAAACGTGCCATTGTGGAAGGGGTTAACATGGTTACGAAGCATACGAAACCTAATGCCCAGAATCCACAAGGCGGACGCGAAACGAAGGAGGCATCGGTTCATATTTCGAACCTTAATCCGTTGGATCCCAAAACAGGAAAACCGACGCGCGTGGGTCGCAAAGAAGTGAAAGGGAAGTTAGTGCGTTATGCTAAAAGATCAGGAGAGGAGATTAAATAATGGGTACGATAGCAACAGTAAAGCAAGATTACAGAGACCGGATTATACCGGCGTTGAAGAAAGAATTTAACTACACGTCTGTTATGCAGGTCCCTGTTTTGAAGAAGATCGTTATCAATCAAGGACTGGGAATGGCAACGGCTGATAAGAAGATTATTGACGTGGCTATAGACGAGTTGACGAGTATTACCGGCCAGAAAGCCGTCGCAACGTATTCGAAGAAAGACATCTCCAACTTCAAACTGCGTAAAAAAATGCCGATCGGAGTCATGGTTACTCTGCGTCATGAGCGTATGTATGAGTTCTTGGAACGTCTGGTACGTGTAGCATTGCCTCGTATTCGTGACTTTAAAGGTATTGAAAGCAAACTCGACGGCCGGGGTAATTATACACTCGGTATTCAGGAGCAGATTATTTTCCCGGAAATAAATATTGATAATATTACGAAAATATTGGGAATGAATATTACCTTTGTGACCTCCGCAAAAACGGATGAAGAGGGATTTGCTCTTCTGCGCGAGTTTGGATTGCCCTTCAAGAATGTAAAAAAGAATTGAGATATGGCGAAAGAATCAATGAAAGCCCGCGAAGTAAAACGGGCAAAGCTGGTAGCGAAATATGCGGCTAAACGGGCGCAGTTGAAGAAAGAAGGCAACTATGAAGCGTTGCAGTCTATTCCTAAAAATGCATCGCCGGTGCGTTTACATAACCGTTGCAAGATGACGGGTCGTCCGAAAGGATATATGCGTCAGTTCGGTATCTCGCGTATTCAGTTTCGTGAGATGGCTTCCAACGGCCTCATTCCCGGAGTGAAAAAGGCAAGTTGGTAAAAGCAGCAAGTATATGAGTGTTAAATATTGTCCGGATGGTCCGGATCAATTTAATTAAATATTATGACAGATCCTATAGCAGATTATTTAACAAGATTGCGTAATGCGATCAAGGCGCAGCACCGCGTAGTAGAGGTGCCGGCGTCGAATTTGAAAAAAGAAATCACAAAGATTCTTTTTGACAAAGGCTACATTCTTAACTTTAAGTTTGTAGACGAAGGCGTGCAGGGAACGATTAAAATCGCTCTGAAATATGACGCCGTGAATAAGGTAAATGCGATTAAGAAATTAGAGCGCGTATCGTCTCCGGGTCTTCGCCGGTATGTAGGTTACCGCGAGATGCCGCGAGTGCTGAACGGTCTTGGAATTGCAATTCTTTCTACCTCTAAAGGGGTGATGACAAATAAGGAAGCCGGCGAATTAAAGATCGGCGGTGAAGTATTGTGTTACGTTTATTAATAGGAGGAGTATAGCGATGTCAAGAATTGGAAAATTACCTGTTCACATACCAAGTGGTGTGACCGTTACAGTGAAAGATAATATGGTCACTGTAAAAGGACCGAAAGGAGAACTTACACAGAAAGTGAATCCCGAGATCAAAGTGTCTGTGGAAGACGGAATATTAAAGGTTGAAAGACCGACGGATGAAAAAGAGCACCGTGCTTTGCATGGCCTCTATCGCTCTTTGATTCACAATATGGTTGTAGGGGTATCCGAAGGATATAAAAAAGAGCTTGTGCTGGTCGGTGTCGGCTATCGTGTTGCGAATACCGGTCAGTTGCTGGACCTTTCGTTAGGCTATACGCACAATATCTACCTTCAGTTACCTAATGAGGTAAAAGTAGAGACAAAGTCGGAGCGTAATCAGAGCCCGCTCATTATTTTAGAGTCGGCCGACAAACAGTTGCTCGGACAGATCTGTGCGAAGATTCGCTCGTTCCGTAAGCCTGAGCCTTATAAAGGAAAAGGTATTAAGTTTGTGGGCGAAGTGGTTAGAAGAAAATCTGGTAAATCTGCATCTAAGTAAGCGATGAAATAGGAGATAGACTATATATGGCAACGAAAGAAACAAGAAGATTAAGAATCAAACAAAGCATACGAAATAAAGTATCAGGTACCTCGGAATGCCCACGTCTGACAGTGTTCAGAAGCAACAAGCAGATTTACGCACAGGTAATCGATGATACGACCGGAAAGACGTTGGCTGCTGCTTCGTCGTTGAAGTTGGCGGACAAAGCTCCGAAGAAGGAAATCGCTGCGAAAGTTGGCGAAGTGATTGCAAAAAATGCACAGGAAGCCGGTGTACAGGCCGTGGTGTTCGACCGTAACGGATACCTGTATCATGGGAGAGTTAAAGAATTAGCCGATGCTGCACGGAAAGGCGGCCTTAAATTTTAAGAAAGATGGCAATAAATAATAGAGTAAAATCGACGAACGATTTAGAACTGAAAGATCGCTTGGTAGCGATAAATCGTGTGACGAAAGTGACGAAAGGTGGACGTACATTCAGTTTTGCCGCCATCGTCGTAGTCGGAAATGAAAATGGTATTGTCGGATGGGGCTTGGGAAAAGCCAGTGAAGTAACGACCGCAATTTCGAAAGGTACGGAGTCGGCAAAAAAGAACCTGGTTCGTATTCCCATTCATAAGGGAACGATTCCTCATGAGCAAGCGGCAAAGTTTGGCGGAGCCGAAGTCCTGATCAAACCGGCTACTCTCGGTACCGGTGTGAAAGCCGGAGGTGCTATGCGCGCTGTTTTGGAAAGCGTTGGTATTACGGACGTGTTGGCTAAATCCAAAGGATCATCCAACCCGCATAACTTGGTAAAAGCGACGATCGCTGCTCTGAGCGAACTGAGAAGTCCGGCCATGGTGGCACAAAACAGAAACGTGTCGGTTGAAAAAGTATTTAAAGGATAAAGAAGGAGGAAGTTCGAATGGCAACAATTAAAATAAAACAAGTAAGAAGCAGAATTAAATGCCCGCAGGTTCAGAAAAGAACATTGGATGCATTAGGACTGAGAAAAATGAATCGTGTCGTTGAACACGAGGATACTCCTTCGATCCGGGGAATGGTAGAGGTGGTGAAACATTTAGTTTCAATTGAAAAATAATAATCGAAGGACGCTTTTATAGAAAGGTGTCCGGTAAAAAATAGAAATTGATATGAATTTATCTAATTTGAAACCGGCAGCAGGTTCGGTAAAAACCAGAAAACGTATCGGTCGCGGTCCGGGTTCGGGCCTGGGTGGCACTTCGACAAGAGGTCACAAAGGGGCTAAATCGCGCTCGGGCTACAAACACAAAGTGGGATTCGAAGGTGGACAGATGCCTATTCAACGGCGTTTGCCGAAGTTCGGCTTTAAGAATATCAATCGGGTTACCTACAAGGCGATTAATCTTTCGACTTTGCAGGAGCTTGCCGAAGCGAAGAGTCTGAACAAGATCGGGCTGGAAGAACTGCGGAGTGCCGGCTTTATTTCTGCCTCGCAATTAGTCAAAGTACTTGCCAAAGGCACCTTGTCTGCAAAAGTCGATGTTGAAGCACATGCTTTCTCGAAAAAGGCGGAAGAGGCCATTGTGGCAGTCGGCGGTACGGTTTCCAAACTGGGTGACAACGCCGAAAAAGCGGAATAATTATGAGAGCAATTGAGACAATTAAAAATATCTGGAAGATAGAGGATCTGCGGAAGCGTATCCTGATAACGCTTTTATTGGTGCTGATTTATCGCTTCGGCACATATATCGTACTTCCCGGTATCGATCCGAAAGACCTGACGGCACTGGGCGAACAAACACGCGGTGGACTGATGGCGCTTTTGGACATGTTCTCGGGAGGTGCATTCTCGAACGCGTCGATTTTTGCCTTGGGAATCATGCCTTATATCTCTGCTTCGATTGTGATGCAGTTGGCAGCGATTGTGATTCCTTCGTTTCAGAAGATGCAGCGTGAAGGAGAGAGCGGACGGAAAAAAATTAATCAATGGACGCGTTATCTCACCGTGATTGTGCTGATTCTGCAAGGATCGGCCTATCTGGTGAACCTGAACGTGCAGCTCAGAAGTGCAGGAGCGGCGATGCCTACCGACTGGTGGTTTAAAGTTTCTTCAACCATCATCATGGCGGGAGGAAGTATGTTTGTCCTTTGGCTGGGTGAGCGTATTACCGACAAAGGAATTGGTAACGGTATATCTTTTATCATTCTGATCGGGATCATTGCGCGTCTGCCTCATTCGCTCTTCGAAGAATTTACATCGCGGGTGACGGAGAAATCCGGAGGTCTGGTGATGTTCCTCTTTGAAATTTTGTTCCTGCTTCTGGTGATGGCCGGTGCGATTTTGTTAGTACAGGGAACACGTAAAGTCGTTGTTCAGTATGCGAAACGCATCATCGGAAACAAACAGTATGGCGGTGCGCGTCAGTATATTCCGTTGAAGGTAAATGCTGCTAACGTGATGCCGATCATCTTTGCTCAGGCAATTATGTTTATTCCGATTTCGCTTGCGGGATTTTCCAGTAAGGGCGAAAACAGTGCTTTCATGCAGGCATTTATGGATAATACGGGATTCTGGTACAACTTTGTCTTTGCCTTGTTGATTATCGCATTTACGTATTTTTATACGGCCATTACGATTAATCCGACTCAAATGGCAGACGACTTGAAGCGTAACAACGGATTTATCCCGGGAGTAAAACCGGGAAAGGCTACGAAAGAATTCTTGGACGAGATTATGAGCCGGATCACGCTTCCGGGTGCGATCTTCCTTGCCATCGTGGCTATTATGCCGGCTTTTGCACGGATCTTGGGAATCAGTCAAGGTTTTGCGCAATTCTTCGGCGGTACATCGTTGTTGATTCTGGTCGGTGTCGTATTGGATACCTTGCAGCAAATAGAAAGTCATCTCTTGATGCGTCATTATGATGGCTTGTTAAAATCAGGACGCATCAAAGGACGCACAGGTTCTATAGCCGCATATTAACGATGATCTATCTGAAGACGGATGAAGAGATAGAATTGATGCGCGCCGCGAATCAATTGGTGGGAAAGACTCTGGGCGAATTGGCGAAACACATTGCGCCGGGAGTCACTACCCTCCAGTTGGATAAGATTGCCGAAGCATTCATACGCGATCATGGCGCGGAACCTGCTTTTCTGGGATACGGAGGTTTCCCGAATTCGATTTGTACATCGATCAATGAACATGTCGTGCATGGAATCCCGTCGGATAAAGATGTTTTGAAAGACGGAGATATCGTCTCGATCGATTGCGGGACGAAGCTGAACGGTTTCGTGGGTGACTCTGCTTACACGTTTTGTGTCGGTAACGTCGCTGAAGATGTCCGTAAGTTGTTGCGTACGACGAAAGAAGCTTTGTACAAAGGAATCGAACAAGCCCGTGTCGGAAATCGGGTCGGTGACATCAGCAGTGCGGTGCAGACCTATTGCGAGAAGCAAAACTACTCGGTCGTACGTGAGCTGGTCGGGCATGGATGCGGACGCAAGATGCACGAAGAGCCGGAAGTCCCCAATTACGGGCGCCGCGGTTGCGGACCGGTACTGAAGAGCGGAATGTGTATCTGTATCGAGCCGATGATCAATCAGGGCGGTAAACATGTCGTGTTTGAATCGGACGGCTGGACTGTACGGACGAAAGACAGAAAATGCTCGGCGCATTTTGAGCACTGTATTGCCATACGTCCCGAAGGGCCGATGATTCTCTCATCATTCGAATATTTGGAAGAAGTAGTAGGAAAAGAAATATAATATATGGCTAAACAAGCTGCAATAGAACAGGACGGAGTGATCGTGGAAGCATTGTCGAACGCAATGTTTCGGGTCGAGCTGGAGAACGGGCACGAGATTACGGCACATATATCGGGGAAGATGCGGATGCATTATATCAAGATACTTCCCGGCGATAAGGTGCGCGTAGAAATGTCGCCTTATGATTTGTCGAAAGGTCGGATATCATTCCGCTATAAATGAGAAAAACTAAAAACAAGATAGAACGATGAAAGTAAGAACATCTTTAAAGAAACGGACGCCCGATTGCAAGATTGTACGCCGGAAGGGGCGTTTATATGTGATTAATAAAAAGAACCCCAAGTTCAAAGTACGTCAGGGTTAGTAGTAAACAGCAAATATAAATAAAGATCTAAATAATATGGCGATAAGAATAGTTGGTGTGGACTTGCCACAGGACAAGAGAGGGGAAATCGCATTGACCTATATCTTCGGTATCGGTCGCAGCGCTTCCAACTCGATTTTAGAAAAAGCTGGCGTTGATAAGAATATCAAAGTCAAAGATTGGACGGATGATCAGGCGGCTAAGATTCGTGAGGTCATTGGTGAAGGATATAAGGTGGAAGGTGATCTTCGCTCGGAAGTACAATTGAACATTAAGCGTTTGATGGATATCGGTTGTTACCGTGGTGTGCGTCACCGTATCGGTCTGCCGTTGCGTGGTCAGAGCACAAAGAACAATGCCCGTACGCGTAAGGGAAGGAAAAAGACAGTTGCAAACAAGAAAAAAGCTACAAAATAATCAGTAAAGATGGCAAAGAAAACAGTCGCAGCAAAAAAGAGAAAAGTGAAAGTAGAGGCGTATGGTCAAGCCCATATCCATTCTTCTTTCAACAACATTATTGTGTCGCTTACCAATAATGATGGTCAGGTAATCAGTTGGTCGTCGGCCGGTAAGATGGGGTTCCGCAGTTCGAAAAAGAACACGCCCTATGCCGCTCAGATGGCTGCTCAAGACTGCGCCAAGGTGGCGTATGATTTAGGCCTGCGCAAGGTGAAAGTGTATATCAAAGGGCCGGGTAACGGTCGTGAATCGGCTATTCGTACCATTCACGGAGCCGGTATTGAAGTGTCGGAAATTATCGATGTGACGCCGCTGCCGCACAATGGCTGCCGTCCGCCCAAAAGAAGAAAAGTATAATTAACAGATCAAGTGAATTCTCTGAAGACGTGATTAGATTGCACTATTCACCCTCTCTGCAATCGCGGCTGCACGATTCCGGGATTCCGAAGAACGATTAAAAATAAAGAATAAAATGGCAAGATATACAGGACCAAAAACAAAAATTGCCCGTAAGTTTGGCGAAGCGATATTCGGCGCGGATAAAGTCCTTTCGAAAAAGAACTATCCTCCCGGACAGCACGGAAACAACCGCAGACGTAAAACATCGGAATATGGCGTGCAGTTACGTGAGAAGCAGAAAGCAAAATATACTTACGGCGTACTTGAGAAACAGTTCCGGAACATGTTTGAAAAAGCATCCCGTTCAAAAGGAATTACCGGTGAGGTATTGTTGCAGTTGCTCGAAAGCCGACTCGATAATATCGTGTTCCGTCTCGGACTGGCTCCGACGCGCGACGCCGCCCGTCAGCTCGTGTCGCATCGTCATATCGTAGTCGATGGTAAAGTCGTGAACATCCCGTCGTACAGTGTGAAGCCCGGTCAGATTATCGGCGTACGCGAGAAGTCGAAATCGCTCGAAGTGATCAGCGATGCCCTTTCCGGATTTAATCACAGTAAATATCCGTGGATCGAGTGGGAGCAGAGCGCGATGAGCGGAAAGTTCCTTCACGTGCCTGAACGTGCGGATATTCCTGAAAACATCAAGGAACAGCTGATTGTCGAATTGTACTCTAAATAATGATCTTATGGCGATATTAGCATTTCAGAAACCTGATAAAGTCTTGATGTTGGAGGCGAACAACTTCTTCGGAAAGTTTGAGTTTCGTCCGCTGGAACCGGGTTATGGTATTACCATCGGTAATGCGTTACGCCGTATTCTCTTATCTTCGCTGGAAGGTTACGCCTTCTCGTCAGTGAAAATCGAAGGGGTGGATCATGAATTTGCAACCATTCCGGGGGTGATGGAAGATGTGACAAACATCATCCTGAATCTGAAACAGGTGCGCTTTAAATGCATCGCCGAAGAGATGGAAGAGCTGCCCAAGGTAGTTTTGACCGTGGCCAATACGGAGGTGCTGAAAGCCGGTGATCTGAAACCCGCAGGTTTCGAAATCCTGAATCCCAAATTGGAAATTTGTCATTTGGATCCGAAAACTTCGTTCCAGATGGAGCTGACCATGAACAAGGGACGCGGCTATGTGCTGGCTGAAGAGAATGCAGATCCGTCGAACCCCGATGTGCAGGTCATAGCTATCGATTCCGTTTACACGCCGATACGCAATGTGAAATATACGGTGGAGAACTTTCGTGTAGAACAGAAGACCGACTATGAGAAACTTCTGTTCGAAATCACCACGGACGGTTCGATTCATCCTAAAGATGCGTTGAAAGAAGCGGCTAAGATCTTGATTCATCACTTCATGCTTTTCTCCGACGAAAAGATTGCTGTGGAGACGATTGATGTTGACGGAAACGAAGAGTTTGACGAAGACATTCTGCACATGCGTCAACTGCTCAAGACGAGACTGATTGACATGAACCTCTCTGTTCGCGCGTTGAATTGCCTCAAGGCGGCCGATGTGGATACGGTAGGTGAGTTGGTGCAGTTTAACAAGAACGACTTGTTGAAGTTCCGCAATTTCGGGAAGAAATCGCTCACTGAATTGGACGAATTGTTGGAGAATCTGAATCTCTCCTTCGGAATGGATATTTCAAAATATAAATTAGATAAAGAGTAAAAAACGATGAGACACAATAAGAAAGTAAATCATTTGGGACGCACGAAGGCGCATCGTGAAGCGATGTTTGCCAACATGGCATCGTCGCTGATTAAACATAAACGTATCTTTACCACTACGGCCAAAGCGAAAGCATTACGCAAATACGTAGAGCCGCTGATCACGAAGTCGAAAGAGGTAACGAATCATTCACAGCGTGTCGTATTTGCTTCGTTGCAGGACAAATATGCGGTGAAAATTCTTTTTACCGAAATATCGCCGAAGGTGATGGATCGTCCGGGTGGATATACCCGTATCATTAAGACGGGTACGCGTGCCGGCGACAATGCCGCCATGTGCTTTATCGAACTGGTAGACTTCAACGAAAACATGTTGACGGCTAAAACGAAGAAGACGGCAGCCAAGACGCGTCGTTCGCGTAAGAAGAGCGCCAGCGATGCGACGGTGGTAGCCGAGACCCCGGCCGAAGAAAAAGCGGCAGAGTAATACACATAGCAGTAGATAGTGAAAATGCAGGATTTCGCGTAAGGCACGCGGGAACCTGCATTTTTTTGTGTTGTATTGGAAAGGGGACCCGGTCGGATCCGCTTTGAAGGATGCAGGGCGGATTGCAGAGGGCTTATCCTTCGCGCAGTTGCTGCTCTTCCAGCTCACTGGCTTTGCGCAGCAGATCGGAAGCGAAGATAAAATCGTTCAGCGCTTTATTGTTCGATGAAACGACCTGTTCTTTGGTACCCTGCCACTCTTTCACCCCTTCCTTGATAAAGACAATGTTTTCGCCCATGTTCATGACCGAATTCATGTCGTGCGTATTGATGATCGTCGTCATGTTGTATTCTTTCGTGATGCTCTGGATCAGATTATCGATGACTAACGAGGTTTTCGGGTCGAGTCCGGAGTTCGGTTCGTCACAGAGCAGGTATTGGGGTTGCAGCGCGATGGCGCGGGCGATGGCCGCTCGTTTCATCATTCCCCCGCTGATTTCGGAGGGATAGAGGTCGCATGCTTCGGAAAGATTCACGCGTTCGAGACAGAATCTGGCGCGTTTCTCACGTTCGCGGGCTGTTTCTTTCGAGAACATATCGAGCGGAAACATCACGTTTTCGAGCACCGTCATGCTGTCGAAGAGTGCCGAGCCTTGAAAGAGTACGCCCGTTTCGCGGCGCAGCAGGTTCAGCTCCGTTTTGCTCATCCGGACGATGTTACGACCGTCGTATAAGACTTCTCCTTCGTCAGGGCGAATCAGTCCGATGATGCTTTTGAGCATAACGGTTTTGCCCGATCCGCTGCGTCCGATGATGAGATTGGTTTTTCCTGTTTCGAAGACGGCGTTGATGTCGTTGAGTACGGTGCGTCCGTCGAAGGCTTTTGCCAGATTCTTGATCTCGATCATCAGGTAAGCATGATTTGGGTTAAGACTACGTCGGCCAGCAGGATCAGGATGCTGCTGATGACGATGGCGTTCGTACTGGCTTTACCTACTTCGAGCGAGCCGCCTTTCAGGTTATAACCGAAAAAGGAGGCGACCGAAGAGATGATAAAGGCATAGACGACCGACTTGATCATCGAATAGGAGATGTAGAACGGGTTGAAGAAATATTGTAACCCGAATTCGAACGATGAAGGGGTCATCCCATCTACGATATAGCTGGCGAACATACCACCGAAGATGCCGGTCGTCATACTGAATATTACGAGTACGGGGATAAAGAGCATCATCCCTGCAATTTTCGGCATGATCAGGAAATTGGCCGAATTGATTCCCATAATTTCCATGGCATCGATTTGTTCGGTTACCCGCATCGTCCCGATTTCGGAGGCGATGTTACTGCCTACCTTCCCGGCCAGAATCAGACACATGATCGACGACGAAAATTCGAGCAGGATGATTTCGCGCGTCGTATATCCGATGGTAAATTTAGGGATAAGCGGCGAGGTGATGTTCAGCGAGATCTGTATGGCGATAACCGTCCCGATAAAGACGGAGATGATGACGACGATCCAGATCGAATCGACGCCGAGCTTATAGATTTCACGCATCAATTGCTTGAAGAACATGCTCCATCGTGTCGGGATGGTGAACACTTTATTCATCAGCAAGACATACTCGCCCAATTGCTGCAATGCTTTGATCATGCGCTTTATGTTCTGTTTTTTTGTTCGCGGTGCAAAGGTATGATTTTAATTGCTAAAACCCAAGCGGGGTGTCGTATGGCTTCGGCGCGGGGACTGTTTGAGCAGGAAGACAGCCGAGACACCAACCTTTGTCAGTCCGAAATAATGTGCATAACGGCTGTCTTCTCTCGGCTTGCTTTCGCGGGGTGAATATTTGTCGTAGTCGAGATAGAGGTAGCCTGCTCCGATCGAAAATTCGACCCAAAGTCGTCCCTTCAGTTTCAGAAGATATCCGTATGCCGCACCTGCACCGGCCATCCATCCCTCGAAGCGCTTGTGTTGCAGTCCGTCGGCACCTTGCAGTCCGTCGGCCCATCCGTTGGGCAGGATACCCAGCCCTCCGCAGTTATATTGGCCTGCCAGCGCGTGCAGACCGACGAAATGGCCGTCGAACGTGTGGCGCAACCATCGCCTTACTTCGGGCTGTACCATCCAATGGCGCAACATTCCGTCGTATCGTTCTAACACCGTTCCGTCTCCGTTTTTGATGGTTTGAGTGAACGTCCACGGGTTATAATTGCCGCTGACCTCTATTGTCCACCGGTCGGAAAGCGCATATTCGACGCCGACGTTGATCGTCGTCGTCAAATCGTAAAGCACATTGCTTTTTACGGCCACTTTTTGTGCGCAGGCGGCGATGGCCGTTACCCATCCCACGCATATCACAAACATTCTTTTTCTCATCGTTATTATACGTTCTTTTCCTCCCTGCAGGACTTTCGTCTCGCAGGGAGCAGTTTCCTCAAAAAATGTTTGCTTGATTTAGTTGACCTGTGACCGGACGATGTGGAGAATTGGTAATTTCGTTCCGGTAAGTCGGCACAAAGATATGATTTTTCCGGGAAACGAAAAGAGAAATGGGACCTGAATGAATCGAAGGGACGAGGAGGGATTGGGGCAAAAAATGTACCTTTGCAAAAAAAAAACGAATAACGAATGAAACTGACATATATCTTTCACAGTGGATATCTTCTGGAAAACGAGCGAAGCATACTGATTATCGATTATTGGAAAGATTCGGAAAACAAGGTCGTAGAACGTGCTTTGTCGAATTTCTCCGGGCGAGTGTATGTGCTTTGTACGCACTGGCATCCCGATCATTTTAATCCGGAGATATTGACTTGGAAGGAGAAATGTCCCGACATCCGCTATGTGTTTTCAAAAGACATCTTGAAAAAGAAACTTGTTTCGGCAGACGATGCCTCCTTTTTAATCAAGGGAGACGTGTGGGAGGATGAACTTGTTCGTGTCAAGGCTTTCGGCTCGACGGATGTCGGTGTCTCGTTTCTGATTCAGACCGAGGAGAAAATGATTTTTCACGCGGGCGATCTCAATAACTGGCATTGGGACGAGGAGTCGACGGAAGAAGAAGCGATGGCCAGCGAACGACTTTATCTTCGCGAGCTCAAAACCTTGACGAATGTGACGAAGCATCTCGATTTAGCGATGTTTCCCGTCGATGCGAGGTTGGGAACGAACTACATGCGCGGGGCGGAACAGTTTGTCGATGCGATTCGTACGGATTGGTTTGCGCCGATGCATTTCGGAGAGTCGTACGAGACGGCAAACGCTTTCCGATCGTATGCCGAAAGGGCGGGATGTCATTTCGCCGGATGGACAAAAACAGGAGAAAGTATCACTTTTTAAATCGAAATAGAATGGTTATCAAAAGTAAATTCGATCATTACAATTTTAATGTGCTGGATTTGGAGCGCAGTCTGGCGTTTTATAAGAAGGCGTTGGGGTTAAAGGAAAAGCGTCGGAAAGTGGCGGCCGACGGCTCGTTTATTCTGGTCTATCTGACCGACGAACAGACCGACTTTCTGCTTGAACTCACATGGTTGCGCGACCGTGTCGAACCTTACGACCTCGGAGAATGTGAGTATCATCTCTGCATGCGTGTTCCCGGCGATTACGACGAGGTACGGCGTTATCACAAGGAAATGGGGTGCGTATGTTTCGAAAATGAAGAAATGGGGCTCTATTTTATCGAAGACCCTGACGGGTATTGGATCGAAATCCTGCCCGAACAATAGGAGGTGTAGTAGAGACGCAATTCATTGCGTCCTTACAAGCCTTTCGATTTCGGACGAAACTCCTTCCACGTGGGACGAATCGTCCCCCACGTAGGGGAAACAATTTCCCACGTAGGGGAAAGCAATTCCTATATGGGGACGGAGTCTGCCCCTTGTGTTTGTCTGCTCCCCTAACCATGCCTTCTGCTGATCTATGTGATCAGCTGTCCAATAAGACTTTTGTTGTATGAAAAGTCAGGTTTGCAGCCCTCTGCCGGGGATGTTCAGCTATAGAAAAATAACCGCAGTCGCAGGAGTTCTAAAGAATTGTTGCCGCCGACAATCTGGTACGGGGATAAAAACAGAGACACAAAGACGATGGGGATAACTGCATCGTTTTGCGACAATCAATCAAACAGTAAGAAAGAGTAAAAATGTATTCCTTATGTCAAGCGGTATCGATGATATATAAATAGTCTTTTGCTAATTGAAATGGCGGACGTTTTCTCGTCGAAAAGTCTGTTTGTCTTACAAATCAACGGCTTTTACACGAAATATTTGTCCGTTGCGAGCAAAAACTAATTCTCCGTTTTCCTCTTTTCTTTTCTTGACCAAACGTTGAAACGCCAAGCTGGCTCCTTTTACGACGTTTTCTTCAAATTTGCTTAACTCTCGTTCATTCATAAGTTTCTAATTTATTATAAACAACAGTGTTATAAATTTCTTTCTTTCCATTCTTAAAGCCTTTGGCAATCACCTCCATCGGGGATAACGAATTGTCGGTAATCATCCAATAGTCACAAATCGGGATATACAACTGGAAAAGATTCTGAATGCCGGTTACATAACGCCTGCGCACTGTACTTTCCGTTACATTATGCCCTCCTGCCATGACTCGGTTGCGTACCCGCTCCACCGCCAAATCGGGCGTATTGAGCCAAAAGTAAAGCAATGTCACATAATATCCTTTTTCCTGTGCATTCTGCAACAGCCTGGCAATCGAACGACTGGCCAAGGTCGTCTCTAATGCAAAAGTCTTGTTTGCCGAGATCAACTCTCTGATTCGCTTATACATAATCCGGCTGGCTTCTACGGCAACCGTGATACTGTCGGCATTGAAAGGTGACAGTCCCTTCGCTATTTCGTCCGAATTGACAAACTCTTTACAGCCCAGCATCTCCGGCAAGATCGTATATGAGGCCGTTGTTTTTCCTGCCCCATTACATCCGGATATAATATATAAGTACGGCACAACTTTTAATGGTTACTTGAGGCAAAGGTATGTAATCTTTTTGTAACAACCATGCTTTTTTTCTGAAAAAAGACAATAAACGCAGAAAAAGACCGTTTTTGCTGCCGATTTGCATCTTTTTTTTTGGTTTTTCGTCGCTTTTTTAACCCAGATTCCGCGATAGAAGAAATAAGAATGAATTTCATTCAGGCTTTCAGCCCTCCGAACAAGGTCCGGATGTCGATACCCCACCCTTGCGGGATGGGGC
>NZ_JBQNAZ010000012.1:0-76101 GCF_052170195.1 Tannerella sp. | reverse complement strand
CCTTGATGAACTTCTTTACATGAAGAGAGATAGCATCGAAAGAATCAATGCATGGATGGACTCATACAGAAGCGTATTAAACAGGTTTGACACCAAACTGACTAGTTAGTAAACATGAAACTATGCCCACGTTTATACTAATTCTGTTCAAAAAAGTGAAAGGTAAGAAAAAGTCAAGATAACTTCGATGTTTGATCGTTTGGGATGCTTTGGCAAAGATTGCTAAAAACGAGTTACTTATTTCCGGTCTTTCGCGACGAAAGAGGTATACAGTTGAATCAGCGCGGCAATCAAAAGGCAAGGCACCCACTCCATACGCTGTTTGAACATAAACACCGACGCGACGATCATCGCGATTCCGGCAAACATATTCAACCGGTGCAACCGTCGCAGGCGAAAATCCGTTTCGTTCCGTGGCGCGGTCAGGTAACTGACCATTACGCCAGCCGCTCCCACCGCGAAGAGCCAGGGGGCATACTTCCATTGGGTGATATACAGCAACGCCCCGACGAGCACAAGCGCCCCCGAAAGCATATAAATCCATGTGCGTATGCGTAATTCCATCAGTCCCGGATAATAAAAATATCTTCGTTTTTCCGTTTCATGTAAAACTCTTCGCGGGCATATTGTTCCAATCTCTCCTTGCTCGTATGAAGATCTTCGAGCTTCCGGCGATTCGTCTCGATTTCTTTCCGGTAATGCTTAATCTCACGTTCAAGGCTGCGGATTTTATCGTCATACGTATAGCGCACGTAAAGGTTGCTGTCGCCCACCGCAAACGTAATGATCATGAATACGGCGATCACGACCACGTAGAGATTCAACTTGGAGAGATATTTCGTATAGAAATTTTCTTTTTCGGACATACCTGTTGAGAGTTTGTGCAAAAGTATGAAAAATATTCCATACCTTTGCAAGAAAACAAACCGGATTTCACGGCAGATACAAAACACCGTCCGGGGGTGTGCATACATACTCGCCCCATCGCTGTCCGGCAACACAAGAAAATGGAAAATTATATCGTTTCAGCCAGAAAATACCGTCCGTCGACGTTCAACAGCGTGGTCGGGCAAAAATCTCTGACCACTACGCTGCGGAATGCTATCCTGAGCAATAAGTTGGCACATGCTTATCTGTTCTGCGGCCCTCGCGGGGTGGGAAAGACATCGTGCGCGCGTATCTTTGCCAAGACAATCAACTGCATGAATCTGACGCCCGCGGGCGAGGCATGCAATGCGTGCGAGTCGTGCCGGTCGTTTAACGAGCAACGGTCGTTGAATATCCATGAGCTGGACGCGGCATCGAACAATTCGGTCGATGACATCCGCTCGCTGATCGAGCAGGTACGTATCCCGCCGCAAGTGGGGAAATACAAGGTCTATATCATCGACGAAGTACACATGCTCAGTCAGGCCGCTTTCAACGCTTTTCTCAAAACACTCGAAGAGCCGCCTCATTATGCGATCTTTATTCTGGCTACGACGGAGAAGCATAAAATTCTGCCGACCATTCTGTCACGCTGTCAGGTATACGATTTCTCACGCATCTCGGTCGTCGACGCCGTAGAACATCTGCAATATGTAGCCGGCGAGGAAGGGGTGAAGGCCGAACCCGAAGCGCTGAACGTCATCGCACAAAAAGCCGACGGGGGGATGCGCGACGCTTTGTCTATCTTCGATCAGGTAGTCAGCTACACGGGCGGAAACGTTACCTACAAGGCCGTGATCGAGAACCTCAATGTGCTGGACTACGAATATTATTTCCGCATTACGGACACCATTCTGGAAGGAGACATACGGACAAGCCTGCTCATCCTGAACGAGATTATAGAGAAAGGGTTCGACGGACAGCATATCATCACGGGGCTGGCCTCGCACTTCCGCGATCTGTTGGTCTGCAAAGATGAAAGCACGATCGTGCTTTTTGAAATCGGCGCATCGATCCGCGACCGATACCGCGAAACAGCCCGGCAGTGTCCCGACTGGCTGCTGTATCAGGCTATTGAGTTGGCCAATGAATGCGATCTGCATTATCGCGAGAGCCGGAACAAGCGACTCTTGCTCGAGCTGACGTTCGTTCAGCTGTGTCAACTCCAGGAAGCCGGCCCTGCTACGATCGCCGAGGCTAAAAAAAAAAGCGACTGAGGCTGCGACTGCTTCGGGCGGTTGAAGGTTTGCCCGCATCCGATACGCATCGTAGCGCAAGCCCCTCCATACCGCCTGCCACACAGACGCCGACGCTCGCCGCAACGAGTACGCCAAGCGCAACCCAAACGCCGCGGAAACCGATTAACCGACGTCCTACGAACACGTCTCTGACCGGTCTTTTGGAGACCACCCCAAAAACACAGGTTACGTATCATACCGAAGAGGCTTTGCAGGAAACGAATCCGTTCACCGAAGAGGAGCTGATTGGCTGCTGGAATGCGTTTGCCGCAACGATAGAGAAGAAAGTACATCTGAAAAATACGATGATCAACTGTCAGCCCGTACTGAAAGAGGAGTTTCTGTTCGAGGTCGTCGTACACAACCCCGGACAGCAGGAAGAGCTGCTCAATCATAATGCCTCTATCCTGCAAGCACTCCGCACGCAGTTGAAGAACGGAAAGATTCAATTAAAGATACGCATCGACGAAGCGAACGAAAAGAGGCTGGCCTATACGTCGGCAGAAAAGTTCGAGCTGCTGAACGAAATCAATCCGCTGCTGTCGAAGTTAAAAGACGAATTTAATTTGATGTTTGACTGACGGCGTTCGGCGCGTTCCGCTCTTCCGTTTCCGGAACGCCTGCCTGTTCCGGAAACACGCTTACCCGAAGAGCGGATGTTTCACTTTCTCGCACAACAAAGCGAGGTCGAGCACCTGCGTGATGTCGTCGACATAATGAAAGGTCAGCCCCTCCAAATACATCGCATTGATTTCTTCCACATCTTTCCGGTTCTCGGCACAAAGGATGATCTCCTTGATGCCGGCACGCTTGGCCGCGAGGATTTTCTCCTTGATGCCGCCCACGGGAAGCACCTTGCCGCGCAGCGTGATCTCGCCCGTCATGGCCAGATTACGTTTCACCTTTCGTTGCGTAAAAATGGAGACAAGCGATGTCACCATCGTAATGCCGGCGCTCGGGCCGTCTTTAGGGATGGCTCCTTCAGGCACATGGATATGCACATTCCAGTTTTCAAACAGCTCTTCGTCAATGCCAAACTGTCCGGCATGCGAATGCACATATTCGAGCGCAAGCATGGCAGACTCCTTCATCACATCGCCCAGATTGCCCGTGATGGTCAGCTTCGACCCTTTGCCGCGACTCAGGCTCGACTCTACAAAAAGAATCTCTCCGCCCACAGCCGTCCACGCCAGCCCCGTCACCACACCGGCGTACTCGTTGCCCTGATACTTGTCGCGCGTATATTCCACGGCACCGAGATATTCTTTGAGGTCTTCCGCCTTGATCATCGGACGTACTTCTTCGTCCGAAGCGATTTTGCGTGCGATGCGTCGCATGATCTTGGCGATTTTCTTCTCCAGCTCACGCACGCCGCTCTCGCGCGTGTACGACTCGATCACCGCCCGCACGGCATGACGGTGAAATTTGACGGTATGCTTAGGAATCCCGTGCAGCTCCATCTGTTTCGGGATCAGATGACGCACGGCAATCTCGATCTTTTCTTCCAGAATATATCCGCTCACCTCGATCAGTTCCATCCGGTCGAGCAGCGGCTGTGAAATCGTATTCAGATTATTGGCCGTTGCAACGAACAGAACCTTACTCAGGTCGTAATCGATATCGAGATAATTGTCGTGGAACGTCGTGTTCTGCTCCGGGTCTAACACTTCGAGCAGCGCCGAAGCAGGATCGCCTTTGAAGTCGTTACCGACCTTATCGATCTCGTCGAGCACAAACACCGGATTCGATGTCCCTGCCTTTTGCAGATTCTGAATGATCCGCCCTACCATCGCGCCGATATAAGTACGGCGATGTCCGCGAATTTCGGCTTCATCGTGCAGGCCGCCTAACGAAATGCGGACATATTTCCGCCCCAGCGCTTCGGCCACCGATTTACCGAGCGACGTTTTACCGACTCCCGGAGGCCCGTAGAGACACAGAATGGGCGAACGCAAATCTTTCTTGAGCTTCAGCACGGCCAGATGCTCGATAATACGTTCCTTGACTTTCTCCATGCCGTAATGGTCGCGGTCTAAGACCCGCTGTGCATGCGACAAGTTGAAATTATCCTTGCTGTATTCCCCCCACGGCAGACTGATGATGGTCTGCACATATTGCGACTGTATCGAATAATCGGGCGATTGCGGATGAACACGTTCGAGCTTGGCGACTTCTTTCTCGAAGATCTCGCCGACTTCCTTCAGCCATTTTTTGCTCTTCGCCTTCTCGCGCAGCTCCTTGATCTCGATGTCGTTCATATTTCCACCCAACTCTTCCTGAATGGCTTTGATCTGCTGTTGAAGGAAATATTCTTTTTGCTGTTTGTTGATGTCTTCGTGAGTCTTCATCTGAATCGATGCTTTCAGTTCGATCAATTGATACTCACGGTTGAGAATAAACAGCAGTCGATATGCACGGTCTTTCAGGTCGTTGATGGCCAAAAGCTCCTGTTTTTCGGGCGAATGCGAAAGGATATTGCAGCATGCAAAACTGATCAGATACATTGCATTCTGATTGTTGCGGATGGAGTAGATCAGGTCGCGGGGAGGCTCACCGGATGCTGTCAGCATCTTTACCGTAAGGTCCTTGATGGTTGAGATAAGCGCCTCAAACTCGCGATCGCTCTTTTTCGGATGCGTATCTTCCAACAGAGAGATGCGCCCGGTCAGATAAGGCTCCGTTTCCGTCAGTTCATGCAACTGAAAACGTTTGCGGCCTTGCAGAATAGCCGTTGTCGAACCGTCCGGCATTTCCAGTACCCGCAGTATTTCAGCCACGACACCGATCGTATACAAGTCTTCGAACCCCGGGTCTTCGACCTCTGTCTCCTTTTGACACAGCACCCCGATCATCATCTTTTTATGCGAGGCTTCCCGAATCAGGCGCATGGACTTGGCCCGCCCGACGATAACAGGCATGGCCACGCCCGGAAACAGCACCATATTTCGCAACGAGAGAATCGGTAAACTTTCACCAACTTTATCGATCCCTTCGGAAAAATCTTCATCCTTGTCGCATTCCATCAGGATGGGCATCACGATTCCCACCGAATCGTCTATCTCGCTGAAAGCTTCCCGCAAATACAATGTCTCTTTATTCTTCTTATTCATTCCGGCTGCAATTAAATCGTGCAAAGGTACGATATTTATGGAAAATACGGAAAACCCCGAGCCAACGCATTGAATAACTTCCTTAAAAACATAAGAAATAAGCTATATCGCTCGCTCAATGTGTACGTGTCCGGACACAAAAAAAGGGGATGCCACTGAAAGACATCCCCCCTTTTCTCATCTTCGATTGATTACCGATCCGGCTTTATTTGTTGATTCCTACCCTGTTCAGGATAAAGGCAAATTCGAAAGCCGTATCTTTGATACCGTCGTAACGACCGGTGGCGCCTCCATGTCCCGAATCCATGTTCATATGCAGAATCAGGATGTTATCATCCGTCTTCATCGAACGAAGTTTAGCTACATACTTCGCCGGCTCGTGGAACAGCACCTGTGAGTCGTTGATTCCTCCCGTCACAAGCATATTGGGATAATTCTGCGCCTTGATATTGTCGTAAGGCGAATAAGAAAGCATATACCGATAATACTCTTCCTCGTTCGGATTACCCCACTCTTCGTACTCGCCCGTAGTGAGCGGCAACGATTCGTCGAGCATCGTATTGATCACATCGACGAACGGTACTTGCGCCACTACCGTCCGATACAAGTCGGGACGCATATTCGCAACGGCTCCCATCAGCAGTCCTCCGGCGCTTCCGCCCATAATCGCCAACTTGTCGGGTGAAGTATACTTTTCGTTAATCAGCATTTCGCTGCACGCAATGAAATCGGTAAACGTATTTTTCTTTTTCAGCAGCTTGCCGTCTTCGTACCACTGTTCGCCCAGATCGCTTCCGCCACGTATCTGCGCGATACCGAACACAAAGCCCCGGTCGATCAGACTGTAATAGCTCGTGCTGAAATACACGTCGGAACTGCTGCCATAACTGCCGTACGAATAAAGCAAAGCGGGATTCGATCCGTCTTTCTTCAATCCTTTCTTATAAACGATGGCCATCGGCACTTTTACGCCGTCGGGCGCCGTAGCCCAAAGGCGCTCTACCGTATAATCGTCGGGGTTGAAGCCGGAAGGGATCTCCTGCTCTTTGAGTTTAGCCGTCTCGCCGTTTGTAATCGTATATTCATATAATGTAGTCGGACGGTTGAGCGAAGTGTACGTATAACGAATCGTCGTGGCATCGTATTCGGGATTTCCGCCCAGCCATGCCGAATAGACCGGTTCGGGGAAAGCGATCGTTTTCGTTTCGCCGCCTTCGATCGGCTTGATATGAATTTCAGCCAATCCGTTCTTGCGCAACTCCAGCGCCACATAGTCTTTCAGAATATCAATGTCTTCAATACGAACATCCTTATCGTGCGGTACGAACACCTTCCACTTCGTACGGTCTTCGTAGCCCGTGAGCGGCACTTCGTAAATCATACCGTTCAGATTTTCTTTATCCTTGTAACGTACAAAGAACTTGTCTTTGTGCGGATACACACTGTATTCCACATCCTGCACCCGAGGCATGAATATTTTAAACGCATCAGTCGGATGATCGGCCGAGACATAGCGCGTTTCGGAGGTCGTCGAACTTCCGGACAAAATAAAAATCTGCTCTCTCGTCTTACTACCCGAAACGTATGTTCTGAAACGTGCGTCCGTTTCTTCATAAATCAACTCGCCTTCGGAGGCGTCGAGCATCCGACGATAGATTTTCGACGAGCGTAATGTTTTATCAATCAAACTGTAGAATAACGTTTTATTATCGTTCGCCCACGCCATCGAAGCTGCTCCGGTGACTTCGAAACCGACCGTCTCGCCCGAAGCGAGGTCTTTGATCTTCATGGTAAATTCGGCATACGAACCGGTTTCGTTATAGAGATACGCGGCCTTGCTGTTATCCGGGCTGACGGAGTAACCGCTGAAAATAAAAGCCGGTTTGCCTTCCGCCATCTTGTTGATGTCGAAGATAATTTCTTCCGGTGCATCCATGGAGCCTTTCCGCCGACAATGCGTACGGTATTGCTTGCCTTTTTCGGTACGACTGTAGTAGTAATAACCGTTTTTGAATGACGGGTAACTCTCGTCGTCTTCCTTCATCCTGCCGAGAATCTCGTCGTAAATGGTCTGCTGGAGGCCTTTCGTCGATGCCATCACCGTATCGGTGTACGCATTTTCGGCGTTCAGATAGTCTATCACCTTAGGATTATTTTTGTCTTTCAACCAAAAATAATCGTCAATACGCTGTTGCCCGAAATTCGTAAACGTATCAGGCATCACTTCCGCAACAGGAGGTGCGGGAAAATCAGATTGTTTCAAAATCTCAACTCCTTCTTTTTTCACATGGTTACACGATGTAATAACTAGTAACAAGGTTACGGCAAGCAACCATTGATAATTCCATTTTCTTTTCATATATATCGCAGAATTTGAATAATTCATAAGCCCAAACACTTTTCCCGGACCACACGAAGGTTATACATTGTTCTTGGAGGTTCTTTTCCGCCACTTTCTGAGTTTTACGACAAGCACCCATATAACGATGATGAACAAGAGTATCGCCCAAAGATTCACCACGACAAGAATGAGCCGCGACAAGTAATTCCATCCGTTTCGGAAAGCCTCTTTCAATTCATACCCGAATCCGGTGGCTATAACGGATGACATCTCATAAAACTCGACAGTAAGGGTACTGAACGTCACCTCATTGGTCAAATAACGTAAACGTCCTTCGGCCGATTCAATGTCGGCTCTTAAAACACCGATCTGTTCTTCGATCTTCAAAATTTCGTCGATCGTATGGGCGCGCTTGAGCAGCTCCTGATAACGGTTTTCGAGTTCTTTCTTGGTCTTGATACGAGTATCCAGATCGATATATTCCTGCGTGACATCCAGCACTTCGATATGTTTGTCTTCGATCTTGTCCGTATTCAACGAAATCCGGTCAAGCAACGCATCAAATTGACTTGCAGGAACACGAATCGTAACGGTATGGATGATCCGATTGCCGTATTGATTCAGATTATCGCTCGATATGTATCCTTTCGTTTCAACCACCGCCTGCTGAATCGCTGCGTGAGTTTTCTTCGCATCCGATGTTTCGAAACGAATGGTTCCCCTTTTCGTCAGCTTCCTTTCGTACGAAGCAGAAGCTGTAAGGTCTGTCGTCTCATCCGCGGTAGACGTGGAGACACTTTTAGCCGTCACCTCTTCGGAAACAACGTCTCTCCCGTACGCTTCCGCATCTCCTCGCGACTGACCGCAAGCAGACCAGAGGACTCCTCCCAACAGCGCAAAAAATATATAGATATTGGTTCTCATATTTCTTCGTTATGGAATGATTTCCTTTTTCTTCATTCGATCTATTTTGCCTTCAAATGCTTATCGAACCATTGGAAGAATTCACGCTGCCAGACGATTCCGTTCTGCGGACTGAGCACCCAGTGATTTTCGGTCGGGAAGATAAGCAAACGGCTCTCGATCCCAAGCATCTGGGCGGTATTGAACGCTGCCATTCCTTGCGAATAAGGCACGCGAAAGTCACGTTCGCCGTGAACTACCATGATCGGAGTGTCCCAATTCTTCACGAGGAGATGAGGCGAATGAGCGAATGAGTTCTGTGCCACTTTATTTTCCTTATCCCAAGGTGCACCTCCCTGCTCCCATTCTTCAAAAAACATCTCTTCTGTCGTCGAATACATAAACTCCATGTTAAAGATTCCGCAATGTGCCAAAAACGCTTTGAAGCGTCCTTTATGCGTTCCGGCCAGATGGAAGACGGAATATCCTCCGTAGCTTGCTCCCATCGCACCGATATGTTCGGCATCGGCCCACGGCTCTTTGCCGATTGCATCGATGGCAGTAAGCAAATCCTGCTCGTCCTGCTGACCGTGATTCTTTGAAATGGCATCGCACCATTCCTGTCCCGAACCGGATGTTCCACGCCGTGCGGGCACGACTACGACGTAGCCCTGCGACGCCATAAGCATATAATTCCAGCGATAACTGAACGACGGACCGAGTACGCCCTGAGGCCCTCCCGTGCACATGAGCAGCAACGGGTATTTCTTCGACGCATCGAACTTGGGAGGATAGATCACCCATGTGACCATTTCCTTATTATCGGTCGTGGTGATAAAACGTTTCTCGAATGTCGGGAGGTTCAGCTTATCCATCAGCTCCTTGTTCACGAACGATATCTCTTCGGCCTTGCCATCGGTCGGATCGACGCGGAATATTTCGGCCGGATTGACATGCGTTGTACGTGTTACGATCAGTTTGTCGCCGGCAAGCTGTACATGCTGATAGTCTTGATCGCCCTCGGTAAGCTGCTTGAACGTTCCGCTTGCGACGTCAAATGCGAACAACTGATGAGCCTCTTTGATAGGAGCTGTCAGATAAATCGTTTTACCGTCGGCCGTCCATTGCAGTGACGAAGGGCTTGCATCGAGTGCTTCGGAAACATCTCTCATCTCACCCGTCGGCCAGTCCATCAACATCATACGCTCCTTATCGGCCTCGAAGACTCCGCGACGCATGCTCGACCAGAGTAATTGCTTACCGTCGGGCGAGAATTGCGGATTCTTATCGTAGCCCGGCATATCGGGAGTAAGAAGTCGCGTCTTTTTATCGGCCAACGTGTACGCATACAGATTGGAATTTGTCTGAAAAGCGTATTCTTTGCCGGTCAGTTTTTTGCAGGTATAAACAATAGTCGTTCCATCAGGACTCCATGCGATCTCTTCCGTGCCTCCGAAAGGCCGGGTCGGAGCATGATACGGCTCGCCGGGCATAATATCTTCCACCGCTTTCACTTTGCCGCTCACAAGGTCTCCCACGTAGATATGGTTGTAATTGCCGTCTTTCCAGCTGTCCCAGTGACGATACATCAGATCGTCGTAGACATAGGCATTGGCCTTGTCCAGATCGTCGTAAAGTTCTGCACCCGTGCATTTTTCGATCTTGGTAGAAATAACAAACAGCACTTTATCTTCGGCCGGAGCATAGAGAAACCCGTCGATCGACTGCTCGATACCGGATACTTGCGTCTCGGCTCCATTCTCTGGATCGATGTTCCAGAGTTTGCCATCGCGCAAGAAAGCGATCGCTTTGCCCGAAGGAAGCCATGCCAGCGCACCTTCGCGAGCGGCTGTCCGTGTAAGCTGTTTCTTGTTTGCCCCATCGGCATCCATCACATACACCTCCGAATTGCTCTTGTTCTCGGGGATACTGTAATACGTAACGGTATAAGCCACACGTTTGCCGTCGGGCGAAACGCACATGTTTCCTACCCGTCCGAATGCCCACAATACTTCGGGAGACATTTGTCCGTTCTCAATCTTCACATCAGGCTGTCCGATAACCGATGTTCCGGAGGCCTGTTCCTGCTTCTGTTCTACGCTGCTGCATGCCATCATTGCTGCCATGGTGCACACTGTTGCTATTTTTTTCATTGGTATAACGTTTATTTACGACCGTAAAAGTACGAAAGGATTTGGGAAAAACAAAACGAGTCTTTACTTTTGCTTTCCGTAACACGAAGATATCAATAAGATAATGTATATAAAAACAAGATTTTTCTCTTTACATGCGCTCTTCGCAGTCATGACACGCAGGCAACCGTCTGCCCAATAACGATACGAGATGGCTGATAATTATCTGGAAAAACGGTTCGCCGCATACGAGGCGCGGAAAGCCGCCCTGAAAAAGGGGCATAAACGTACGGGGACTGCCGCGAAGCCGGCAACGAATACCCTGCCGACCCGACATAAAATTATTCTGGCATCGGCTTCGCCGCGACGAAGGGAGCTGCTGAAAGGACTGAACCTCGATTTTGAGGTGCGTCTGATACCCGATATCAACGAGTCCCATCCCGCCGGTCTCGCGCCGGAAGAAATCCCCTGCTTCATCGCTCGCGAGAAAGCGAAAGCCTACCTTCCGAACATGAAACCCGACGAGCTGATCATTACCGCCGATACCATTGTCATCCTCGACGGAGATATCCTTGAAAAGCCGAAAGGCCGGGATGATGCGATACGGATGCTGCACCGGCTGTCGGGGCGGAAGCACAAGGTCGTGACGGCTGTCGTGCTGACTTCGCGAGAGAGACAAAACGAGTTCTCCGTGACATCGGTCGTCGATTTCGCCGAGCTATCCGATCAGGAAATTACGTTTTATGTTGATACGTACAAACCTTTCGACAAGGCCGGGGCATACGGCATTCAGGAGTGGATCGGCTACATCGGCGTGCGCGGCATCGAAGGGTCGTT
Source organism: Tannerella sp. (assembly GCF_052170195.1). Lineage (GTDB taxonomy): Bacteria > Bacteroidota > Bacteroidia > Bacteroidales > Tannerellaceae > Tannerella. The sequence continues at coordinate 64,613 of NZ_JBQNAZ010000012.1, read as the reverse complement.
CTACAACGTGATGGGCCTGCCGGTACAACGGCTCTATCAGGAGCTCGAAACGATGGGAGAGCTACTGTAAGTACCACCGATACATCCGTTCCACGCCTTCGTCTATCTCGACCCGATGATGCCATCCAAGAGCATGCAGCTTCGAGACATCGGTCAGTTTACGCATCGTTCCGTCAGGCTTTGAAGCGTCGAAGGCAAGTGTTCCGTGATAACCGGCGGTACGGGCTACGAGTTGTGCCAATTCGCGGATGGCAATCTCCTTTCCCGTGCCGATGTTGATATGACAGTTTCGGACTTCGTTCGCCTCATCCCTCAGATCATCGAAGTCGACATGCTCCATGATATAGACGCAGGCATCGGCCATCTCCTCGCTCCAAAGGAATTCGCGCAAAGGACGTCCCGTCCCCCAGAGCGTTACCCCCGACGGAGTGATACCGTATCTCGCCAGCAGGTCGAGGATGTCCTTGTCGCTTCCCGTGCCGTCTTCTCCTTCGACGGGACGCTTGGCCAGATCGGCACGCACCGCATCCATATTTCTCTCCTCCAAACATTTTGCAAGATGGATTTTGCGCACCATCGCCGGTAGTACATGACTGCGTTCGAGATCGAAGTTATCGTTAGGGCCGTACAGGTTCGTCGGCATCACGGCTATATAGTTCGTGCCATATTGCAGATTGAAACTCTCGCACATCTTCAGACCGGCTATTTTGGCTATCGCATATGGTTCGTTCGTGTATTCGAGCGGGGCGGTCAGAAGCACCTGCTCTTTCATGGGTTGCGATACGTCACGCGGATAGATACATGTGCTTCCGAGAAACAGCAGTTTCTTCACGCCGTGCCGGTAACTCTCACCGATGACATGCTGCTGAATGCCCAGATTACGGTAAATAAAGTCGGCACGGTATCGGTTATTTGCCACAATCCCGCCGACATAAGCGGCTGCGAGAAAAACATATTCGGGACGTTCGTCGTCGAAAAAACGACGCACGGCGGTGCTATCCAGCAGATCGAGCTCATCGTGCGTACGTCCTATCAAGCGGGTATACCCCTTCTGTTGCAAGTTGCTCCAAATGGCCGACCCCACCAGTCCACGATGCCCTGCCACGTATATTTTGGATGATTGGTTCATGTTTCTTCTATTTTTTACCACAAATTACACAAGAAAATATACAGGTTGAACAAGAGAAAATTCATTAATTATCTATTATAATGTTCCGTTGATAAACCGATGTACCCCTTTGTCCATATAAGGAACATTAAAATTAATCAGCAAACCGAGTTTACAGCCTGACAATTTGAAATACGTTAATATCTGAGCTTTATGCACATCCGTTATCATCTCTACTGCTTTTAACTCAACAACAACTTTATTTTCAACGCATACATCAATCCGATAGCCTTTATCTAAGTAAATACTTTCATAAATAATAGGAAGTTCTTATTGTTCTTCTACTACCAGTCCCCGCTTGCGTAGCTCATATGCCAGACAAGTTTCATAAGCACTTTCGAACAATCCGGGTCCCAATTCTTTATGAATCTTGACTGCTGCAGCAAATATTATTTTAGCAATCTCATTTTCGTGCATCTCCTATTTATTCTACTTGTGTAACTTGTGGTTAATTTACCCTATATTTCGTCTCTTCTTATTCCCTGCTTCCCCACAACCCTCAGATCATGTTCCACCATAATTTTCACTAAACGCTCGAACGATGTTTTGTTCGGGTTCCAGCCCAGCAACGTTTTTGCTTTCGTCGGATCGCCGAGCAACTGCTCCACTTCGGCCGGACGAAAATACTTCGGGTCGACTTCGACGAGTACACGTCCCGTCTTCCCGTCGATTCCTTTTTCTCCTATGCCCTCGCCTTCCCAGCGCAATCCGATCCCGGCTTCTTTAAAAGCCAGCGTACAGAACTCCCGCACGGTATGCATTTGCCCGGTAGCAATCACAAAATCTTCGGGCTGATCATGTTGAAGCATCATCCACATACACTCCACATAATCTTTGGCATATCCCCAATCGCGACGCGCATCGAGATTTCCCATATAAAGCTTATCCTGAAGTCCGTGTACGATACGTGCCGCTGCAAGGGTGATCTTGCGCGTGACAAACGTCTCTCCACGCCGTTCACTCTCATGGTTAAACAGAATACCGTTTACGGCAAACATGCCATAGCTTTCGCGGTAGTTCTTCGTAATCCAGAAGCCGTACTGCTTGGCCACCCCGTAAGGTGAACGCGGATAGAAAGGAGTCGTCTCCTTTTGTGGCACTTCCTGCACGAGTCCGAACAATTCGGACGTCGAAGCCTGATAGATGCGTGTCTTTTGCTCCATCCCGAGGATACGCACGGATTCCAGCAGGCGAAGTGTTCCGAGAGCATCCGCATCGGCCGTATATTCCGGCACATCGAAACTCACTTTCACGTGACTTTGTGCCGCAAGATTATATATTTCGTCCGGCTGTGTCTGCTGGATGATCCGCACGAGCGAACTGCTGTCGGTCATATCGCCGTAATGCAGGTTTATCAGACGCTGCTGCTTCATGTCACGTACCCATTCATCGAGGTACAAATGCTCGATCCGTCCCGTATTGAAAGATGAGGAACGGCGAAGAATGCCATGTACTTCGTAGTCTTTTTCGACTAGAAATTCCGCCAGAAACGAACCGTCCTGCCCCGTGATACCTGTAATCAATGCTGTCTTTTTCATCGAACCGAATTAAATGATTATGAAAACAAAAGTACTCAAAATATTTCGTCTTCCAAGCAGACAGCGGAAAATCACAAGAGAAGCCCGTCTTTTCTTACAGCATGTATCTTTGCAACAGTGCAAATAAAGAGCATTCGTCGAGTTTCAAAAAACAGTTTCCGATACGGTTCATATTCTTTCCGTTATCCGCCGAATGATTTTCCGGTATTTTTTCTTATCTTTGCGGCGCTTTTTTAAAGGCCTGTCGTCGTGTGATGGGAAATTAGGAAGCAGAAACTAATTTTGAGTAACACAATTTTTAGAAAAATGAAAACATTTGAATTGAAAGGAACGCCGCGGGAGAACCTCGGCAAGAAAATGTCGAAAAACCTGCGCAAACAAGGCATGATCCCGGCCGTTTTATATGGTCAGGAACCTGTTGCATTGCCCTATACGGGAAAAATGAATGCAGGAGAGAAGCTGGTAGAAATCGGAGACGGTAAAGGAATCATTGTCACGGATTTTTCCGTATCGTTCGATGGAGTGCGCAAACTGATCTATACACCGGAAATCCATCTGGTTTCGATCGAGATGGGAGATGGAAGAAAAGTGAATGCTATTTTGAAAGAGATTCAGTTTCATGCTGTTTCGGATGCGATATTGCATTTGGATTTTCAGGAAGTATTTGCCGACAAACCGATCGAGATGCACGTTCCGGTAACATTGAGCGGTCACGCTGTCGGTGTGAAAGCCGGTGGTAAGTTGACGCAGGCCATGCGTAAGCTGAAAGTGAAAGGGCTGGCAGAACAGATTCCGGAGAAGTTGACGGTCAATGTCGATCATCTGGAGCTGGGCAAAACCATCAAGGTGGGCGAATTGCAGTTTGATCATGTAGAATTGATCAGTCCGAAGAATGCAGTTGTATGCGCGGTGAAGATGACACGTGCCGCACAGAGTGCTGCCGGAGCTGCCGCCGCAGCCGGAAAATAAGAAAAGCTATTGCTTTTGTAAACAAAGAGGGAGGAGATGTTTTTCGAGAGAGACATACTCCTCTTTTTTAATGATTCTTTTTCGAGTGATGAAACATCTGATTGTCGGGTTAGGAAATATAGGCGAAGAGTACTGGGGTACGCGCCATAATATCGGTTTCCGTGTAGTTAACGCATTGACCGAAGCGGCCGGTGCGCACTTCACGGAAGAGCGTTACGGAGCCGTGGCGCGTTTTCGTGTGAAAAATGCCGAGCTGGTAGTCTTGAAGCCGAATACATTTATGAATCTGAGCGGCCATGCCGTACGTTACTGGCTGCAAAAAGAATCCGTGCCCATCTCGCAACTGCTTGTGGTGGTAGACGATCTGTCGCTTCCGTTCGGCACTTTGCGACTGAAACCGAAAGGAAGCGATGCCGGACACAACGGATTGCGGAATATCAAGGAACTGCTCGGCACGGAAGCGTATGCCCGCCTGCGTTTCGGGATCGGAAACGATTTTCCGCGCGGACGACAAGTCGATTACGTCCTGAGCCCGTTCACCGACGAAGAACTTGACAAAATGCCGGACTGCGTGAAACTGGCTGTCGAGATGATACGCAGCTTCTGCCTTGCCGGAGCAGATATAACCATGAATCAGTTCAATCGCTGATGAATATGGATGAAGTCAGAATCGATAAGTGGATGTGGGCTACACGTATTTTCAAAACGCGCACCATCGCGGCCGACGCCTGCAAAAAGAATCGCATCGCCATGGGAGGAGTGAACGTGAAGCCATCGCGAATGATTAAGGTCGGCGACATCATCGAAGTGCGTAAGCCTCCGGTCACGTTCTCGTTCAAGGTGCTTCGTCTGACAGAAAACCGCATGGGTGCCAAATTAGTCCCTGAATATCTCGAAAACATCACCCCTCCCGAAGAGTACGAGAAACTCGAACTAAACCGGATATCCGGCTTTGTAGACCGGGCCAAAGGATTGGGACGCCCCACAAAAAAAGAACGCCGCGAGCTGGAACAATTTACCAGCCTCGATATAACCGACGACTTCTTCTGGAACGATGAGGAGCTATAAACCTCATCCCCTTCCCCTGCTGAAGTAACAGCGATCGAAGAGCGATAACAAACCTGTTATATTGCTTCCGCAAAAGAGCGGAGTGCTTTAAGAAAAAGACGTTACATTTTTTAAAAAACACGTGTGTTTTTCCGGAAAATGTAGCGTCTTTTTTTACGATAACCATGTGAGGACAAAAAGTACTGCCGGCTATCCGAGCATCTACATCACACCGTCCTGAAAATAACAAAGGCTATCCGTCAAGTTCTCACTTTCAGGATAGCCCCTTGTTATAAAGCGATTAAGCTTTTACCGTGATTAATGTTTTGCCCACCAGAGCGGAGTAAACACCTCATTTTCTCCAAGTTTCTCTATCGCTTGTTTATATCCTTCCGGATTACTATTCTCTAAAGAAGACGGGTATTTTATTCTTTGTGAAAAGAATTTATAACTCTGACTGTTTTTCACATTGTCTTTTGTCAGCCATGTCATTCTCGTCAACGGTTTTTCAACCGCAGGATTTTCAAAGAACGGAAGTCCTAATCTTCTATGGTCGCTCCACACTTCTAACGCCAGCCAAGGCATTTGCGCAATATACTTCTGTGTAATAATTTTGCTTAAATGATCATTAAGTGCTTTTCCATAAAGCGTTTGTGAAGCAACCGGATACTTATACGTGTATTTTTCCGCCTTATGAGTATATCCGTTTACAATATCCATTTCCACAGATGCCGGAGGCTCTGCCGTATGATCCCAGTTAACCGATGTACCCACGCGGTTGTAATCTTCCGATTTCAGATAGTCGCTAAGTTTTGATTCGTCTGCCTTATTATAAGCAAAACTTGCTTTGATACCATTTTCATATGCAGTCTTGGCAGGCATAGCAACATTCCATCCTCTGAGAGCTGCTTCCGCTATCAAAAAGAAACTTTCCCAGTTTCCGAAAAACACACGATAGTTTTCACTTTTACGATATTGTTTTGAGATTACAGGGGCTGTCTTGTAAGATACCGAAAGCGCACCGTTGGCCGAACCTGCATCTCCCCAGCTTCCATTAGAATAGCCATTGATCGCATATTTTACATTGATCGAGTCCACTTTTGTTGGTTTGGCGCCTTCAGGAACCTGCTCCGCAACTTTATACAGATAGAAAATCGAATCTTTGTTTACAACATCTTTACCATCTTTTTTAACGGTTGTAGGATTAAAGCTATGTTCATCATCCAAAGGTAACGTGTAAACAGTAAAGAAACGGGGATCTATACTATAAGGCAAACCATCCATAAAGAATCCGGTATAGGGATCGTTCGTATAAGAAGGCCAATGATCCTGCAGACGACGTCCCAGATAGTTCTTAGCCTTAATATAAGGTTGGTATTTAGCAGCCGTCAGAAGATCGGATGTTTTCACACCACCTAACCCAACTACAATATTTGCAAACGTTGCTCCCATTGTGAAAGTATTCCACCCACGAGACATGACTCCTGCCAGAGGATCCCACCCATCACGTTCTTTGACACGGAATACATCATCGATAGATGATATGTAGCTGTTCTTTGCAGCATCTTCAAATTCCGCTTTCGCTTTTGCAGGGTCTACTTCCGATAGACGCATGGCTAAGCGCATCCGCATCGAATTGGCATATTTAACCCATTTCGCAAAATCAAATTCGTAAGCACGATCGAATTTCTTCTCGCTGTCTTCCGGTTTTATGGAAACATCAATTTTCGATTGAGCATCTTTCAATTCCTGAAGCATGAAATAATATACGTCTTTCACGCTTGAATACGTCGGTGTTTTTGTTTGGAAAGCATCCAGAGGAGCCGGTCCGAAATTATCCGTAAATTCGCTTAACAAATAGACATACCAGATACGTCCGACTTCTTTCATGTTCTTTGTCATGGCAATATCATGCGGCGCGGTAAGTTTGTTTTCGGCAAGTTGTTTATCTGCCAGATCCACCATCTGTTTAGCCGATTTCATCCAATTGGATATATAACTATTCAAATAATCATGATTAAATCCGTCATTACTATTTCCCAGCGAAATATAACCAAATCGTTGCATTCTGGCAGCGTCCATCCAGTAATAGACGAATATGCGTTCATGGATATGAGGATCCATTTGAGCATCCGTAATCGATTTATTAAGCATCCACATCACGTTGATCTGATCTTCGGATGCTGCATTAGGATCATTGTTGATCTCATCGAAATCGGAACAAGCGTTGGCAAGCACCAACAGTCCCGTCATAAAAATATAATTAATTATCTTTTTCATTGTTTATTCTTTTAGAAACCGAGTGTAACATTAAATAAATAAGTACGAGATGTAGGAGGAGCATATGCCTCAAAACCGACAGCATTGGTACTGGTTGCAAACACAGACTCCGGGTCTACCCCATTCAGATGGCTCGATATCATCCACACGTTATTGCACGATACGCCTAATTTAAGTTGCTTAAAAGGTGTACTGTGCAACATGCTCTTTGCAAATTCATAGTTCAACTGTACATTACGTAAACGAACGTTGGTCGCACTGTAAATATTGGCTTCGGAGATTCCGAGGTTTCCTGTCTGACCGGTTACTCTGCCCCAATATTCCTGCGGTGTCGTTTCTTTCTCATTCACTTTATATCCACCTTTACCGTCGGCTACGACTCCATCGACAATAAATTTCTGGCGTTCTCCGTTCGGAGCAGTGATGGCAGCCGATCCTGAAGCTTGCAGTGTATGGTTAGTCGCCGAAAAAATGTCTCCCCCTATACGGGAATCAATAAGAAAACTCAACGAAAAGCCTTTATAACGGAATGAATTGGTCAAACCGAATAACATATCCGCCTGCTGATCTCCCACTTTTTTTATTTTATTATCTCCGACGGGAAGACCGTTTTCATCGACAATGATTTTTCCGTAATATGGACTTTTTTCATCCTCGACACGTTGATAAGTTGTTCCGTATATTTCACCGTAATTACCTCCCACCGTAGCATACACACGCAAGTTATCGTATCCGCCCAGCTGATAAAGTTTCACCCCGTCTGTCAAATCCTTAATCGTGTTACTGTTTTTCGAGAAGTTGGCCTGAATATTCCATGCGTAATCTTTTGTCTGTACGGGATATCCGTTAATCATTAACTCAAAACCCTGATTTTGAATATTTCCAGAATTGATTTTCTTCGAAGTATATCCGCTCATCGGGTCGGTAGGCAGATTCAACAGCTGATGGGTTGCGTTTGACTTATACCATGCAAAGTCTACAGCCAGACGGCTGTCAAAGAAACGCATTTCGGTACCGATTTCCCATGAGGTAATCAACTCATTTTTCACCGTAGGATCATATAAAGTTCCATTTGTTCCGGCCGTTGCATGATTTTCGGGGTCTTTACCAATCCAATACGTATTGTACAGTTGATACGGATCAAGGTCGTTACCGACTTGTGCCCACGAAGCACGAACTTTCGCATAATTGAACCAGTTCGGCATACCATCTCCTTCTTCTCTCAGCATATCGCTGATGACCCATGAAGTACTTAACGAAGGATAGAAGAACGAGCGGTTCTCGGGAGACAGAGTGGAAGTCCAGTCGTTTCTGAATGTCGCATCCAAAAACAAATACCCGCCGTAATTTACCTGAGCCGTTCCATAGAGCGAATTAATTTTCTTTTCCGAGTATTTACGGCTCGCTTCAATTTTGTTCTTTGCATTGCCGAAAGTAAACAGATCCGGCACCAATAATTCATCAGGATTGGCATGAACACCGGTATGTTTGCGATGCATCAGATTGCCGCCAAATGTAGCCGCTCCACCCCATTTACCCAAAAGATTATCCTTCTGTGCACTGATAAGAAAACTGAAGTTGTTCTCATAGAATTTTTCTTCACCAAAACTGTAACGTCCTGTTTCCGTCAACGGACTTTTTCCATAGGTCTTGTTTTCATACTCGGTGAAATAAATATCTGTTCCGCCTCTTATCTCGGCATTCAACCAATCTGTAAATTCATACTTCAACGAACCGAACAAAACGAATCGCTCGCGCTGATCATGACTCAGTTTATAGTCTCTCAGCCAATATGGGTTGATTGCGGAACTTTTTCCCCACCAAATCATTTTTCCATTTTCATCAACGGCAGAACTGAAATCACGAATATCCATCGAACGAGGTAGACTGTACATAGTCAAGAATGGATTGGATGAGTTTTTTCCACTCACCGGACGGTTTTTGGCATCTGTCTTGATATACTGAACCTTTGTATCGAGTGTCCACTTATTATCCTTTCCGAACTTGCTCACTGCACGTCCCGTCATATTCGTACGACTGAGGTTTGCACCCGGAATCTTACTTTTATCGTCCATACGACTCACAGACGTATAAACAGATACATTATTGTATTGCTGCGAAAAAGCGATATTCTCCGTTAAGTTCGTACCCGATTTGTCAAAGTAATTATTGATGTTATCGTAAGCCTGCATCTGAGCTTTTTCCTTGTTCCATTTATCATATTCCTGACCGGTAATTTTCGGGCCCCAGCTCGATCCAGATTCAGCATTGTAAACGCCGTTTTCTCCTTGTCCAAACGTATTCTGCAATTCAGGATGCACAAAAATGTTTTCAAAAGCAACGGACGATGAAATCGTAATTCCCAGACCTTCCGTCTTACGCCCACTCTTTGTCGTTATGAGGATGACACCGTTACCCGCACGAGAACCATAAAGAGCCGCAGCCGAAGCACCTTTCAAAACTGACATGCTTTGGATATCTTCCGGATTAATATCGGAAAGACCGTTTCCCATATCGGCAGAGGGATTCCAATAGTCATTATTATCAGCCCCAGTGAAGTTATCCATCGGTACACCATCCACTACAATAAGGGGTTGATTCAGGTTGGTCACCGAGTTATTACCGCGGATGACAATTTTAGACGAAGCACCCGGCCCATTGCTCGATTTGATGACTTGCAACCCGGAAATCTTTCCAGAAAGGGCGTTGGCAATATTATTTTCACGAGCTGACACAATATCATCTCCTTTTACTTCCTGAATCGCATAACCCAGAGCTTTTTTATCACGCTTAATACCCAACGCGGTCACCACCACTTCGCCCAGCACTTCGCTGTCTTCTTCGAGTGTTACGTTAATTGTCGTTTGGCCGTTGATCGCAATTTTCTGAACTTTCATACCTACGTAGCTGAATTCGAGACTCGCTTTACTGCTAACACCCGCCAGCGTGTAGTTTCCGTCAATATCCGTCACCGTACCCTGACTCGTACTCCCTTCCACCATGACGGTAGCTCCGGTCAAAGGTTCATTGTTTCGATCCGTCACGGTTCCCCGCACGGTAATCGTCTGCGCCGATAGCGAAAGGGTCGAGATACACAGCAACAGTGCAAGCAGACCTCTCGCTCCAAAAAGTTTTTTTACTTTCATGCTTTTTTGTTTTTAATTATACTAAGTATACTCATGTTAAAAATATCCAATCACTCTCGTACAAAGCAGAAACATGCGGATATGTCATATCCTGAATGATTATCTTCAAAAAATGCGGCATAAAATGAAGTTTGTTCTCTTTGTTTGCAATGTATATCTTTTAAATTGTGTTGACGGGACAAAGGTAGGCCTATATTTTTTAACAACACAGCAAGCGTTTTATGTTTTACAACATAAAAAACATATTAGGGGATTCGTTTCAAAAATTGTCTCCAAACTTCTGAGATTGACAATATTTTATCTCTAAACACGCCCTAAGCAACGTGGCAGTAACGTAGCCCCACATGATATAGCTTACGATATACAAAAAAAGCTGCCCACATAAAAATTTACGGGGCAGCCTCTGATCATATCAATTTGGAAAACCGGAGGAAAAACGATTTACTCAACCATCACTTTGTAAACCCGACCATCCATGACTACAGTATAGAATCCTGCGGCTAACGGAAGACTCGTATTACCTTGTGGAATCATCTGCTGAGTATGGAGCTTCCCATCAAGCGTATAAAGCTGCATGATGGTGGCATATTGAGCTTCGATATAGAGATGTTGTCTGTTCGCCCATACCTTATGCTGAGGCATCAAGGTGTTGGAAACAGGGCTGACCCCATTGATCGACACATTCAATGACTCCCAGACTTTCAAGATGGTTACGGTTACACTGCCATCACTGTTTTTATTCATAATGATACCGTGTTTGTCACGAACGGGAATACCGGTTGTTACAGTCAGATATTCGAGACTGTATCCTACTTTCGGCCGTACGGTAAAGACAAAATTATCTTGTCCCTTCACCATATGTATACCAGGTCCCGGCTCGGTGATCAGTCCCGGCACTTCGGGCAGAGTGACTGAACGCGAGAGCGGTCTGAAAACGAGGTCTCCCGCATTGAACTCATAGGCCCCGATATCCACACGGCTCTCGCTGATACGTTCCTTATGATTCAAATCGAAACGTAAGCCCGAATGGTACGATGACTTCGGATGCTGCAAAAGTATATCCCAAGGCGTTTTGATCAGCAAGACAGCTCCATTATAGCCTCCTTCTATGGCAGGACTTGAATGCGAAAACTTGTAATCTCCGCGACGCATCGTCACGCCATCATCTTCAAATCCCTTACGCAAAAACAGTGGATTCCGATCCATATTACCCTGGCTGTCTCGTCCGAGAGCAGCATTCCATTTGCCCGAAGCCATCGAACCGCCGATAATGCTGAATGCGTAAAGGGGAGAACCGCCGTCGTTAACCACCTCATTCGTCTCCGGCGTACCTTCGGTAGACACATTGCCCCAGATAATCGTATTCGTGATTACGGGACTGCTTGCCTTGTTATACAATCCACCGCCACGCTTAGCCTTGTTGCCACTAATGGTCACATTCACTATACTCAGGTCACCACCATCATTGTAGATACCGGCGCCTTCGGATGACTGGTTTCCGCTGATTTCAGTATTGACAATCAGCGATGCCGGATAACCATGTAACGGTGCAGGCTGATAGATTCCTCCCCCCTGCTTGGTGGCTACATTATCACGGATAATAGAGTTCGCTACCGTACCCGAAGCACTTTCGTAAAGCACACCGGCACCTCGCTCGGCACGTCCGTCTTCAACCACAAACCCGTCGATACGGCTTCCCGTCGAATTCATGATTTTCCACACCGATGCGCCGTTTCCTTTTACAACCGTCGCATGCTGAGAAATGTTACGTTGATACAGATATTCTTCCGTTCCTTCGAAACCGCCATAAATCTCGATACTGTCTTGCAAAATCTCAAAGGCTCGTCCGGACACTGGCCGATACGTTCCTTTAGCCACCCAGATACGATCGCCCACTGTAGCATGTGCAAGCGCGTCAGTGATGGTCAGGAAAGCATCTTGCCATGATGAACCATCCTGCTGTCCGCCTGTCGCCCGATGATTGACGAAGAATCCAAGCGAACGCTGACCGATCTGAATATTCGTAGATAAGCGCTTGCTGCATTGGATTCCGGCATACGTGAATGTCACGTCGACGGTAACAGACTTCTCACCCATCATTCCCCAAGTAACCATTAGCGAATCAGCTGAAGATTTTCGAATGACCCCTCCTCCGGAAACACTCCAGTTCGAAGTGACATGCGGCCACATCTCGCGCGGAATATCGAGCACAAATTCCTGCGCACGGTTCAATTTGGCCCCTGTCGTCGTAATATAACGGATTGAAGAGCGATTGTTTTCCATCAAGAAGTAGACATGCAATGTGTCATTGATGATCTTTGTTCCATAGTTTGTGCTGCACACATAACGTCCGGATTTCATTGCATCAATGTTCTTCGTCGTCAGTGTCCGTCCGTCGGGTAATATCCATTGCCAGGATTTTCCCTGCGGATCGCCATACAGGATACGCGGTCCCTCACACACAAACAATGTGTCATTGATATTGCCCGGATGGTTATTGTTCAGACTGTGCAGGCTCTTGGTCCAATGTGCATCGAAGTTCAGTTCGCCAGTCGTTTGATCCGGAATCGTAAATGTCAGCGTCATCGGAACCGTTGGCATTTCACGACACGTCCATCCGATAAAGACTGTATTCGGGTCGAGATGCGTCGGTTCGGTTGCGACATTAACCGGCAACTGTGTCACGTTATAACTAGATGGATTTCCCGGTACATGAATACCTCCGTCCAAATGATAATGCAAGGTATAGTTATTCAACTCCCACGTAGCCGTAAAAGTCAGGTTACCCGGTACGCCCGGCATCGTATTCTCAATCCGGAACGGATCCGTTGTTCCCGGCAATCCGTGCCCCGTCCAGCCCTTGAAGGTATATCCTAAACGGGTCGGGTTCAAGTCTACGTCAAGTGGCAAATCCGTCATATTATATCCTGCCAGATTAGATGGAATCGTCGGATTTACCCCATTATTCGCATCAAATGTAATCGTGTAAGCATTGGCACTCCAGTTGGCCGTGTAGTTCAATTCGCCCGTCGTACCCTGAGGAACCGTAACGGTAGTTTGCGGCACGGAACCGTTACTACCGGTCCAACCTACAAACGTCCAGCCGCTCCGTGTCGGAGGCACCAAATTAAATGTAGGAGATTCAACCGTGTAGGACGTAATATGACCGGCCCCAGCCGTTCCATTGTCGAGCGTATAATGAATCGCATACGTAATCGGATTCCAATGTGCCGTATAGGTCAGGTTCTCAGGCGTACCCGGCGTAGAGAACGTACTTGCCTGAACGTTGATGGTCTTATCCGCAACGGTTAAGTCGTGTCCCGTCCAACCCGTAAAATCATATCCTGTACGGGTCGGTTGATTGGCTGAAGCGGTCGTATTTATTGTAAACGGCACATCCGTAATCTTGAATGTCGACTTGTTTGGCGTAACCGGTGCCGTCCCATTATTCAGGTTATACGTAATAGTATATCCATTTTCCGACCATGTAGCCGTATAATTCCGCTGTCCGATAGAACCGGTGGGAATTGTCACCGATGCAGACGGAGCAGTCAGGTCGGTACCTGTCCAACCAGCAAATGTATATCCCGTGCGAGTCGGATTGTTCAACGTAATGGCAGGAGTTGTTACCTGATACGACGTAGGATTAGTTGGATTGACTGTCCCTCCATCAAGTGTATATATTATATTATAAGTAATGATGTTCCATCCGGCCACGTAGACAAGATTACCCGGCACGGTGGGGGTAGCATCCGTAATGCTGAAAGGCGCTGTCTGATTAGTCTGTCCGGGGCCCGTCCAACCGGTAAAGTCATATCCCGAACGGGTAGGTGTCACGCTGATATTATTCAAAGGCAAGTCGGTCATATTATATCCTAACCATCTCGTCGGTATATTAGCCGGATTCACGCCCTGATTCGGATCAAATGTAATCGTATAGGCATTAGCCGTCCACGTAGCCTTATAACTTCTGTTTCCCGTCGAACCTTGCGGGATCGTTACAGACTGGCTGGCAGACGCTAACTCTGTGCCCGTCCAGCCGACAAACGTCCAACCCGACTTCGTGGGATTGATCAGTGTAATATCATTATCGGTAACCTGATACGTTGCAGGATTACCTGCCACCATTCCTCCGTCGAGGTCGTAACTGATATTATAGGTAATGATATTCCAGCCGGCATTATAAACCAGATTACCGGGAACACCGGCTGTCGTCGAAGTAATCGTAAACGGTGCCGTCTGATTCGTCTGTCCGTGTCCTGTCCAACCGGCAAACGTATAGCCTGTACGAGTAGGTACTACGTTCGCAGTAAGCGGCAAAGTCGTCATTTTGTAACCGGCCAGATTAACAGGAATCGTAGGATTCGTCCCTCCATTTGCATTGAACGTAATCGTGTAATCATCAGCTGTCCAGATTGCCCGATAAGTCTGATTGGTATGTGAAGCCGACTCTTTTGCGATTGTAATAGACTGGCTTCCGCTTGCTCCGGCTCCTCCAGTCCAGCCGACAAAGGTCCAGCCGGGTTTTGTAGCTGTTACGCTAAATGTTTTCGGAAGCTGGGTATCGTCAAACTGCACAGGCGCACCAGGGGATACCGTCGTAAGCGGTGTTGTACCGTTATCGTCAACATACTTTATCGTATAGGTAATAGGTGTCCACGTAGCGGTATACGATCGCGCACCGGTAGAACCGGTCGGAATCGTCACGTTCAGTGTCGGTGTAGTGAGCCCTGTACCTGTCCAGCCGGCAAATGTATAACCAGATTTGGTAGGAGGAGTCAACGTGATTGGAGCAGACGTCACCTGATAGGTTGACGGATTAGCAGGAGCTCCCACAGTTCCACCATCGAGCGAATACGTAATATTGTAATTAATTACCGTCCATTTCGCTTTATACGTCTGATGGGCATGAGAAGCCGCAGCTTTCGGAATCGTAACATCAGGTGTTCCCCCGGCTCCGGCTCCTTGCTCCCATCCTTCGAATGTCCAACCGGCTTTAGTCGCCGTTACGGTAAAAGCCTTCGGTAACTCTGTGTCATTAAACTGTGTCGGAGCTCCCGCCGATAATGCTCCGGCAGGCAACTCTGTCGTTCCGTTATCATCTACATATTTAATTGTATACGTAATCGGAGTCCATGTAGCCGTATAGGTCCGGTCTCCGGTAGAGCCTAACGGAATCTGTACCGACGTAGACGAACCGGCAATACCCGTTCCGGTCCAGCCGGCAAACGTATAACCCGAACGACTCGGATTATTGAGCGTAATCGTAGGGGTTGTGACATAATATTCATCCGGGTTCGGCGTAGTTATCATCCCTTCAGCCAGATCGTAAGTGATCGTGTATCTGTCAGCCGTCCATGTAGCCGTATACGAACGATGCCCTACCGAGCCCTGCGGAATCTGTACAGACATGCTTGTTCCCGTAATATCTGTTCCCGTCCAGCCGGCAAACGTATAGCCTGTACGCGTAGGGTTGTTGAGCGTAATCGTGGAAGTTGTATAGGTATATGTCGCTGGATTTGCGGTTGCAACCGTTCCGCCGCCCAAATCATAATTTAAGTTATACGTATCCAGGGTCCATTGTGCCGTATAGGTCAGGTCGCCGGGTACTCCGTTTGTCGTAGAGATAATCGAGAACGGAGCCTTATGATTCGTCAGGCCGTGTCCTGTCCATCCGTTAAAGGTATATCCTGTACGCGTAGGTGTCACACTGACGCCACTTAACGGTAACTTGGACATATCGTAACTTGTCCATTCCGTCTGAATAGCAGGATTCACCCCATTATTCGGATTGAATGTAATCGTATAGGTTATCGGCGTCCATGCAGCAGTATAGATCTGATTTGCATGCGTGTTGTTTGGAATAGTAATCACTTTTCCACCATCAGATCCGACACCGCCCGTCCAGCCGGTAAAAGTCCAACCCGGTTTGGTCGGTTCATTATTAATGGTAAGCGGCAACTGCGGATCATTGAATTGCGTCGGTGCTCCCGGAACGGTAATGTTAGTTGAACCATCCCGATACGTAATGGTATAATTAATCGGCGTCCAGTTAGCCGTATATTCGCGATTTCCGGTCGATCCTCGCGGAATCTTAACGTCCATCACCTGACCGCTTAACCCCGTTCCGGTCCAGCCGGTAAACGTATATCCCGAGCGGGTAGGCTTGTTTATGCTCAACTCGGCCGATTCGATGGTATAGTTCGCCGGATTCGAAGCCGTTCCTCCGTTCAGATGATAAATCAATGTATAATTGATCGGCACCCAATTAGCCATATACGACAAGGCTTGCGGATCTCCCGAAGGAAGAAATACGGCATTCGTTACATGTACGTTCTTTATGGCCGAAGTTGCATTAGGACCTGTCCAACCGGTAAAATCATAACCGACACGGGTGGGTTGGTTAGCCACTGCCGTAGAGTTAATATCAAAAGGTACCTCCGTAATCTTATAATTGGCTTTATTCGGTGAAGCCGGAGCATTACCAGAATTGTAATTATATGAAATGGGATACGTATTTTCGGTCCAGTTAGCAGTATAATTTCTATTTCCGGTAGATCCCTGAGGAATCGAAACCGAAGTGTTAGGAGCTGTTCCGTTGCTGCCAGTCCAGCCCGTAAAAGTAAAGCCGGGTTTTCTGGGAGCTTTCAGCGAGAAGCTCGGCGTATTCACGTCGTATAACGTCGGATTTGTACCGCCCTCCTCTACTCCACCATTGAGTGTATACACAATCGTATAGTTGTCAAGTCCCCAGTCGGCACGGAGTGTAAGGTTCTTATCCGTATGTAGAGGAATAACAAATGGTTTGGCCGGAGTTGTAATATTTAACTCCTGACATGTCCATCCCTTAAAAGTGTATCCTTTACGTACCGGTTCATTAGCAATCGTCACCAACTGATCATATAAGAAAGTGGTCGGATTGGCCGTAGTCGGTGCTGTTCCTCCATTATATTCGTATGTAATCTTAAGCTTGGGATGCACCTTGATTGTAAATGTCTTGGGCGTTCCGGGACAAGCACCTTGGGGAGTAGCAGTAATCGTAGCCGTAATCGTAGCCGTACTCTCGTTTTTTGCAGTAAACGAAGGCAAGTTCCCATTTCCGGAAGAAGCATTCAGACCAATGCTCGTATTCGAATTCGTCCAATTCACAGTCGCATTGGTTGGATTCGTTGCAAACGTTATGGCTGGCACAGTCTGTCCGTAATGGTATTCCAGATTCGGCAAATTCGTCGTAATCGTAGGACGAACCTCATCATCCTGAATGGTAATCGTTGCCCGATTGTTTGTCGGACTTTTTTGTATCAAATCATTACATTGACCGGGGTCATCAATCGATATTTGGAAAGTACGGTCAGTATTACATTCCGTATTACCTTTGATTGTGATATTATTCAGTGTTATTTCTTTCGCTGTGCTATAATCTCCGGCAGGAATAGTAACCCCTTTCACATAAGTAAAATGAGAACCTTGCTGGGCAGTACCGTTATGTAAGGTAAAATTACATACCTGATCCTGAGTTAACCGTCCTCCAGTGACACGAATTTTAACGGTATTGGTTGTATGATCACTGTTTCCTTCAGATTCGGAATAAGCATTAGAGGTAAGCTCAATCATTACTGCAGAAGAGGATAATCCGGAAACCGAAGGATCATTCACCGGTGTATTATCAAATTCTCCTCTATTATTTCCGTAACCATGCAACACCTGCTTGGCAAATACTTGTCCGGCAGAAGTAAAAGGCCCCATCGTAAATTCTACAGCAACCCCATCATCCACACACGTTGTGTTGACTGTATTCGACAATTTATTTTCAGAAACCAAATTATTACGAGAACCGTAATATCCAGTATAATAACTTCGGAAGCCGTTCTTTGTTTTGAAACCGTGAGTGGAAGGATATGTCGGATTATTTTCTCCACCACCACAGCTACCTCTGTCTGTTGTTAACCGGTAGTTTCCTATAAGCTCACCTGTGTTGTTTATAGATCGATAGCCTCGTGAACCGTCTTTTCCCAAAATATAAGCATCATGAGATAAATAAAGATGTAGAAGTTGATTCTCTCCGGAAGCAGACAGATTAGATGCAGCTCTTACAAAATAATCTACATAGAAATAGTTATTGGGATGCGTATAAGTCACATTGATTGTCACATAGAACAAATCCGATGAGATAGTAGACCGTACCCATCCGGTAATACTGGTCGTATACGTATTGCCATTCTGTTGTACAGGGGTCGTAGAGCAAGCGGTCAAAGTTGCCGTTGAAGCATTATATGAATTCCCCTTACTGAAACGGAATGTCAGAGGCACTCCCCCCGTAGCACCATTTGGCCAGACATTCGCACAGCAATACTGAGCCATTTTATTTCGATAAACCGCTAACGCTCCATTGGTATTTACCTGAATTTTCAGCCCATCATTTAATCCGGCTCCTCCGGATGGATTGATAACCTGAGCACTCTGCGCCCATATTCCGACATTAGAACATAATATCAAACACGCCATCAGCCAGAAACGCAGCATATTTTTATACACATTTTCTGTTATGGTAATAGTGAAGGTGTTCCACCTTCGTCGAACAACGTAAATTCCTTTCATTACTATTTTTATTGATTTTTTGTTATTATATATACAATAGATTAATATCCCCAAAAAAAGAACAACACACACCCTATCCATTCGGGTGGGAAACTTGCATCTATACGAAAAACAGGCTGCTCATCCAACGTGTATACCTGCCCCTCGTACAATAAAGCCACATGATCGACTTTACCGCTTCGAACTTCTACACGATAAAATCGATTTTCGGAAGGAACATAGTAACCCACTAATTGGCTTTCCTTATTAATGTATTCTATCCGGTTGCCCTCCGTTTGACGGATATAATTAATTCCTAAATCTTCGCGACGCACTCCGTCCAGCACTTCGATCATTCGCCCTTCTTCAATCAGAAAGGTTGATCCGGTAACATTGATTTGTTCGTTGTTTATTTTTGTTGCTATTACCCGTCTTTGCTTGTCATACAGCGATTGTGCATAACTCTTTCCTGCAAAACAAGGCAATAAAAGCAATAAAAATAATGCATAATGTTTCATTTCTATCGCCTGATTACTAAATATCATAAATTTCAGGCCACAAAGATAAATAAATATATTCATTATATGATTATCCCTTTATGTGTTATTTAAAGGCAAGAAGTTCATAGCATTTAATTCTTCAACAATAGTAATAAATATTCCCGTATTGTTCTCACTTACTTCATTCCCACATTAAAAAAACAAAATACTGATTATAAGAATCATAACACACAATCAAGAAAGTCATTTATATTTAAAAGACAAAAACTATTTTCGGCCCCAAAAAGTATTGAAGAAAAAAAAATTACTTTTGCACTTCTAAAATTAACGTTGAATCATATCAAAGAACATGACAACAGAAATAAATAAAAAAGAACGTTTGCTCTCACTCGATGC
The DNA here is from genome assembly GCF_052170195.1 of Tannerella sp. Classification (GTDB taxonomy): domain Bacteria; phylum Bacteroidota; class Bacteroidia; order Bacteroidales; family Tannerellaceae; genus Tannerella. Next base: position 44,992 of record NZ_JBQNAZ010000012.1, on the reverse strand, counting down.
GCTACGAGGCTTCGATATGCTTTTTATCATGGGACTGGCTGACCTTATTCAGGCCATCTCTCGACTGTGGCCTGATGCTGAAACTGCCAAATGGATGACCCGACAGATGGAACATGTAGAATGGAACGGCTGGGTGCACCACGATACGATTTTCCCCTTATTCCTTTTTATTGCCGGCATCTCCTTTCCGTTCTCACTTGCCAAACAACGCGCGAGTAAACACACTGAAAAGCAGATCGCCTTAAGAGTCGTAAAACGCGGCCTCATACTCGTGCTGCTGGGTATGATTTATAACGGGCTTTTCGATTGGAACTTTTATGACCTGCGTTGCGCAAGTGTACTTGGACGGATTGGATTGGCATGGATGTTTGCCGCACTGCTCTTCATGAAACTCAGACCCAAAACACTGACTGTCATTTCAACAATCATTCTGATTGGTTATTGGTTGCTGCTATGGCTTGTCCCGGAAGGAGATGATCCGTTCTCGTTCGAACACAATTTGGTCGGAACGATAGATCGTATAATGCTTCCGGGTAAATTAATATACGGCGATAATTACTTTGATCCCGAAGGAATATTAAGTACCTTTCCTGCCATTGTGACAGCTCTGCTCGGAATGTTGACCGGAAGTTTTGTAAAAGGTCCGGAAGAGAAAGTGTCTGGCTATAAGAAGTCGCTCTACATGCTTGCGGCTGCCATCGTACTGATTTCTATCGGTTATCTTTGGGATACAGTCTTTCCCATCAACAAGAAACTCTGGACAAGCAGTTTTGTTTGTGTGCTGGCCGGCTATTCGCTGATAATGTTCGCGCTGTTTTATTATATCATCGATGTAAAAAACTATCGCCGCTGGACGTTGTTTTTCCGGGTGATTGGAATGAACTCAATCTCCATTTACCTCGCGCAACGTATCATCGACTTTCAACACATATCCGACTTTTTCATTGCAGGACTTGCCGCCAAATTTCCTGATGTATGGGAAAATATTCTCAACGGCTGCGGATACATCGCTGTCTGCTGGCTATTTCTTTACTTTCTGTACCGGAAGCAAGTCTTTCTGAAAGTCTAGCATTATATTTCGAAAAGGGAAGGAAGAATGAAAACAATGAGAAATATGATGTTTCATTGTTGTTCTACTAGGATTCGAACCTAGACAAACAGGACCAGAATCTGTTGTGCTACCATTACACCATAGAACAATGGAGAAGGAAAGAGTTTCTCTTCTTTCCGGGTGCAAAATTACATATATTTTTTTTTCCGCCAAAAAATAATGACTTATATTTGTCCCGCAGAATTGAAAAAAGCAAGAATGAATCAAACAAAAACACTTGTAAATGCGGTCGTTAAAGGCTTGCAAGAAAAAAAAGGAAAACGAATCGTTACAGTAGATATGAGTCAATTATCGGGAGCGATTTGCGAATATATGGTCATTTGTGAGGGAAACAGCCCGACACAAGTCTCGTCACTCTCCGATTCGGTTTGGGATATCGTCCATACGGATGCCGGCGAGAAACCGCTCTCAATGGATGGTAATCGAAATGCACAATGGATTGGCATGGATTATGGCACAGTTCTTGTTCATATCTTTATGCCCGAACAACGCACGTTCTATAATCTGGAAAATCTCTGGGCCGATTCGAAGATTAAAGCCATTCCCGATTTAGACTGATTTTTTCGGCTTAATAATAAGAATGTATGGAAGAAAAAAATAATCTGCCGAAAAGCGATAACGGCAACAAATCTAAATTCCGTTTCAGCCTGTATTGGATGTACGGAATTGTTTTTGTCGCGTTGATGGGACTATATCTGATGAATGATTTCTCAACTTCGAAAGAGTTGGGGTGGACGGAATTTCAGCAGTTGGCTGCCGACGATGTATTCGATAAAATAATTGTCCACAATCGCAAAAATCTCTTGGAAGCCACCGTCAAGGCCGACTACCGGAAACGGATATTCGCTCGCGAAGAAGAGCCGTTCGACACGGAAGCAAAGGTGTATGTCAAAATTCCTTCGGCTGATAAATTTTCGGATTTTTACGACAAAATGGTGGCCGAAAAACAAATCTCAGCGCAGGTAAGCTTCAAAGAAGGAGACGATACGCTGTGGAATCTGCTCGTATCTATCGGCCCGTTCGTTATCATTATTTTGCTGTGGCTGTTCTTTATGCGCCGCATGGCCGGCGGGGCTACAGGCGGACCGGGAGGCGTATTCAACGTAGGAAAATCAAAAGCACAACTCTTCGATAAAAACTCGCACGTCAAAGTGACATTTAAAGACGTGGCCGGACTTGTCGAAGCCAAACAAGAAGTGGAAGAAATCGTCTCATTCCTCAAAAATCCGGGAAAATATACCGAATTAGGCGGAAAAATTCCCAAAGGCGCTTTGCTGGTAGGCCCTCCGGGAACGGGAAAAACACTTTTAGCCAAGGCCGTAGCCGGCGAAGCGCATGTGCCATTCTTTTCCCTCTCCGGTTCGGACTTTGTAGAGATGTTTGTCGGTGTCGGCGCCTCGCGGGTGCGTGACTTATTCCGTCAAGCAAAGGAAAAAGCGCCATGTATCGTATTTATCGACGAGATCGATGCAGTGGGACGAGCACGCGGTAAAAACGCCAATATGACAAGCAATGATGAACGCGAAAGCACATTGAACCAGTTGCTGACAGAAATGGACGGTTTCGGGTCGAACAGCGGCGTCATCATCCTCGCCGCCACAAACCGTGCTGATGTACTCGACAAAGCACTATTACGTGCGGGGCGCTTCGACCGTCAGATCCATGTCGAATTGCCTGACCTGAACGAACGGAAAGAAATCTTCGGCGTACATCTTCGCCCGATTAAAATCGATTCATCGGTCGATACCGATTTTCTGGCACGCCAAACACCGGGTTTCTCGGGAGCGGATATTGCAAACGTATGCAACGAAGCCGCCCTGATAGCTGCCCGAAACGGAAAAAATTTCGTACAGAAAGAAGATTTTATGAATGCCGTTGACCGGATCGTAGGCGGTTTGGAAAAACGGACAAGAATCACGACGGCGAAGGAGCGTAAAAGCATAGCCTATCACGAGGCCGGCCATGCTTCCATCAGTTGGTTGCTGGAACACGCCAATCCTCTCGTTAAAGTGACTATCGTCCCGAGAGGAAAAGCACTTGGAGCGGCATGGTATCTACCGGAAGAGCGACAAATTACCACACGTGACCAACTATTAGACGAGATGTGCGCGACGCTTGGCGGACGCGCGGCAGAAGAAGTTTTCCTCGGCGAAATCTCTACCGGAGCTTCGAACGATTTGGAGCGTGTCACCAAACAAGCATACGCCATGGTCACGTATTTCGGGATGAGTGAGCGACTGCCCAACTTGAATTATTACGATTCCACAGGGCAGGAATGGGGCTTTACCAAACCTTACAGCGAAGAAACAGCACAACTGATCGACAAGGAAGTACAAGATATGATTCATTCGCAGTTTGAACGCGCCAAACGGATCCTGATCGAGCACGCGGCTCAACACAATCAATTGGCTGAAAAACTGCTGATAGCCGAAGTCATTTATTCGGAAGACTTGGAAGCGATTTTCGGCAAACGCCCATGGATTTCGCGCTCACAGGAAATCATGGAACAGCAGGATGGTTCAACACACCAGCCCCCCCCTATTCCGCAATCGGCCGGACATACGGAAACGGAAGTGGGCTTTTAAAAACGCTGTGCTTTGAAAAAATTATTTGTCAGAACAGCAACCGGAATTGTGTATGTAGCCGTCATCGTACTTGCTATGACGCTACATCCGTATGCTTTCCTCGCCCTGTTTATGCTTGTTGCAGGTCTTTCTCTACACGAGTTTCACACACTCATCCGGCATAATAACGGCACGGAAGCCTCCGCCCGGCATCCTGAAAAGTCTTTCTCCCGATGGTTGGAAATCGCCGGGGGAATTTATCTTTTTGCAGCCTCTTTTTTCTATGCAAGCGGAAAAATATCAGAAATAATCTATGCGCCATATTTGCTTTTTCTGATCTTCATTTTAATTGCAGGCTTATATCATAAAAAAGAAAATCCGGTAAACCGTTGGGCGATGACATTCTTTTCGCAGTTTTATTGTGCCGGGCTGTTTTCCATGCTGAATTTTGTTGTGTTCGATCCGACAAATAAAACATACCACCCTTATTACGGGTTATTTATCTTTATTTTTATCTGGCTCAATGATACCGGAGCTTATCTGGTAGGCACCACATTCGGCAAACGACGTATGTTTCCACGTGTTTCTCCGTTGAAGTCATGGGAAGGGTTTGCCGGCGGGCTTGTCATTGCGTGGATGGCGGCGTTGACATTGGCTTATTTTTATCCTGTGGTGAGCTGGTACCATTGGATAGCTTTTGCAACAATCATCGTTTTATTCGGCACATGGGGAGATTTGGTTGAGTCGCTGATTAAACGAACCTATGGCGTGAAAGATTCCGGGACACTCCTTCCGGGACATGGCGGCATATTAGACCGCTTCGACAGCATGATGCTGGCTACTCCGGTTATTTGGCTCTATCTGAGATTTTTCATTCAAAATTAAATGTCAGCACGATCAAACGTGAAGTAGCTTTCGACAGTGCTGCAGTATATACTCGATCAGGCTCACTGATCAAATCGCTACGGTCTTTTTCCAGCACATCGGCCAGTCCGAAACAAAACTTTAACTCGGGACAAAGCTTAAAATAAGGCAGATAAATATCACATCCGAAGCCAATCTCTACTCCATAATCCAATGGCTTTAACAAGACCGGGGTCTCTTTTTTACGCCCCATGTCAAAACTGGTGAAGACACCACCAAGCAAGTAAGGACGGTAGTTATTAAGTCGCATTGCCGTATATTTCAGATCTAACGGCAAAGTAAGATAATTCGATCGGATCGAAGTGGTAAACGTAGCTTGAGAATCGGAAGCCCGCGCGTCAATAAAAGTAAACTTCTTATCACCAAAGTGAACAGTCGGCGTAAAACGCAGATTCAAATATTGATTGATATATAAATTGCCAATCACCCCGACGCTGAATCCCGGTGAATAAGACGGTATTTCGGCAAACCACGTTTTCCCGTCAGACGTTGTCACACCCGAATGCGTTAAAATCAAATCTTGCGTATGCATCCCGACATGAAACCCGAAATGATACCGCTTCATATCGGCATACGGCTGGTTCTTTGGCCTTTGCCGTTGAGCATAAAGACTCGAAACAGCCAAAAACCACCCCCATAAGATAATCAATGTACTTCGTCTCAATTTGCTTTTAATTTATATGAATAACGGAAGAAGAAAAAAGTTATTGCAGCAAAGGAAATAATAAAAAAAGGACAAACATTTTTTTTTATCGGAAGAATCGTTTACTTTTGCATTGTTCTAACTTTAAAAATAAAAGAAAATGGCTTACGTAATTAGTGAAGATTGTATTGCATGTGGTACATGTATTGATGAATGTCCGGTGGAAGCAATCTCTGAGGGAGATATCTACCGCATTGATCCGGAAGTATGCACCGATTGTGGAACATGTGCAGAAGCATGCCCGACGGGGGCAATCAGCCCGGGGGCTTAATCAAAGAAGAAAAGCTAAAAAACCAAAGCGTAGAGTATACGATTTATTCCTTACTCTACGTTTTTTTCTTGTAAATTGCGACCAACCTCGAACAACCCCTCTCACCGAAACAAATTCATCATCTCCCTCACCTTTCTACAAGCGACATCTCGTTTTTATAACGGAGATACCTGTTGCCAAAAAGGCAATAAACACATAAACAAAGTTAGATCATTCAGAGCACTACATCCATCACCATCTTTTCCTTTTTGGAAAACTTTTTACGCACTACAAAAACATAAATCACTAACAAAAAACAGTTTAAAACATAAAATCAGAAAACCTTTCAATAACTACATCTTTTTTCATAGAATAATTTAGCAAAGAAAATAAAGAATAACTACTTTTGCCCCCAAAAAAACACAACAAATAAAGAAAGAAAATATGGGCTTGAAAACGTACACCTTCGACGATGCTTATCAAGCATCGTTAGATTATTTTACGGGTGATGAACTGGCAGCAAAAGTCTGGGTAAATAAATATGCGTTGAAAGACGCATTCGGAAACATCTACGAACAAACTCCCACAGACATGCATCGTCGTCTGGCTAGAGAAATAGCCCGTATAGAAGCTAAATATCCCAACCCATTGTCGGAGCAGGAGCTGTTCGAACTTTTCGATCATTTTCGATACATTGTACCGCAGGGAAGTCCGATGACAGGTATCGGCAATGATTTTCAGATCGCCTCGCTGTCAAACTGTTTTGTGGTCGGTGTAGAAGGTAATGCCGATTCGTATGGAGCTGTGATTCGCATCGATGAAGAACAGGTACAACTGATGAAACGTCGAGGAGGCGTGGGACACGATTTATCACATATTCGCCCGAAAGGTTCACCGGTAAAAAACTCGGCGCTCACCTCTACCGGGCTCGTGCCTTTTATGGAGCGGTATTCGAATTCGACACGCGAAGTGGCTCAGGATGGGCGTCGCGGAGCATTGATGTTGAGTGTCTCCATCAAGCACCCCGATGCCGAATCGTTTATCGATGCAAAAATGACAGAAGGAAAGGTGACGGGAGCGAACGTATCGGTCAAAATCGACGACGAATTTATGGAAGCGGTAGTGAGCGGTGCGATGTATCATCAGCAATATCCGATTGCCGGAGACGACCCGATGGTTACGAAGCTCATCGACGCGAGATCGCTATGGAAAAAAATCATTCATAATGCATGGAAATCCGCCGAACCGGGCGTATTATTCTGGGACACGATTCTTAGAGAATCAGTACCGGACTCGTATGCCGACTTAGGCTTCCGCACGGTTTCAACCAATCCGTGCGGCGAAATACCGCTTTGTCCGTATGACAGCTGTCGACTGCTGGCGATCAACCTGTACTCCTATGTTGTGAACCCGTTCAGTAAGGATGCCTATTTCGACTTCGACTTGTTTAAAAAACATGTTGGGCTGGCACAACGCATCATGGACGACATTATCGATCTGGAATCGGAGAAGATTGAAAAGATTCTGGAGAAGATTGCCTCCGACCCGGAAGGAGAGGATATCAAGCGCACCGAGCGTGAACTGTGGGAGAAAATTCAGCGAAAGACACTGGCCGGAAGGCGTACAGGGGTCGGAATCACGGCCGAAGGCGATATGTTGGCGGCTTTATACCTGCGCTACGGAACGGAAGAAGCAACCAACTTTGCAGAAAAAATTCAAAAAACGCTGGCGTTGGCAGCCTATGGCTCGTCGGTCGAGATGGCCAAAGAACGCGGAGCATTCAAGATTTACGATGCCAAACGCGAAGAGCGTAATCCGTTTATCCTGCGATTGAAGAAAGAGTCCCCGGCCTTGTATGAAGATATGGTAAAATACGGACGTCGTAACATCGCGTGTCTGACGATTGCACCGACCGGCACAACCAGCCTGATGACCCAGACTACCTCGGGTATTGAACCCGTATTTTTACCGGTTTACAAACGTCGGCGCAAAGTGAATCCGAACGACGCCGATGTACATATAGATTACGTAGACGAAACGGGCGATGCCTTTGAGGAATATGTGGTATTCCATCATAAATTCGTCACGTGGATGCTGGCTAACGGCTATCCGGTGACAAAAAAATATACGGCGGAGGAAATCGATCATTTGGTTGCGCATTCCCCTTACTACAAGGCAACGTCAAACGACGTGGACTGGATACAGAAAGTACGGATGCAGGGACGTATCCAAAAATGGGTCGATCATTCGATTAGCGTGACAATCAATCTGCCGAATGACGTATCGGAAGAAATGGTCGATAAATTATATGTAGAAGCATGGCGTTCGGGCTGCAAAGGTTGTACGGTTTATCGAGACGGATCACGCTCGGGCGTATTGCTGTCGACAGAAAAGAAGAAAAAGAAACATGAAGACTGCATGGAGCCTCCGGTCATTGTCTCGACACGTCCGCGAGAGTTGGAGGCCGATGTGGTGAAGTTCCAGAACAATCGTGAAAAATGGATCGCTTTTGTCGGATTGATGAACGGACGGCCTTACGAGATTTTTACCGGTCTGGCCGATGACGAAGAAGGTATTATGCTCCCGAAAACGGTAGAAAAAGGGAGCATCATCAAAAGCTACGACGCTGACGGACGCAAGCATTACGACTTTCAGTTCAAGAACAAACGTGGCTTTAAAATGACGCTCGAAGGACTGGACAGCAAATTTGAACCCGAATATTGGAATTACGCTAAACTGATTTCGGGCGTGTTACGTTATGGCATGCCCATCAGCCAAGTCATCAAGCTGGTACAGGAAATGGAACTGAATAACGAGTCTATCAATACATGGAAGAATGGGGTGGCGCGTGCATTGAAAAAATACCTTCCCAACGGAACGGAACTTAAAGGACAGAAATGTCCGAACTGCGACTACGAGACACTCGTTTATCAGGAAGGCTGCCTGATCTGCAAAAACTGCGGAGCTTCACGTTGCGGATAAACATCTGATCTATGAACATATCATTTCATATCGGTTTCCGAGCTTCCCGGCAACAGAAGATGCGCGTGTGCGGATCCATTCCCGAGTTGGGCTGTGGCGAACCGGTCATGGCGAAAGAGATGGATTGTACAGACGGCGAACATTGGTCGTTGCGGCTTGAGCTGCCCGACGAGATAACCGAAATCGAGTATCACTATATACTGACAGATGCAGACAACAAAGTGACCACCGAGCCGTGGCGCCGAAAACATCGCATCGTTTTCGACTGCACGGCATCCGGTTACTGTCTGTATGACTATTGGCGTGAAGAACCGAAGAATATCGCACTGTACACTTCGGCATTTACGAAGAATTTATTTGCTCACAACGTATCTGAACCCGTTCACGAGCAGCTCGATCGCAGTCTGATCATCCGGCTTCCGAATCCCCGGGTGCAAAAAAATCAGCGGGTAGCTCTTACCGGCAATCAATCATGTCTGGGGCATTGGGACACCACGCAAGCAAAACTTCTACGCCCGTCCGGTGCTGCAGAATGGGAAGTTTGCCTCAATGCCGATGAGATCCGTTTTCCGTTTGAGTACAAATTTTTCGTCTGTGATGAAACAAAACACGTCTGTCATTGGGAGAAAGGCGACAACCGCGTGCTCACAGAGGCTCCCTCAGAAACATGCGAGGTCACGGTGATTTCAGAATATCCGTATCGTGAAGATTTGCCCGAATGGAAAGGAGCAGGGACCGTCATCCCTGTTTTTTCGTTACGTTCCGAACAAAGTTTCGGAGTAGGTGACCTGCATGATCTCAGATTATTGATCGACTGGGCCGAGCAGACACAGCAATGTGTTATCCAAGTGCTCCCAATGAATGACACGACTTGTACGCATACGTGGAAAGACTCTTATCCTTACAGTGCCATCTCGATGTATGCCTTGCATCCGATGTATATCTCGCTATACGGCATGGGGACTCTCGACGATCCGGACCGGATGGCTTATTTCCGAAAGAAACAGATTGCTCTGAATGAAAAGGAAGAAGTCGATTACGAAGCGGTCGAACGTTATAAAACGGCATATTGCCGCGCTTTCTTTGAACAGGAAGGTGCAGCTGTTTTGTCGAGCAACGATTTCAACCGTTTCCGGGAAGATAACCGGAAGTGGCTGATTCCATACGCTGCATTTTGTTATTTACGTGACCAATATCATACGGCCGATTTCTCACAATGGGGGAAAGACGCGATATACAGTCCGTTCCGGATTGAAAAACTATGTGCGGAAAACAGCCCGGCGTACCCGGAAATTTCGTATGTCTATTTCCTGCAATACGTTTTACATAGTCAGTTTCAAGCTGTATCGAACCATGCCCGCCGGAAAGGAATCATCCTGAAAGGTGATCTGCCCATCGGTATTCACCGAACAAGTGTGGAGGCGTGGACGGATACTCGTTACTTTAATATGAACGGTCAAGCAGGCGCTCCGCCCGATGATTTCTCCGCCATGGGGCAAAACTGGTCTTTCCCGACCTATAATTGGGAGGTCATGGAAGAAGACGGGTTCACGTGGTGGAAGAAACGCTTCGGTAAGATGAGCGATTATTTCGACAGTTTTCGTATCGACCATATTCTCGGATTCTTTCGTATCTGGGAAATTCCGCTCGATTACGTACAAGGATTATGCGGACACTTCCGACCGGCATTGCCGTTGACCGTCGGCGAAATAGAATCGTACGGTCTGGCGTTCAAAAAGGAATATACGTCAGCGGTAATTCACCGGAAATACCTGTCGGAGTTATTCGGGGAGCAAACGGAAGTTGTTATCGACCATTACCTCTCCCCCATGGATGCGGATCATATCATGCTAAATCCGTTTTGCGATACCCAACGAAAGATACGGGAACTCTTCGAAGGACATGAAGATGAAGTATCCCAATTGATTCAATCCGGTCTCTATGCGCTGGCCAATGAGGTGCTTTTTCTGGAAGACCCATACGGGCCGGGAAAATATCATCCGCGCATTTCGGCCTCTCAATCATACCGGTATCAAGAATTGACGAAAACAGAGCAAACTGCTTTCGACAAGCTCTATACTTACTTTTTTTACGAGCGGCATCATGACTTCTGGAAAGCGACGGCGTTAAACAGACTCCGTCCCTTGGTTGCGACAACAGAAATGCTCGTGTGCGGAGAAGATTTGGGAATGATTCCCGATTCCGTACACGAAGTGATGGAAGAACTGCACATCCTGAGCCTCGAATTAGGGCGCATATCCAAAGCCTTCGGGCAAGAATTTTCCGACTTGAAAACGGTACCTTACTACTCTGTCTGCACGACTTCAACACACGATATGAGCCCTTTGCGTACATGGTGGGAAGAAAAACCGGAACGTACGCAACGATATGCGGGGTTTATCTTAAAAGAAACCGAAGCGATACCGGAGGAATGCACACCCGAAATAGCCGAGCAAATAATCACGGAACACTTGCATGCACATTCCATACTGACCATCCTTCCTTTGCAAGATTGGCTGGCCGTAGATCATGAATTGAAGCGAAAAGACGCCTTGCAGGAGCGTATCAATATCCCGGCAGACCCGAATCATTATTGGCGCTACCGCATACATATCCCGCTCGAACGGCTTTTACAAGCCTCCGAATTCAATCAAAAAATCCGTGCGATGCTCTCAAAGAGTCATCGCACAAATATAATCACTTGATTGGAGTGACGTTTGCTTTTTTATTTCCGGGAGCCTGCATTCCGTCCATTTGACTCTTACCGGACATCGTACACGTTCCGTTGAAATGAGCACCCGGTTCGATTTCGAGCGTCTGTGTAAAAATATCCCCTTTGATAATGGCGGTAGATTTAAAGACAAGTTTCTCCTTGATACGGATCGAACCTTCTACATCTCCCAATATCTCCGCATTATCCGAAATGATATTTCCTGCGATACTGCCTTTAGGGCCGATGACAATTTTTCCTTTACAATTGATATCGCCTTCGATCCGTCCGTCCAAACGGAAGTCGGAATCCGAAGCGATGCTTCCTGTCACAATTGTCCCGGCAGCTAATACGTTATGTACTCCTCCACTGCTAATAGGTATTTCTTCATTTTTTGTGCGTACCATGTGTTTTTAAAATTTGGTTCGTCGCAAATATAGATATTATTCTTTTCAAAGAAAGTTTTTTTGCTTATTTTTACAGACAAATTAACATGTATGAAGGGAAAAATTGAATTACAAGGCATGAAATTTCATGCTTATCACGGGGTTTTACCGCAGGAAACACGTGTAGGAGGAGAATTTGTCGTTGATCTGTCTTTTTCGATGTCGCATCTCCGGTCTTTACAAACCGATAACCTGACCGACACGATCAGCTACGCAGAAGTATATGAACTTATAAAAACAGAAATGGCAGTGCCGTCACAATTGTTAGAGCATGTAGCCGGACGGATTTCGGTAGCGCTGAAGACACATTTTCCGGAACTGTCCGGACTTAAGTTGAAGATTTCAAAACTATGTCCGCCATTGAGAGGTGAAGTGCAAAGTGCATCGGTAATACTGGAGGATTAACAATCACTGTAAATAAAGAGAACCATCCCAAGCTGTCGCTCGAAGGAAAATTACGATCATTCGCTTCTCAACCGTTTCTTACTGAAAAAAGAAAGCTACCCTATAAATTTATCAGATAGCTTTCTCTTTTTCAAAAAAATAAACGTTTTCTTACCTTACTTTGCCGATTTTGCCAATTCTGCACCGGGTTTAAATTTAACGACTTTACGAGCCGGGATGTTAATCGCTTTCTTTGTCTGCGGATTCACACCTTTGCGAGCTGCTTTTTTTACGACAGAAAAAGAGCCAAATCCTAAGATAGACACTTTTTCGCCTTTCTTCATCTCGCTTTGAATCGTTTTAATCATGGCTTCAACAGCCTTTTTTCCATCAACCTTGCTTAATCCGGCTTTTTCAGCAACGGCATTAATAAATTCTGTTTTGTTCATAATGTTGTAATTAAAAAGTAATAAAATGTATTAATCAATAATCTACCTGTTCCAGCTTTCTATTTTATTTCAGGCCTCAAATATAGTTTGAAAATTCGACTATCAATAATTATAAGACGTTTTTTTTCGAGAAAGTACAATTTTCCAGTAAAATCGGATGCAAAAGCCAAAAATATGCACTATTTTTGCCTCAAAACAAGAAACAGATGACAATGCAAAACAGATTTGGACTGGCTCAAAGTATCCCACCGGTCACTCAGAATTTAATTATAATTAACGCTCTGTGCTGGCTGGCCGCCTTGGTATTACCCAAATTCGGGATAGACCTGATCGAATGGATGGGACTCCATTTCCCCGGAACAAAAGGATTCAAGCTCTATCAGTTGATCACATACATGTTCATGCATGATACCCGTTCGCTCGGGCATATTTTCTTCAACATGTTTGCCGTTTTCATGTTCGGACGGATTCTGGAAGTCACCTGGGGGCCGAAACGCTTTCTGACTTTCTATTTAGTGACAGGTATCGGTGCTGCTCTTGTACAGGAGTTAACCTGGCTCTATCAGATTCACTCCCTCGCCGCTTTAAACGGTATCAGCATCTCGCAACAAATTGCGATGGATCCGGGGGTAAACGCGCTCGTAACGATCGGAGCCTCGGGAGCCGTGTTCGGTATTCTGCTGGCTTTCGGCATGCTTTTTCCCAATGCCCCCTTGTATCTCATGTTCATACCGATTCCCATCAAGGCCAAATATTTTGTGATCGGATATGGGTTGATCGAGTTGTTTATGGGAGTCTCTAATTTCAGCAACGACAACGTGGCTCACTTTGCCCACTTGGGAGGGATGCTATTCGGATTTTTCCTGATTCTGTATTGGAAAAAGAAAAATAGAGACCATGGACAATTTTTTTATTAGAATAAAACAGTCGTTTACGGAAGGAAATATTCTTACAAAACTTATATACATCAATGTCGGAATATTTCTGTTTGTCCGGTTAGCGATTGTTTGCCTGCAACTCTTCGAGATCGACTCCACTGTCTTTCTCTCCTATCTGCAGGTGCCTTCTGTATTCGCACTGTTTTTTTACAGGCCATGGACATTACTGACCTACATGTTTCTGCATACCGATTTCCTTCATCTGCTGTTCAACATGCTCTGGTTATACTGGTTTGGACGCATTGCGATGGAGTTTTTCAACGGACGCCGGTTAGCGGGCATCTATATTTCGGGAGGGATAGCCGGAGCTCTGACGTATATGCTGGCGTATAATCTTTTCCCGTATTTTCGCAATCGCGAGACGGTCGCTTTTCTGATGGGGGCTTCGGCTTCGGTCATGGCTATTGTCTTCGCCGTTTCGTTTTACCGGAAAGATTACGAACTTCAGCTCATGTTTATCGGACGGATACGGCTGCTGTATCTTGCCTTCTTCGCTTTTATCATCGATTTTCTGTCGATCACTTCCGACAATGCCGGCGGGCATATCGCCCATATCGGAGGAGCGTTGTGGGGGATGCTGTTCGCTTTCCGAATCAGGCAAGGAAAAGATTTGACGGTTTATCTGAATCGTTTGATCGACCGGATAGTCGATATAAGAAAGAGACGGCGGCCGCGGATGAAAGTAACCCGGGGGGGACGGCGGCCGGAAACGGATCAGGAATACCGTGCACGCAAACAGGCCGAATCGCAGGCGTTGGATGCGATCTTAGACAAACTGAAACGTTCCGGCTACGAAAGTCTTTCGTCCGAAGAGAAAAAAACATTGTTCGACGCCAGCAAGAAGTAGAAATGAAAGCACTCCGATGGATACATAGCATTCTTGCCGTCCTCAACGGCTTCGTCGTTCTCCTGTTTCTCTTATCGGCTTTCTCCGACATGGTATCGCCCGCCGATCATTTGCTGTTCGCTTATCTGGGACTGGCTTTCCCTCTTTTTCTGCTCCTCAACATCGGTTTTCTGGTTTTCTGGATCATCATGCGCAAATGGAATCACGCCTTCGTAGTCCTATGCTCCTTTCTGATCTGCTGGAAACCGATCAAGCAATACATACCGTTTCATTTACGGGTGAAGCAGCCTCCTCGCGAAGAACTGATCAAGGTATTAACATATAATGTCATGTGTTTCGGATATAAAGATCATACCACCGATCAGCCCAACCCGATCATTCGGTATATTGCCGAATCGGGCGCGGATATTGTCTGCATGCAGGAATATTTGGAAGGACACACGGACATTCTGACAGAGAACAAAATTGCCCGGGCGCTGAGCATGTATCCTTATCATTTCCATGTACCGCTCGTGCATTATCCGCGTTACACGACCGGACTGGCCATTTATTCGAAATATCCGATACGCAGCTCCCGAAAGATACGTTACGACAGTTCGTTCAACGGATCGGCCGTGCATGAGCTCAACGTGAAGGGCAAGAAAGTGATTGTGGTGAACAATCATTTAGAGTCGTTCAAGTTTACGGTCGAAGACCGTTCGAAATATTCCGAATTTATCCGCAACGCCAATACGGGTACATTCGACAATATCCGGGGGGCATTGGAACAGAAGATGGGAGAAGCTTTTCGGATTCGGGCGGAACAGGCCGATATCATTGCCGACGAAATCGAAACGTTGCAGGGAGATTACCTGATTGTGTGCGGCGACTTTAACGACACGCCGATCTCGTATGCCCGCAGGAGGATACAAGGCTCGCTGCGGGACGCATACGTCGAATCGGGGCGGGGTGTGGGCGTAAGCTATAACGAAAACATGTTTTGGTTCCGCATCGATCATATCTTACATTCGCCCAATATGACGGCCTGCCGGGCGACCGTCGATCGGGTCAAGCTCTCAGACCATTACCCGGTATGGTGTTATCTGAGGCCGGATTAGCTTCTCAAGCGAGCGACTCAAATAAAAATATACTTCAGCACAAACAGCACAGCCAGCACGTACATGGCCGGGGTCAGCTTCCGGTATTTCCGGCTGAGCAGGTTCAGCAGCACATAGCTGATGATACCGATCAGGATTCCGTCCGAGATGCTATACGTGAGCGGCATGATGATAAGACATATAAACGCGGGAATAGATTCGGAATAATCGTCGAAATCGATATCTTTGATGGGGCTGAGCATAAACAGTCCGACGATGACGAGCACGGGGCAAGTCGCCGCTCCGGGAATAGCCAGAAAAATCGGTGCGAAGAGCAAGGCCACGGCAAAGCAGACGGCCGTGGTGAAGGCCGTTAGTCCGGAGCGTCCGCCCTGCGCCACGCCCGAAGCGCTTTCGACGTAGGTCGTTACCGTACTTGAGCCGAGGAGGGCGCCAAAGGTCGTGCCGAGAGCATCGGCCATAAAAGCTTTCCGGAGACGGGGCACTTTACCGTCTTTAATCATACCGGCCTTCGTCGATACGCCCACCAGTGTACCGATCGTATCGAACATGTCGATAAAGAGGAACGTAAAGATGACGATCAGCATATCGATCGTAAAGAGCTGAGAAAAGTCGAACTGAAAGGCGATCGGAGCGATGGAGGGCGGAATGCTGGTCAAGCCGCCGTACGTAGTCAGTCCCATGGGGATGCCGATCAGGGCGGTACCGAGGATGCCGAGCAGCAAGGCGCCGCGCACATTGAGAATAAGCAGCACGCTGGTCAGCACGATCCCGATGACCGACAGGAGACCGGATCCGTGGGTGATGGTGCCCAACGTCACGAACGTGGCGTCGCTATGCACAATCACGCCGCCGTTTTTCAATCCGATGAAAGCGATATACAGTCCGATTCCCGGTCCGATGGCATTACGGAGCGAGGCGGGGATGGCATTGACGATGATATCGCGCAGGTTCGTTACCGTCAGAAGAATAAAAATCAATCCCTCGATAAAGACGGCCGCGAGGGCGAACTGCCAGCTGTAGCCCATGGTCATGCAGACCGTGTAAGCGAAGAAAGCGTTCAGTCCCATGCCGGGCGCCAGCGCAAACGGCATTTTGGCATAAAGCGCCATGACGAGCGTAGCCAGCACGGACACGATGGCGGTTGTGGTAAAAACAGCACCTTTGTCCATCCCTACCGATCCGAGGATATTCGGATTCACGGCCAGAATATAGGCCATAGTCAGGAACGTAGTGATTCCCGCGAGTATCTCTGTTTTGACATTCATGGTTCGATGATCGAACCCGAAGAGTTTCGATAAATTCATAGCTGTAAAAAATTATTTCGTTACGGTCAGAAGCTCCATTTCATAGCCAGTGTCGGGATCACGTAGAGGCCGTCGCGCCCTGCGAAATCATAGTTGACTTTCACCTCGCTGCCAAAGCTGAGGTTAAACTTGTCGTCCACTCCTTTAAACCGGTTCAGGTTGACCCAGAACTGCGGCTCGCTCAGGAACACGAAGTCGCCCACCGCACTCGGTTCGCGCCACCAGTCGGCAAACCCCGTAAAACTGCATTTCCCGTCGGCAAAATGGAGATACCACGTGGCTGTCAGCTGAAAGTTATTCGGCTCGTTGGCTTTCTGGATGTATTTATACAGCGCCGAGAGCGTAAAGCCGCGTGTGAACTGAGCGTTATTGTAGCTGTACGTCGGGCCGGCCAGATAAGCGTTTTTGACGAACGGCAGTCCGCCGTTATATTCGAGATGGGCCGAGATCGGGCCTTCCCAGAATTTGAGTTCGCGGCTGATTTCCCAATAAGCCGAAGCCACGCCGTCCGATTTATAGTCCATATCGACAAAGAAAAACGTACTGCCCCATTTATCGGGTTTAAACATCTCGACGGTCGTAGTCCAGAGCGGCCGACCGCCTAACTTGTCGTAGGCCGCGCGGCCGAAATCGTAATGAACCTGCACGTTTTGTGCCTGTAAGGCTCCGCAAAGCAAAAGGGCTGCGCCCAGCAGCCCGTGTCTGATAATCGTTTTCATTGTTTATTTTTGTTTTTGTTTTTGATAAAAGCGCACCCAATCGATTTGCATCTCGACCGGCAGATGAGCCGGTTCGACACGCCCCACCCATTGTCCGCCCAGCTGCATATCGAGCAGCAAATAAAACTCGCGGTCGAACGGAAACTGTCCCTGTTTATCTGTTTCGATGCGGGGATAGGTAAACGTATGACGATTATTAATATAGAACGAAATGCTGTCGGGATACAGTTCGACGGCGTACGTATTGTAATCGTCCGCCCGAATGGCGCCGGTAGCCCCTTTAGGCGGATACGTTTCCTTCAGCACGTGCGTGTAATGTGAATGGACAGTCTGGTAGGCGATGCTATCGTCGTTGAGTCGCTCCATGATATCGATCTCGCCGCCGTCGGGCCATTGTGCCCCGTCGAACGGGAGAAGCCAGAAAGCCGGCCACGCACCCGTGGCGCTCCCCAGCTTGGCATGGATTTCGAGGCGTCCGTGAGAGAAGCCGACCTTATCTTTCGTATACAGTCCGCCGGTGAGGAATCGAGCCGTATCTTCGGGCAGGCCGTAATTGTTCAGTCCCCGCAGTGTAAGCAGTCCGCCGCCCATGTGATAGCACGAGTCGAAGTCGCTCATGTAGTTATTCCAGTCCGATTTTCCGCGCGGAATTTTACTCCAGCGTGACGAGTCGAATGTATCGCCGTCAAAATTTTCTTCCCATACCAACTGCCACGCATCTTGTTTCTGATCAGAGCAGGATGTGCAGCAAAGCGTCGCCACACAAACAAACGCCAAAGCGCAAATTACACGTTTCGTCATATCAAGCATTTTTTATTTCCGGATATTTTTAGCGGCGAAAATCATCATCAGAATCAGATTGACGATCAAGACTCCGCCGCAGCAGACCACATAAAACGCCATCCATTCCTTCTCCGGGCGCAACACAAAGT
Organism: Tannerella sp.; assembly: GCF_052170195.1. GTDB lineage: Bacteria > Bacteroidota > Bacteroidia > Bacteroidales > Tannerellaceae > Tannerella. Next base: position 26,629 of record NZ_JBQNAZ010000012.1, on the reverse strand, counting down.
AAGCGACCGCGCTCGCCACGCCAATCAGTACGATCAACACCGACAATATCCGTAAGATGATTTTTCTTTTTCCCATTCCGAGTGCGAAGATATTATATTTTATTGACATTTCCCCGCCCGATAAACAAAAAACGCCTCCGTCGTGTTATTTTTTTTCCTACATTATATAATATATCCGCCGAAATATATATCTTTATCCCCGCGATCGGGAAGAAGAAAGGAGGAAAAACACAAAAACCGGTCGCAGCAGGTTTCGCCAAACGGGAGAAACAGTCAAAAAAAGGATGGAAAAAATGATCGGAACTTTCCGAAAGTATGCCGAAGTACTCGGACAAGGTGTCGGAACTTTCCGAAAGCATGCCGAAGTACTCGGACAAGGTGTCGGAACTTTCCGAAAGTATGCCGAAGTACTCGGACAAGGTGTCGGAACTTTCCGAAAGCATGCCGAAGTACTCGGACAAGGTATCGGAACTTTCCGAAAGCACGCCGAAGTACTCGGACAAGGTGTCGGAACTTTCCGAATGAATTAGAAAAAACTTAGCCGTATTAATTTCAACAATTATCGATTAGCTATGAAAACATTTATCAAAATAAACATTCATCATGCTCGCAACGGAGAGCATTATCAGTATCATAACGATGTATTGGCGACAATTAACGAAGAATTTGCAATACAGTATCAGCTCTTGCCGCTTCGCACGACATACACCGCGCTGTTTACCGAAGAAGACAACGCATACAAACAAAATCAGGCGTATGCCAAGACGAAGGAAATCGAGGAGTGCGACCGCAAACGCGACGATCTGTTCGTCTTCGTACGACAAACGATCGACAGCGGGCTGTATCACCCCGTACCCGAGAAACGCGCCGCGGCCGAACGATTGTTGTTCGCCCTTAAACCTTACCGGATGGCTAACCAGCAACCGTTTGCCGAAAATACGGCTCTGGTGACGAATATGACGCAGGATATGCTGGGCAAGGATTATATCGACGACGTGCGGTTGCTCGATCTCGAAGGGCCGATCAAGCTGCTCGACGAGGCCAACAACGAATTTAACACGCTATACGGCAAACGCTCGGACGAGAAGTTGGAACGTTACGAGCGCGACAACATGAAGGCGATCCGTCCGAAGGTGGACGAGGCGTTTCGCGCCCTGACCGGCGGCATCGGCGCGCTGTATCAGGTGAATGAGCTGATTACGCACGATCCGGTGAAGGCCGAAGAACTGGGCGGCGTCATCGACCGTGTGAATGCGCTGAGCCGTCAGTTGCAGGAAACCATCGCCCGACGGCGACCGAAAAAAGGATCGCCCGAGCCGGAACCGCCGGCGCCCGAGCCGGAAAATCCTCTGGCCGAAAACGGTGGCGACACTGAAACGCCGCAGGCGACATAAAACGAAGTTTCATGTAGAACGTTTTTAATAGTTTTTTAATGGAAGGGGGCTGTCGGGATGACATCCCCCTTTTGCTTTTTTCAGCCGTCAGCGGTCAGCGGTCAGAGAATTACGAATTACGAGAAAGGGTAGTTAATGTAGGGGCGAACCTCTGTGTTCGCCCATTTTTTGTGTGGTGTTGGGTTTGTCCGAACGCAAATTTCGCAAATGGGAGCAAATAACCGCGTTTGTCATTCCGAACGCAGTGAGGAATCCCGCCCCTGAAAGGAAAGAGATTCTTCGCTTCGCTCTGAATGACAAAGGCAGCGTTCGTCATTCGTAATTCGTAATTCGTCATTGATTATTTCCGTTCGGAGCGTTGTCGGAGGGCTTCGAAAAGCATCACCCCGGTAGCGACCGACACATTGAGCGAAGCAATGGATCCGACCTGCGGGATCCGGATCATCTCGTCACAAACGCGCAGGTTCGCCGCCGAAACACCCGTATCTTCCGCGCCCATCACAAGGGCTACCGGTCCGTCGTACGACACTTCGGTATAACTTGCCGAGGCCTTTTCGGTAGCGGCAAACACCTTCACCCCGCTGTCTTTCAAAAAACGGATGGCCTGATGAATGGTGCGCTCCTTGCATACGGGCAACACGTTGAGCGCCCCGGCCGAAGTCTTCATCGCATCGGCCGTGACCGAAACGCTCCCTTCCGAGGGGATGACCAGTGCATCGACCCCGGCACACTCGCATGTGCGGGCTATCGCCCCGAAATTGCGCACGTCGGTCACTCCGTCGAGCAACACGATGAACGGGTCTCGCCCCTGCTCAAACACAAAAGGGATAAGGTCTTCGAGCCGGTGATACGTCACGGCCGAGACAAACGCGATTACCCCCTGATGGTTCTTCCGCGTGATGCGGTTCAACCGCTCCACCGGCACACGTTGCACCGGCACCATCCGCCCTTTGAGCAGCTCGCCCAACTCGCGGATCAGGTCGCCCTGCAAGTCTTTTTTCACCATAATCTTGTCTACCTCGCGGCCGGCCTGTATCGCCTCCATCACGGCACGAATGCCGAATATCATGTCTTTATCGCTCATCTCTCTTTCGGTTTATTTTTCTTTTTGCAACAACGCCCTCGCGTTCGCCACGGCGGCTTCGGTCAGCGACGATCCGCTGAGCATCCGCGCCACTTCATTGATGCGCTCTTCGGTCGTCAGCCGACGGATACGTGTCAATGTCCGTTCGGCCGTATCTTCCTTATAGACGAAATAATGCGCCCGTCCTTTGGCCGCGATCTGCGGCAGGTGCGTAATCGTAATCACCTGCATCTTTTGCCCGAGGTCTTGCATGATATCAGCCATTTTGTCGGCGATTTCGCCCGATACGCCCGTATCGATCTCGTCGAAGATGATGGCCGGCAACGCGGCAAAACCGGCAATCATGGCTTTGATGCACAACATCAGGCGGGAGATTTCACCCCCCGAAGCCGTCTGCGCCACCGGTTTGAGCGCCTCGTTCTTATTGGCCGAAAAGAGGAAGCGAACCTCGTTCATCCCGTCGGCCGACGGTTTTTCTTTCGGCGAAAGCTCGATCTCGAAACGGGTGTTGGGAATGCCCAGCAACACCATCCGGTCGACAAGCTGCCACTCAATCTTGGCGACCGCCTCGCAGCGGCGATCGGTCAGTTGGCCAGCCAGTATCATCAACACCTCGTAAATCGATTTACGATGCTTCGTGAACACCTCCATCTGCTCATCGAACGAATCGATGGCCGAGAGTTGCGTCGTAAACTGCTGCTGTAACGCCAGCAGCTCCTCGACCGACGACACACGGTGTTTCTGCTGCAACGAATAAATCGTGTTAAGCCGCTCGTTGACCCACTCCAAACGGCTCGGATCGAACTCCACGTCTTCCTTCAGCACATCCGTCTCCGACGCCAGATCGGCCATATCCGTCCATGCCGAACGCAAACGCCCGGCAAAATCTTTCGCCTTCGGGAAATACGCCTCTAACGCCTCGACGTCATGAAGCGCCTCTTTCAGCTGCTGCACCACGCCCCTCTCCTCTCCGATCAGGCTGTCGGTGACCTTGTACAATGCCGACTTGATCTCTTCCGTATGCGAGAGCGTTTCCAGCTCAGCCTCCAACTCTTCCTGCTCGCCGGCCGTCAACTGCGCCGTCCGTAATTCTTCGACCTGAAAACGCAGATAATCCTCGTCCTGCCGGCTTTTGGACGCCAACGCTTCCAGCTCCTCCAACTGCCGCACGGCGTCTTGATAACGCTCATACTCGCGCCGGTAAGCCACCAGCAAAGACTCCGTTTTGGCCATGATATCGACGACGTTCATCTGAAACTGCGTATCGGCCAGCAAAAGGTTCTGATGCTGCGAATGCACATCGATCAGCCGGTCGCCCAAAGCCTTGACCACCGAGAGCGGAGCCGGCGTATCGTTGATAAACGCGCGCGACTTGCCGCTGCTCATCAGCTCGCGGCGCAAAATGCAACTCTCCGCGTCATACTCCAGATCATGCGACCGGAAAAAATCTTCGAGCCGATAGGCCGAGACGTTGAACACGGCCTCGACCACACATTTATCGGCGCCGGACTGAATGCTTTTCGAATCGGCGCGCTGTCCGAGCACGAGCGCCAACGCTCCGAGAATAATCGATTTTCCGGCTCCCGTTTCACCGGTCACGACCGAAAAGCCCTCGTCAAAGCGGATATGGAGTTCGTCTATCAAGACGAAGTTTCGTATAAAAAGCGATTGAAGCATACCTTAATTTTTAAGTGATCCGAGCCGGTTCGTCTGGCCCGGATAAAGATTCGACAATGTTTTATAGCCGGCTTGCTTCTCCTGCGTCGTAGCTTTAGAGTAGATGGCTACCAGCTCATCCAACTTCGTATCGGAGAAAACTTGCAACAGGATCGAAGTAGGCCGCGCACTTTTGTACGCCGTCAAAGCGGGCAACGCCTCAAGGATATTCGTCCGTCCGCGATCGGCATTCGCCGCCATCTCGTCAAGCCCCTTACGATGATAATCGTACCAGAACTGACGGTATCCCTCGCTCTGATTCTCGGTCAGCGCCGTAATCAGCGCGTGACGGTTGCGATCATTCTCAAATGCCTTCCAGCCGTTCCACGACGGTTCGGACTGCGCCAACGTCAGAATCTGCTGCGCCTGCTGGAAAAAGACACTCCCGCCCTTGGGCGAAAAACCGTCGAAATCGATTCCCAAAATCACATAAATATAAAACACGATAGTTGCCGTCAGATTGCTCTGCAAGGTTGTTTCGGAATATTCCAACGGTTCCATTTCGGTGTATTGGAAATCGAGCTGCGTATCGCGGAAGTTAAAAATCGTAGTCGTGTAAGACGAATTATAAACCGGACGACGCGCCTGCACCTGCAACTCGCAACTGAAACGATTATCTTCCTGCGTATTGACAATCATCGTAAACGTACAGTCGATCCGTTCATTGGGCGAAAATTTGGCGTTCGTCCATTTCTTGTTATTGATAAACTCGTTCAACGCTCTCTGCAAAGTGTTGAAAACTTCCTTGTTCGTGCCCTGCACCTTACTGCTGTTGATCGATAGCTTCGCATTCAGTTCGGATACCTGCGACCAAGCGCTTAACGCCATCGTTGCCAACAGACAGACAAGCCACTTCTTTCTTTTGTTCATCCTTTTGTTATTAACGTTTTCAGACAATCTAAGATATCGTCGGCCACGGCCTTTTTATCTTTCAACGGAAAGCCGGTCATCTGCCCCTCACGGTCGATCACGGTAATTTTGTTCGTATCGCACGCGAAGCCCGCTCCTTCTTCCTCAAGCGAGTTCAGCACAATCATGTCGAGATTTTTTCGCGCCAGCTTCTCCTTCGCATGTGCCACGCCGTCGTTCGTTTCCAAAGCGAAGCCCACCAAATACTGCCCGGCACGCTTCCTCTCTCCCAGCGCGGCCGCAATATCCCTGTTGCGCACCAACGATAACGAGAGCGACTCCCGTCCCTCGCGCTTGATCTTCTGCGTCGCTGCCGCCGCCGGACGATAATCGGCCACCGCCGCCGAAAGAATCGCGATCTCCACATCGGGAAAAGCCGACACCGCCGCTTCATACATCTCATCGGCCGACTCGACATCTGTCCGCAGGATATTGGGATGGTCTGCCTTCAACGAGACAGGCCCGGCAATCAATCGCACCTTCGCACCTCTTCGAGCGCACGCCTCGGCCAACGCAAAGCCCATCTTTCCCGAAGAGTAGTTGCCGATAAAACGTACGGGATCGATTTTTTCGTACGTGGGGCCGGCCGTGATCAGGATCGTTTTCCCCTGCAAATCGTTCGAGGCAGCAAAGAAAGCAGACAGCACACGGACAATCTCGTCGGGCTCCCGCATCCGTCCCTTGCCGACCAACCGGCTGGCCAACTCGCCCTCGCCCGGCTCGATGATATGGTTACCGTAGGAACGCAGGCGGGCCAGATTTTGCCGTGTCGACGGATGAGCAAACATATCCAAGTCCATCGCCGGAGCGATAAAAACAGGCGCCTTGCACGAGAGGTACGTCGTCACCAGCATATTATCCGCTACGCCGTTTGCCATCTTTCCGATCGTCGAAGCCGTCGCCGGAGCGACAAGCATCGCATCGGCCCACAGTCCCAAATCGACATGGCTGTTCCACGAGCCGTCGCGGTTGGAGAAAAACTCACTGATCACCGGCTTACGGCTCAAGGTAGCCAAAGTCAGAGGCGTGATAAACTCTTTCGCGGCCGGTGTCATCACCACCTGCACCTCCGCCCCTTCTTTCACCAAGGCACGGATCAGATAAGCTGACTTATAGGCAGCAATACCGCCCGTGATGCCTAATATGATTTTTTTCCCTCGCATAGGTTTACAACGTACAGCTTCGCTTCTTATTATCTTTGTCTGTGATTTGCCGCTATTTCATCCTCATCCGGATTTCGGTCAGTTTCTGCTTCGTGTTGAGCGGAAAATCTCCTCCGATGATCCATGCATAATACCCCGGATCGGTTTGCAACACCTCCGTCACCAAACGTCCTTTATACTTCCCGAAGTTGATCACTTCTTCGCCTTTGTCGTTATAAATCATCCGTCCGGCAAAATCGACATTGTTCGTAAAACTCGAATACTCGGAAAGAAATTTCACATCGTTCTTCAAATCGGGATAGCGGTCTAACTGCGCTTTCAAGACCTCATACGTCGCTTTCGTGTCGGCCTCGGCGCTATGCGCATCGGCCAATTCTTTGTCGCAGTAGAATTTGTAGGCAGCCTGCAACGTGCGCTGTTCCATCTTGTGAAAGATCGTCTGTACATCGACAAACTTGCGTTTGGACAAATCGATATTCACATTCGCACGCAAAAATTCTTCGGCCAACAGCGGAATATCGAAACGGTTTGAATTAAATCCGGCCAAGTCGCACCCTTCGATCTGCGACGCCAGTGATTTGGCAATCTCTTTAAACGTCGGACAATCCTTCACATCCTCGTCTGTGATGCCATGTATGGCCGTTGCCTCCGGAGGGATCGGCATCTCCGGATTGATACGCCGGGTCTTCCCTTCTTCTTTTCCGTTCGGCGAAATTTTCAAATACGAGATTTCGACGATCCGGTCTTTACAGATATTCACACCGGTAGTTTCCAAATCGAAAAACACCAGCGGATTGGCTAAATTGAGCTGCATATAATCGTTATTTAATCGTTCAGAACCATCGGCATGAGCAACATCAGCAACTCTTCATCCGATTCGTTCTCCAGCGGTACAATCACACCGGCGCGAGAGGGATCGGCCAATTCCAGCACAATCTCGCCCGAGTTAATGTTGCTTAATATCTCAATCAAAAAAGTTCCTTTGAATCCGATGCTCAAATCCATTCCTTCATATTGACACGTCACTCGTTCTTCGGCCGAAGTGGAAAAGTCAATGTCCTGTGCCGAGATCATCATGCCGTCTCTTGAAAGTTGTAACTTAACCAGACCACTGGCCGGGTTCGAAGAAACGGATACGCGCTTCAAAGCCGTCAGCAGCGATACGCGATCGACTGTTACTTTGTTGGGATTATCTTGCGGGATGACACTGTTGTAGTTCGGGTAACGTCCTTCTATCAAACGGCAAACCATCTCGAAATTAGCCGTCTTCACGTAAGCATTGTTCTCATCGAACGTTATCTTGACCGGATCGGTATTCTTAGGCAATAAAGCCTTCAATAAATTCGCCGGCTTCTTCGGCAAAATAAACGAAGCACGCCCCTCCGACCTTACGGCCAGATTGCGCAAACGCACCAGTTTATGACCATCCGAAGCGACAAACGTCAGATTATCGGTTTGAATATCGAAGTAGATTCCGTTCATCACCGGACGAAGTTCATCGTCGGCCGTGGCAAAAAACGCCCGCCCGATACCATTTAACAATACCTGCGATTCCATGGTGAGGTCTACCGCATTTTCACCCAATGGTTTTTGTTGAGGATATGTATCACCACGCTGGCCGATAAATTCATACTTCCCGTTCTCGTAACGCACAACGGTCGACAAATTATCATCGTTGATCTCAAACACAAGCGGTTGTTCCGGCAATTCTTTCAATGGTTCTAAGAGAATCTTGGCAGAAACAGCAAACAGACCGCTTCCGCTGGCATTCATCACATCGACGGTTGTCACCAGACGAGTTTCCACATCCGAAGCCGTAATCGTCAACTTATTCTCTTCTAACTGGAACAGGAAACTGTCTAAGATAGGCAGCGTATTTTTCGAAGCAATCACTTTACTGATCGACTGCAAGCGTGTCAATAACGCGGAACTTGATACATCAAATTTCATAACGGTTTATATTTTCTTATAATTAATATTGTTTTGCCTGTTTGATAAGTCGAGCAAAAATAGTAAAACTTTTATATTATCTGCTCTAAAAATCGCAAAATAAAGAAAAGTGTTTCAGGAACAGCAAAGAAGCCGTAAAAAAAGACCCAATTTCAAGAAGACCCAAAAACGAATTCGATAAGTAAATTTATTTCGTTTTTTTGTATTTTCTGAAAAACATATTACCTTTGCGCGTCCTTTGAAAAGGGAGGAAAGCTGCCAGAGTGGTCGAATGGGCCGCACTCGAAATGCGGTGTACGGGTAACTGTACCGGGGGTTCGAATCCCTCGCTTTCCGCTGGAAGACTTAGAGATGATAAAGCCGGTGGAAGAAAAAAGTCCTGCAAACATAAGTCTGCAGGACTTTTTGCATGTAAAGGCGTTTTAGAATGTTTATTGCCGACATCAAGTCATCATCACTGTACTTTTTCGCACAGAAGATTCACTTCTAAATGCCACCGCGGGTTTGTAACCGTTCCCTATGATTGAAAGCTTTCTCGATGACATCCAATCTGGCTTTTCTTGGATCGGATTTTTTAACAAAACGCCCATCTAACTGTATGTCGAGCATGGTGTCATTCTCAATATCGTAAACAGGCCATTGAGGAAGGCCGTTTCCATTAGGATTTCCTGTTTTAGCAAAGTTAACCCAATACGTATTCATAATCGTGGCAACTTCTTCACTCTTTAAGTCTACGGGAGAACCTTCTCTGTTCATCAGTCTGCAAAATATATAACCGATTTCCGCTCCATGTCCAGCTCCATACTTCATACGCTCCTTCATAGCCGGAGATACATAGCCAAAGTGATAGAGATAAACCGGCGTTCCACTTTCTATAAAATTCCTTGCGGTAAATCGGGCAGGCTCAGCCCACACCCAATCAGTATTAAACAATGCTATTATTTCGGAAAATTCTCTTTCGTCTTTGGGATCGTAAGCTTCGATTGCTTCATTTTGTAATTCTCCGAAAAGTGCAAACAGCTCGTTTTTAGAACTGCTGGAATTGACAAATTCCCCTCCTATCTCCGCACTGTTTGATCCAATGATCAACGGTATCTTTGCAAACCGCCCGGCCTTGTACGCACTTTCAGCTGTTTCGACAACCAGTTTCCCATCAAGAATAGGGCCGGAATAGGTACGTACACCTTGCTGTTCGTCTATTTCCTGTCCTCCATCCACAATCTCCTCAACACTCAACGTGCGCAGCCGGGCAAGAGCGGCAGCATCAAGACCTTGAATTCCATGCTTACGCGCAAAATTTATCCCTATTGTTTCTGCCGAAACAGGATACATCGAATCTGCCTTTTCTTGACGAATGGGGCGACCGGTCAGCACACCGTCGCGCCCCCCGCCCGACTGACTGATCGCTTTATGGAAAAGGCCTCTGGCTGCCGGAATAGTCATAAGAGCATGAACGGACACACCACCGGCAGATTGACCGAAGATCGTCACGTTATCGGGATTTCCTCCAAATGCCACAATGTTTTTCTGTATCCATTCAAGTGCCGCAATTTGATCCATAAAGGCATAACTTCCTTTTGGCTCATTAGGATACTCTTCACTTAATGCGGGAAAAGCAAAATGCCCGAGTCGTCCCAGTCGATAGTTGATTGTTATGAGAATAATCCCCTGCTTGGCGAATTGACTGCCTAAAGAACCTGCCCCACTGCCTCCCACGAAGCCTCCTCCGTGTATCCAGACCATGACAGGCAATCTTGCTCCCAGTTTAGTACCCGAGGGTAGCCACAAGTTTAAATAAAGACAATCTTCAGACGAACCATCGGCAATACCACTCGAGCCTCGCGGCCATCCCGCTTGCGCACAACTTGGGCCATATTGGGTTGCATCACGTATGCCATCCCACGATTTTACGGGCTGAGGCGGGCGCCAACGAAATTCGCCAATCGGCGGCGCTGCGTATGGAATGCCTTTGTAGCAGTCGATACCGTCTTCCGATGCTCCACGCACAAAGCCTGAAGCTGTACGAACGATTGGGGACGTTTGCTGAGCTTGCACCCCGAAACTAATCAGAGCAATGAAAGTTATCAGAATTTTTTTCATCGATTGCTATCATTATATCATTTTTTCAGCTCTTTTTCTATCCATTCACGGATCGTCTGTTCCGTTGCACCGTTTAACAATCGGCCGTCCCGCCACTGAATTTCGGGATAATCTTTTTTCAATTGAGCCACACTGTTTTCTATGCCGCTACTTCCCGACGTAGCGAAAGGTATCACCGTTTTCCCTTTCAGAGGATGACTTTCGATAAATGTGCGGACAATCGTTGGCGCCACATTCCACCAGATCGGATAGCCGATAAAAATCACGTCATAATCCGAAAGATGCTCTTTTTTCCCTTTGATGGCCGGGCGGGACTTCGGATTTCCCATTTCGAGCGAACTGCGCGACTGTTTGTTTCGCCAATCGAGGTCGTCGCTCGTATAAGGTGTTTGAGGGACGATCTCGTAGAGTTCTCCTCCGGACACTTGCGCGATCTTCTTAGCGACTCCCGCCGTAGTTCCCGTTGCGGAGAAATAAACCACCAAAGCCTTATTAAACAAAGCTTCTTGTTTACGTGTCTCTTGCGTGTAAGCGTTGCTGCCGAATAAAACGATACTCAAAGCAGCGATAATCATTCGTTTCATGTTTCTGTTACGTTACATTAAAAATTTTTATAAAAAAAGATTTATTTACTTGCCTGCTGTGCAGATATGCCTGTATATCGCTCGCCTACGATTTGTAGCTGATTGATTTTATCGGTAAGTAGCCGTAATTCGTCCGGCGTAAATTCAAATTCGGCAGAAAGCATATTTTCGTGCAAATGAGCCAGCTTTGTTGTTCCCGGAATCGGTACGATCCAAGGTTTTTGAGCCAATAACCAAGCCAAAGCCACTTGTGCTACGGTCAGTCCCCGATGATCGCCGAACTCTTTGAGAATATCGATCACCCCCCAATTCTCGATAATGTTTTTCGGTTGATAACGAGGTAACGCAGGACGGTTATCGTTGTCGAGGTTAAATTTCGTTCGTTCGTTGATATACCCTGTAAGCAACGCACGACTTAACGGGCTATACGGAACGAAACCGATACCCAGTTCTTCACAAGTATTCAAGACTCCATTCGTTTCTACAATGCGTGTCATCAACGAATATTCGCTCTGAATGGCTGTAACAGCCTGTATCGAATGAGCTTTGCGTAAGGTTTCGGCATCGGCCTCGCTCATACCGAAATGAAGCACTTTGCCTTCACCGATCAACGCTTTTACCGTTGCGGCCACCTCCTCAATGGGGACATTGGGGTCAACCCGATGCTGATAAAGCAAATCGATATAATCCGTTTGCAGGTTTTTAAGCGATTGTTCTACTACTTCACGGATACGCTTGGGACTGGAGTCTGTTCCTTCCGAAGGCCTTCCGTTTACAAATCCGAATTTCGTGGCGATCACAACATCTTTGCGGACTGTTTTCAGTGCTTTCCCCACCAAAAGCTCGTTCGTTTGCGGACCGTATGCTTCGGCCGTATCGAAGAAATTCTGTCCCCTGTCAACCGCCTGACGAAGCAATGTTTCCATCTTTTTCGGGTCCGGAATAAAACTGCGATGATAACTCATTCCCATACACCCCAAGCCAACGGCAGAAACTTCCAGCGCATGTTTGCCGGTTCCCAAAGTCCGTTTCCGGACGTTTTCACGAAGGTTCTCTTTGACCGAAGATGGGGACTCGGCTTTTAAAGAACAGCTTGTCAAAGGAGCAGCGAATAACCCACCGGTCGCGAGCGTTCCGAGCGCAATAAATTCACGTCTGTTTAAATCTTTTGTTCTCATTTCCTTCCTATTTAATTTGTTTTACTTAAAATGTTTTCCATAAAAATCCGATAATTTTTCTACAATCTGCGCCACATATTCCGGTTTCCAATACGTTTCGATATGCGTTGCTCCTTTTACGATAAACAGTTCTTTTTGTTGCGTACCGGTAGCATTCCTGAAGACGGCTTCGGTCATATAATGCGTATCAGATTTTTCGCCCGAAATCATCAACAACGGCTGGGTAATAAGCTCTACCTGCGTATTGGCATCGAAATTTATCAGATAAAGCAGACTTTCTGTCGTATATTGAAAAGTGGAATTGGGATGAGCATGCGTATCGCCATAGTATTCCATCCCTTGACGGTATAAATCGGTCGAGATTTTAGCCAATTCTTCGCTTGTGAGCTTGGTTGCCTTGCTTCCCGTGTACTCTATTTGGCCCGTGGCGATTCGTTTGGCTCTGGCATCGGAGGCTTGTTGCAATCGCTGGTTGATCGTAGCAAGTTGCGAATCCTGAAACCCGTTCCGCCGAACCAGCCCCGAATTAAACATGCTGATGGTTGCCACAGCCCGAAAACGTTTGTCGGTCTGCACGGCTTTAATCGTATATCCTCCACCTCCGCAAATACCGAGTATTCCGATGCGGTCGACATCAACACCGGGATAAGAAGTAATAAAATCCGCCATGCCGTAAATATCCTCTATCCGGTTAGCCGGTATGTCCGTATTGCGGGGTGTTCCTCCACTTGCTCCCTGATAGGCCGCATCGGCAGTAATGGTAAGAAATCCCTGTTCGGCTAATCGCTGCGCATAAAGTCCCGCAACCTGCTCTTTTACTCCCCCGTTGGGATGAGCTACCACAATGGCAGGATATCGCTTATTTCCGTCATAGCCGGCCGGGGTATAGAGATTAGCCGATATATCTATCCCATGCTTGTTCTTATAACTGACCGGATGAATATGCACCCTTCCTTCTTCGTTTTTAGTAATTGCCCCTTGATACACCAATCCGTAAGGATTTACAGAAGCGTTTTGCGCGAATAATGTTGCACCCGTAGTTATCATCATAATGACTTGAATTATTTTATTGATTTTCATAGTTATTTATTTGATCGATGTTGTAAATGTTTTTCCCAGAATCTTAAAGCAAAATCTATCCAGCCTTGAGCGGTCGTGCCGTAGCCCATTCCGAATCCATGTCCGAGATCGGGATAAAGATGAAATTCGGTATCAATACCCAAGCTTTTAAGGGTATCCATACGCTCTCTCATCACGGCAGGGCTCGCTATGGCATCGTTCTCTCCTATTACGGCAAAAGTTGGCGGATCATTGCGGGTATAATCCGAATGTGCCGTGTATTGCATCACCACTACCGACGGACGAGGCAGATCGTCGCCCCCGTAAGCTGCCGCCCCATAGGAGCCGAGATAAGCAGCCATTCTCGCTCCGGCCGATCCTCCCCAAAGAGAATAACCATCCGTACTTATTTTTAATGTTTGTGCATGGCGAAAAATAAACGAAAGAGCCGCGGCAAGATCTTCACAGGCTACTTGTGCTCCTCCGGTACGATACTGAATGGCAAAAACATTGTAGCCTTTTCCGCTCAAATAGTCGGCATGAGGTAAGCTTTCGTGAATGGAGCCTACGTAGGAAAAACCTCCTCCCGGACAAACCACCGCAAAAGGAGCATCAGGTTTCCCTCGAAAGAAGAATATTCCTGTTTCTTTCTTAGTAGAGTCGGCTTGCTTTTGAGTATCGGTGTAAATATCGTAAAACAAATGTTCTCCCGCTTCGACTCGCAGTAGCATCCGGTTAAGAAGCGCTGCTGCACTATCGGGAACAATATTTTCGTGATAAGGCAAAAGCTTTCCAACTTGCGAAAGCGGCATATCACGGTCGTAAGTCTCGCCCTGAAGCGGAAACAGAAACCGGCCAAACGCCTTGAACGCGGAATGGTTGACTATCTCGCCAATCGTCGAACGAGAAGTAAAAGGAGCTGTCATCTTTCGATCACCTGAGTCCGACGCCTTTTTTTCGACCTTTCTGTTGTATGCCGTAAGCATTAGAGGCAAAACAAGAATCACTGTTAGCATCATCCATTTTAGTCGTCTCATATATTTCATTTTTTAGAGTTTACAATGCATTTCCTTTCAATTCAATCTGTTTTCTTCGAACCATCGGACAAGCAGGTCTACAAGATCGTTGTTATTGAGGTCGCTCATCAAGAAATGGGTGTTGCCTTTGATCCCTATTTGGGGCAATTCTACCAAGGTTGCCTTTCCGCCGTGGCGATTGACAGCTTCCACGAATTTGCGTCCCATTTGCAAGCGTACTCGCCAATTCTCACCTCCCAATTGATGGGTTACTTCTTCGGGAATATAGTCGCCAAAGTAGATAACGATAGGCTTTTTTACCAGTTTTTTGAAGTCGTCTACAGAAACAGGAATGCCTCTCGTTCCACCCGTAAGCCCTTCGATTGGTTCAGGGATTTCACCTTCCGGAAACAGATATGCGCCGGGTTCGTATGCCACAACAGCTTTTATTTGATCGCTATTTGCCGCAGCCAACCAGCCCGGAAGGCTACCGGCAGAATGAGTGACAAGAATATTCGCACCAATGCGTTCGGCCAGCAGGCCGATAGTCGCCACATCGTTTGCCGGATTTCCGGTACCGATATTGGGTGTCATGGCACGAAAGAATTGAGAGAAGGCAGCAGAATCCGTCGGGAACTGTACCCCTTCATTATAATTCGGCCATTCGCCGATGCGCCAGATATCAAACCAGAACTGCTCATTGGCTTGAGGCTTAACGGTCGTTTCGGCCGAAGTTTTTCCGGCTCGTCCACGCCCCGGCAGATCCATTACATACGACGGATATCCTTTGCGCAGCATGAGGGTGGCAAATCCCTCACGTCCATCCGGTGTAGATGTCCAAGTCATTCCCGATCCTCCGTAGCCGTGTACATAAATAATAGAATGGCTTCGAGCGTTTGCCGGTATTTGATAATCAACGTAAGCATGATCGACGTGCATGGTTTGCCCTGCTTCGTTCGGCGTAAAAAATCCGGTAAAAGTCTTTCCGTCGTAAATGCCTTCGCGCTTGATGTGCTGTCCGCCGACGGTAAAACTCCCCTGCCTTTCAATTACCAAATGATGCTCATCGGAGATTGTATGCTTGTTCGTACAGCTTATAAGCGTCGCTCCGGCGAATATTGTCATGATGATTTTCGATTTCATGTTATTCTTGTATGATAAGGATGATTACCTTTTTCCTTCGGAATTGGCTTTGTCGAACTGCTCATCTGTTACGGCTTCGTACCAGTCCACACCTTTCTCGCCGACATAATTGGTGATGCCGATATGCGTCATCGGGCTGTGTGCCGACGCCCCGTGCCAATGTCTTACGCGAGCAGGAATATTCACGATTTCTCCTTTACGGATACGTTGTGCGGGCTTGCCTTCTTCTTGATATAATCCTTCTCCGGCGGTTACGATAAGCACCTGTCCACGAGGATGAGTATGCCAATGCGTTCGGGCATTTCGCTCGAAATAGACGCTTCCCATGGCAAAATTGTTGGTTGTATCGCGCGCCAGCAACGGTGTGAGATAGGCATCGCCCGTAAACCGCGTATCAGGCAACTTTTGTTCACCTTTGGAGTGAATCGGATCAATTCCTTTTATTGCGGACGCCATCTCGATGATCTCAGCAAGTTGGCGATCTGTCCAACCGGTATTTTTGCCTAACTTCAAATGTCCCTTTAGCTGAGCTTCCGTTCCGTTGAGAGTTGCCAGCGCAGATAGGGTTACCAGTTCGCGGGTCTTGTAGTCAAGCACATCGCTGTCGAACACATCGGCAAAAAGATGCTCTTTTAAAAACCGATCGATACGCGGAGCAAACTCACCATACCCTTTAGCCGGTTTGGGCTGAGGTACACCCGACAATTTTTCGAGTGTTTTTCGCCCACGTTCGTACGTGTCGCCAGTATCGACAATGGGACTCGCTTCACGTCCTTCTACATCCTTCTTCCCTTGTGTCTTCCGTTCTTCGAGTACGTTCATCAGGGTCATCAGCCCATTGAGACTGCGAGGAAAGCCGGTGTAAGCGTAAAGATGTACAAGAATCTCACGTGCTTCGCTAACGGTAAGCCCGACATCGAGGCCACGATTGAGTGCCTCTTTCAGTTCGGCAAGTTCGCCACGCGCGGTATATGCCGAAATGGTCACAATAATTTTGTCTTTATCGGTAAGCATTTCATTGTTCTGAGCATAGAGACCAAGGCCTACCATCATCCACGCCGTTCCCATAATAATTTTCCTTATCATCTTATTCCTGTTTTATATCTTACTTTTTTATTCTCCCAGCAATCTGGTGAACGACAAAGAGGCCAGTTTCCATCGGTTATCTGTGAACACATAAACTTCGGTAACCATAAAGGGATTTACCACCTCATTTCCACCAACAACGGCAGTCAGACGGATTTTGTCGAGTATAACGGCCGTCTGACCCACAAAACGAACAGTCGTTTCCTGTATTTCGGCGTGTTTATACTCTATCCTTCCGGATTTTATTACACCGATCTCCTGCTCTTTATTCATTGTTCCTCCCATGTGTACAAATACCGCATTGGCATGAAACAAATCATCCAGCGATGCGACATCTTTTTCTGCCATCCATTTCCATTTCATCTTCGAAAGAGCGATAAGTGATTCTTCCGGTTTGGATTCTTCCGGTTTCTGCTGAGCGTAAAGAGTTTGCAGCCCCATCATGATTCCCCAAATAAAGATCATAAACATTCTTGCATTTGGACTCGTCTGTGTTTTCATCTTTTTATCTCCTTTTTTAAATTATATAATTTCACGATACAAATATAGCCCGAATCATTCGTCACGTAAATAGACAAATTACGGATTCTTATACCATAATTACGGATAAAAACAATTTCTGTCGGAGTTCGAAACAAAACAACTATTTTTGTAGAGATATTTATTTAACAGAAAAATATATGCGTACGATTCTGAATTTCGACACAATCCATGAGTACAATACATTTTTGGGTATTGAGACATTTCACCCTTTAATCAGTTCGATTGACTTTTCCAAAGTCGGGAAAGAGTTTAAACATATACGTAAAAGATACGGTTTCTATTTCATCTTCCTGAAACAGATTCAATGTGGAAATCTGATATACGGACGCCATCGTTACGACTATCAGGAAGGAACGCTTGTGTTTATCGGTCCGGGGCAAGTTGCAGGGAAAGACGATACCGGCGAAGTTTTTCGGATGCAAGGCTGGGGACTGTGTTTCCATCCGGATTTGTTACGCGGAACAGCTCTGGGACAAAAGATGAAAAACTATTCTTTCTTTTCCTATCAGTCAAACGAATCGCTGCACATGTCAGAACGGGAAAAACAAACCATCATCAACTGTTTTCAGGAAATTGAAGGAGAGTTGAACCATTCGATTGATAAGCATAGCAAATCGATTATTGTGGCACATCTTGAAGTGGTGCTCAATCATTGCTTACGCTTTTATGACCGTCAATTCATTACTCGTGAAGAAGTAAATAAAGGGATATTATTCCGTTTCGAAGAAGAGATCAACCTGTATTTCGATTCGAATAAAGCACAAACGATCGGCTTACCTTCCGTCCAATATTTTGCAGACAGAGTGCATCTATCTGCCAATTATTTTGGCGATTTAATCAAGAAAGAAACAGGAAAGACGGCACAAGAATATGTCCAGTTAAAGCTCATTAACAGGGCAAAGGATTTATTGCATCATCCCGACAAGTCGATTAACGAGATTGCATACGAATTGGGATTTAAATACCCCCATCATTTCAGCCGTATGTTTAAAAAGATAGCCGGTTTATCACCAACCGATTACAGGGGTGCAAATTAATATCGAAATGCATGTATAAAGTATTCAGTTAACCATCTTAACATATAGTATGACAGAATACCCAATTCCTCTTTTCCATGTAAAAAAATCAGATATTTTTTTTAAAACATCTATAACGTTATTACAAATATTATTTGTACTTTTACCGTCTCAAAAGACTACTCCCATAAGTCTTTTATTTATTTAACAAACAAATTATTAACATTTTATCTGATGGGAGACGGGTAAAATTGTAACATTAAAAACTTATTTACAATGAAAAAAGTGTTTATGTTAGTAGCAGCAGTAGGCTGTTTAGGATTAAGCAGTTGCGGTATTACGCGCGCACCGGTGATGGGTGGAATTTACACCGATGTAACAAGCGGTACAGCTGTAACAAGTAATTCATTAGCTACCAAAGTAGGAAAAGCATCGGCAAGCAGTATCCTGAATATTTTCGCTACTGGTGATGCCAGCTTCCAAACTGCAGCTAAGAACGGTGGAATCAAAAAAATTACCCACGTAGACGAGCACAACAAGACAATTCTGGGTATCATCACCACTCACGAAATCATTGTTTACGGCGAATAATTTTCGTCTGAACGAGAAAGAACAAGGATGTGTCAGGACTTTTGTTCTGACACATCTTTTTGGAATATATAAGAAGGGGCAACAACAGAAGAAATTGTTTGAAAAACACAACTTTGAATTCTGATAACATTGTATGCCCGTCAGAGATATATCTTCCTGTTTTTTTACAAATAAATTTATTTATACACAATGAAATTTGTAATGTTATCGATTCTACTGATGGGAGCCGTCAGTCTATCTGCACAAAAATTACATACACATTATTCTTTCCTGCCTCAGGAAGGTGGCAATCTGTATTTTATTATGCCTCAAAAAGGCTTTCAGACGCAAGACAAAAAAGCGAAGAAAAGCTTCGTATATGACATTGCTTATCTTTATTCGCAGGATTCAGCTACCATCAATTACACCTACTTTCATCTCAACACTTTTGTAACAGATTCATTTTATGTATCGGACGAATCAGGAAAAGCTCTGTATGCTTCCCATAGTGATTTGTTATACACGCACCCGAAAGGAAAATACTGGATTCATCGCGGAACGGTCAAAGTTCCGTATCAGGTGTTGAAGAGTTTCTACCAATCTCCGTCACCGATACGGATCACGATCATTGCACAGGATGGCCAACGCGTCACCTATACGATGCCTTCCTCGAAATGGGCCAAACATTGCGTGCTAATGCAAAACATCTTTACGATAGCAGACTTAAACCGATAAAATTACAAACCTTTGGTTTGGCTTTGGGAATTACGCAATTCCGGAGAAGCCCATAAAAGCCATAGCCAACAGACCTGCGGTAATCAGTGCAATGGGAACGCCTTTCATGGCAGCCGGCACATTCGTACGGTCGAGCTGCTCGCGTATACCGGCAAAAATAACGAGAGCAAGCGCAAAGCCGATAGCCGTAGCAACGGCATATACGATAGACTGAGCGAGGTTATATTCTTTCTGTATGACGAGGATCGCCACACCAAGAATAGCACAGTTCGTGGTGATCAGTGGCAGAAATACCCCCAATGCCTGATAGAGCGAAGGAGATACCTTTTTTAGAATGATCTCAACCATCTGCACCAACGAGGCGATAATCAGAATAAAAACAATTGTTTGCAGATAGGCAAGGCCGAATGCATCCAATATATATTTCTGAATCAAAAAAGTCACGATCGTCGCGATCGTCATGACAAACGTGACAGCCATGCCCATGCCCAAAGCCGTATCGACTTTTTTAGATACCCCTAAAAACGGACAGATTCCGAGGAACTGTGACAACACGACGTTGTTCACGAAAATCGCTGCAATAAAAATAAGAATATATTCCATAATATCGTTTTGATGCGTTATTTTTTGAACCGATTGACTAATGCGATCAGATATCCCAAAGCAATAAATGCGCCGGGTGCAAGCACAAAGAGCAACGCTCCGTATTGCTCAGGAAAGACAGACAAGGCAAACATCTTGCCCGTACCGAGTAACTCGCGGCAAATCCCAAGCAATGTCAAGGCAATCGTAAATCCCAATCCGATCCCGATCCCGTCAAAACCGGAAGAGAGGATTCCGTTCTTCGAGGCGAAGGATTCGGCACGACCAAGCACAATGCAATTCACTACAATAAGCGGGATAAATAATCCGAGACTCTTATACAAATCAGGCAAAAAAGCCTGCATGCACATCTGCAAAATCGTCACGAACGATGCGATGACCACAATATAAGCAGGTATACGTACCTCATCGGGGATTAACTTTTTGATTGCCGAGATAACGATATTCGAGCAGATCAGCACAAAGGTTGTTGCCAAGCCCATACTCATGCCGTTGACGGCCGATGAGGTGGTCGCCAATGTTGGACACATTCCCAACAACAGAACGAATGTCGGATTTTCCGCGATGATACCATTCTTTATGATTTTCAAATATTTCATTGTTCGTTATATTTGATATTTAACATACTGCATTATTCTTCCGACTCTTTCGATGTAGCTCCGCTCGTTCCGTCTGCTTCATGACCGTTATATGCAGCATATGCACGAGCTACGGCTTCGAGAAAAGCGCGTGACGAAATCGTTGCCGCCGTAATCGCGTCTACATCGCCTCCATCTTTTGATACGGTGAGGGCAGCCCCCTTCATGTCACGTCCGATAATGTTCTGTTTGTTCTTTTCTACACGGAACCATTCCTCCATTTTCGAACCCAGTCCCGGGGTTTCGTTATGTTCGAGGATCGAATAATTGACAAGCTTATGCTCGGCATCAAACCCGACCATGATGCGAATCATCCCGCCAAAACCGTTCTTGGTATAACTCTCAATGGCCGCACCGACCGACTCTCCGCCTTTCTTAGCAGGATAAACAACAAGCGAATCGCCTTCGGCCAGTCCGACTTTGAATTGTTCTTCCGCCGGATGATTATCGAATTCCGGCGCTACTTTTTTAATCGCCGCCTGCAATGCCGCAGCATTCGATTCGGCAATCTTCTCTTTCGTAAATGTATTGGCTGCCGACAAAGCGAGGCCTGCCACAAGACAGATACACGTCAGTGACAACACAATCGTAAGGAATGTTGATTTCAGTTTTTCCATGCTTATTTACCTCCGAAATGTTTGGGTTTGAAGTATGTATTAATCAGTGGTGTTAACCCATTCATAATCAGAATGGAGAAAGACATCCCCTCGGGATAGGCGCCGAAGATGCGGATCAGAACAGTCAACACGCCGATACCGATACCGTAAACAACCGTTCCTTTTTTTGCCATCGGTGAAGTGACATAATCGGTAGCCATAAACACAGACCCGAGCATCAATCCCCCTGAAGTAAGATGAATCAGTGGATTGTTCACCGGTGTAGGGTTAAAAATATACAAGATTCCGGTGAAAACGGCTACTGTTACAAGAATCGTCACCGGAATATGCCATGTGATGATCTTTCGAAACAGCATATAAGCGAACCCAATAAGCAATGCAATTTCACTCATCTCACCAAGGCTTCCGCCGGTCAGTCCGATGGCAGCCATCCCCGCATCGGCAAAATCTTTACTGTAATGAATCAGTGACAAGGTCGTAGCGCCTGTTTGAGCATCCGTATACGTCATCGGCAATATATCGGCAACAGGCCATGTGGTCATTTGCGCCGGAAACGAGATCAGAAGAAACACACGGCCTACCAATGCAGGATTGAAGATATTGTTACCCAATCCTCCGAACGACATTTTACCGACGCCGATTGCGAACAACGCCCCCAGAATAACGATCCATACAGGCAAGTTCGACGGCAGGTTGAACGCCAGCAATACACCTGTCAGAATGGCTGAGCCATCACCGACTGTCGGTTCTTTTTTATACAAGTATTTCTGAATAAGATACTCGGCAAGCACACACGACACGACAGACACGAGCGTTACAATCAAGGCTCCCAAACCAAAGCAATAGAGCGAGACGAGAAAAGCCGGCACAAGAGCAATCAGTACGCCGTACATATTCTTGCCTATCGAATCGCCGCTGTGAACATGAGGCGACGGAGAAACGATCAATGTTGAGTTCATTTATATTTATCTTATTAATTTATACAATATTCGATCGAAAGGCTATTTCTTTCTCGACCGCATGATTCCCATCACGGTCGTCTTACCCATACGGATATAATCGAGCAGCGGACGATAAGCCGGACAGGTATAACTGCATGATCCACATTCGATACAGTCGACCACATAGTTTTCTTCCGCCTCGTCCCACGCCTTGTGAAGGGTTAGATTCATCAGCAGGTTAGGAGCCAATCCCATCGGGCAAACATTGATACACTTGGCACAACGTATGCAGTCTCGCATCGGCTTTCGTACCGACTCGGCTTTCGTCATCAAAAGCACGCCGGAACTCCCTTTCATCACAGGAGTATCAGCACTGATCATCGTACGTCCCATCATCGGACCGCCGCCGATAATCTTGCCGGTATCTTCGGGCATGCCGCCGGCCGCTTCAATCAGCGTACTGATCGGCGTACCGATACGCGCGAGGAAATTGGATGGTCGGGCAACGCTCTTTCCCGTAACCGTGATAACCCTTTCGATCAGCGGTTTATTCTTTTGAACGGCTTCGTACACGGCATAAACCGTTCCTACGTTCTGTACCACAGCACCTACGGAAATCGGTAATGCTCCGCTCTTAACCTGACGGCGTATCACCGCATCGATAAGCTGTTTCTCTCCCCCTTGCGGATATTTCATTTTCAACGGCATTATCTCAATTCCGTTTTGTGATTCAGCCAGTTGTTTCAGTAAACGAATAGCATCGGGCTTATTACTTTCGATGCCGATTACCGCACGGCGAACTTCAATGGCTTTCATCAGAATGCTCGTCCCAATGATAATCTGTTCGCCTTTTTCGAGCATCAGGGCATGGTCGGAGGTCAAATACGGCTCACACTCCACCGCATTGATGATCAGCAACTCGGCCTTACTTCCCGGAGGTGGCGAGAGCTTGATCTGCGTGGGGAATGTAGCCCCGCCCATACCGACAATGCCGGCCTCGGCAATCTTGCCGACAATCTCTTTGGCCGAGAGTGTACACTCTCTAACAATCGTCTCATCGCAATCGATACCCTGCTCCCACTCGTCGCCTTCGACATTGATATAAACGGCAGGCTTAGGCAAACCTGCTCCATCGATCATCGTATCGACTTTCGTCACCGTCCCCGAAACGGATGAATGAACGTTGGCCGAGACAAAACCCGATGCTTTTCCGATCAATGTGCCGACCTTCACTTTGTCGCCTTTGGCAACAACGGCTTCTGCCGGAGCGCCGATATGCTGCCCCAACGGTATAACCACCGTGGCCGTCGGTGCAATCGTTTCTATCGGACGTCCTGCCGACAGTTTGTTTCCTGATGGGTGAATCCCTCCAATTCGAAAGGTGTACATATAGAATCGTTAATTGTTAGTTGTCAATGATGTTTCCGGAACGATCACCTCGGGTTGAGGAACCGGTTTAGGCTCCGGAGCGGCCGTTTCTTTCTCTTTTTCCTTACGCGGCGGGAAATTGAGCTCATGAATCGCACCTGTCGGACAGACAGCCACACATTTGCGACACAAGCGGCATTTCGTGTCGTCGATATAAGCTAAGTTATTCGTAACCGTAATCGCCTCGAACGGACACTCTTTTTTACATTTTGAACAGCCGATGCAAGCATTCGTACAAGCTTTCCGTGCCACCCCACCTTTGTCTTTATTCATACAAGACACGAAGATACGCCGTGATTTCGGACCTTTCTTGCGCAATTCGATGATATGCTTCGGACATGCTTTCACACAAGCTCCACATGCCACACATTTATCTTCGACGACTTCGGGAAGAAGGGTCTCCGGATTGATGTGGATAGCATCGAAATCGCAAGCATCAACACAATCACCCAATCCTAAACATCCGAAAGAACATCCTGTTTCACCACTGTATAGCGCGGCAGCGATCGCACAGCTCCGGGCACCGTCGTATGTATTTGTACGCGGACGGGCTTCGCACGTACCGTTGCATCGCACGACAGCTATTTGAGGCACGCTTTCACCCGCTTCCTTCCCCATAATGGCAGCCACCTGCTTCATTACATCCGCTCCTCCGACCGGGCAAAACAGCCCCTCGAGCGACTCGGCCTTAAAGCAGGCATTGGCAAACCCACCACATCCCGGGAAACCGCATCCGCCACAGTTGGCTCCCGGTAATGCATTTTGTATCTGTCCGATGCGCGGATCTTCGTGCACCTCGAACTTTTTTGATACCGCGAATAAAATGAGGGCTGCAACAGCACCTACTACTCCTAATAGAATAATTGCTATATACATTATATATAATTGATTACAGGATCACCAACGGAAGCGGCTTTCGAAACCGTAAATAAAAATCGCTTATTTATCTTATTACGAAACAAATAAATCAAAATATAGTAAGGAAAAAGAAAAGCCAGCCCGGCCAATCCGCCAATGCCTTCATCACCCGTCAATCTGATACCGGCAAATACAACCGTAACAACGAGGAAAAACGGAAGCACAAAAGCCAATACGACAGCTTGCATACCCATGGACGACTGCACCGATACCACGACTTCCTCGCCCGGTTCGAACAGACTTCCGTCACCCGTCGCCTCGATAATCTTTTCGGCCTTATCCGAAGCCAGACAAGCTGACCGTGCATGACATGCGCTACATGCGCTCTGCTGCTCTATACGTACGAATACCGTATTGTTTTCGATATTCTTCACGATACCACGATGTTGAATAAATTTCACCATAAAGTCATCAGATTGCAATGTCGAGTTTGCAAATCGCGGCAAAAGTAATCAAAAAAAGATAAACATAACGCACCGAAGTGATATTTTTTGTTAAACATTACAGACGAATGGTTCGGAACCAAAACAATGCCTTTTTTACCCCAACGAGGTGAAAGATTCGTAAGATTTACCAGATATATCGCAAGCCGAAACTCAGCGTTTCGTTCGTTTGAAGATATGAATCATACCCCTTCGTTTTCGTCACGCTGTCATCGAAACGCAAATGAACATTGATCATCGTCGAAAAATAACGGCTGATAGCCATATCCAACATATTTTCAAATTCGGCTAAAACATTCTTATACGTCGTATTGTAATAAAACCGTGACTTCCAAGTAACGTTCCGATTCGGTTTCAACACCATATCCATACGCACGGTCGAACCGAATCTGTTCAACGATTTCCGATATTCCCCATCGCTATCTTTTTGAAAACCATGTATACCACGGTTGATACCGTCATCTACACTTGCCATATACGTATACGATATAGGAGCGACATTGACTGCCAACTTCAGCGAACGGCCTTTTTTCGCGTATTTCTTGTTCAGATCATACTTCATACCCAGCCCCGTATTAACAATGTAAGGCGAGAGAAATGCCACTTGCTTTTTCATCGTATTCTTCTTGTAGTTGGTAAATAATGGAGCCTTAAATTCAAAGTCGATCGTATAATACCACTTGCTCCATGCCTGATAACCGAAGTTACTGTAGAATCGGAGCAGGTTGTCGCCAAACTTATGGTTTCGAAGCGTATCGTCCGATGCTGTATATACACTCATATCCACTTGCAACAGGTTCTTGAGTTGGAACCGGTTTCGAGCATAGTTGTATTGAAACAGATTTTTGCTCAGAATATTCAAATTGCTCGTACCGTCTTTATACCAGTTGGGAGAAATGTAGTTTTGAGAAAACTTGAGAGATGATTCAAATGATGAAGTCCAATACCGCCGGTCGGGAATAAACTTAGTGGGAGCCGTATAGTCGTCCGGACTCGTTTCTACCTTATGAACAGGAACCTGCACATCTTCTTTCTGCCAAATATGCCTTGTCTTTTCTTTCGGCAGATGTTCGGCACTGTAACGGAAATAATCGGGGTGATGACGCCGCACATAACGATAGGCATAATCTTCGATGATCCCTTTCCGCCGAAATGCTTCAAACATCCTGACAGGAACATACGGAGGTTGTGTCCATGATATCTCATTGAAATCTTTCGGTTCATAAAAACGAATTTCTTCAGGTTGAACCAGATTTTCTTTTTTAAAGAGGACAGGCATAAATAATCGGTTCACGATAATCGTATCGCGAAACGTATACCATTCCGGTATGGCATTGTGCGAGTTATCCCAATGCCTCGACCAATAGATCGCCTCGTCCGACATGAGGAGAGTACGCTTGCGAATCGCACGATGAGGAACAGTTGTCGTATCTTTTTCTGCCGTGTGCGGATTGGCAACAGTCTCCGTCACTACCGAATCGACCGGAAACTCTTTGGGCACCAGACGAGGTTTCGGTATAGGTATGGGAATCGTATCCGGTTGATTGCTTTTTTCAATCAGCCGACGAATCTTTTCATTGAAATTGAGATCTTGTGCTCTTACCGGAAGTCCCGCATATAGACACGCTGTGATGGAAATATAAAAAAACGTCCGTTTTATTGTTGTCTTCATTATGATGTATCAATTAAGCGTACAAAATTAGACAAAAAGCCGGATATCCTATGCCGGAAATATAAAAACCCAGGGCAACCGCATCAAAATAAGCTTATCTTTGGGTTATGGATATACAAGATT
>NZ_JBQNAZ010000011.1:0-76385 GCF_052170195.1 Tannerella sp. | reverse complement strand
CTTCCCTGTGTTTCACGGCTGATTTGAAGAATATTATCTTTATCAAGCAACTTTATTACCTGACTATAGACCGGCTGTCCGGTAAAATGACTATCTTTGCTCATGGTTATAATTATTTATCCAAAAACAAAGATAACCAAAAGGGCTGATACCTCGTCAGAAGTGTCGGCCCTAATTTTTTACAGTCCTAAAAGTTTTACCGGACAGCAATAAATTTTTTTAGTTAAATGCTTATGAAAAAGAAATTATTCTTACTATTGTTCACATTATGGGTTCCGATAACATTTTTCGGGCAGAATAATGTTGTGATTTCAGGAACAGTCATTGACGAATTACGTGAGCCGGTGATTGGAGCGTCTGTCGTAGAGAAAGGAACGAGAAATGGAACGGTCACCGATATCGACGGAAACTATTCCTTGTCGACTGCTCCGAATGCGGTTCTTGTTTTTTCTTATATCGGGTATGCCTCTCAGGAGGTTTCGGTGGCTGGAAAAACGAAGATCGACGTTGTATTGAAAGAAGATGTGGCTCAATTGAGCGAAGTAGTCGTAACCGGTTATGGCGGAAAGCAGCTGCGTTCGAAAGTCACCAACTCCATTTCGAAGGTGAAAGAAGAAACGCTGAGTCAAGGGTTGTTTTCAAATCCCGCACAGGCGTTGTCGGGTGCAGTCGCCGGTCTGTCGGTCAGCCAAACTTCGGGGAATCCGGGATCTACTCCGACGCTGGTGCTTCGCGGAGGAACGAACTTCGACGGTTCAGGATCACCGCTGATTTTGATCGATGGGCAGGTACGCAGTTCTTTAAGCGATATCAACCCTGACGATATCGAGTCGATGGAAGTGTTGAAAGATGCCGGTGCAACGGCTATCTATGGAGCGCGTGCTAACGACGGGGTTATTTTAGTAACGACGAAGCGAGGGAAAAGCGGCCGTGCTGAGGTGAATCTGAAAGCCAAGTTTGGAATGAACTATTTTCATGATTCATATCAATTTCTGGATGCCGGTCAGTACTTGTATTGGATGCGTTCGGCTTATAAGAACGCTTATATGGATGAATTGAACAATCCGGATGGCACAAAAGTCAAATCTTGGTCCAGTCTTGGTGGTTTGAAGGGAGCCACACCTTATGGAACAGGAAATGCTTACTTCGACAAGGATGGTGTGACTCCTTTAGACGGTAATAAATATTCATCGGCTGTGTGGAGTCCGATGAAATATGACGACAAACTTGCTTTTTTGCTCGATCAAGGCTGGCAAACGATGACGGATCCGGTATATGGTGACAAGATCATCTATAAAAATACTTTTATGGATGAATTCAACATTCAGTCTCCGGCTTATTCGCAGGATTACAATCTGAATGTAAACGGCGGAAACGATAAAGGAAACTACTACGCAGGTTTAGGGTATAATAAAAGTGACGGAACAGCTTACGGTAACTGGTATAAGCGGATTACGTTTACGTTGAATGCCGATTATAAACTAAAAGAATGGCTGACTTCGAACTCAAGTTTTGCTTTTGCTGATGCAACATGGAATGGTCTGCCTCCTTCACAGTCGGATGAAGCGAACTATTTTTCACGTGTTTTTTCCGTGCCTCCCACATTCAGGGGATACAATGCGAAAGGCGAAATGTTGCTCGGCCCGAATTCGGGTGACGGAAACCAGCAGTATAACTTTAAACAGTTTATCCGTGATAACAATACGGATAAATTTACCATCAATCAGTCGTTTACACTTGACCTGATGAAAGGTCTCTCGCTTAAACTCGGAACGATCTGGTATTTCTCGGAAGAGAAGTATGAGTCATTCGACAAAGATTATCTTCGTTCGCCGGGTAATATGAACACGGCACGCAATACGTCTGCTTCTTATAAACGCACACTGGATCAGACCTATAATGCCATCTTGAATTATAAACGTCAGATTAACAAAGATCATTACCTTGACGCGATGGCAGGTTTTGAATATTATGATTCGTATGAGAAAGGGTTCAAAGCGGCCGGATCCGGAGCGCCGACAGATGATTTTATGGATTTGGGGCTGACGTCGAAAAAAGAAAATCAACGGAGTATTGATTCGTGGCATTCACGTCAGCGCATTATGTCGTTCTTTGGACGTGTGAACTACGATTATCAAAGTAAATACCTGCTTTCGGTCGTAATGCGAAAAGACGGCTATTCGAAGCTGTCCGAAGAAAATCGGTGGGGAATCTTTCCGGGAGTCTCGGCCGGATGGGTGTTCAATAAAGAGGAGTTTATGGCTAGCACAGCCGATATTCTATCGTTCGGTAAACTGCGTGCCAGTTTCGGGCTGAACGGGAATGTAAATAAAAACTTCGTAGGCAATTATACCGTACAGGGATCGTATGGAAGTATGACATACAATGGCTCTACCGGATTCCTGTTGGGAGCGATTCCCAATCCTTATCTGTTATGGGAAAAATCGCGTACGTTCGAAGTCGGGCTTGATCTCGGGTTCCTTGAGAATCGGATCAACGCAAACCTGACCTATTATAATCGTTTGACGACGGACAAGTATGCCAATATCACAATCCCATCTACTTCAGGGGTCAACTCGGTCGTATCCAACAACGGCAAATTTCAGAATCAGGGATTAGAGTTTGAATTGGCTTTCCGTATCATCGACAACAAAGACTGGAAATGGAACATAAGCTGGAACGGAGCGATGAATAGGAATAAAGTGATACAGCTTCCGGATAATGGTCTTGAGCGTAATCGTCAGGGTGCTTTTCAGGTATATACCGGTAATGGCAATGAGAAAATGTGGGTCGGCGGTTATCAGGAAGGACAGAACCCTAACGATCTGTATGCGTTTATGGTAGAAGGTATCTATCAGTCGCAGGACGAGATTCCGCAGGGACTGATTGATATCACATCTGGAGTGAGCGGCTCGACAGGGCGTCCGCTTTATGGGGGTGCCGAAGGGTATAATAAATTGTCGGAATCGCAGAAAAAGAACGCTCTTCCCATTCAGCCGGGCGATATCAAATGGAAGGATGTCAATGGAGACGGGGTGATCGATAACTTCGATATGGTGAAGATTGGCAATACCGTACCGAAATGGACCGGTGGGATCAGCACATCTGTGAGCTGGAAGAGCCTGACTCTCTCTGCACGTATGGATTACGCATTGGGCTTCAAAGCGATCGACTGGAAAACTCCTTGGTTTATGGGAGCTGGACAAGGCACTTATAATACGATTATTGAGACGAAAGATACCTGGACACCCGATAACCCGAATGCTGCCTATCCGAAATATGTCTGGGCCGACCAGTTGGGTAAACGCAATTATTTTCGCACTACGTCCATGTTCATCTACAAGGGGGATTATCTGGCTTTACGCGAATTGACCCTGGCTTACAAATTACCGACATTATGGATCGAAAAAGCTCGACTGAACGCCGTAGAGTTATCCGTGACCGGACAAAATTTAGGGTATTTGACACAGGCCAAACACCTCTTTTCTCCCGAAAAAGCGAATAATAACGGTGGGTATCCGTTACCCCGTACGGTTATTTTCGGGCTTAATGTAACTTTTTGATTGATTAACGAATATAAAATACACAGTATATGAAAAAGATAGCAAATCATATCGTTCTATGGATCGCTTCCATTGTTGTTCTCATGTCGTGCGATTCATTGAATCTGGCTCCCGAAGATTATTTCGGAAGCGGAAACTTCTGGAAAAACGAAGCGCAGGTGAACGGTGCACTTATTGGCTTGCATGGTAACTTGAGAGATAGCTATTTCATGTTCTATCATCTGGGCGAAATGCGTGGAGGTACCCAGCGTGTAGGCACCTCGTCGTTGAACACCAGTCTTGACTATGCTAACGAGCGCTCTAATCTGCTCGATAAAGATCGCACAGGCATCCGAAACTGGTATGGGCTTTACGACAATCTCTTTCAGGTAAACCATTTTATCGATCAGGTAGAAAATAAATGTGCATTTCTGAGCGACGAGAACCGTAAAAATCTGCTGGCACAGGCTTACGGGTTTAGAGCGCTGTACTATTTTATGCTCTATAAGACGTATGGCGGTGTGCCGATCGTTACGGAAACAGAAATCCTTAACGGGAAGGCAACTGCCGAGAAATTCTATGTCGAACGGGCTACACCGCAGGCTACGATGGAATTCATCAAGAAAGACATCCTGAAATCGGAAGAGTATTATGCCGGTAAGACGGTAAGTAACAACTATCCGAAGATGATGTGGTCGAAGGCGGCTACCTTGATGCTTAAAGCCGAAATTTACTTGTGGGCGGCCAAAGTATCTATTAATGGATATACGGCTACCGGTACGGACGATCTGAAAGTGGCGAAAACAGCCCTGAATGAAGTAGTCGGTAAGTTCGAACTACTGAAAGATTTCGGAAGCATTTTCAGCACAAGTAATCGTAACAACAAGGAACTTATCTTTACGCTGCATTTTGCCGATCGCGAAGCAACGAATAACGCAGGGACATTTCTTTATCAGGATGCCGTGTTTATCAATCAGGTATACGGCCGCAACGGGAAGAAGATTGAAAAAGATACGCTGACCCTGAAAGGTACAGGCGGGGTGTTCCGTAGCGAATACATCTATGACTTCTGGAAGACCTACGATGCCGCCGACCAACGCCGTGATGCCACCTTCCTCGAGTATTACGGCGACTCGCTGCTCACCGCCTCGAAGTTCGGATGCGTAATGAAGAAAGGCGTCGGCTCCATCAATGCCAACAATAATCGTGTTTACGATGCCGACGTCATCATCTATCGGTATGCCGATGCATTACTTATGATGGCGGAAGTGAGCAATGGATTAGGAGAGCCGTGTGCCGATTATATCAATCAGGTACGTAAACGCGCTTATGGAAAGCATTACGAAGAACATTCGTATAAGGAAAGCGATTTCGCAACGAATGAACTGGCTATTTTGCATGAGCGCGATAAGGAATTTGTATGGGAAGGCAAGCGTTGGTTCGATGTCGTACGCATGCACGATGCTTCGAAGAACTCACTGGCTTTCTCTGCATCGGCCAATTATCCCGCCAGTAGTCCGCTTATCAATGTATCCGAAAAGCACAAGCTACTCTGGCCTCTCGACATCAACACGATGAACATCAACCCCCTGCTCAAGCAGACTCCGGGGTATGAATAATTAAACAAATAACAAGCCCAAAGGAAGTGCGATTCGAAAAAATATGCCTTTCTTTGGGCTTTCAAATGATAGAACACAATCGTATGAAAAAGTTTTTTCTGATCGTTGGCTTGTTTGCATCGATGCAGATGACACGCGCGGCGGACAGTGTTTACGTACAAAACCCACAGATCCCGATCCTCATCGATCGGACGGACAATGTGCTGTTCCGTATCCGTATTCCTGACGCGACGAAAGGCGATGTGCTGAACCGGCTGATCATACGCTTCGGTAACGAAGACAAGTTGTCGGAGGTGAAAGCCGTTCGTCTGTTTTATGCCGGTACGGAAGCGGCCACAAAAGGCCGTTCCCGTTTTGCGCCGGTGACGTATGTCTCTTCGCACAATATCCGTAACACGCGCTCGGCCAACCCGTCCTATTCCGTCCGGCAGGATGAAGTGACGACCGCTGCAAATACATTGACGCTGAAAACACGTCAGCCGATGGTGAAAGGCATCAACTATTTTTGGGTGAGTGTGGAGATGGATCGTAACACTTCGCTACTGTCGAAGCTCACTCCGACGGTGACGGAAGCGGTTATCAACGATAAGCCGGCCGTTATTGCCGGCGAACAGGCCGCTGTGCGCCGTATGGGGATCGGGGTGCGTCATGCGGGCGACGACGGATCGGCCTCTTTCCGTATTCCCGGATTAGTGACAACGAACGAAGGAACATTGCTCGGGGTCTATGATGTACGTTACAATAACAGTGTAGATTTGCAGGAGCATGTCGACGTGGGGCTGAGCCGCAGCACCGACAAAGGTCAGACATGGGAACCGATGCGCATTGCCATGTCGTTCGGTGAGACCGATGGATTACCGTCGGGGCAGAATGGTGTCGGCGATCCGTCCATCCTCGTCGATGAACGCACGAACACCGTCTGGGTTGTTGCCGCATGGACGCACGGGATGGGCAATGCGCGCGCATGGACCAATTCCATGCCCGGAATGACACGCGATGAAACAGCCCAACTGATGATAGTGAGAAGTACGGACGACGGCCGAACATGGAGCGAACCGATCAACATCACGTCGCAGGTGAAAGACCCTTCGTGGTGCTTCCTGCTGCAAGGTCCGGGAAGAGGAATCACGATGCGGGACGGCACGCTTGTCTTCCCGATCCAATTTATCGACTCCCTACGTGTCCCTCACGCGGGTATTATGTACAGCAAAGACCGGGGAGAGACGTGGCATATCCATCAGCCGGCGCGTACCAACACGACGGAGGCGCAAGTGGCCGAGGTAGAGCCGGGCGTGCTCATGCTGAACATGCGTGACAATCGTGGCGGCAGCCGTGCCGTCAGCATTACACGGGACTTGGGAAAAAGTTGGACGGAACACTCGTCGAACCGCAGCGCCTTGCCGGAATCGATCTGTATGGCGAGCCTGATCAGCGTCAAAGCGAAAGACAACATCATCGGGAAAGACCTGTTGCTCTTCTCGAATCCCAACACGACGGAAGGACGTCATCACATCACCATCAAGGCGAGCCTCGACGGAGGTGTTACGTGGCTTCCTGCGCATCAGGTACTTCTCGACGAAGAAGACGGATGGGGCTACTCGTGTCTGTCGATGATCGACCGGGAAACGGTCGGGATATTTTACGAATCGAGTGTGGCACACATGACCTTTCAGGCTGTTAAAATCAAAGACCTGATACGATGAAGCATCGTTTGTCTTTTCTTTTGGTCGCTTTTTCTTTTGTTGCCCTGTCTGTAAGGAGCGAACTGCTCCCTTTGCCTCAGCAGATAAGCCGGTCGGACGAAGTATTTCTTTGTGAGGAAGTCGCTTTTCGTCTGCCGGAAGAGGTAAAAGGCATGGTGACGGAGTGGGCGGACGAATGGCAGGTCAAAGAAAAGACAAACGCTTCGCAACGCTTCGAGGTGCACTGGGTGACCGATATTCCCGAAGCGCTCCGCAACAAAGACGAAGCGTATACGCTGCATATCTCGCGTGAACACATACACATCGAGGCGATAAAGCCGCAGGGAGTCTATCGGGCGATGCAAACGCTTCGCCAACTGACGGAGCGCAGTGAACAGGGCGTACGTGTGCGCGGCTACCGGATCACCGACTGGCCGGCTTTCCGTATCCGCGGATGGATGCACGACGTCGGACGCTCATATATCTCGCTCGAAGAGCTGAAACGGGAGATCGTCCTATTGTCCCGTTACAAAATCAACACATTTCATTGGCATCTGACCGAGAATCAAGCGTGGAGACTCGAAAGCAAACGCTATCCGGCACTTAACGACAGCGCCCATACGACGCGTATGCCGGGAAAATATTACACACACGAGGAAGCACGCGAACTGGTCGACTTCTGCCGTAAACATTTCGTGACCCTGATTCCCGAAATCGACATGCCCGGACATAGCGCCGCCTTTGAACGCGCTTTCGGTTGCGGTATGCAGAGCGAAAAGGGCATGAACATCTTGAAGACACTGATTGATGAAGCGTGTGACGTCTTTGATGTGCCGTATCTGCATATCGGAACGGACGAAGTTGAGTTTACGAACCCTCTTTTTGTCCCTGAAATGGTGGCTTTTGTCCGTGCCAGAGGGAAAAAGGTTATTTCATGGAATCCGGGTTGGACGTATCAACCCGGCGAGATCGACATGACGCAGCTTTGGAGCTATCGCGGCAAGGCTCAGCAAGGCATACCGGCCATTGATTCGCGCTTTCATTACCTGAATCACTTCGATACGTTTGGAGATATCGTTGCGCTGAATAACAGCCGTATTTATAATGAAGAACAGGGCAGTGAAAACCTCACGGGCGTCATCCTCGGCATCTGGAACGACCGTCTTCTGCCCGATGAACGGAGTATCATCCTCCAAAACGGCCTCTATCCAAACATGCTTGCCATAGCCGAACGCGCGTGGCGGGGTGGGGGATTTGAATATTTCGACCGAAACGGTGTTATCCTTCCCGACGAACATTCCGAGCCGTTCAGAGCATTTGCCGATTTCGAACGACGGATGCTTTGGCACAAAGCTCATTATTTTAAAGGGTATCCGTTCCCTTACGTCAGGCAAACGCATGTGAAATGGACCGTAACGGACGCTTTTCCGAACGGAGGAGATCTCTCGAAAAGATTTCCCCCCGAAGAACAAATCCAAACAACGTATGAATATGAGGGTAAGACGTACGGAACGCGTACTGTGACAGGCTCGGGTATCTACCTGCGCCATGTATGGGGCGATTTGGTGCCTGCGCTCTACGAACATCCGCAGGAAAATCATACCGCTTACGCCTATACGTGGGTTTACGCGCCGCAGGAGCAGGAAGCAGGCATGCGGATCGAGTTTCAGAACTACAGTCGTTCCGAACCCGACCTGCCTCCACGTCAAGGTACGTGGGATGATCGCCAAAGCAGTATTCATCTGAACGGTGAAGAAATCATGCCGCCCGTCTGGACGGCTACGCATACTGAAAAAAGCAACGAGACGGCGCTGGGTAACGAGAACAGCGTGGCTCGTCCGCCGGTACGTGTCCGCCTTCGCAAAGGCTGGAACCATGTGTTTCTGAAACTGCCCGTCGGGCGGTTTACGACCCCCGAAGTGCGGCTCGTAAAATGGATGTTTACCGTCGCCTTCGTCACCCCTGACGGAGAACAGGCGCTCGAAGGACTGATTTTCTCACCCGAACCTAAATAACATATTAACTATATACAATGAAAAAATATTGGATAGGAATACTGTGGATGCTGACCTGTGTAAGTATGGGGGTGGCTCAGAAGACTGTGAAAGTGGCTTGTGTAGGAAACAGCGTTACCTACGGAACAGGCATCAAGAATCGTGAAACCGACTCGTATCCGGCGCAATTGCAGCGTTTGTTAGGCAAAGGATACGAGGTAGGCAGTTTCGGTAAACCGGGAGCGACGCTTTTGAATAAAGGGTACCGCCCATATACGCAGCAGGAAGAATACAGAAGGGCGGTCGAGTTTGCGGGCGACCGGGTGATCATTCATTTGGGACTAAACGATACCGATCCGAAGGCATGGCCGAACTATCGGGATGAATTTTTGCACGATTATCTGGCGTTGATCGATACGTTTCGCCGCGTCAATCCCGCATGCCGCATCTGGGTATGCCGGATGACGCCGATTGCGCACCGGCATCGCCGGTTTAAATCCGGTACGCGCGACTGGTACTGGATGATTCAGGAGAAAATCGAACAGGTGGCGCGATGGGCCGGCGTAGGACTGATCGATTTACAGGAGCCATTATACCATCGCCCCGATTTGTTGCCCGATGCTCTTCATCCCGATGAGGAAGGCGCGGGATTGCTGGCGAAGACCGTTTATCAGGCCGTGACAGGTGATTTCGGAGGACTGAAAATGCCTGCCGTCTATTCGGATAATATGGTATTGCAGCGTGATCGCGCGTTAACGATCGAGGGGACAGCCGATGCGGGAGAGACCGTCACCGTAAGCATCGCGAAGCAGACGAAGACAGCCCGGACTCCCGATAACGGACGATGGACGGTTACGCTCGACCCTATGCCCGCGCAGACAGGACTCGTGCTTACCGTCGCGACGCCTTCGCGCAAACTTACTTACAGGCAGGTGGCCGTCGGTGAAGTGTGGCTTTGCTCCGGACAGTCGAACATGGCGTTCCGAACATCGGAAGCCGACGCCGCGGAACGTGCGAAGCTGCTCGATTTCGCGCGGAAGAATCCGCAGATACGCTTCTTCGACATGAAACCTCGCTGGCATACCGGCGCGTCGGCATGGAGCAAGACCGCGCTCGACTCGTTGAATCACCTGCAATATTACCACGACACCCGATGGGAACCGTGTAACGAACAGACGGCCGACCGTTTCTCGGCCATTGCCATGGCTTTCGGCCGTATGCTCTCCGATAGCCTCGGAGTACCCGTGGGCTTGATCTCGAATGCCGTAGGCGGATCACCGGCCGAGGCGTGGATCGACCGGAAAACGGTGGAATTTGAATTTCCCGACCTCTTATACGACTGGACGAAGAACGATTTCATACAAGACTGGGTGCGTGAGCGTGCAACGTTGAACCTCAAAGAAGCGACGATCCCGTTGCAGCGGCATCCTTACGAGCCTTGTTATCTGTTCGAAGCAGGCATCGCGCCATTGGCACGTTATCCGCTCAAAGGAGTGCTGTGGTATCAAGGCGAATCGAACGCGCACAACTTGGAAGCATACAGTAAACTTTTTCCGATGCTGATAAACAGTTGGAGAAGCTATTGGAGAGAAACATTGCCTTTCTATTTCGTGCAATTATCGAGCCTGAACCGTCCGACTTGGGCGTGGTTTCGCGATACGCAGCGCCGTCTGGCCGAAGAAATTCCGTCGTGCGAAATGGCGGTGAGCAGCGATCGCGGAGACTCGCTCGATGTGCATCCCGGACGCAAGACTGACGTCGGCGAACGTCTGGCACGCATCGCGTTGAACCGCAGTTACGGACAATCGTCCGTCATTCCTTCGGGACCTTCATTCCTTTCAGCCACATTTAGTGAGCAAGCTGTCTGGCTTTCGTTCCGTTACGCTGAAGGATTGACAACATCCGACGGAAAACCGCTGTGTACGTTTGAATTGGCCGGCGAAGATGAACGTTTCTATCCGGCCGAGGCCGAAATTGTCGGGCATCGTCTCCGGCTACGTTCGCCGCAGGTATCACGTCCGCGGAAAGTACGTTACGGATGGCAGCCGTTTACGCGGGCCAACCTGATTAACGGAGCGGGATTGCCGGCTTCGACGTTTCAGGCCGTGATTGAATAAACAAGAAATGAATAAAATACATTATATCGTCTGTGTCGCGCTGGGGCTTGCGCTTTGGAGCGCGTGTCGGCACGGCGGCACGGACAAAAAAGAAGAAACGGAAATGATACAATGGAATCGTCTGCCCGATTTACCGGGCATGGAGGGGACAGCCTCGCTGGGCGTCTCCGCGCCTTTTACAGGAGTAACGGGAAACCGTCTGATTGTAGCCGGGGGATGCAACTTCCCCGATAAACCGGTGGCCGAAGGTGGCACCAAGCGATATTATGCCGAGATTTGGACGCTCGACTTGTCGGCCGACAGCACCCAATGGACAAACGCGGGTGTGTTGCCTCGTGCCGCGGCCTATGGCGCGAGCATCGGCACACCCTACGGAATCGTCTGTGCAGGAGGAAACGACAGCGAGTCCTCATTTACGGACGTCTTTTTACTTTCCGCGAACGACACCTCCAAAGCGTGTACTATCCGTCCTCTGCCGTCGCTTCCCGTGGCAATGGACAACTTCGCCGCGACGTATATGGACGGAAAAGTCTACGTAGCGGGAGGAAATGCGAACGGAACACCGTCTCATGCCTTCTATTGTCTCAATCTTTCCATACGAACGGATTCCGGTCGATGGGAAAAACTCCCCGATTTTCCCGGAGCGGCACGCGTACAGCCTGTTTTAGTGGCGCAACACTGCGGAAACGAGGAATATCGCCTCTATTTAGCCGGAGGATTTCAGCCCGGAACAACTGAGACTCCACCCCAAATCCCTGACGAAGTCCTCGCATTCTCGCCTCGCACCGGAACATGGGAAACGGAAACCGCTCTGCCCCCTTTGAGCGACGGCAATCCACGCACACTGACCGGAGGATGCGCCGTAGCTTGCGGCGACAGCGCCATGCTCTTCTTTGGCGGAGTAAATTATACGCGTTTCTTCGATGCGGTCGACCGCCCGCGCCAAATGGCTCTGGCCCGTGCCGCCAACGATACGCGACGGTTAGAGATATTGCAAAGCGAAGCGGCCGATTATCTCCGCCACCCGGTCGACTGGTACCGCTTCAACGACGAAGTGCTCCATTACGACGTGCGTTCACGTACCTGGAGCAATCGAGGCGCTTATGAAGCCGTGGCCCGTGCCGGAGCCGGCGCATTGTTCCACAATCATCGGTTGATTGTCGTGAACGGCGAAATCAAGCCCGGCATCCGTACGCCTCGCGTAAGCGTCGGAATGTTCTGAAAAAGCATCCTTCACCGTCCGACGGTGCGAGTGCAAACAGAATCTTGCACCTTTATCTCTCGGATACGATATGAGGGTGTGTCAAAACGCAATGTTTGGGCACACCCTCTTTAGATGTGTAAGAATGGGTAAAAAGCAAGGCGCTAAGGATGAAGGTGAGGGAGCATACTAAGGTATGTGACCGAGCTCTCATTCCGCAAGCAACGAAGCAGTTTGCCCGTTATGACACACCGCCGCTGTATATAAAACATACATCCCACCTTTCCGCCTTATATGATAAGACTGCTTCTCCGAATCATCTACCCTACAAATAGCCATTCAGCCTTGACAATGAATTAATTCAGGCTTTCAGCCCTTTGAATAAGATATATACATCGGAGACCCCACCCTTACGGGATAGGGCTGAAATATATCGGGCTTACAGCCCTCCCGGCAAGATATCGATATGGATAAGGATTGAAATATTAAGTTATTTAGTTGTTGGCTAAAAGCTAAACAAAGAATATCCGAATAACTAAACTTCAAAAAGACTGAATACTGACAGCTGAATACGCTAACAGCCCTGAAAGGGCCTATTAATTCAGCCCAATGCGAAGCGTTGGGAGAAAAAAAGTCCACCATCCCGGCAGAGGACTATAAGCCTGATATAATCTTCCATGTTACGTGTTAGAAAAGCAGAAAGATGATCAGATATAGATCGGTTGATCATAGTTGTTTTTTTCTATCATGAAATTTGAGTGAAGACTACTTCCCTAATAGACGCGACATTTACTTGAATAAATTCGTTTGTTAAAAATGAATTAGTGTTTTTTAGTTCGAAAAGCATGATGTGTAAAAACTGTATAGAAAGCATAGATCGAATTTATAATAAATCTTTTAGGTCTGTTTTGAATACATGTGGTTCGGCTGTAAATCGCTTCTTTTTTTTATAAAATATGTGATTATTTATTGAGACTACAAAATGAATTATAGAGAAAACAAGTTGAATGGTTAAGAAGATAAAATGATTTTAGTAGAATTGTTAATGAGGATAAGAAAAGAGAAGTTTATATGTTAAGAAGATAAAATAAGTATGGGCGAAGAGTTAATAAGAAGAGCAAAAGAGAAAATGAAGATAAGAAAAAAGAAGTCAAATTGTCAAAAAGGTAAAATAATTAGAAGGGAATTGTTAATGAGTAAGACAAAAGAGAAGTTAAGCAAGACAAAAAAGAAGTTGAACATAAGGAAAGAGAAATTGAAGATAGCAAAAGAGAAGTTTATATATTAAAAAGATAAAATGGCTTTAGCAGAATTGTTAATGAGGATAGCAACAATATAGTTGATAAGACGAACATTCTACTTGATTTGTTATAAAATATAAATGAGTAAGTGAACTGTGTTAATGAAAATACAAATATCATGCTTTATTTATTATAAATCATAAATGAGTATACGAATTGTGTTAATAAGTATAGGAACAATGTTGATGAAAATACAAATCCACTACTTAATCATACGAACATACTGTTTAATCATGGCAACTTTCTCTTTAATCTCGTCTATATATTGTTTAATCATCACAATCTATTTCTTGAACATGCGCATATTCTCTCTGAAAGGAAGTATTTGTTTAATCATTATAGGCATAAGTATTCCAATCTATCGAGAAATATATTTTATCTCTGCGATAAAATAAACGTTTTTAACAAAGCAATGAAAGCAGTTGAATACATTGTAAAGAAAAAAGATAGATACAGAACATCAAGAGCCTTTTTGGGTGCTATATCTCTCAATAATTAAATTGTAAAGAGTTTAATTGTTATATAACCAGATAGATATCATGTGAAATTAATGAGAAGTCAAAATATAAACTCAACTTTTATACCCCAAAAGAAATCTTTTTCTTTAATTTGCATTTAAGTGTTGCATTTATAGGCTGAAAATACTCAGTCGCTTATTTAAGATTGGGAAATTATAAATTTACTAATCTCATAAATAATAAGGTGTTTAGAATTTAGTTTATTAGTGGAGCAAAATAGTCTGATGTTTTTTTAAATATTTATGCTAAGATTGAGATATATAATAATATTGCTATGCATATTCTCTTTGCAATATTTATATGGACAAGCAAATCTCTTATTAATTCAAGGAAAATATGAAGAGTTAGATTCTATTCAATATTTAAACGACTTAAATGAAGCTGTTTTTCAATCTGTCATAAGAGATTTTGGCGAGCCATTAGAAAATCATATTAAACAAAGAACAAACTCGATAAGAAATGGAGTAAATGGTCAGACAATTAGATTTGTGTTGAATGTTGATATAGATACGACTAAATTAGATTCGGATATTTATGATTATTTAAAGATTGATACATCACGTAATAATTTCAATGTTTATTGTTTTGATAAGAATTATAAACCTGTATATTTTATTTTTTTTCATGAAGGTAAACTCGAATTTTATGGAGATTTTTTTCCAACTTTCTCTAAGCGATATTCAAAGAAAGTAAGATCGGCTTTAAGGGGAGTACTTAAAAAGAAACCGCTTTATTTGTTATATTGTGATTCTATGCCCAATATGATTTTATATGTCAAAGATGATAAGATATTCGTACATCGTGTCTTGCAAAATAAAGGATATCAGCTAAACGATTATGTGGCAAAACATAAAGATTCGAAGCGTTTTAACTGTATCGATTTGTTTTAACATTGCCTCTTAGGATTTTACGAATGGCATTTTTAGTCATCTCAGTAAAAAAAGAAACAAATGGAACGAAAATTTAGGATATGGTATGGGGGCGTTAGCAAATTTATCTGATGGCGTTGCACTTTTCAGAAGAAACGGACAAAATATTAAAGTCAACTCAGCAAAAACAACAAGAGTTGATGAATATGAAAATCCGAATGAGTGGTGGGGACATAGTTCCATTACCAATGAAAAAGGCAATTCATTATTATCTGTTGGACCTGATAGTCTTGTTGGAGAATCCACAAGTTTATCAAAACTTGGAAGAATTCTATCAAAGGTGCAGATAAGGGTGAGAAAATATATTTGGGCAAACAAGGTACTTGGTCTGTAGAGCTAAACAATGTCAGAACAATTACCATAAGTGAATATACGTCAGGAGTAACGTCTTGGGATTTATTTCTTATACTTCAAGAGTTTGATGGAGTGCAAAAGTTCCGAACATACACTTATTCCATCCACATTCTTTAAATGCTCAATTACTTATCAGACAATTAGGTGTTTATTCAAGTTTATACTTTTGTTAAATTCTATAAAAATCAAAACAATGAACAAGTTATTTATAATAATATGTTTGGAAATGTTAGTGCTTAGTTGTTCTCTTATTCACAAAAGTAGTTCTAATGATAATGGTATGAACAGACAACAAATACACGAATTACAGGTGCGTAACTTCTCGGAAATTCCAACAGATTTATTGGAAGATTTGGATAAAATGGGAATGGACAGTTCTTCAATACTCAACGAGTACGAGGGAAGATATCTCAATTTTATTTTTAAAATAGATACCAATAATTTTAACCTTGTAGGGAAAAAAGTCGGTTTCATAAGAAATAAAGCAGACTATTTTAAGCAGACACAAGAACGTTTTTATCACGACTCAACAACTGTTGGTGGAAGTGGCTTATATATTTTCAATACCATTCAAAAAGAGGAAAGTGGTAATTATGATGCGGCAATTGTGTATTGGAGTAAAAAATTACTTACGATAGAAGAGGTTGTTAAGAGGCTAAAAAGAAAAGATTAAGTGGTAAATTTATATTGGGTGTACCCATATTTGTTTTATGCTCAAATGTATTTGTGGAGTAGGGGAATAAAAGCTGATTTATACTTGTATTATTTAAGAAATTCATATAGAAATAATGAACACACTAATTTTTATTTTGTTAGCTATGCTAACTTCTTCGAATAAACTAGAGGCTCAATTACCTCAAACGTCGATAATTGAAGGTGATGTATATATATATATATGATTACGCGATGAAAAAGCATAATCAAGCACATATCGGATTTATCGTTATAAATAATGACTTGATTGTTCAAGACATTTCTTTTACAGTAAATTTCTCAAAAGGTAAAGTGAAAAATGTATGTAGAAGAGATCATATAGTAACAAAGATGCTTCGATATTCAAAAAGAGAAGACGGTAATATCTTGACTGAAAGAAATGCGTTTTTATGCTATAACAGTGAGAATTTTATTCGCAGGGGAAAACAAATACCAGACTATATTTATAAAATGATTTCCTCGTCTTTTTTGGAAATGACCAATAAGGAACGATTGAATATGTTAAATGAACTTTCAATGTAAAATAGCAGGTGTGGACTCTGAAAATTTATGCTTTTGTAGTCTCAACTAATGAATGAAATCTTTTTCTTTAATTTGCATTGAAGTGTTGCATTTAATATCAAGTATAATGCTGTGATTGAAGTGCTTATTGAGAAACAGTAAAAAGAGTAAATGGAATTATGTTAAGAGCTATTATATACAGAACTATAAATCCAGATACAAGCAAACTCAGGAACATACGTCTGTCTAAAATTTTTAATGATATGAAATTTCGTCATTTATTTATATGTGCTATTGTCCTGACATTGAGTTGTCCCTCATTTTCTCAATACACAGTTATTAATAATCAGGATGCGATGATTTATACTCCGATGCAAATTGAGCAATTGAATGAGAGAACCTGTCAATTGCTCCGTAAGTCAAGAAGTAAATTAATTACCGATAGTATATACGTGTACAATATATACTATTTTCAAACATTCAGGAAGTTAACCAAGAAAGATTTTCTGGATGAGTTTTTTTTCAAAAAACTTAATTTGCAATCCTTATATGAAAAAGATAAGGATGGAAATAGTTTCCCTTTATCTCGATCTATAATTCTCAATAAACAAGATAAGTTCATCGGTGTAAGTTGGATTCATTATTTTACAAAATCAAATGAATGTAGCCCTTTTGTTTATATTTGGGAATTACCTGTCATCCGAGAAAAAGAAAAAAGAAATATCATGTGTTATTTTCAAATTATTGATATGCCTTGTCGTGAAAGTGTTATTTTCGGTAGGACATACAAAAATGAAATTATAGTCTTTCATCAAAAGAAATCAGAATCAATAAAAATAACGACAATAAAAGAGTTTATTGAGAAATATTGGAGTGAGTATTTTGATTAATATGCAAGTTATTGAAAGTTTTAGATGCAGTTTCAAGTAGCAAATGCAACTTTTTTCTTTAATTTGTGTTGCACTTGTGCGTTGAAACGATACATTTTTATTTATCCGTTTTAATATGAAAGCGATAAGATTATATATTGGTTTGTGCATGTTTTTAGGCTTTAATGCACTTGTATCATCCCAGGGTGTAAGTATTGAATTATCGGCAAAATGGGTCGAAGG
Organism: Tannerella sp.; assembly: GCF_052170195.1. GTDB lineage: Bacteria > Bacteroidota > Bacteroidia > Bacteroidales > Tannerellaceae > Tannerella. Next base: position 58,801 of record NZ_JBQNAZ010000011.1, on the reverse strand, counting down.
ATACGATATTTTCAAGAAAGATTCGATCATATACTTTCCTGAACTAATGATCACGTATAGAAATATATCGGATACGAGTTTTTATTTTCAGAAAGTCTCGGATAGTCGTTATGGATTACCCATTTTACCAAGAGAGGTAGGATTGTTACAATACCCGATTGAAGAGTATTTCAATCATTATTTTAAAAGGGCGAAAATGCATGGTGATTATACAGGTAAACATTATAAAGTAAAAATTGGAGAAAGTTCGTTCTTTAAGATGTGGAATGTTATAAATGATACGTCCAATATAGAAAGTGAAGAAGATGTAGATGTGACAAACTCTGATTTGTGCTATATATATGAATACATGTATCGTGAGAATTACGAGCAAATGGATACTCGTGACGAGTTCAAATTGTATTACACGATATCGGATATGGTACCGGAGGCCATATTAACTAAGTACAAAGACAAATTTGTTTTTTTGAAACCGGGAGAGAGCTATACGGATACGTATAACCTTATCGGATTTAAATTGTTAAAAGGGTCTTTTACTTTCTATATACGTCCACATTTGCCGCCTTATGTCTATACTGCTCCGATTTGGGACAGTCATCAATCGCAATACGTTGAAGGAAAGGCCTTATTACCTCGAATCGTGGGTGGGTATACATTATATTCCGGCAATTTTTACTCTAATAAAATAACAATGACCTTTTAAACATAGTCGATTGATAAAGTTTGTTTTGTGCTCAGTATCCGTTTGGGAAATTTATTTCTATTTTTGTGTAGTTTCAAGTAGCGAATGCAACTATTAACGGAATCGGCAGGCATTGATTTCTCCGGACAAAGGAAGAGAAAACACTTCTCTATCCTTTGTTCTGAAGGAATAAAATCTCAATCGACAGCCGGGGGCACGTTCTTGAATTCCTCTTACCGTTTTGATGTGGTAAAGGGGAATCTGACTTATCGGAAAGATAACCGGAGGAACAAACAGGAAAACTTTACGTACGACAATCTGAATCGTCTGAAAACGTATGGAGGCATCGTTATGGATTATGACCCGAAAGGGAATATTACGAAAAAAGGCGATGTGGGTACATTCCATTATCAGACGCCGCATAAGCCGTACGCTCTCTCCGGTGCGGATATAGGCACAAATAAAGTAGTCCCTCCGAGAGAGCTGTCGATAAGATATACTTCATTTGATCGACCTCTCCTGATCATTATAAAACTTTTATTCGATTTGAGCCTTGAAATATAATGAAGAAAAATGAATACTTTTTGTACCACAGCTGCCTTTCTGAAATTGACTCAAGTAATTCTTGTTCTATGTATGTGGATGATATAAAAAATAAGACGGAGATTCTCAGTCTATATTATCAATCTTTTAAGTTCCCCGATTATTTTGGATTTAATTGGGATGCGTTGACGGATTCTTTGTGTTATTTAGATGCTTGGTTGTTAGAAAAAAAGATTATTGTCATTCATAAGAAACTTCCTCAGCTAGGAGAAAAAGATTTTAAAATCTATATTTCTGTACTATACGATGTGTGTGAATTTTGGGCAAAACATCCCGATGTCTTAGAGTTTAAGGTCTATTTTCCTATTGAATACAAAAGTATTATTCAAGAAATTCTGAGAAATATAAATTCTCGTTTTGGATAGATAGCGGTGTGGTTTCAACTAATGAATGAAATCTTTTTCTTTAATTTGCGTTCAAGTGTTGCATTTGTGCGTTGAAACGATACATTTTTATTTGTCCGTTTTAATATGAAAGCGATAAGGTTATATATTGGTTTGTGCATGTTTTTAGGCTTTAATGCACTTGTATCATCACAGAGTGTAAGTATTGAATTATCGGCAAAATGGATCAAAGGATACGATATTTTCAAGAAAGATTCGATCATATACTTTCCTGAACTAATGATCACGTATAGAAATATATCAGATACGAGTTTTTATTTTCAGAAAGTCTCGGATAGTCGTTATAGATTACCCTCTTTGCCTGCAGCTGGGTTATTACAATACCCAATTGAAGAATTTTTGAATCCTAATTATTTCAAAAGGGCAAAAATGCATGGTGATTACACAGGTGAACATTACAAAGTAGAAATTGGAGATAATTTATTTTCTAAAGGTTGGATTGCTATAAATGACACATGTAATATAGAAGTTGAACACGAAATTGACGTGATAAACTCTGCATTGCAGAATATTTATGAATATATATATCGTGAGAATTACAAGCCAATGGATGCTCGCGACGAGTTCAAATTGTATTACACGATATCGGATATGGCGCCGGAGGTCATATTAACTAAGTATAAAAACAAATTTGTTTTTTTGAAACCGGGAGAGAGCTATACGGATACGTATAATCTTATCGGATTTAAATTGTTAAAAGGCTCTTTTACTTTCTATGTACGTCCACATTTGCCGCCCTATGTCTATACTGCTCCGATTTGGGACAGTCATCAATCGCAATATGCTGAAAGAAAGGTTTTATTACCTCAAATCGTGGGAGGATATACATTATATTCCGGCAATTTTTACTCTAATAAAATAACAATTACCTTTTAAATTCGCTGTCGTCAATAAAACAAATATGCATATGAAGCAAGACAATCCGTTGGTAATTATTTATGCACTATGTTTTATGCTAATACTCTTTTTGATATCTGCATGCAAAGAGCCATATAGAGAGTATTTTATAGGTAGGTGGACCTCGTCCGATTATGAAACGGAATTGTATATAAATTCTGATAGTTCTTTTATTGCTAAGAATTTTATTATTAATACAGTTGATGATAAAACCAAAAGAATAGATGGAAAAGGTATTTGGAGAGTATTTAAGTTTAATAATGCTTTTAGATTAGAACTTATCTTTTATGAGCCGGAAATAGATTGCAATATATATTTTGACCATAGAGATAATACGTATAAAAAACAATTGCACGGTGAAGAGTTATTTATCGAAAGACAAGTGTTTTTCGGATTAAATAAACCTTGGTATTGTTATCAAGCAATAGGAAATGAAGGTAATGAAAAGAGATTGGTCTTTAAAAAAGATTAGGCCTTCCAGTGATATAGAGATGTGTGGATTATCCTTAAGTTATAAATTCACTCGTTTAACCAGTCTTCATTTAAGAACAATATTTCTGAATGCTTTTAGATAGTATCAACATCAAATATAAATATTCGCCTTGGTCTTGGTGATGTATCTATCGAGAAAAGAGTTTCATTTCGTGTATATAACATAGCGTTTGAGAAATTTATTTCTATTTTTGCGTCATCAAAAAAAGACGGATAAGATGTATTTGCTTGTATTGATTCAGAATAACGACGAAACACCGTTGGCGTTGTTTGAACGGATAGAGGATGGGCGAAAATTTGTGCAATCCATCCCCGGTTATCGGAGGTGGGAAGAGGTATCGGACGATGCGCGATGGGAATACGAGGCTTTCAGCCCTGCGGGATTGCCTGATTATATGGAACTTTCGTATAACGGAAACCGTGTGCCGATTACGAAGTTTATGTTCCGCGACGAAGACGATGTGGAGATTATCTGGCGCGAGATTCCTTCTCTCGATCAACCCGGTCAGGGACTTGTAGACAGTCAGACGCTTGTCGATGCGTACGTCATAGGAAATCATGAGTTGAAAGCGTATATCACCAAAAGGGAAGACACGTTCCGGCGGGTGAAAACGCTTCTTGAAAAGCGAGGCTATCGGGTAGACCGTTCGTTTCATGGTTCGGAAGACGGCGAAGCGATCGTCTACCAAAACAACGAAGGCGGCGATTGGCATTTCCTGATGCACATGGACCCGTCTTTTGTCGATCAGGCTCCTGTTGAGGAAGAAGCCTTCGAGAAATGGCTCGACGCGTCTTTGTGATAATGCCCGATTCTTTCTATCTTTGCCCGAATGAAAACGCGTCGTAAAGAAACAGAAACGCACGAAAAGAATCATCGGATACACCGTATTTCGTTTTTGCTCAACGAAGACGAGTATAAGGCCGTGGAACGTCATCTGTCGAAATACAAGATTACGAACAAATCGAACTGGTATCGGAAGACGATTCTGAGCCATGTCCTCCGTGTGATGGAAGAAGATTATCCGACGCTTTTCAACGAAAACGAAATGCGCCGGTAATGAACTTGTTCGATGACGTGTATTTTATGAAGCAGGCGCTGCTCGAAGCGCGCGAGGCGGCCTCGGAAGGAGAAGTGCCGGTGGGAGCCGTGATTGTTTGCGGCGACCGGATCATTGCGCGTGCCCACAATCAGACGGAACGACTGAACGACCCGACGGCGCACGCCGAGATGCTTGCCGTAACGTCGGCAACGTCGGCATTAGGCGCGAAGTACCTGACGGATTGCCGGCTGTATGTGACCGTCGAGCCGTGTGTGATGTGCGCGGGAGCCATCGGATGGGCGCAACTGGCCGTAGTCGTTTACGGTACGCCGGACGAGAAACGCGGCTTTTCACGCTATGCTCCGCAGGCTTTCCATCCCAAAACGGAAGTGCGCGGCGGAGTTCTGGAAGAAGAATGCGCGGCCGAGATGCAGGCTTTCTTCCGTAAGCGCCGATAACGTTTCCCCTTCAACCGATCCGCATCACGGCGGCTTCGAACTCGTTTTTATCTCCGACGGCTTTATTGCGCACCTTACTCCGGTAGTTGTAAATCGTTGTCAACGAGTATTGCAGAAACTCGGCGATGCGTGTGCTGTCCGTAATGCCGAGGCGGATCAGGGCGAAGATGCGCAGTTCGGTATTGAGCAGGTCGCCCGGTTTGGGAGTGATGCGGTCTTTCTCGTTCAGCAGCTTGTTGAAGTCGGTCACGAAGTGGGGGAAAAGACTGAGGAACGTATGATCAAATTCGTTATAAAACTCTTTGCGCTCCGCCTCGATAAACTCGTCCGATTTGATGGCCCTGAAAAGTTCTTCGAGCTTGGAGGTTGAAGCCAGCTTCGTCAACCTTCGGCGGTAGTGGTCGAGCTTGTCGATATACGCCGAGCAGCGGTTAATGTATTGTGCGATATATTCTTCCTTAATCAGGTTGGTTTCTTTGAGGGTGTTGTTGATGGTTTGCAGTTGCCGGTTGGCATCGGCCAGCGCCTGTCGAGCCACGGCCAGCTTCTTCATCTGTCGATAGACGTAGATAATGGCGGCGACCAGACAAAGAGCCAGCAGGCTGACGCTGGCAAGCAGCAGGGTGATGGTACGTTGTTTCCGTTCGCTTCTCAGACGGTACGCCTTGTCGATGACGGGGAAGATTTCGGCCACTTCGATGGTGCGTGAGCGGGCGTTGCACGACTGAGCATCTTCGAGCGAACATTTCATGTACTCGTAAGCGCGGTCGATGTCGCCATCCTCATACAGCAGGAAAGCGAGTTTGCGCAGCGAGATATATTCTCTTACCGATGTCTTCAGATCGGCAATGGCTGAAAGGGTCAGGTAGTATTTCTGGTTCTCGCGATCGCCTTTCAGGGCGTATGCTTCGGAGAGCGTGTAAGCCAGAAAACGCATGCGCTCGGTGTTGCGGCATGTGTCGGTCACCGGTTTCAGCATGGCGATGGTCGCATCAAACTGCCCGTGAGTGTTGAAGCGATCGGCCTCGACGATCAGGGTGTTTATCTCTCCATGGGGCATAATGAACAGCAGCGAGTCGCGGTAGCGGTCGGCAGACTGCTGATAGGCGTTCTTCTCGTCGTTCGTCAGCGCGTAGTCCGCCATGTGTCCGTAAAGTGTACGGCTGTGATGGAAATAGCTTTGCAGCAGATCGCCCGAGAACGCATGACGGGGGATTTGATTCAGCGCGTCGAGGGCTTCCTTATACATCCCTGTGACGGTCATCACCCCGACACGGTTCAGTTGTGCCCGGTAACGGAAAGCGTCGTCGGGCAATTGCCGGAGGAGACGTTCGCTCTCAAGGACATATCTCAGCGCCGAATCGGTTTGGTAGACGATGTACGTTTCGTACAGCCGGCAGCACCATTCGAACCGTTCCTGATCCGAAACGGCTTGCCGGAGCTTGTTTCTCAAGCTGTCGATTTCCTTTTCCTTCTCGATATGATAGCGACCTCGATCGCTGATCATACGGTCTAAATGCTTCAACCGACCGCTATGCTCGGCCAAAGAACCTGCCGCTTGCACGAGATGCGTCAGGCAGCATAAAGGCAGGATGATCTGTAAAAATCGTCTCATGTGCATCAGGGGCTGTCAAATTTCATCTGTAAAAGTAAGAACTTTTTGGGATATATGCCCGAAAGGCAGCGAAAAAAAAGACAGTTAACCCTTTTCGTTTCATTCGGAAGAACGTTTCCCGAGCAGCAGGGTTAGTACGATGGCCAGGATGGAGACGGCGCTTGTGATCACGCCCCCTTCCGGTCCGAATGCTCCGCCGCTAAGCCATTCTTTCCCTTCAACGAGGCTCGAAGAGAAGAGGCTTGTCTCCAGGATGTTCATTCCGCTCACAGGCATACCGTACAAATTACCCTGACTGAAGTTCCAGACCGAATGGATGGCACATACGCCCCATATATTGCCGGTTTTGAGCATGTATACCGCAAGGAAAACACCATATAGCACGAGATTGACGAACGCTAAAAGACCAAAACCGCTGTTAAAGAGATGCAGCGCAGAAAAGGTGAAGGAACTGATCAGGATCGCGGTAATGGCGGGCAGCCGTGTCGACAGACTCATCATAAAGTAACCGCGTGTCAGGATTTCTTCCTGAGCGCCTTGAATAACAAACCCGAAGAAGAAAAGAAAAAGCATGGCGAGGCTTGCTTTGCTGTTCAGCCCGTCGAACGTGACGGAGCCGGTAGCGATAAGCGCCAAGTACACCGTACTGAAAAAGACGAATCCGACGGCTATTCCCCTCAAATAATGTATCCATGCGTCTCTACGGACAAATCCCATCGAGAATAAGCTGCGTCCTTCGGCAAAACGACAGTAGAGCACAACGACAAGCGCGCTAAGCGCACAACTGAACAGAATGATCAACTTTTCGGTATCCATCGCCGAGTCACCGGGGGCGTTGGCATCTTTCAGCAGCAGGAAAAGAACGTATGGGAGAATCGTAGGGAGCAGTGAGGCGATGTAAATGCCGATAAAAATGGGTATCTGCAACAATGGGTGTGGTTTGAACCGGCTTTCCCGGGCTGCCGCGACGAGCGGATGATCGTTCAAATGGAGTCGAATCATAAGGATAAATTATGATGTTTATGAGTTATAATACATTTGTTTATTGTTTATTTGAGCAAGTCGGGACGTAGTCGTTCCGTACGTTCCTGTGCTTGTTGGAGACGCCAGTCGGCGATTTTACGTTCGTGGCCAGAGAGCAAAATATCGGGCACCTTCCAGCCTTTGTATTCCGCCGGTCGCGTATAGACGGGTGGCGCAAGCAGTCCGTCCTGAAACGAATCGGAGAGCGCGCTCTGTTCGTCGCCGATGACTCCCGGTATGAGCCGGATCGTCGCGTCGGCGATGATGGCTGCCGCCAACTCGCCCCCTGTCAGTACGTAGTCGCCGACCGAAATTTCCAGGGTGATCAGGTGTTCACGTATGCGGTAATCGATCCCCTTGTAATGCCCGCAAAGAATAATGATGTTTTGCTGCAGCGACAGGCGGTTGGCCATCGGCTGATCAAACATTTTTCCGTCAGGCGAAGTATAGATCACCTCGTCGTAATCGCGTGCGGCTTTGAGCGTCGTGATCGCGCGGTCGACCGGTTCGATCTGCATTACCATGCCGGCTTCTCCTCCGAACGGGTAATCGTCTACCCGTCGCCATTTGTTCGTTGTGTAGTCTCGCAGGTTATGCAGGTGTATCTCTGCAAGCTGCTTGTCCTGCGCTCTCTTCAGAATGGAGCAGTTCATGCAGCCGTCAATCATTTCGGGGAGTACGGTCAGAATATCTATTCGCATTATAAAAAATTTTGGGATACAGGCGCTTCCTGATGCCGTCGGGCATGTTCGGTTACCGACCTGTAGACGGCAAAGGTACGAAAAAATGGCGGTTGGCGATTGGCGGTTGCCTATTAATTTTTATCTTTGCACATCTTTTTTTGAGAAAAACTCATACGTAGAAATGAATATATCATATAATTGGTTAAAAGAATATTTGCCGTTTGATCTGACTCCCGACGAAGTGGCGGAGGCGCTGACTTCGATCGGTCTTGAGACCGGCAGTGTGGAAGAGGTACAGTCGATCAAGGGGGGACTGGCCGGACTGGTGATCGGTGAAGTGTTGACATGTACGGAGCATCCCAATTCGGATCATCTTCATCTGACGACGGTTGATGTCGGTTCCGGCGAACCGTTGCCCATCGTCTGCGGTGCTCCGAATGTGGCGGCAGGGCAGAAAGTGGTGGTAGCGACGGTCGGTACGAAGCTGTATCACGGCGACGAAGAGTTTATCATCAAAAAAAGTAAAATACGCGGTGAGGTCTCGTTGGGCATGATTTGTGCTGCGGACGAGATCGGTGTCGGCAACGATCATGCGGGAATCATCGTCCTTCCGGCCGACGCGCGGGTCGGTATGCCTGCCGCAGAATATTACCGTGTGGAGAGCGATTACGTGCTCGAGGTGGATATTACTCCCAACCGCGTAGATGCGACGTCGCACTATGGTGTGGCACGCGATCTGGCAGCCTACCTTAAGCAAAAGGGACAGCCTGCCGAGTTAAGACTCCCTTCGGTCGAAGCGTTTCAGGTTGACGATCCGTCGCCGTCTATTACTGTCGAGGTGGCTAATACGGAGGCCTGCCCGCGCTATTCGGGACTGACGATCCGCGGGGTGACCGTCGGAGAAAGTCCGGACTGGCTGAAGAACCGTTTGTCCGCCATCGGCTTGCGTCCGATCAATAACGTGGTAGACGTAACGAACTTCGTGTTGCATGAAACGGGGCAACCGCTGCACGCGTTCGATGCGTCTAAAATCAAAGGAAATAAAGTCGTGGTACGTACCGAGCCGGAAGGTGCGAAGTTTGTAACGCTCGATGGAGTGGAACGTACCTTGACCGCAAATGATCTGATGATCTGTGATACGGAGAAGGCTATGTGTATCGGCGGCGTGTTCGGCGGGCTGGATTCCGGGGTGGCGGAGCAAACGACCGATGTATTCCTTGAGTCTGCCTGCTTTCATCCGACATGGATCCGCAAAACAGCGCGGCGCTTCGGCTTAAATACAGATGCATCGTTTCGTTTCGAACGCGGTTTAGACCCGAACCGGACGCTCTATGTGCTTAAACGTGCGGCATTGCTGATTCAGGAAGTGGCCGGAGGGAAGATCGTCGGGGAGGTACAGGATGTCTATCCGACGAAAGCAGAACCGTATCCGGTCGAGATTACGTACCGGAAGATCAATACGGTAATTGGGAAGGAAATTCCCGCGGAAACGGTGAAAAGTATTTTGTCGTCGCTTGAAATGGAGATTGTCTCGGAGACGGCTGAAGGATTGTCGTTACGTGTGCCGGTATATCGTATCGATGTACGCCGCGATGTCGATGTGATCGAGGATATTCTTCGTATTTACGGATATAATCATGTGGGATTCAGTGAACACCTGCAATCGACTTTGAGCTATCAGGCGCCGGCCGATCGCAGCTACCGCATGGAGACGTTGATCTCGGAGCAGCTCTGCGGGGCAGGCTTCCATGAGATTATGAATAACTCACTGACGCGACGCGGGTATTATGAAGAGTTGACCTCGCTACCGGCCGACGGATGTGTGGCATTGATGAATCCGCTCAGCGCCGACCTGAATGTGATGCGTCGGACATTGCTGTTCGGAGGTTTGCAAAGTATCGCGTACAATTTGAATCATAAACAAAAACAGATTCGCTTTTTTGAGTTCGGCAATTGCTATGCTTATCAGCCCGCCGAGAAAAAGGAGGGCGAGGCCTTGTCCGGATTGAGTGAAGAATACCGACTGGGCTTATGGATGAGTGGTTATAGATTGGAAAACAGCTGGATGCATGCTGACGAGAAGACTTCGGTCTATGAACTCAAAGCGCATGTCGAAAATATCTTGCGACGTCTGGGCGTGAACATGAAAAAGCTCACGTGGAGCACTTTTTCGAATGATATTTATACGTCGGGCATGACCATTGGCTCGGCTTCGGGACGCACGCTCGGTACGTTCGGTGTAATCAGCCGGAAGATATTGAAGAAGATGGATATCGACGATGAAGTGTATTTTGCCGAGTTGTTGTGGTCGACCCTGATGAAGGAAACACGAAAGGCCGAAACAGTGTTTGTCGAGATTCCGAAATTTCCGGAAGTGAAGCGTGATTTGGCCTTGCTCGTCGATCAGTCCGTGACGTTTGAGGAGATTGAGCGGATCGCTTTCGAAACGGAGCGTAAGTTGCTGAAAAAAGTTACCCTGTTCGATGTGTACGAAGGCTCGAAGCTGTTGCCGGGGAAAAAATCGTATGCCGTCAGTTTCTACCTGCAAGATGCGGAAAAGACGCTTAACGACAAGCAAATTGATGGTATTATGGCACGCCTGCAAAAGAATTTGGAAGAGAAATTGGGCGCGCAGTTAAGATAAAAACAAATCAAAAAAAAGGATATAAGCTATGGGAAGAGCATTTGAGTTCCGCAAGGCGCGGAAATTTAAACGTTGGGGAAATATGGCCCGCGTATTCACGAAGCTGGGAAAAGAAATCACCATCGCCGTTAAGGCCGGTGGCCCTGAGCCGGAAAATAACCCGCGTCTTCGTGTGTTGATACAGACAGCGAAGAAGGAAAATATGCCGAAAGAAAATGTCGATCGTGCCATTAAAAAAGCCAGCTCGAAAGACTATACCGATTATAAAGAGATGAACTATGAAGGCTACGGACCTTTCGGGATTGCGATTTTTGTGGAAACGGCAACCGATAACACGACGCGTACCGTGGCCAACGTCCGCAGCTATTTCAATAAGGCCGGCGGATCGCTGGGCACAAGCGGATCGTTGGAGTTTCTTTTCGATCATAAATGTGTGTTTCATATCACCAAAAAGGAAGGAATGTCACTGGATGAGTTGGAGTTGGAACTGATTGATTTTGGAGTGGACGAAGTTTATGAAGAGGAAGACGAAGTTGTGCTTTATGGAGATTTCTCTCAAAATTCGGCCATTCAGAAATACCTCGAAGAGAATGGCTACGAGATTACAACGAGCGAATTCCTTCGTATTCCGAACGACGTGAAAGAAGTGACTCCCGAGCAGCGTGAGAGTATCGAAAAGCTGATTGAGAAACTGGAAGAAGACGAAGACGTCCAGAATGTTTTTCATAACATGAAGGAGATCGACGAGTAAGCGCTTTAGAAGAAGTCGTATGTATGGCGGGGACTATCACATTCCGCTGGAGAATGTTTATATAGCCCCGTAATCCATGCGATTAATACGTCTTTACGGTTCCAAAAAACGATGCAGAGAATCTGTTTCCTGAAACCGTGATAACTTGATGAATACACAATAAACCACTTGAGTCATAGCAGCTGATTACCACGCTTCATCCTTTCGATTTTTATTTCTACCTTTGCCACAAAAAAAACAAAAGAATAATATGAAACCAACATTATTTGTGCTGGCGGCCGGCATGGGAAGCCGCTACGGAGGATTGAAACAGTTAGACGGTTTAGGGCCTAATGGCGAGACGATTATGGATTATTCGATATTCGATGCGATTCGTGGCGGATTCGGAAAAGTGGTCTTTGTCATACGGAAAGATTTTGAGGCCGACTTCCGGTCGAAAATTTTGTCCAAATACGAGAATCATATCCCGGTGGAAGTCGTTTTCCAGTCGTCCGACAAATTGCCGGAAGGTTTCACTTGTCCTCCTGAACGCACGAAGCCGTGGGGCACGAATCACGCGGTCATGATGGGTAAGGAGGTTATTCGGGAACCGTTTGCGGTGATTAATGCCGACGATTTTTACGGGCGTGACAGTTTTGCGGTCATCGGTGAGGAATTGTCGAAATCGGAAGGAAAAGAAAATACGTATTGCATGGTTGGTTTTCGTGTAGGCAATACCCTGAGCGAAAGCGGGTCAGTGGCGCGTGGCGTTTGCGAAACGAACGAGGAGAACTATCTCACGTCGGTCGTGGAGCGCACAGCGATCGAGCGCATTGACGGCAAGATTCAGTTCACGGACGAGCACGGGCAGATCATTACGTTGGAAGAGAATACGCCGGTATCGATGAATATGTGGGGCTTTACACCCGATTATTTTGCGTATTCGGAAGCGTTCTTCAAAGAGTTTCTGAAAGAAAATATCGACAATCCGAAAGCCGAATATTTTATTCCGTTGATGGTTAACGAGTTGATCACAAATGGAAAGGCGCGTGTTAAAGTATTGGATACGACATCGAAATGGTTTGGTGTAACGTATGCGGCTGATCGTCAAGGAGTGGTTGATAAGATTCAAGCACTGATCGATGCGGGCGAATATCCCGCTCAGTTGTTCGGTTGAACCGGATGCAGGCCGGAATGGTTATATCAGTGGAATATTGCAGAAGAATCGGAATGAAAAAAATAATCCATATCGCTTGGGTATGCGGCTTGTGTCTGTTCGGTGCGATACGTCTTCAGGCGCAGGAAAAGGAAACCATGGTACTGATTGATACCGACAAAGGTAAAATCACCGTCAGATTATATAACGAGACTCCGCAACATCGCGACAATTTTATCAAGTTAGTGAATAAGCATCAGTACGATGGTCTGCTGTTTCACCGGGTGATCAAGCAGTTTATGATTCAGGCGGGGGATGTGACATCGAAAGATGCGCCGCCCGAGAAGAAGCTTGGCGACGGTGATCTGGGATATACTATTCCGGCTGAGATCGTCTATCCGAAATATTTTCATAAACGCGGGCAGCTGGCAGCAGCACGTACGGGCGACGATGTCAATCCCGAACGCGCCTCGTCGGCTTCGCAGTTTTATATCGTGACAGGCAAGTTCTTTACTTCCATGGAGCTGGATAAGATGGAACGTGAAAAAAACATACAACTCACCCCCGAACAGCGCGAGGCTTACATGACGGAAGGAGGCGCTCCGCATCTCGACGGTGCTTATACCGTCTTCGGCGAGGTGGTAAAAGGCATGAAAGTGGTCGATAAAATTCAGTTCGTACCGACCGACACGAACGACCGTCCGTTGAAAAATATCGCGATACGGTCTATGAAAATCCTTGACGAATGAGACTATGAAACGGTACGGATATCTGATTGCAGGGTTGCTTCTTTGGGGTTGTGTGAGCGGATTCGCGCAAGCTCCGGCAACGTCCGATATCCGTCTGACTGTTCCCGATGGGTATGTGAGAGGGGTCTTAGACGGCAAAGATACGATTCCATTGGTTCGCTTGCCGCATGTGTACGTCTTCCCCGAGCTGAAATTCCGGAACGAGAAGGAGCGGCAGAAATACAATAAACTTGTGCGTGATGTCAAACGCACACTTCCTTACGCTAAACTGATCTACGAGACGTTGATCGAAACATACGAGTACATCGAAACCCTTCCGGACGAGAAGACAAAGAAAGCGCACCTCAAACGGATGGAAAAAGAACTGTTCAACGAGTATAAACCCGAACTGAAAAAGATGAGCCTCTCGCAGGGCAAGTTGTTGATCAGGCTTGTCGACCGCGAATGCAATCAGACGAGCTATGAGTTGGCCAAGGCTTTTCTCGGCAGTTTTCGTGCCGGTTTTTGGAATATTTTTGCCGGTATGTTTGGGGCCAGCCTGAAATCGGAGTACGATCCCCAAGGCAAAGACGCCATGACCGAACGTGTAGTTTTGTTAGTGGAGTGCGGGGCGATCTAACTGCTTGAATATCTCCCATAGTACCATCCCTGTCGCAACAGATACATTCAGCGAGTGTTTCGTGCCACATTGAGGAATTTCGATACACATATCGCAGGTATCAACCACAGCTTGTCGCACCCCTTTTACCTCATGTCCTACAACAATTGCATATTTTTGATTGATATCAAGTGAAAGGTCTTGAAGAGAAATACTTCCTTCAGCCTGTTCGAGCGCACAAAGCATATATCCTTGCCGCTTAAGTTCAGCAACGGCATCGGCCGTATCCTTATAGTAACGCCATTCGACCGTTTCTTCAGCTCCTAATGCCGTTTTATGAATCTCCGCATTCGGAGGCGTCGCCGTAATGCCACACAGGTAAACGGCCTCCATACGAAATGCGTCGGCTGTACGGAATACGGAGCCTACATTGTTCAGGCTTCTTACTTCATCAAGTACTACTACCACAGGCAGTTTAGCGACGGTTTTATATTCATCGGCCGTCAGACGATTCAGTTCGGTTATTTTCAATTTGCGCATAAATCGAATATTTGAGGGACAAAGAAAAACGCTTTTTTAGGAACGAAAAAGAGAGGCTGCATCCAAATCATCTTTGTGTCCAGCCTCTCCGGTATATTCGGAAACGGATGAGATGCAAGTATCTCCCGTTTATGACGCACATTCTTTGATAATGTCTATCAGCTCACGGCCTAACGCATCGGCTTCCTCCATCGTATGTGCCTCTGCATAGATACGGATAATCGGCTCCGTATTACTCTTGCGCAGATGTACCCATTTATCGGGGAAGTCGATCTTTACTCCGTCAATATCGGTAAGGTCGTACTGCGAGAATTTTTCTTTTACCTTAGCCAGTATGGCGTCCACATCAATCGACGGACTCAGGTCTACGCGTTGCTTTGAAATGAAATAGTTGGGGTATGTAGCTCGCAATTCGCTTGCTTTCATCTTTTTCTTTGCCAGATGAGTAAGGAACAATGCGATTCCGATAAGCGCGTCGCGCCCGTAATGACTGGCAGGGTAAATCACGCCGCCGTTGCCCTCTCCTCCGATCACGGCATTTGTTTCTTTCATCTTCGATACGACATTCACTTCGCCGACGGCTGCCGCATGATATTCCATACCGTGTTTGCGGGTAACATCACGCAACGCCCGGCTCGAGCTCAGGTTGCTCACCGTATTGCCCGGCGTATGTGAAAGCACATAGTCGCTGACGGCGACCAGCGTGTATTCTTCACCAAACATATCACCGTTTTCACAGACAATGGCCAGGCGGTCTACATCGGGGTCGACTGCGAAGCCTACATTGGCTTTGGCCTGCTTCGTCAATTGCGCAAGCTCGGTCAGATGTTCCGGAATGGGTTCGGGATTATGCGAAAAATTCCCGTGCGGATTACAGTGTAATTTGCAAATTTCCTTGATCCCTAACGCATACAGCAGCTCGGGGATAACGATGCCGCCGACCGAATTGACACAGTCGATGGCGACGCGGAAATTGGCTGCACGAATCGCTTCGACATCGACTAATTCAAGTCCGAGCACATGCTTAATATGGCGTTCCTTGTAGCGGTTGTCCGTAATTACTTTACCTAACGCATCGACCGGAGCAAATGTGAAATCTTCGGCTTCGGCGATCCGTAGAACCTCGCCCCCCTCTTCGGCATTGAGAAATTCTCCTCTTTCATTCAGCAGTTTCAAGGCGTTCCACTGCTTAGGATTGTGGCTGGCCGTCAGGATAATTCCGCCACAAGCTTGTTCCATCGTTACGGCCAGTTCGGTGGTAGGTGTCGTAGCCAGATCGATATCGACCACATCGAAGCCCATTCCCGTCAAGGTTCCAATCACGATGTTTTTTACCATCAGTCCCGACATACGGGCATCCCGCCCTACGACAATCCGGTTCGTCGTTACCGATGTGTTTTTACGAATAAACGTGGCATAAGCCGCCGTAAATTTTACGATAGCCAACGGATTAAGTCCGTCGTCCGGTGCACCGCCGATCGTCCCGCGGATACCGGAAATCGATTTAATCAATGTCATTGTATTTGCAAATTTTTAATATGTCGCAAAGGTAGCATAAAATCAGCAATTATGGATATTCGAATAAAATTATCGAAATCGAAATCCGCATTGTTCCTACCTGTTTTTATCCGTTAGTTGTGCTTACCATTCGGAAAATACAGCAGTTGAAAAATAGATAATTTGTCCGGTTCGAAAAAAATGCGTATTTTTGCACCCTAAAAAATCTGCAGAGGGTAGAACAAGAGGCGTAAAAAGGCGTCCACCCCCGGGAAATAACCTGTTAATAATTAAGAAGACAGATGTACGTAATTGTAGAAATTAACGGTCAGCAGTTTAAGGCTGAGGAAGGAAAAAAATTATTTGTTCACCACATGCGTCATGCGGAAAGTGGGGCAACGGTAGAGTTCGACAAAGTGTTGTTGGTCGATACCGACGGTAAAGTTCAGGTAGGTACGCCTACGATTGAAGGAGCAAAGGTTGTATGCGAAGTCATTTCTCCGTTGGTAAAGGGAGATAAGGTTCTGGTATTCCACAAGAAGAGAAGAAAAGGACATCGCAAGTTGAACGGTCATCGTCAGCAGTTTACCGAGTTGAATATCAAACAAATTATTGCTTAACGTTTAAAAAGTAGAAGAAAATGGCACATAAAAAAGGAGTCGGAAGTTCGAAGAACGGTCGCGAATCGGAAAGCAAACGGTTAGGTGTTAAGCTGTTCGGTGGCGAAATGGCAAAAGCCGGAAATATTATTGCACGCCAACGGGGTACGGAGTTTCATCCGGGTAAAAACGTAGGCATGGGCAAAGACCATACGATTTACGCATTGATCGACGGGGTCGTTGTTTTCAGCAAAGGCAGGGAAAATCGTTCGTATATCTCGGTCAAGAGTACCTCAGAAACAGTAGCTGAGAATTCGTAAGTGGCGAGAGGAGGCTGCTGAGTTGCAGTAAGCGAGAAGAATAGACAGATTCTTCCGTACAAAAAAAGATCGGGGCTGCCCAGAAGAGTCATAAACTCGGAAGGACAGCCTCTGTTTGTTGTTTACATATTTCTTAAAACAGATCAATCAATGAATTATTTCAGGTGTATTAGGCAAAAGAGGATCGTGTGGCTTGCCTTGTGTTTGATGAACATTATGGTTTTGTCGTGCGCGGCACACAGGGGAATGGCTACGATCGCTGTCTCGGAGGCTACGGAAGATATTTCGTACCGGTTAGGAATACCATTGACGGATGAGGATAATCTGGAACTTTACCGGATGGTTGCGCTGTGGATCGGTACTCCGCACCAGATGGGGAGGAGCACGAAGAAAGGAACCGATTGTTCGGGATTCGTTACGAACATTTACAAGAAGATCTACGGCAAAACTCTTGCACGTTCTTCGGCTGCCATGTTGGCTGCGAATTGTGAGCGCATCAACAAAAAAAGTTTGTGCGAAGGAGATCTGGTCTTTTTCTATACCCGCCGAAAATCGAAGCGCCCGTCGCATGTCGGCATTTACTTGAAAGATGGAAAGTTCGCTCATTCGAGCACCTCAAAAGGAGTTATCATTAGCAGTTTAGACGAGCCTTATTACAAAAAACGCTGGATTACCGGAGGGGTGGTGCGGTAGTTTTTTGGGGCAGGCGAATCAACATTCCGTAAACTTATGTATCTTTGTTGTCTGTAAAAAAACGAGAAGGAATATGTTGACAATAAAAGTTATCACAGAAAATCAGGACGAAGTCATTCGCCGGCTGGCCGTCAAGCATTACGATGCCAAGGAAATCACCGATAAGATTATCGCTGCGGATAAAATACGGCGCAATGCACAAACAACTTTAGACGCAAACCTGACCGAGGTCAACCGGATTTCAAAAATGATCGGTTTGCTGATGAAAGACGGAAAAACGGCTGAATCCGAAGAGGCTAAGAACGAGGTAGCCCGGCTGAAAGATACCAATAAAGAGTTAGAAGCAACGAAGACACAGGCCGAGGATGAAATCCATGAATATTTAGTTTCTATACCCAACATGCCGCATGAATCTGTGCCTGAGGGTAAAGGTGCTGAAGATAACGTGTGTGAAAAGAAAGGAGGCGTGGTACCCGAACTTCCTGCCGATGCTCTGCCTCACTGGGAATTGGCAAAAAAATACGACATTATTGATTTTGAACTTGGCGTTAAAATCACCGGTTCGGGCTTTCCCGTTTATAAGGGAAAGGGGGCACGGTTGCAGCGTTCACTCATCAATTTCTTCTTAGACAACGCACGTGAGGCCGGCTATCTTGAGATTGAACCGCCATACGTCGTAAATACGGAATCCGGCTACGGAACGGGGCAGTTGCCCGACAAAGAAGGTCAGATGTATCATGTCGGTCTGGACGATTTGTATCTGATCCCGACCGCAGAGGTGCCGGTTACGAATATTTACAGAGATGTGATTTTAAATGAGGCTGATCTTCCCATCAAAAATACGGCTTATTCGGCTTGCTTCCGTCGCGAGGCCGGTTCGTACGGAAAAGATGTGCGGGGCTTAAACCGCTTGCATCAATTCGACAAGGTCGAGATCATCCGTATCGATAAGCCCGAACACTCGTATCAATCCTTGCAGGAGATGCTCGATTATGTTCAGACGCTCGTTGAAAAGTTAGAACTCCCGTGGCGCATCCTGCGGTTGTGTGGCGGTGATCTCAGTTTTACCTCATCGCTGACGTTTGATTTCGAAGTGTATTCCGCTGCACAGAAACGGTGGCTCGAAGTCAGTTCGGTGTCTAACTTCGAGAATTATCAGGCCAACCGCCTGAAATGTCGCTATCGCGATGCCAATAAAAAGGTTCAGCTCTGTCATACGCTTAACGGAAGCGCCTTGGCCTTACCTCGTATCGTCGCGGCTTTGCTGGAGAATAATCAGACACCGAACGGTATCCGGATTCCTCAAGCGCTCATTCCTTATACAGGATTTGAACTGATTGACTGATACGGGGGGCTACCGTATTTTTCCACGAAGAGTTTTTTAAGAGGGGCGATTAAGTCCGATTCAAATAGAAGACGGTGTGTTGAAACGAAACGTTTGGCACACCGTCTTAATGTTTAATTGCGATGAAAGATCACTCGGATCACGGCCAATTCCGATTTTGTGCCGATGCGGTAGGGTGGCCCGGCAAAACCGATGCCGGACGAGATATAAAACTGCGAAGCGCCTTCTTTGTAGTAACCGTACGAGCAACGGTAGACCAGTTTGATGATCCAGCTGTAAGGCCAGAACTGACCGTTGTGTGTGTGGCCGTGAAGTCCCAGGTCGCAGCGGTTCATCACGATCTCGTCGAAACGCGGCTGATGATCGGCTACAATCACAGGCTTCCTCTTGTCCACGCCATCGAGTAGACGGCTCAACGGCTTTCGTCCTTTATTTGTGGCATCGTCACGGCCGACGAGGTAGAACGTACTGTCGTCGGGCATGACGACCGAATCGACGAGCAGTACCCCACCCGTTTTCTGCAACCAGCGCAGTTTGGCGAAGCGGTTGGCGCGGTATTCGTGATTACCTAACGTGATATAAACGCCTAACGGAGCGTGGAGCTTTCGCAGGTCATCTTCAATATGTGCGCGTTCGGCAAAACGTGACTCGTAATCCATGATATCTCCGTTAATAATTATGATATCAGGTCGTTGCGCATTGCAGAGCGCCACAAAGCGTTCCGCGCTCTTTTTGCCGATGATTTCGCCGAAATGAGTGTCGCTTATCAGAGCGATGGTGAGGCTGTCGCGTCCCTCCACGTTTTTCGGGATGTGTATGTCCTGATAGGTCACTACGGGATGCGTTACATTATAATATCCGCGCATCATCAGTCCGGCGGTGACGACCAGCAGGAACACGTAGTAAAAGCGTTTCAGACGCAGGCTTCGGGTGGTGATAAATGCGGGAATCCACGGTCTGATACGGTTTGTCAGCCGGAGGAGATCGGCGGTCAGCAGTCCGAGCATCAGATAGATGGATGCAACGTACCATGTGCCGCAGAAGTACAGGATCGGAATCATGACGTGATCCGGCAGGTCTTCGTGAAAGAAGAATCCATAGAAATACGTTGTCCATTCGATCAGGAAAAAGAGCACAAAAGGAATGCGCCACTTTTTTTGCGACGGCAGCGCCTGTTTACCCCGGTAAAAAATATAGAGGTTGAAGAGGATTTGTCCGACGATGGCTTGCAGAAACACTTTCATGGCCGGCGAAATGAAAGGTGAAAGACTACCAACTCTCCGCGTGTTCCGATCCGGAAGGGCGGTCCCCAGAGGGAGAGACCGGACGAGACATAGAGGTGCATCGTTCCGCGCTGCTCGTAGCCGTAACTGCGTTCAAACAGTCGGTCGGTAAACCACGTGAGGGGCCATACTTGTCCGCGGTGCGTATGTCCGCAGAAGAGCAGGTCGGCGCCGGCCTGTTGCGCTTGCAGCAGCTCGACAGGCTGATGATCCAGTACGATGACCGGTCGGCGCGGGTCGATAAGGCGCATCAGTTCTCCGGCCGCAAGGCGCTGCCGGTTGCTGCGGTCGTCACGTCCTACGATCTGTATACCACAGGGAAGAGTCGCTACCGAGTCGCGCAGCAAACGTACGTTTGTCTGTCTGATATACCTGACGCATGCGTCGATGCCGCTGATGTATTCGTGGTTGCCCGGTGCCAGATAAACGCCAAGAGGCGCCTTGATTTGTTTCAACTCTTCATCCATGTGTGCCTCGCGCAGAGGGTGTATGCTATGGTCGACCAGGTCGCCGCTGATGAGCACGAGGTCAGGATGCTCGGCGTTAATCCTTGCGACATAGTCTTGCAAACGCACCTTAGGAGTACCGAGTCCGAGATGGATGTCGCTGACGGCAACGACCTTGAGGGAGGTGACTGTTGAGTCGGTCGGCATCTTGGGAATATCGATATGCAGGTGGCGTACCACCGGGTTGAGGTAACAGATATATCCGTAGACAAGCACTCCAGCCGTTAGGAGTAGGGAGATACCAAAGCCTTGTGCAAACGAGCGGTTAAAGAGCCGGTAAAAATCGAAGCACAGCAAAGCCATCGTCATGTAGAGTGTGAAGACGAGCCATCCGGTAGCATACTGAAAGAAAACATGTCCCCAGACATCTGCTTTTTCGCGGTTGCGAAGCGCGAAGAGCAGGAGGATGGAGAGGGCAGACAGCCAGTAGAAGATACCGAATGCCCATTTGAAGACAGTCGGAAAAGAGGACATGGTCTGCAATCCACGGATGAAAATATAACTATTGGCACCTATGTAGGCGCACAACATCAAAATGAAAACAACTAACATGTAGGGTCTGCGGATTAAAATTTATCACTTACTTTCACTTTGTCTGAATTTACTCTGATAAAGATTTTCTTTTTTTCAAAATCAAAAGCGATGATAAAGTGTGAGAAGAAACGATTACCGATTATTCCTGAATATTCTTGAGCATGACCTTTAAACATTCTCATCGCTACAATGTATTCATCTTTGCAGGAAATATTGTTCAGATAAAATTTGTTGGGCATGATTATTCCCAATTTAGTGTGAGGGTCGGGCTTGAATTGGGTGGTATCTTTTAATAACATCCTCTCTGATCGAATGATAAAGTTTTCCACATTTTCTAAATCCCGATTTACAAATAAGGCATTTGGAGCACCTAAATCCAATAAAAAATTTCCATCGAGTTTTTCTTCCATTTCTAATGTGTCGCGAACGATTAACGAGCCGCTTAGGAAAAGGCCTTTTACATTTTCATCGTATTCAACGTCGAATGAGTGATAGGTTTTCTGTAACTCTTCTTGTTTTCTGTCTATGATCATATACTTTCCGTTGATATTGATCTCTGTTATCCCGGGTAAGTCTTTTAAGGGAAAAATCATGTCATGATCTTTCCACGCATCTATATTCGCAACATCGACCACTAATGCATCTATGGCAATATCTCTTCCAAATAAATAGAGTGTGTCTCGTATTAAATAGGAAACTTTGATCTTGTTTGCTGTTCCCCATAATCTTATCGAAGTATTTTTAGCTGCTGTTTCGAACTTTACAAGGTGCTTTAGATGTTTAAGAGCAAAATTCTCGCTTATTACAATTTTAGGGAAACCTGTTTCCAACATTACTTTTGCTTGTATGGAATCATTTAATTTCCATTCGGACAATAAATGTCCCGATTTAACAATTAAAGGAAATCTTTTATCCTCTGCTATTACAAGGTTCTGAGAGCAGTTAAAAAGGAGAATTAATCCAATTATTAATTTTACGTTCATCTAATCCGTTTTAAATATATACGATATACTTGTGTATAATGCACAAATATACAAACTTTGTCTGTTTTGTAGTGCAAACGCTACATCTAATTTTCTTATGTGTTTCTGATAATATTTCGGGTGGTAGCATTTGATTCTATACGGATTAATTTTAGCAGTAGGCATATATTCGGTTAGAAAGCTTTCAAAATAGCTTGCTTTTTTAAAAGGAGTGTTTTTGCAAATGGAAAGCAAAACGTGTGTTTTCCTATATAAAATAAGCCGTAAAGCGTGTTTTGCTTATAATTAGATATGTTTTTCTGTTTTGTGCTTATTTCTAATAAAATAGACTTGTTTTTATTTTGCTGTATCGATAAAAAAAATTCATTACCACGAATAAAAGAAGGGTAAATGATTTTTTTTAACACTTTTGGTTAAGGGTTTTTGGGGTGTTATACGTCATATATGTAAAGTGTGGTTGATAGGGTTTAAATACTTAGGTTAATCTCTCAATGGAAAGACGAAGTCGTGATGACTTCGTCTTTTCGCTTTTTAGGGCGAAGGTTTCTTTTGCGGGAAAAACCGTACATTTGTCGTATGAACGGAAAAAGCAAATTGTTCTATCCGGTGCTTTTGCTGCTGTTGGTTTTGTTATGGGCTGGCAATTTGGCATATGGCACGGTATCGATTCCACTCGGTGAGGTGATTCGTATCTTATCGGGTGAGCCTGTTGAGCAGGCAGCATGGCAGCATATCGTGTTGCAATCGCGGTTGCCGCAGGCCGTGACGGCGTTGCTTGTGGGAGCGTCGTTGGCTGTCAGTGGCTTGTTGTTGCAGACGCTTTTCAGGAATCCGTTGGCCGGTCCTTCAATTTTGGGCATCAGTGACGGGGCCAATCTCGGGGTTGCTCTCGTGATGCTTTTGGGAGGTGGTGCGGTCGGTTTATCTTCCATTTTTTCGGTCGGCGGATCGCTGGCTCTGATCGTGGCTGCTTTTGCAGGAGCCTGCTCCGTCTTGGGTTTGATTATCTACTTTTCGACGAAAGTCAGAAGCAATGTCATGTTGCTGATTATTGGGATCATGGTCGGCTATATCGCTTCATCACTGATCTCGATGCTGAATTACTACGCTTCGTCCGACCGTATCCATGCCTACGTGATGTGGGGCATGGGTGACTTTTCGAGTGTATCGAACGAACGCCTGCCTTTTTTTATCCTCTGTACGCTTATCGGACTGACATGTGCTCTGCTGCTGATCAAGCCACTTAACGCTTTGCTGCTCGGTGAGCGTTATGCTGCCAATCTCGGCGTAAAGATCAAACGCACCCGTATCCTGATTTTACTTTGTACGGGGCTGCTGACGGCTACGGCAACCGCTTTCTGCGGGCCTGTTTCGTTTATCGGGTTGGCTGTGCCCCATATCGCCCGGCTGACTTTGGGGATGGAGAATCACCGCATGTTGCTTCCGGTAACGATGTTGATCGGCTCGTGTATGGCGCTGCTCTGCAACCTGCTCACGGTTGTTCCCGGCATGGGGACAGTCTTTCCCCTCAACGCGGTAACGCCGGTACTTGGCGCACCCGTTATCATATACGTTATTCTGAACCGGAAAAATATCCAATCTATCAACTAACCGTTCTGATGATTTCCATAGAAGCAGCCTGGCAGATATTATTCTGCATGGATCAGCACGCCGGCACGATAGCTTGTCTCGGCGGTAACGGGACAGAGTGAGAAATAGCCGGATCGGATTCGTCCGTCGGAAAGCTGCAAAGGGTATTGCTGCCTTAAAAGCCCGTCGGTACGTAAGGCGGCTCCCTTCTTTTCGTAGGAGATCATGAACCGTCCCTGCGATGCCGGATGGATCAGTCGACGACTTAACTCGCAGGCCACTAACCCCATCGTATAACGCAGATTCATTTCGATGAAAGGATGAACAGCATATCCCTCGTTGTGTCTGAATATAAGCATATCTACGCCGAGATACCCCCGGTAGACATTGCCGAGTATCTCTTTTAATGTCAGCGTAACCGCTTCCCGTACTGCTGTTAACGTTTCTGCCGGGATGTATGTTGTCAAGTATTCCTGCAAGATATTGGGACGCCCGAGTCGTCCGCCGGAAAAAGCACCTTTCGTTTGAGTTTGAAATACCGACAATCCCTCGTAAGTGATTCCCTTCGCGCCGTCAGCATAAAATTCCATCGCGAAATCACAGACTTTTTCCTGCATCGGTTCGATGCTGACAGCCCCTTGTCTTCTCAAAGCTCCTTCGATCCATTGCATGGCCTTCGTGTCGGCTGTTATGTCCATGATCGGATAAACACCTTGTCCGGAGCAGGAAAAGGGTGTTTTCAGCAAGAAGGGTGGGGAATGGGTTTCGATATGTGTTTTGACGGCCGCGCCGGTTTCATAGAAACAGGGAATCGAGATGGAAGGTGGTCCGGGCAGTCGTCGTAACGTTTCCCGGAGACCGTATGCCGCCGCGCGGCGATGTGTTAACGTGCGGTATATCTCCTTCCAGGCAGGAATGGAAAGAGGAGTTCCTCGTTTTTGAAGCTTTTCAAAAAGATGGAGGCTATGCGGTGAAAGCCCCCACGGAGAAGCGTCGAGAGATACGGTCAGCCGGCAGATTTCTTTGTCGGAGACGGGATGCAGGGATGGTTGTAAATCCGGAGGCAGTGATTCGATGAAACGTCTGGCGGTTTCTGCTTCGGAAGTGAGAACATAGTCACCCTCATTTCCATACCATAACGGGAGAAGAGAGAGGTCGGACATCATTTTTTGAACGACTGCGTCGGGAGTATAGTTACGTACCCCCGACGCAATAGCCGTTTCATGTCCCGGATTAAAAAGATGGAGCGCCTTATTCGAGGTTTTCATCGATCGCGTCGATTTTCTTAACGATCAATGCCATTTCGTCTTTTAAACGTTCGATTTTACGTTCCATTTCTTTCAGCAGACCGCTTCCGCCTTTGGATGATACATTCAGGAATCCGATGTTGTTTTCGTATGTTTGCACTTCGTTTTTCATGCGCTCATACATCCGCATCAGTTTATCCCGTTCGTCATGCAGCTTATTTTCACCTTGTCCGCTCATTTCGGTCAGAGTAGAACGGAATTGCTGCATTCGGCGATCGGCCTGAGCTACATTCAGACGGTCGAACTGTTGATCTACGGCTTCACGGAATGCCTTGTAGATTTTATCTTTACTCTTGAACGGAACGTAGCCTATCATATTCCACTCGGCAATCAGCGTTTTCAATGTGGCCACGGCTTCCGATTCCGACAAATTTTCGTCCAGCGCTTTGATTCGCTCGATCAGTGCTTTCTTTGCTTCTAAATTTGTTGTTTCTTCGCCTTTTTGTGAAGCGAAGGCTTTATTTTTTTGTTCAAAGAAATAATCGCATGCTCCGATAAAACGTTTCCAGATCATATCGGATTGTTTGCGGTTGACCGGCCCGATTTTCTTCCATTCTTCCTGAAGCTTAATCATGGCTTTTGTCGTTTCTTTCCAGTCTGTGCTCTCTTTCAGTTCTTCGGCTTTTTCGGCCAACGCCTTTTTCAGATGGTAGTTGGCTTCCATCTCTTTTTTGGTGCTTTTGAGGAATTCACTTCGTCTTTGGAAATATTCGTCGCAGGCACCGCGGAAACGTTCGAAAATCTTCGTATTTTTCTTCTTCGAAGCGAAGCCGATGGTACGCCATTTCTGTTGAAGATCCAGAACCTCCTGTGTCTTTTTCTCCCAATCTTTGAATGATTTTAAATCGTCATATACGATGGCTTCGACGATTTCGCAGAGGCTTGTCTTTTCTTTCAGATTCACCTCTTCCTGCTCCTTCAGAATCTCAAAATGTCCGTGATGACGCTTATTAATCACGGTAGAGGCGGCTTTGAAACGTGCCCATAATTCTTCACGGAACTCACGCGATACAGGTCCGATTTCCCGCCATTGCTGGAACAGCGTCTGCATCTGATGATAGGCCGAAACAATATCCGGTTCGTTGATCAGATTTTCTGCCGCTTCGCAGAGTGCCGTTTTTATCTCCAGATTCTTTTTGAAGTCGTAGTCTCGAAGCTGGTTGTTGATTTTCACCAGATCATAGAAACGCTCGCTCTGGAGCTGGAAATTCCGCCATAAATCCCTCGCGTATTCCTGCGGTACGGGATTGTGCTCCTTCCATTCTTGCTGGATTTCCTTGAATTCTTTATATCGTTGGTTGAAATCGTCGTTACTGTCGACCAAGGCTCCCATCCGGTCGATGAGCTGTAACTTCTTGACATAGTTTTCTTCTTTGACACGCGTCTGCTCTTTTTGCACGGCCATTCTCTTTTCCTTATATTGATCGAGCAGATTTCTGTATGTGACAGCCGTATCGTCTTCGGGCGTCTCAAAGTCTTTTTCTTCTCCGCCGTTTTCAATGAAGATACGTTTCAGCTCCTCAACCTCAGCCTTTACCGTGCGGAAGTATGCCTCTTTCAGCTTTTCCAGTTGTTCACGCGGTGCTTCTTCGGCATGTTCTACCAATTTCTTCAACCCTTCCAAAATGTCCTGTTTGTCGATCATACTGATGGCTCCCACCTCGATTGCTTCCTGCAGTTCGCCACAGAAATCGTCCGGGGTTGTCGGCAGTTCCTTCATTTCGGGCTCTTTTTGTACCGATGCTTCATCAATGGTGATCTCATGCATAGATTCTGCCGGTTTTTCTTCCATGGCATTTGCTTGCTCTTGCATGGAGGCAGCACTCTCTGCGACGTTTTCAGACGACTGGGCAGAAAGGGCATCAGGCGTCTGGGGTGTTTCCGGTTGGCCTGTTACGTTTGTGTCTTTTGTCAATTCCATTACACTATTTTTTTACGGGGCTTTTCCCATACATTATTCTCTAATGGTACAAAGTAAACTATTTTTTTTGACTTTAGGCTTTGTTTGAAGGAAAAAATAACAAAAAAAGACAATCTTTTCTCCTCGTTTGATTTTATTGATTCAGCGACAAGCGGATGCTGATGCCGTAATCCGAGTTCGAAGTAGGGTAAGAGGCGCTGGAAACGAGCGGAGTATTGATTTGCAGATCATAGTAAGCGCGCAGTGTAATCGATTTGCTGAGTGCATAGTCGGCAGAAAATTGCAGGCTTTGTGTCATAGCTCCGCTTGTCATCTGCGTATATCCGTCCGTTATTTTGCGAATCAAGGCCTGTGTTTTCCGCCGTGCATAATCAAAGCGTACGGTCAGATCGTTGTTGAAGTCGTTCTTTTTCCGCATTTTCAATACTTTGTTAAAGTCGGCGTATTTATATCCCAGACTTATCATCAACTCGTTGGAATGTGCCTCAACGATCTGATAAGATGATACATTTAAATTCAGGTTGCGAGTTTTTTGATATTTCAGTCCGGCCGTGACATCATTCAGGAAAGTGGCATCAATACCGAGCAACGGATTGAATCCTTCGGTGATGCTCACTGAGGTGATTGCATATGCCGAAGAAGGGATCGGATCATCGGTTCGTGTGTCCGGAGTAAAACCGAGATGATCGCTGCCGGCACTCACCCATTTCGGATAAGACTGATAACCGCCTACGCTGTACACGCATCGGTACTGATGGTTAAGTACCATGCTTTTGAAGTGTTTCTTTATCAGAGGGATCTGAATCAGTCCGTCGTACGATATCCGCCAGTTCGGCAGGAGGTTTGTAAGCGCTTTGGGAAAAGCTGTCAGCTCGACTTTTTTCGGATTTTTTCCGGTATATGCCGCAAGGAATGCCGGAATCAGCACATCCGACGAGTTTGGGCTGACACTGCCTTTTTCGGGGTTGTACGGTTGATTGGCTAACGAGCTATTGGCCAGGAAGCCGGCATTCGGATATGTCGTTGCCGCATACTCTTTTTCGAGCCTCGATGCAATCACTTCACGATGATTCAGGAATTCGCGGAAGGTTTGCGATTCATAGCCGTTGGATGCGTTTCCGATACTGGCAAAGGCATTTCCAAGGGCGACAGTCGTCATAGTAAACGTACCACCGTAAAGAGTCGGCATGCCATCGAACATGTAACTTATTTCCGTATCGCGCGAGTCGACACGGGTGGCATTCAGGTCGATTTTGAGTCCGACGGCTGGTTCGAGCGTGGCATTGGCTGTCAGGGTTTTGCTGCTGTTGATCAGGGCTGGTTTGATGTTATTCTCATCCATAATCAACCAGTTGTTATTGACGGCTTCCCGGATGTAGCTTTCGCGTACATCGCCGAAAGCAAATCCCCATCCCGGCGCATTTCCGAAAGCCGTATTCGCTTGACCGATCCAGTCTCCGATCATCGGGCTGAAGCCGGGGATATACATGCCGTCGCTGAGTCCGTACTGAATGTTGACACGTCGTGTCATCATCAGGAAGCGTGTCGTATATTCTAAGGCTTTGTATGCCGGCGTTTCTTCTCTCGGAGGCACCGGATATATGGTTAGTTGCAGCTCGACGGAGTCGCGGTTGTTGATGCGGATACGCCCATAATCGATCGCTTTATAGTCGATCTTATACAGCGTACTGTCATCGGTACGTCGTGCTACGATACGGGTAAATTTCCGGATCATCAGTCCGTGGTTAACGATCGTTCCGCTATCGGGATTGAGCTGTACCGTCGTTTCGAACTTTCTCTTTTGTTTTTTCTGACTTCTGTTTTCCTGTGAGCGACGACTGCTTTCTGCTGCCGAACCGTACTTTTGATTGATTCTTCTCAGCAGTCTGTTTTTGTTATAGAACGACTGGAAGTTCATGCTTCCCTGCAAGTTCATCTGCCGCTGATTTTTGATGCTGTTACCGGTTTTGATATGAGCGCCTACAAATGGTCCGCGCTCCCAATTGTATGTAGCGTTATACGACATGCTTCCTCCCATCCAGTCGAGCACGGGAATGTACTGAAGCGGCAAGGAATAAGTAACATTGAATGTCTGATCGTAAAGGAGCGGCGTACCTAATTCGGCGATACTCCTTTTAACACTGTCCTTCCATACTTCATATGCGTGGGGATTCAGTTTTCTGTTGACTTGCACATGGGGTTCTTCGATTCTTGCGTTTGTACCGGCGCTGAAATCGATATTCAAATTGTTGAGCGGATTCAGTCGGATACTGAACGAGCGATCCCAGTAAAATTGCTGGCTGAATGATACCGGGATATTGCTGGTACTGAGCGGATCAAGGTTACGCAACTGAATCTCGTAATAGTTTCGCAGCATCGAAGTCTGAAAACTGATGTTGGATGGCAAATAGTTGAGGGCAAACTGCTTGAAATATCGGGTGAATCCGTTATCCTTCTCAATGTTGCTAAAAGGCTGGAAAGGTTTGGCATACGGGGTATAGATATAACTCAGATTACCCTGATAATTCGTCGTCGTTTCGTAGACGGTTTCCGGATCGGTGCGCTTGCTTTCGTTGTACGCATAGCCCATCGAAAAGTTGGCAGGGTCGTAAGGCATCGGATTTTTACTTCTGATGTTCACCTGTACATTATTCAAGGCAAGACTTTTCGTCGTGACTTGTCGTTGAGACAAGCTTTTCAATGAATCTTTTTCTGCTTTTGAATCCAGGAGATTGAGTGCATCGTTGAGCTTAACGTCCTGATCGAGCGGATTATATTGTGGCGATACCGTCTCACGCGAATAGGCATAATGAAGCGGCAGACTAACTTGTGCCTTTTCGGGGAAAAATTTGCCCAGCTGCATGGAGGTGGAGACGGCGTACTGCATGTAGTCGTCTATGTTTCGTTCGCCAATGGATTGATCGATTCGTCCAAAGCCGGCTGTTTCGACACGTCCGGTCGCATTGAAGGTTCCGAAGTCCGATAAGGCTACACTCAACGCCCCGTTGGCTGCCCAACCTCCTTTTTCGTCGAAATCGGTCAAGCGTAATTCGTTCACCCATATCTCCCCGCTTTTGATGTCTTTGGAGTTGTTGCGCACTCCGATCATGATTGTTTTCACTTCGGCCAGGCTCGGGTTACCGATGACACTGATTTTGTTCAATTGGCGATTGGGATCGTATTCCGAGTAGAGCGTTGTGAAGTTCACGTCGCTCTGTCCTTCTCGTCGGGCACGGTTACGTCGCATCTTCAGGTTGGTCAGCACTTCCATGTCGAAGTCGATCATATTTTCCGCGGGCCAGACGGCCAGACGGTCGTTCTCGCTGTTGTTATTATAGTGTCCGGGCGGAGTCAGATTCAGCGGCACTTCATATTCATAATAATTACTTTTGTAGTCCGATCCGAGCCGCAGGAAGACTGAGAGTTCGCCGTTGCTCAGAGCCGTGACGTCGTTGATGAACTTTTCGGCATGAACGAAGAGCTGTATCCGTTTATAACGGCGCATATCATAGTTCTTTTTCTGATAAATGGCGCGTGCGTCTTGCGAGCCGAGGTTTGTTACCTTCATCGAGAGCGCCTGTTCGTTTTGCTGGCGCAGCTGAGGCTGACTCGGGTCGGTCATTCGGGTGATGCCCGGCGGTAAGATGTAGTTGACCGGCTGGCGGTCTCCGTTTTCTTCGATATTGACCGAGGTGATGTCTAACGTGCCGTTGATGGAAGGCGGCGCGTTGGGGTTCGACAAATCCTGCAGGTAGGTGCGCCATTCGCCGCGAACCAGCTCGAATGTGCCGAGACGCAGGATGGTTCGCTCCTGAAAACCGGTCATGTAAACACGCATGAAGCGGATGCTCCTGAAATCCTGAATCGAACCGATCTTGCGTTGGTATTCTTTGACCGGAATCTTAAACTGATACCAGGTGACTGCTGTGGATGCCGTATCTGATTTTCCGTTTGGCAATTTTACTTTGACTCTACGTTGGTTGACAATATAATTACTGCCTACAACCATATCTTTCGGACGAATCGATACCTTATATTCATAGTACTTCTCGTTCTGATCGTTCAGGGTATTGTCGTTATTCAGGTCTTCTACGTCAGGGGTCGTTTTAGACGATATATCATATCGTTCCGGTGAATCTTCGGCTGCCGTCGAGTTTCCTTCGGTGCCGTTATAACGTTTGTAACGCGTGAGGATGTCGACTTCATCGCGATCGTAGTCCGATCCGCGGAAATAGTGATAATTGTCGCCGGCGGGGTCGTTAATGGGGGAGAACGGGTTATTTTCCCACGAGAGCAACGTTTCGGCAGAGACTTTACGTTTCACTTTTTCGACGTATTTTTGGTACGTCGGAAATACTTTCTCTTCTTCGGTTGTTAGACCATTGAGACCGACGTCTTGCAACTTCCGTGCTCCGGCGGTATTGTCAAACGCATAGACCGTACTCTGCTGAATGGGAATCTTTCCCCAGACGGTCGTGTCGACCTGCGACCGGTCACCGTTGATCGGCAGACCGTTTTCAAAGAATTTCTTTTCGTCTTTGAGGA
The DNA here is from genome assembly GCF_052170195.1 of Tannerella sp. GTDB lineage: Bacteria > Bacteroidota > Bacteroidia > Bacteroidales > Tannerellaceae > Tannerella. Next base: position 27,364 of record NZ_JBQNAZ010000011.1, on the reverse strand, counting down.
TATCTTCGGACAGTTCTCCGAGGTTGAAGTAAAGATCGCCTCCGTTTGCCGTTTCTCGGTTATAGATAAACGGATCCATGAGCCAGAACTCAATGTATTCGATATTGGCCGCTTCGAAATCGGTATGGTCGAGTTTACGCATCATACCTCCCCATCGTTTCTGCGGGTTAGCCAATGTACCGTCCGGGTTGATACCATCGGCATCGAGGTTATACGGGCCACGTTCGTTCGGATAGTAGGCGAGGTTCAGGGCGTAGAGTGTGCTGTTTTCGTTGTATGCCAACTCTTTGTTTGGATAGATTTCGGAGTAGCTGATGGCGCGTACATAATGGTTCGAGATATCGTCATCGCTGATGTGGCGCGGGCGCAAGGAGGAGCTTGGTCGTGTAAAGATACCGTCGATATAGTACCAGGCAAAAAGCGCACGGTTTTTACCATATTCAACGTTATTGACTAACGATGCTTCGGGGAAGAGTGCGTTAGCTGTATTATCGTAGGGTACGCTGGCCAATGCCCATGGGTAGGGGTTGAGCAGGTCGAAGCTGCTTTGTGTCGATTCGAAATCGTCGAGATAAGAATGTTTACCCGTGTTTTGATTTTCATAATGCCCGGCGATCAAGTGCGCAAATTCGGCATTGAACGAGATTTGGCTGGGCTTGGTCAGATTCAGCAGCGGCAGTTTGTCTACCATGTTGGTGAGCCACTGGCTTTCCCCTTTGTACGCGAGGTTGGCGCCCCACAATGTGTTTTTGATGGATTCGTCGCCAATCGCCGTTTTTGTGGTCAGAGGCATTTCGGAGAGGTGCATCAGGGTACCTCCCAAGGTGAAGTTTTTGGAAAACTCGTAGTTCAGATCGACTCCCATCATCGTTTTTCGCTGCATGTTATAGACAGACTGGTTTTCGAGCGAAACATTAATCGGACTGTTGCTGGCGATGACGCTTTCGTTCAGGATTCTTACCGTACCGGAGGCATAATCGACCGTATAATCCACATTTTCGGTGAGTTTGACACCTCCTGCCGTGACAACGACCGAGCCGCGCGCCACATTTGTTGCGCCGAGGCTAATCTCGGACGAGGAAGATGCACGGTATTTACCCCGCAATTTGAATTTATTTTTCTCGGCAATCTGCTGTGCCGCTGTTTTCGTCGAGGAGTACAGTTCTTGGAAAACATATTTGTCGGCGATGGCATCGTTGCCGATAGCCTTTCGCAGGTGCGAACCGAATGGCTCGACGACGGGAAAAAAGATGCGGCCGTTGAAGGAGTTGATCGTATAACCTTCGACGAAATCGAAGTATCCGTTACCGCTACCGTTCGGGTCGGGTTCGTTATTGGCATCAAGCCGGTCGAGATTCATCACTTGCAATAGGGTTTTGTCGGCGATGTTACCTTCCTGAATGTTGTATACATAGGTGCCGGCCGTATCGCTTTGATAGACGATATCCAGCTTGAATTTATCTTTTTGGATGGCCGAAGCGTTGAGCCAGTAAACGTTTCGCATCATCAGATTCCAGAACGGCATGTTGGGCGACATGTTGACACCTCGCAGTAGCTTGACATATAGGCACTGGCTTGTGTTTTCCTTATCGTCGGTCGACATTTCGCCGACTTGATAAGTGGTGCCACCGTACATGTATTCGAAAGCTACGGCAAGACATTCGTCCTGTTGTAATTGCGATTGCAGCGAAATATATCCTAACTGCTCGTTCAGCTTGTATTCCGACGGACTCAGCTTACGGGCACTTTCCATTTTGACGAAGTCTGTTCCGCCTTCGAGGAATCCTTCGAGTGTTTGCCCGACTTTGTTGATGTTGCGGGCCTCCTTGTAGTTTTCGATCAGATCGTTATAGAGCGTGTTCGCTTTGTTGTATGGGGCCGAGATGGATCCTGACGGTTGCACTTTGGAGTTGAAAATATGGTTGTGTTCGCCTAAATCGGAAAAAGCCACGACATTACGTGCATCGTTGTAGTTGCTGCGTTTGTTGAGCACCCATACCTCGATACGTTTGATGCTGACGCTGGATGAGATATACGGCAATTGAGACATGGCTTCGTCGTAATGGTCGCGAAAATAATGTGCGAGGAAGAAGTGGCGATTCTCGTCGTAATCATCGATATTAATTTCGAAGTCAGTCATCTGAGCGCCCCCCTTCGATGAGACGGTTCTCGATTCGGAGTTTTGCTGTGCCAGCAGTGCATTGATATGCAGTTTACCGAATTGCAGTTCGGTTTTGATACCGAAGAGGGCCGCACCGCCGCGTATGAGCGAGTTCCCGGTATTGAGGCTGACGTTTCCGGCTTCGATGTTTTTGATGATTTCATCCTCATCACCGGCATAGGCGAGGTTCAGGCGTGAGGCGTCGAAATCAAACGACGACTGAGTGTTGTAATTCAGACCGAAATTGACTTTCGTCCCCACCGTGGCCTGCATGTTAAGCTGCACGTTGTTGTCGAAATTGAAGAAGGTGCGGCTACGTGAACGTTCGGGGAGTGACGGGTTTTTCGTGCCGCTCGATTTGAGGCCTAATTTCAGTTCGGCCGTTCCTTGCGACCGTACGCGGACACCTCCCGGCCCGAAGATTTTGTCGGCTGCTCCGATATTGAACTGCATGTCCATGAAATTGAACTGTCCGTTAACCGATTCACGAAACGATTCTTCGTTCTTCTGTCGGTAGTAGGCACGCATGGACTCCTGCATACTGTAGTCCTGATATTCTTCGGGTGTCAGAGTCATCGGTGTTCCCAATTCCATATCGCCCACCTTGGTACGGATGATGTACATACCTGTATGCAGATCGTATTCGACCGATGTTTTCAGGTTTTCGGGATCGCGCAGATCGGCGGGCGATTGTCGGGTTAGCTCTTTATATTCCTGCGGGACGGTTTTCGAGATTGGGTACCGGCTTCTCGGCAGCGTATCGTTCGGTGCTGCCTGTGTCGTTGTCTGCTGTGCAAAGCCATGGCCGAGCGTACAGATACTCAAGCCGAGCCATACGTAAAATAACCGGATATTATGTCTCAAACCTTTCTTCATTAAAGCATTTTAAGGGAAGTCTTGATCAGTTGTTCCACCGTCATGTCGGGCGTTCCTTTCAGCAGGGAGTCTACGGCTTTTTGTGAAGCTGCTTTCTGGAAACCGAGCATCACAAGGGCGGCTACAGCTTCTTCGGCCGTATCGGAGCGCCCCGTTCTTGTGGCGGCTTTCCGTTCGTCGAGTCCTTCAACGGGTCTGACTTTATTTTTCAGATCGACGACGATGCGTTGTGCCGTCTTGCTCCCAATGCCTTTGATGGCTGTCAGACTCACATCATCGCCCGAGGCGATGACATCAATCAGATCGGAGGGTTTGAGGGACGAGAGAATCATACGCGCCGTATTCGGTCCTACGCCCGAAACGGATGTCAGGAGTAAGAACAATTCGCGTTCTTCACGACTGGCAAAGCCGAACAGCAGGTGCGCATCTTCCCGAATCACTTCGTGCACGTACACTTTCCCTTCATGGCGTTTGTCGAACGCACTGTACGTCGTGAGAGAGATATTCAGCCCGTAGCCGATCCCTGCGCATTCGATGACCATCTGTGCGGGAGACAGTTCAACGATTTCGCCTCTTATATATTCGATCATTCCCTAACTCGTTTAGATATCTATACCCAAGTATAACGAAGAAAAAGGCAAAAGCGTATATTTTGACGACGGATTTTTTTCTGAATGCGTATCGGTCATATATGGAGCAACGCTTTTTTCATGCAGAGAGAAATATCCTGCTCGAAAACTCCTACCTTTGCCCCGGAGAAAAGCAGAATAAGATGAAACAGAACGATTGGAAGAGCCGTCTCGGGGTGATGTATTCGACTAATCCCGATTATGAGTATCAGACTGACAAGGAAGCGGAAGAAGAGACACTGCCGAAGGATAAACAACGGCTGCGTATCACGCTCGACAAGCGGAATCGTGGAGGCAAGGTGGTGACACTGGTCAGCGGTTTTCGCGGTACGGGCAATGATCTGGCCGCGCTCGGTAAGCTGCTCAAGACGCGTTGTGGCGTGGGCGGCTCGACCAAAGACGGCGAAATCATCATACAGGGTGATTGGCGACAGAAGGTAGCCGATATTCTTACGAAAGAGGGATACAGGGTATGCTGACTATTTACCGTGCTTCGGCCGGAACAGGTAAGACACATACGCTTACGGGCGATTACCTGCACATGCTCTTTTCCGCCCCTGACGCATATCGTCATATCCTTGCGGTGACATTCACCAACAAAGCCACGGAGGAAATGAAAAACCGTATATTAAGCGAGTTGTATCTGTTGGCTTCGGGACAATCGTCCGACTATACCGGCATGCTCACTGAGGCTCATCGTCTGACGGAAGAACAATTGCGAAGCCGTGCACGTGCGGCTCTGATCCGCATCCTCCACGACTACTCGGCATTTAACATCAGCACCATTGACCATTTTTTTCAGCAGACGATGCGTGCATTCGTCCGCGAGATCGGGTTGCAGGGGAATTACCGCATCGAGATGGATAGAGACCTCGTGCTCTCCGAAGCGATTGATAGTCTGCTCTCCGACCTCGATAAAGACGAACACAAAGACCTGCTCGAATGGCTGCTTCGTTTCAGTGAAGAAAAAGTGGAGAAAGGTGAGACTTGGGACTTGCGTACCGAAATCCGTAAGCTCAGCAACGAATTGTTCAAAGAGAGTTACAAGGCTTTTCGCTCCGAAGTAAACCGCGATATTGCAGACCGGACAGTGCTGGCGGAGTACAAAAATATGCTTTATGCCATCATACGCACTACCGAAAGTCAAGCTGTGCAAATAGGGGAGAAGGGACAGCGCGTCATGGAACAGCATGGTTTACAGCCGTCGGACTTTAAAGGTGGGGCGCGTTCCGCTTTTTTCCTGTTCGATCGTCTGGCGAAGGGGAGCATGAAAGAGCCGTCCGCCACGTTCAAAGCATTGCCTGACCATGTGGAGAGCTGGTACACCAAAACTACGTCGCCCGAACGCCGACAGGCCATTGAACAGGCTTATGGCGGCGGACTGAACGAATGTGTGCATGACGTCTGCCGTTTCTTCGAAGGACTGACGAATTACTATACTGCGTTGGCCATCAGTCGTAATCTTTATACGTTGGGGATATTAAACGATATCGAACAACAGATCCGGCAGTGGCGCGAAGAAAAAAATCGCATGCTGATTGCCGATACGACCGAGTTGCTGAGCAAAATTATCGACGGTAGTGATATTCCGTTTGTTTACGAAAAGACAGGAACACGTATCGAACATTACATGATTGATGAATTTCAAGACACAAGTGCCATGCAATGGCGTAACTTCCGGCCGTTGCTCAAAGAAAGCCTCGCTTATCGACGCGCCAACCTGATAGTGGGAGACATTAAGCAAAGTATCTACCGTTTTCGCAATTCGGACTGGACACTGCTCGACGAGCAGATTGGGCGTGATTTTCCCGCGTCTCAGCTCACGGAGAAAACATTGGCCGAAAACTGGCGAAGCTGTCGGAATATTGTTGAATTTAACAATGCTCTGTTTACCGTTGTACCTCAGCTGCTTCAAGTATTATATAATGATGGGATCGATCAGGCCGCGCTCTCGCAGGAGAGCCGCGAACAGTATGCCGGCAAGATCGTATCGGCTTACAGTCGGAGCTATCAGAACGTCGCGCCACCGTTTCGAGCAAAGGAGGGACATGTCCGCATCGAGCTGTTACCCGATGAGGACGAACATTCGTGGAAAGACGAAGCCATGCAACGGCTGCCGATGGTTATTGAGCGCTTGCAGAAGAACGGATATCAATTGAGAGATATTGCCGTGCTCGTCCGTACCCGTAGCGAAGGCATCCGGGTAGCCGACACATTGCTTAATTATAAGGAAACGCATGCCGATACGCCGTTTCGGTATGATATCATCTCCGAAGATGCTTTGCTGATCGGGCAAGCGTCGTCCGTCCGCTTTATGATCGGCATGCTTCAATATCTGAACCGGCCGGACGATGGGACAGCCGCTCGTACGGTCGAGGCTGTACACGCCGTGATGCAAATGAAAACGTCGGCCGAAGCATCCGTACAAACAATCCGGAAGGAGCCGGAAACGGCGTTTGCACCGGAAATACTTGCCGAGCTGCAACGACTTTCGCACCACTCGTTTTATGAAACAGTCGAGGGACTTTACCGTCTTTTCAAAGCCGATTTTCCTGAGAACGAACAAGTCTTTGTACAGGCTTTTCTTGATTTGACGGCCGAGTACGGGGAGCGTGAAACAGCCGATATCGACCGTTTTCTGAAATGGTGGAAAGAAACCGGATGTCAGTCGAAAATTGCTACACCGGACACACAGAATGCGATCCGGATTCTGACTATACACAAGTCGAAAGGCCTTGGATTCAAGGCGGTCATTCTCCCTTTCGGCGACTGGGAAATAGATTCGAAAAGCAGTACAATGCTGTGGTGTCATCCTTCATCTCCACCGTTCAACCGTTTACAGGTCGTGCCGGTGAACTATACGAAAGACCTCTGTTGTACGTTATTTGCCGAGGCGTATTATCATGAAAAGCTGCATGCTTATATCGATGGACTGAATACTCTCTACGTCGCTTTGACCCGGGCAAAAGAAGAACTGATTATCTTTACTCCAGACGATAAAGCGCCCAGAACGCAGGTGATCTCGCATTTGCTTCGTGCGGCCTTGACTTCCGACTGCTTGACGGCGGAAGGTAACCCATTGCGTTCGCTTGCCGAAGGCTTCCGGCCGGATGAAAACCTCTTCGAATGGGGGGACGCGTGGCAACCGGACAGTACCTCGGCATCCGGCACGGAAGAGCTTCCGATGAAACGTATCCCGTCCGTTAGGCCCGACGAACGAATGTTCCTTCATTTACATCGCCAAGGTGACTTTTTCGATGACACGGCGCGACGCTACGGTATCTTGATGCACGACTTGCTGAGCCGTATCCGCACAACGGCCGATATTTCCGCAGCCGTTGCTGCCAAAGAAGCGGCCGGTGAAATCAGTCGGGAGGAGGCATCCGGCCTGATCGAAAAATTGCAAATCCTGTTAAACGAACCGTCCGTACGGCACTGGTTTGACGGCACGATGCAAATCTTGAATGAGACGGATATCCTTGTCGGTAACGGACATTCAAGTCGTCCCGACCGTATCATGCTCGACGGGAAACGGGCAATAGGTGTCGATTATAAGTTCGGAACCCGAAAAGACAGGCGTTATATCCGTCAGATGAGTAGGTATATCAAATTACTCCGTCAGATGGGATTCGCTCCTGTCGAAGGTTATCTCTGGTATGTCGAACTCGGAGAAATGGAGGCCGTTTCCGATTGACGTTTTTAATATTCAATAAAAAAAACTACTTTTGCCACGTTTATTGAAGAAAGAATGAAAGTTCACAGAGAAGGAACAGGACTGTTGTTGTCACTATTTACTTTTTTATTTATCGTCAATGTAGGAATATATTACGCGATAAACAAGGATGTTGTCTTTTATGCTGTATTATCCCTTTCTACCGTTCTTTTCCTGTTGGTACTGAATTTTTTTCGCAGTCCAAACCGCCATTTCCCATATGACTCCGAGGGACTCGTAATTGCACCGGCCGACGGTACGGTCGTTGCGATCGAAGAGGTGATGGAAAACGAATATTTTCACGAAAAGCGATTGCAGGTTTCTATTTTTATGTCTGTGTTCAATGTGCATGCCAACTGGTTTCCGGTGAATGGAACCGTAAAACATGTTTCTCATCAGCCCGGGCGTTTTCAGGCGGCTTATTTGCCGAAGAGCAGCACAGACAATGAACGATCGACCATCGTGATTACGACGGGTTACGGAGTAGATATCCTGACACGACAAGTGGCGGGAGCATTGGCTCGTCGCATTGTGACGTATGCACAGGAAGGCGAGTCATGCGGTGTCGATGATCAGATGGGATTCATCAAGTTTGGGTCGCGTGTCGATACGTATCTTCCGCTGAATGCGGATGTGCTCGTTCGACTCGGACAAAAAGTAACCGCTAATCAGACGCCTGTTGCCCGGTTAGGTAAAATCATCTATCCATAGGTTTATGAATCGTATCGGTCGGTATATTCCCAATACATTGACATGCTGCAATCTGATATTCGGATGTATGGCATGTACCGCGGCGCTCGAAGGATACAGTCTTCATGCGATGACGTATATCTTTGTCGCTGTCGTGTTCGATTTTACCGATGGACTGGCTGCTCGTCTGTTAAAGGCTTATTCTCCAATCGGAAAAGATCTGGATTCGTTGGCCGATATGGTCAGTTTTGGAGTAGCTCCGGGGTTGATGCTTTTTCGGTTTATTCATGAACGGATTACCGACCCGTCGATCACCGTCTATCCCTGTCTTCTCTACCTGTTTTACATCGCGGCGCTGGCCATTCCAGTCTGCTCTGCCTTGCGCCTTGCCAAGTTCAACAACGATACCCGGCAAACGACGAGCTTCATCGGTTTGCCCGTACCGGCGCATGCCATCTTCTGGTCATCGTTGATCTGCACGCTCACGCCTGATTGCGATTCTGTATTGTCTGTTCTTACTACCGATCTGTCACCGACGATTCTCCTGACGGTCATGGCTGTCATGGCTATTGCTACCTCTTTGCTGCTCGTGTCTGAGATTCCGATGTTTTCGCTGAAGGTCAAATCGCTGGCATGGAAAGGGAACGAACAGCGCTATCTGCTGATTCTTGCCGCGATCGTTCTTACGATATGGCTCGGTATCGTCGGTATAGCCATGACGATTCTGCTTTATATCTTGTTGTCCTTTTTAGGGCTTCGTTCGAAGTAAGGACGGTGGATATAGTCGTAAGATACCTATCCGGAAAGGATGCTTTTTTTACTTCTTTCCAACCGTTTTATCTGTTAATCGTTATTTTTGTATCCGGATTCTTTTCTAACGATGAAAGCAAATAATCTGAATATACGTCACTTTGTCAATGATCCCGAAGCGATGGAACGGGAGTTGTTGCTGAAGTTCTTCCGGTTTGAGGGGAATCGGGCGAATGTATTACAGCTTGAACATATCCCTGCCATCTTAACGGCTGGCTGTGTGGTTCTTTGTCTTAAAGGTAAACTGAGTCTGAAACTGAACGAACAGGTATATTCCATTCAGTCTGATGATATGTGTGTTATTTTTCCCAATACGATGGTACAGACTCTTAAACGAAGTGAAGACATGGACTGTATCGTGCTGGCCAGCGATCTTGAATTTATCCGCAATTTTCCGGCGACTCACGCCTCTATGCTCTACCTGATGATTTCTAAAATGCCGTGTATCTCTCTTTCGGGTCGGGAAAAGGAGATGATGCTCGCGCATTTTGATTATATCCGTATGAACTACGAACGCAAAGACTTCCCTTACCGGATTGATGTTACGCAGCAGTTGTTGCTTGTGCTGTGTCATGAGATTGCAGCGATCTATCAAAACGGAGAGCAAGTTGCGATTCCTTCGGATACCTATCAGGAAAAGCTGTTCCGAAGGTTTATTCGTCTGGTCACTGAACATTACGAGCAGGAGAGGCGTGTTGATTTCTATGCGGAAAAACTTTGTATTACATCCAAATACCTGTCTCAAGTCACCAAGAAACTCTCGCAGAAAACGGCGGCACAGTGGATTGATGATTTTGTCGTTCGACAGGCCAAGCTGATGCTGTTGTCTTCACCATTAACCGTTCAGCAGGTTTCCGACCGGCTGAACTTTCCGAACCCCTCGTTCTTTACGCAATATTTCAGGCGGAAGACTGGCAAGACGCCGAAGGAATTTCGCTCGACCGTACAATAAGGCCATGTGCAGGTAGCGGAAATTAACTATCTTTGCATACGTATGAAAGAATTTATCATTACGCAGGAACAAACGGAAAAAGCGGTGCTGGTAGGGCTCGTTACTCCCGATCAGAACGAACGTCAGGTAAAGGAATATCTCGACGAACTCGATTTTTTGGCCGATACGGCCGGTATCCGTCCCGTCAAACGGTTTACGCAGAAGCTGGACATGCCCCATTCCGTGACGTTCGTCGGTGCGGGTAAGCTGCAACAGATCAAAGAGTACGTCGTTGAGCACGAGATCGGTATCGTTGTTTTTGACGATGAACTGTCGGCCAAGCAACTTCGAAACATCGAAAAAGCATTGCAAGTGCGTATTCTCGACCGTACAAATCTGATCCTCGATATCTTTGCCAAACGGGCGCAGACGGCACATGCCAAGACTCAAGTCGAACTGGCGCAATACCGGTACATGTTGCCCCGTCTGACACGGCTCTGGACACACCTCGAACGGCAGCGCGGAGGCGTCGGCATGCGTGGACCGGGAGAAACGCAGTTAGAGACGGACAAGCGAATCATTTTGGATAAAATATCGAAGCTCAAACGTGAATTGACGGAGATCGATAAACAGAAATCATCGCAACGCAAGAACCGTGGTAAGATGGTGAGAGTGGCGCTCGTTGGCTATACGAATGTGGGTAAATCGACCTTGATGAATCTGTTGAGCAAAAGCGAGGTGTTTGCCGAGAATAAGCTCTTTGCCACACTCGACACGACGGTACGCAAGGTGATCATTGAGAACCTTCCGTTTCTGCTGTCCGACACGGTCGGCTTTATTCGCAAGTTGCCGGTCGAACTCGTCGAGTCGTTCAAATCGACGCTTGATGAAGTGCGCGAAGCCGACCTGCTGCTGCACATGGTCGATGTTTCGCATCCTACGTTCGAAGAGCAGATCGAAGTCGTCGACAGAACACTGGCTGAAATCGGCTGCGAATCGAAACCGGTGATCATGATTTTCAATAAGGTCGATGCGTTTTCGTTCGTTCCGAAAGACGAGGATGACCTGACGCCGCGCCAACGCGAGAACATCTCCCTCAGCGAACTGAAAGAGACATGGATGAATAAACTGTCGGGCAATGCCATTTTTATCTCAGCCAAAGGCCGTACAAATATCGATGCCCTGAAGGCAATCCTTTACGAGCGTGTCAAGGCCATTCATATCACGCGTTTCCCCTATAACGATTTTCTTTTCCAGCATTACGAGACGGACGAGGAAGAGATGCATTCAGAAGCGTGAGCTGGCACCGCCACCTCCACTGCTTCCGCCACCCCACGAACCACCGCGACTGCTACTGCTGCTGCCGCTGCTCCAAGAGGAACGGCTGCTGCTGTCTCTGCCATGCGAGCTGCCACCTCCTCCTCCGCTCCCCCAGTTCTCTTTCTGCTTGAAGACCTTCTCCGCCTTTATCCGGCCGCAGTCGCGACAGACGTAGTGGTAGATCTTGAGTGTGCCATAGTTCTCCTGCCGCTTGATCGGGTAGCCCTTTTCCTGCTTGAAATGCCCTACGGCGCCGCACTTATCGCACTTGACCCGAGGTCTGAGTTGCCGCCAGAAGATGAGCTTTAGGAGGAAGTAGAGCAGCGCCACCGGGAGCTGGCAGAAGAGCAGCCCGGCGCCGATCACGGCGAAGTTGAGATCCTGACCGGTTTGCTTCACTTCGGAGAACGACCTGGCATGCCTGGCTTCACTACACTCCATAAAGAGCAGGAAAACGGCCACGGCCAAACCGAGCGCCCACCAGATGAAGGCGATCGTTTTGATAAGGCGATCGTTCTCCGCAATCTTCTGGGCTTTCTCATCGGCCTCTTCGGCTTCGAGGGTCGATTCCTTAGTCAGTACCTTGCGTACCTCTTCGAGGCCAGAGAGGAGGCCCGGGCCATAGCCGCCGTTTTTCATAAGGGGGATCATGCGGCGCGTCTGAATCAGTTTGCACAGCCCGTCGGTCAATTCGCCCTCGAGGCCGTAGCCTGTCTCGAAGGTGATCTCGCGCTGCTCATCGCAGGTGATGAGTTGGATCAGCAGGCCGCGGTTGGTCTCCCTGTCGCCGATGCCCCAGGTGTTGAAGAGCTCGTGGGCAAACTCGCGTGCCGATCCGTATGCGTCATCGTCGTAAGCGGGCAGCACCACGACGGCTATCTCCACCTGTAGCGAATCACGAAAGACTGCCAGACGGTGATTCAATGCCGCCTCGTCGGCTTCGTTGATAATATCGCCCGGATCGGTGACGAAGCGTGTGCTGTCGATCAACTGTACGTTCGGAACATCTTCTACACGGTAAGTAATCTGTGCCGACATGTCTGTGGATATCAGGCCGATCATGCAGGCAATGAGTAGGTAACGCAGGGGAAGCATTGTTGTTAGAAGCTGACGTTCGGTGCTTTTTCCGCCTCTTTCTCCGCCTCGAAATAGTTGCGGCGTTCAAAGCCGTGGTACTGTGCGATGATATTCTTGGGGAAGCCGCGGATGTAACTGTTGTAGGTGTTGATCTCTTCGTTGAAACGCTTGCGCTCAACGGCGATGCGGTTTTCCGTCCCTTCGAGCTGAGATTGCAGCATGACGAAATTTTCGCTGGATTTCAGGTCGGGATAGCTTTCCGACACGGCCATCAGGCGCGACAGGGCGGAGGAGAGTTCGCTTTGCGCCGCTGAAAAGCGCTTGAGCGATGCCGCGTCGAGATGATCAGCGTCAATGACGACTTGCGTGGCTTTGGCACGCGCCTCGAGGACGGCGGTAAACGTCGCCTGCTCGTGCGCGGCGTAGCCCTTGACGGTGTTCACGAGGTTCGGGATCAGGTCGGCACGCCGTTGGTATTGATTCTCGACCTGTCCCCATGCGCTTTGCACGTTTTCGTCGAGCCGGACCATTTTGTTGTAGGTTCCCGCGAAGTAGGAGTATACTCCAAGGAGTACGAGGATGATGACGACGGCGATCCGGATAAGCGGCTTGCGTCCGCTTTTGAGCAGCTCTGTTTCCATGTGTAATTTTTTTTGTTTTGTGTTATTTAGCCTCTGTTTAATAAATCAAATTCATGCCACAAAGATAGGTTTTTTATTCTAAAAAACCATGCTTGTCGGACGGGAGATATGAGGCAGCACGTTTCGTCCGGTTCGGGATTTCGTCCGTAGTAAACGCTGCCATCTTCAGGTGCGCCGAAGGTGAGAGGGCCGGACAGTACCGTCAGCTCATAGCCGGATTCGCCGGGGCGTTCTTTGAGGCGGAACGAGCCGGTGATGGATACGTTTTTCGTCACCGGATCTTCTTCGACGGAGAGGTATTGGGTATGTGTCAGCATTTCGTATTGGTATTCGTATGTTTCGTTTTCGTAGTTCATCTTCAGCGGCCGGATACGTCCGAAGTAATCTTCGTTGCGTTCGCTTTCGTGCCAGCCGTTATGATATTCGATTTTCCAGTCCGGCCAGATCGTCAGCACATGCTCTTCGGTGCTGCCGTCGCCGGACGGATTGAAATGATAGAGGGAGGGGAAGGAGCGGGCACATTCTTGTATTTCGTGCTCTTTACCATCTTTATCGACAGCGAAGATGGTGATGTATCCGCCAATGGTGTCGCCTTCAAATACATCGAAGACAGGTTTCTGAACGAACGACACGATATCGGTCATCTCCGGCAGTCGTCCGCTGCTGAGCAGGTGTCCGGGTTCGATGTCGCTCCATCCCATGACACTGTGGTAGTTGAGCAGTTCCACACCGCCGTCGTCCATGAGCATGCAGAGGAAGGGATTGGTCTCCTGTCCGATGTCGCCCGTAAAGAGTCCGATGCACTTACCGTTGATGCCTTCTACGGCATAGGTGCCGTTGTTGCGTGATCCTGCGGCCTGCTTCACAGAGACCATGACGCGTCCGTTTCGGATGAAGGCCGAGAGGTTGTCGTCCGGCCGGTTCGTCTCCTGTGGCAATTGGGAGGCGGGTACGGGCAGCGTAATGTCGATAACCGTTCCTTCACCTTCGGGCATGGCGGAAGGACAGGCCAGCGTCCCGTCCGTTGTACTGATCTGCGGATGATAGGTCAAGCCTTTCCCTTCGCTGTCGATAAGAAGGAGTTCGGTGTTGACCCTTCCTTCCGCACTGCTGCATTTGATGAAGAAGGGTTTGCCGTCTTCGCTTTTGTAAAGGATTTGGCCGTAGTCGTCGCTATCGGGGTCGGTCAGCAATGCTTCCGGATGGTCGTTCACCGCTACGGAAGCTTTCGGGTCGCGCGGGATGACGAGGTATATTTCATCGCCCTTGTTCTCAACGAGCTGTACGTCTTGCAGCCCGTACTGTTCCGTATACATTTTGTAAGTCGACGAGGCGAGGAAGTCGGAGGCATAGGTGAAGTAGCCGACGAAGGCTACTGCTGCCACATCTTGTTCGTTCCATCGGATATTCGTGTCGGACGACGTTGGGTTGGTTCTGCTGCCACAACCTGCGAGCAGTGCGGTAATCAGAAAGATAATGATAGGCTGTTGCATTGTATTCTTTTTAAATTTATCTGTTTTCATCGTGTCTTTTTTCTATTTGTCGAATCATTTCGATGTTGATACGTTCGATTTCGCTCAGCTGCTCGCTGACGTCGTCGGTCGTGGGGGTATACCACGCTTTGGCTTCGAAATGTTTTTGCAGATCGGCCGATCGGAAGCGCATACCGTGTCGGGCATAGATTTCGTTACGCATCAGGCGCAGTTCCTTACGGGTGAAGTGCTCGATCTGTCCGCATGTCATCGGCTGCAGGGCTGTGAAGGGGAAATCGCCTGAAATGTTTCCGGCCTCGAACAGGTAGCGGATTCGCTGAGGGGTGGCATAGGTGTTGCCGTCTGTCCAGAGATCTTCACTGCTGTAATAGGTGCATTTCCGGATCAGGAGACCATTGTCGGACTTTTCGACGCGGAACGAGCGACCATCGTCGAGGATGATGATATTTACGGGTGTTTCGTATTCGTTTCCAAACGTATAAGACTGGGATTTTCCGTCTTCGGCAAAGCCTTTTACTTCTTTCCGGTCGGGGAAGAAAGTAAAGGTGCGGCCGTCTTCTGTCCGGTATTCGCCGGCGAGACAATACGTCACGATGTCTGTTTCGATCGTTTCGCGCAGGTCGTTTGTCGGATGAAGCACCTCGGTCGGTATGTCTTTTGCATTGTAAACCACCATGAATACTCCGGCCTCTCCGAGTTGCCGGACTTCGACCCTGTCGCCTACGGAACCGTTAATGGCAATGTAGCCATCGCCTTCAGGTGTATCTTCGTCGATTACGAAAAAGCCTCCGCGCAGACGGTAATGATCGTCTTCAGGCGTCAAGCCGAAGCTCGAGCCTCCTTCGTGCAGCGATCCGCCGCTGAAGTTGATGTAACCGTCTGTAGGTGTTGCGATGAAGAAGTCGAATCCGTTGGTCCACTGTTTGCCTTCAAACTCGCGGAGTCGTTCTTTCACGGCCGGGTATTGGGGGGATGTTCGATAAGCCCTGGCTCTATCCGAAGGCACTTCTTTGAAGGAGGAAACGACGATCTCTTCCGCCGACAGGCAGGTTTGGGTAAAGTCGGGCGATATCGGCGGCAAGGCAGCGTCGGCTCGCAGACCGGCGATCATCAACAGGATCGGTGTGATAATACTTCGTTTCATCATTGTTCTTTATTAAAGTTGTTGTTAAATAGTTTCTTCTTCTTTGTTTTTGAGATTCCTCACTATGTACGGAATGACAAGAAGCCGGGGCGGGGCAAACGCGCGGGTTCGACCCCGCCTCGGTTCGCGCTTCACTTGTTACACGTTGCAAGTCGCACGGTTTAGAGCGACTTGACTACTTGCAGGATGTTTACAATTTCTTTCTTGCCGTCTCTTTCGACCCAGACGCGTCCGATCTTGCGGTCGATCTTGGTCACTTTGTAGCCTTCCTTGAAGCTGCCTACCCATACAGCCATGACGTTGTCGCCTACTTTAATGTCCTGATGAAGGGGGATCAGCTTGCAGGCGGAACGCTCGAAGGCGTATATTGTGCTGGCGAATCCGAGTGCCAGTACCTTGTTGTCGGTGGCATGGATGAGGATACACTCTTTCCACTTGTTTTCGTCGAAAGCGGCGATGGTTGCTCCGGGTTGCCATTTTCCGTCTTCGATGACATCGAACGAGGAGACTTTCAGCTGCTCGTTACTGTATTTGTTTGCCATCGAGGGCTTATCGGGATCATCGCTGTAGTCAAGGTCTAAGTAATCGACTTTAGGCGCTTCGGGGTCGGAGGCGTCGGTGACGATGGCTCGCTTCATACCCGATCCGGACTGCCACCAAGTGAGCAGCACATCGCCGACTTTAGCCTTTTTCCCTTTGGGCAGCAGGATAATGAGTGAGTTGGGCATCTCTGCCTCTCCGACTATCGAGTGTGTCTCTTCGTATTTGTTGAGCCGGGTTGAATAGAAGATGTAGCTCTCATCTTCCGGATTGTCCGATTCAACGATTTCGTTCGGATAGAAGGTGTAGGGCGACAGCACGTACTGTCCCACCTCGGGATTCTCGAGGGCAATGCCTTCGGGGAAGTCCCACGGGAAGGCTTTGGGCGTGCCTTGCGCCATCTCGGTCTTGTCCTCTGCGGTCTTATCGGCTGTCTCGCCGCCTTTCTTCCCACTGCATGCCGCGCTCATGATCAAGGCGCCGGTCATGATGGTCATTATTAAAATTTTTCTGTTCATAATTGATTGAATTTAATGTTTGTAAATGTGTTTAGGCTGTTTATTCCGTGGCTCTGACGGAGTTCATCACCGCGTCGGCATACTTGCCGAGCGTAGCTTTGTTCTTCTCGGAATACATGAAAGTGACGGAAATCATCTTTTTCCCTTTGAAAAACATGCGCATGGCGGTATAGATCGTTTCGGAGCTGAAGCTCGGGTCGTTCGATACCGTTTTTACCAGAAGGCCGTCTTTGAGCACTTTACATTCTACCTTGACGTTCGGGTTTTGGGATTGCATCTCTTTGGCAAATAGCTCGCCCGTTTCAGGAGTAAACTCTGCGTCTGTGTCCGAGACTTCACACATGAGGGTGTTCGATACGTCCATCTTTTCGAGCATAAAGATATTGGGTACCGTTTCACCGCTGTCAAGTTTTTTGGCGGGTTTCAGCACATCGGGACAGAGGAAAGCGAAGCCTTGATAGGTCACTTCGTGCATTCCGGCAGGCGTTTCGCCTTTGCCCTCTTTCTCGTTGCAACTTGCGCTACCGATCGTCAGGATCAGTGCCAGCGCGGTCATCATAAAAATGCTTACTTTCATCTTGTTACTTGTTTTTAATATAATACTTATATGAATAAAATATGAATGATATGATTCAGTCGGTGCCGAAGAGGCGGCGTTCGCATTCTCTATCATTCAGAGCGCTCTTTTCTGTTACTTTTGGCTTGACCCAAAAGTAACCCAAAGGTCAAGGCTTCGTGCGCTTCGCACGCCTTCGCGACGCTTGCAGGTCGGAAAATCACGAAACTCGCTTCGCTTCGGACAGCCTGATTTTAATTGTCAATGGTTAATTGTCAATGGTTATTTTCCAGGTACATGATTCGGCGTGTACCACGCATAACCATTAACAATTGACAATTAACAACTGAATTACGTCAGGCTTTCAGCCCTCCACCGAGGGGGGCGCCTGTTTTCCCAACGCTTCGCTTCGCTCTTCCCCCCTTTGAAGGGGGGGAGGGGGGATGTTCCTCTGCGTTCGGACATTTGTCATTCAGAGCGTAAGCGAAGAATCTCTTCCCTTTTCTCCGCGAGATTCCTCACGGTGTTCGGAATGACAAAGGGGGGCGTTCGGCATAACAATTGACCATTAACAATTAATTTGTCATTCAGAGTGTCAGCGATAATTCCGCCGATCCAATCGAATCAAAATATACTTGCTCTTTAAAAACCCCCTCTCCCTTGGTTTCCGCGCTGCTACGGGGAAGTCTGTGCGGGAGAGGAGGAAAATGAAAAAGAGACAATGTTGTTTCAATATGAGTTATTCCGTTTAATCGAGTCCTTTGAACTCGTGATCGAACGAAATAGGCTTCACCTGCGTATGCATACTGGAGCTGTTATTGACGAGAAAGAATTTGCCTTTTTCTCCCGGTTCTCCCGGATCTTTGGTCTTGAGTACCCACACTCCGTCGGTAGTGCCATTCTGGCCGCTGGAACCGTTATCCCGGCCCTTGGTCTTTATTCTCAGGAACAGATATTTGCTCTGGAATATACCCGAATGCTGATATGGCTTTGCCGGATCCACGATGACTTCGACCGTATAGGGTTTGGTCGGATTGTATCCGTTGCCCGGCTCGGCGCCTTTGAGGTATGCGGCCATCTGGTATGGACGATTGTACTTGATATCTCCCCCGAAGAGTTCTTTGAGTCGGCTGACGACCTCGCCCACATTCGATGATGTATTGTTGAGTTTGATACATTCGAGGCCGATGCTTCGGTCGCGGCGGTACATTTCCATAGCCATCACTTGCAGAGCTACCGCGCCGTGCGGCTCGCCGCCGATCTTTTGACGCACGGTCTTGAATTCATCGACCGTGGCAGGGAATCGGTTGAACTCGACCGTTCCGCTCTGCCCTTTGGTGTAGTTGGTATGGTCGATTTTACCGGTAATCTTTACATCGAGGGCGACTAACGGTTTTTCCTCTTTCTTGACTGTGACAGCACAGGTGGCCGAAGCGCCTCCGGCTTTGGCCGTGATGGTGGCTGTACCGGCAGCAACACCGGTGACTTCGCCCGCGGTCGATACTTTGGCTACACCTTCGTTACTGCTGCTCCAGCTGACAATCTTAACGGATGCGTTGGCCGGCTCTACCGTGGCCGTAAGCGTTTCGCGTCCGTTGATTTGCAGTTCGAGCGTCGTCTTGTCAAGTTTGACGGCTGTGACGGCAACTCCACCACCGCCGCCGCTACCGCCGCTACCGCCAGTACCACCACTTCCGCCTGAGCCACCGCTACCTCCGGGAGTCGGGGTTGGTTCATCTTTGTCGCACGCTGTGCAGCATAATACACCTACAATAGCCAGTAGCGCTATTCTTGTCATCCAAAAAATCTTTTTCATGTCTTTTTAATTTAAATTGTTATACATAATATTGATTGGTATTGTTTTTTTACTTTGTTTATACTGTCGGGAAGTTCCGCTTCTTGGCGTCTTCCTCCAAGTATTCGCGGATGCGGAACCCGAACATTCCCGCTACGAGATTGTTGGGCATCTGACGCACGGCGCGGTTGAAGCGCGTCACCGAGTCATTGTAAATCATTCGGCTGTGGCGCACGTTTTCTTCATACTGTTTCATGTCGTTCATCGTCGAGAGGTAAATCCGGTCGGCTTTAAGGTTGGGGTATGTTTCGCTTAACATGTTGATGCGGCCGACTAATTTGCCGATAAGTCCTTCCTGCTCTTCGACGTCTTGTGCCGACGCGGTGGGTTCCAAATCCCGACGCATGGAAATGACGTCGGTCAAGGTCTGATATTCATGTTCGGAATACTGTTTGACCATCTCGGAGGGCTTCTCGTCGCCAAACGAGAGGGTGGGGCGCTTTTCGTCCGGCCGTTGGGAGATGCGGATCAGTCCGCAGCGGCCGGCTTTTGCTTCGATCGTGCGGTGGGTGTCCCAGACGTCTTCGCGGAGATAAGTCTTGCCGGTCTCGTCGCTGATGGCCAGGTCTCGTATCTCTATGGCGCCGAGGTTGCCCTGCACAAGATACCATTCGGTGCCCGTCTGCACGTCCACGTCCCATATCTCGGTGATATGAGCCGTGCCGGAGCGGTCGAGCCGCACGGTGATATCAACATCGTGTACAAGCGTCTCTTGCGCTACCGACAGCGAAGCCGATAGCAGGAGCAGAGTCGATATGAAACCCCATCGTTTCATCAGGTCGTTTTTTTATTTCCGGACGTTGCTTGTTTGAGATAAATCTTCCTGTTTTCGCTCATCGGACTGTCTTCGGCTATCGTATTTTGCCATTCATCACGAATATCAAGGTTCCGTTTTTTGAAACGTTTACCTGATTGACTGTAATATTTCAGAATGGCATCTTTGGCCCGTCCGCCTCGAAAGATGTCTACTTCGATGTCGTTTACAAAAACTTTCATATTCTCTTACCATTAAGATAAGATTAAAACTCCGAGCAGTATTTCCGAATCATCGCCCAAAGCCGGTCTTCGTCTATCGTCAGCAGGATACGCGCTTGCCGACAGCCTATGGGCTGATTGACATCGAACGCAACGGCTTGTCCGTACGAGAATCCGAATTGTGAATTGACATCGACATAACGTGTCACCTCTTCTTTGATAAGCGTCGGGTCTATCATGATGGCTGCCGCAATCACATCCCAGATGTAGTGTACGTAATTCGGATTTTCTATAAATTTCACATTTAGATAGTTGCGCTTCATCATGCTCTTGATGTTTTCATTTTTGATGATATCGGTCATTTCTTTGTAACGATCTTTGCGGAATGAGATTTTTTCACAAACATCTAATCCGATAATGATTTGTTCTTTGAATGGCGTACGGACGCAGATTTTGGCAGCTTCAGGATCGAGCCACCAGTTGAACTCAGCCGTTGGCGTAGTGTTTCCGGGTCTGAAGAACGACCCACCCATGTAGATGACTCGCTTAATCAACGGTACGATTTCCGGTGCAATACGCACGGCGGTAGCCAGATTGACACATGTACCGATGGCGATGACCGTGATCTCGCCCGGATGGGCTTTCACCTGGTCGATGATGAAGTTGACCGCTTTTATATCGAGCGGCCGTACCGTCGGTTCGCTGCCGTATTTCTGCAGATAGACGGCTTGCCACGATTTGGGCTCTTCATATCCTGCCGCCCCGACATAGGCATCGCCGATGCCGAACAAGATACGTTCGTTTTTAATCGTCTCGAAGCGATTGGGATAGATCGGTTGGCGAATGCCCGGGATAACGGGGATGGAGGCCTTTCCAATGCTTTCGAGTTGACGAATGGCATAAGCCGTGCCTTCGGGTACCCATGTGTTACCGACGACGATGGTAACCCCTAACAAATCGATACTTGGCGTGTTGGCAAGCATCATCATGGCTATGCCGTCGTCAAAGACTTCGACCATGTCTGTGTCGAGAATTATTTTTTCTTTTTTCTGCGCTTCGGCATTCGGAAAAGAGAGGGAACCGATCATCACTGCAAGAACTAATACTTTGAATAGATTTTGTTTCATATCATTACTTTTTTATATGTTCATGTTTTTATTTTTATTTCATAGAGCCCCGGTTACTTTTCAATATTCTCGCCTCCGGTGTAGGTCATACGGACAACATTCCTGTAATTGACCGACGGTTGCTTCTCGAGATATTTGATCATCTCGTCGGCACTGGTAACAAAAAGGTTTTGCCCTTCATCGGCTTTTTCGTAGTCGCTGACAGAGGCAACGTAGCTGTTCACAACGACTTTATACGTTCGTTTTTCGTCGAACTTCGAGCCGTCGGGCATCTTTACTTCTACCTTTTTTACTTCTTTGTTGTCCTTTCCGAGTGCGATCTTATACTGGATTCCTGACACGAAAGCCGGTCCGTAATCATCAGCGCGGCATATAGCGGCAAGCAGGCGTTTAACCTCTTCGCCGGTGAGGTTGTATACGACCAGTTCGTTGCCGAAAGGATCGAGACGGTAGATGTCGTTCACCGTGATGTTTCCTTTGGGCAGGGATTCAAATCGTACCCCTCCGTTGTTTTGCACGGCGATGTCGGCTTCGGCTGCAGCGCGTTGCGCATCGGCCATCATACAGCCCAGCTCCTGCTTGCACGTGAAGTCGTCGTCGGCCCGTGTCACAACACGGGTGAGTGTTTCGTTCCGGCTGAACTCATCGACCAGCGCCTGCACTTTTTCGTCTTTACGCGGAAAATCGGTTACTTTTATCAGGTGAGCTTGCTTGTCGACCACTTTGCCGTTCTCCAGCTTGAGGGTTACCTCCGTCACGTATTTAAGCCAGCGTTCGGCTTGTGTGATGAGCACGCCGCTGTGAATCTTGGAACCGTGGACGGCCGTATGCGAATGTCCGCCGATGATGACATCGGCTTCGGGAAAGGCTTTCGCCAATTGTATATCCGCTTCGTAGCCGTTGTGGGTCAGCAGAATCAGTACGTCACACCGTTCGCGCAGCCATGCATACTCGCGGGCTACTTCTTCCGGCGGACGGAACGCAATGCCTTTCACGGCAAGGGGATGAGCGTCGGGAATCCCTTGCGAATTGACTTGTATCAACCCGAGTATGCCGATGCGTACGCCGTTGCGTTCAAACATTTTATACGGTTCGACATGCATCCGTAGCGTATCTGCCGGATACATGTTGGCGCACACGTGACGGAAGTTCGCCAAGTTGATAACTTCGCGCAGTCCGGCGGGCTTGGAATCGAACTCGTGGTTACCTACGGCCGAGAGGTCGAATCGTACGCTGTTCATCAGTGCAACCATCGGATAGCTGGTGACGGGATACATGTCGTTGAGCGGATTACCGGTACGGTTGTCGCCTCCGGAGAGCAGCAGCAAATCGGGGTGTACCTGTCGCACGCTGTCTACCAGTGCCGCGAATTGAGGAAACCGTTCTATGGCCGCATGGATGTCGTTTACGGAAAGAATGGTTATTTCTTTTGTCTGTGCCGACGCGGTCAGTGCAACGGCAGCAAGTAAGGATAAATAAAAACGTTTCATCATGATTTGATTTTTATAATTAAACTTATGATTGAGGTACGGTCTTTTTACTTCTGCTCTTGAGGAAGATAATTCCCGCTACGGCCACCACCAATAACAGGATGCCGATGACGGGTCGATAAACGAGCCATGCAATAGCGATGACGATCAGTGACCATGCCAAGCCGAAAATCCAACATACAAGTCCTACGCCTGCATCGACGATGTTACCGAGGAAGGGCAGCACTTTAAAGAGTGTCGGCAAAAGGCTGAACATCGATTTTACTCCGAAAACGACAAGCAATAATCCTACGATACGCAGAATCCACGTCAGCATATTATTCTCGTCTTGTGCATTCTGAAACATATTATCGGCGCTTACCGTACCCATTTCGACCCGTGAGAATGATTCTCCGTTTTGGGTTTTATAGTCTTCAAACGTCTCACCGTTTACTTTGGCAATAAGTGAAATATCAGCCGGCATTACTTTGTAGAAGGTGATGCGGACGTCGCCAATGCGCGGACTGTTGGGCGATTGCCCGAAATAGACCGTATTTTTATCTGAATGTACGAGCGACACGCTGTCTCTCACCGATACGGACGTGTGCAACGCCTTGTTCCATTCGCGCACCTGCTCGTCGGTCATCTGTACATCCGCCGGCACGTTTCCGCTGATCGATCGTTTGATGAACTCCGGCAGCGTGTAGGCTCCGAAGGTCACGTTGTCTGCCAACTGATCTTTTTCTTCTATAGTAGTCAGTGAAAAGTTAAGACTCTTATATTCAGGGTCTTTAAATTCCGACGACTTAACAGGCTTGTCTACCCATTTCGATTCGTATGTATAGGTGGTGACCGTTTCCTGTCCGCCGCCGATTTTGTCGCGCGTTTCGCTCTTCGAAGTTTCCACCCACTGATAGTATTCGACCTTGCGATTCAACTTGATGGCCAGTGCCCGTACGCCGAATAGCTCGTCCGAAAGCGTATCTTTCGTATCGGCAAAGGCTGAGGCATGAATCAGCTTGCCATTAAGCGACGCATCGACTGTCGAGACGTCGTCGACATGTACCGCCACCGATTCCGCTTCCTTGATCGCTTTCGAGGTTTTCACGGCGCGACCTTCATTCCACCAAAGCAGGCATGTACCGATGATGAACATCAGCAAACCGCTTACGATTCCTTTCATTGAACCGGACAACCGTTGTCCGTAACTTGTGTTTGTTGTTTCCGTGTAGGCCATAATGTTACATATTTAGATTGTTTATATTGATTGCTCCTTTTCTGTTGTTCAAGTCATTTTTCGTTTTTCACTCTTCACTTTTTTTGTCATTCAGCATTCAGCCGTCAGCCCCCTGCATTCTCCCTTTGAAGGGGGGGGCTGGGGGGATGTACCTCTGCGCTCGGATACCGTGTACCCGGCATAACAATTGACAATTGACAATTAACAACTGAATTACGTCAGGCTTACAGCCCTTCGCCGAGGGGTCACCCTGTTTCCCAACGCTTCGCTTCGCTGCACATTGGGCTGAATTAACGCGCCCTTTCAGGGCTGTTTTCCAATTGTTAGTTGTTAATGGTTATTTTTCAGGTACATGATTCGGCGTGTACCACGCATAACCATTAACCATTGACCATTAACCATTATCAACGCTCGCATGAGGTACAAGGGCTGAAAGCCTGACATCATTATGACAGCCACGTATGCGCCGCCCTAATACGTGCTTATTAGGCACCCTAATACGTGTTTATTAGGCATCCTAATACGTGCTTATTAGGTACCTTAATACGTGCTTATTAGACGCCCTAATATACCGGACCGATTATTTAACCGTTAATGTCTTCTCGAACACGCTTGTTCGAGGTGTTATCGGCTGCGTTTGTCTGCCTCTTTGTTTTATGACCGTTCTTGTTTATTGTTCTTAACGGTACAAAGATACAATAGCCTCTCCAAGTTACGCAATGAGTAAATTACTCAATTTTGATGAGTAATTTACTTAATTTTGCTGTTTGTCCGAACGCGAATTTCGCGAATGGACACATCCGAACGCCTCTGCGTTCAGTCTTTTGTCATTCTGCTGAATGCTGACTACTTTTTACTCTTCACTTCACCATCACCTTGGTTACGCGTTCTCCTACACGTACCACATATACGCCTGACGGAAGCGGCTGTACATGATCGCCTGAGGGCAGGGCGAGCATTTTCACCATCGCGCCGTTTACATTATATATATGTGTCGTTTCGGCCTTGGGCAGGGTGAGGTGCAGTGCGCCGCCGGCGGCGTAGACGCGCAGGCCGTCGATCGTTTCGTTGGCTACGGCCGAGAGGACTTCTATCTCGCACGAGGCTGACTTGCCGCTGCCGTCGGTGGCCTTGACCGTGATCGTCGCTTTGCCTTTCTTATGGATCGTCACTAAGCCGCTGCCGTCGACGGAGGCAATGAACGGATCGCTCGACTGCCAGTAGAGGAACGGATTCGTGGCGTTGGCGGGAGTGACCGTGGCTTTCAGCTGAGCCGTTTTGACATTCTCCAGCATGAGCGAAGGTTTGTCTAACGTCACACCGCTCACCGGCACTTTCTTGGCGGGCACTTCCTTCTCCACAATCTTCTCCACGATTTTTTCGATCACCGTGGGCGGTGGTGTGCTGACCGTGCCGTCCTGCACGACGAAGACCTTTTGCGTCAGCGTGCCGTCGGTGAGGGTGATCTCCCCGATACGGTAGTCGCCCGGATTGGCTTTCACGTTGAAGGTGAACGTACCGTTGCCTGTGGTCGCGGAGGTAGGCAGGCCGGTGATCCATGACTCGGTGGTGGCAGTTGTCCATGAGCTTGTGGCCGTGACGGTAACGGTCTTGCCCGTATGGGCTGCGTTGCTGACATGAATCAGCGGCGGCGTGGCGGAGAGCGAAGGGCCTCCTGCGCCGTCCTGCACGACGATGACCTTTTGCGTCAGCGTGCCGTCGGTGAGGGTGATCTCTCCGATGCGGTGAGTGCTACCCGGATTGGCAGCCACGTCGAAGGTGAACGTACCGTTGCCCATGGCCGGGGAGGTGGGCAGGCCGGTGATCCATGTGTCAGTGGTGGTGGGTGTCCAAGAGCCCGTGGCTGTGACAGTGACCGTCTTGCCCGTCTCGGCGGCGTGGGTGGCGGTGATCAGCGGCGTGGCCGAGAGTGAGGTGGCGCTGCCGCCGGTGCCGTCCTGCACAACGATGACTTTTTGTGTCAGCGTACCGTCGGTGACAGTGATCTCTCCGATGCGGTGAGCGCTACCCGGATTGGCGGCCACGTTGAAGGTGAACGTGCCGTTGCCCGTGGTCGGACTCGTGGGCAGGCCGGTGATCCATGCCGCTGTGGTGGCCGTTGTCCAAGAGCCCGAGGCTGTGACAGTGACCGTCTTACCCGTCTCGGCGGCGTGGGTGGCGGTGATCAGCGGCGTGGCCGAGAGTGAGGCGGCGCCGCCGCCGGTGCCCTTCTGTACAATAGTCAGGGTGTAGACCTCTCCGGAGAGCATTGTAGCCGTCACCTTTCCGGTGCGTAAGGGGCCTGTATTGGGAGCCACTTTGGCGGAGAAAACCTGGCTGCCATTATCCGAAGATCCAAAATAAGGGTTTGTTATCCATGAATCTGTAGTGGATAATGTATAGTGAGAGTAAGAGGAGATGCCGCTCTGTATTGTTCCGCCGGCAGCTTCTACGACCACTACGTTGGGCCTGAACGATAACAGTACGTCTTCCACAATAAAAAATTTATTCCATACATTTCTATTGAGATACTCTAACATCGTACCTTCCGGAACATATAAAACACTGTATTCAGGGCTGATGCTTATATCTTCAAATACGTTTTCTTGGATCGGCGGGATGGAACCGGAATTCATCCAATGCACCCGCGGCTCTAAAGCAAAGCACTTCCCGAATGCTTTCTCTCCAATGCTCGTTACACTCTCAGGGATGTCGAGGCTCCTCAGAGATTGGCAACTGTAGAAAGCCTTTTTTCCGATGCTTGTCAGCCCGTTTCCTCTAAAGTAGCATGACCATAAAAGGTAATTGCCGGCAAAAGCTCCTTCACCGATTTCGGTGATGTCCGCAAGTATCATGACAGACATTATGTTTCGACCTTCAAAAGCATGCGCTCCGATTTGGGTCACGTTGTACGTGTTTCCGCCGTGAGTTATCGTCTTCTCGATAGTGAAATTGCTCCCTCCCTGGGTGTTATAGGGGGAAGTGGCATTCTCGGATACGATGTGGACATCTGATCCATGAATCTTGTAATACAGGCCTCCCTGTGTAAAATCATACTGTTGCGCCCATGCGCTGACAGTGCTTCCCATCAGCCCAAGGAATAGGGTGATGATCCAAATTGAAAAATGTTTTACTTGTTTCATGATTATTAATGTTTTAAATTAGCTAGTAAATGTTTTATTCGTATAATTATTGTTCAATATCCAAATCCATATTCATTCAGGCTTTCAGCCCTCCGCCGAGGGGGGCGCCCTGTTTTCCCAACGCTTCGCTTCCGCATTCCCCCCTTTGAAGGGGGGGAGGGGGGATGTCCCTCGGCGTTCGGGACATTTGTCATTCAGAGCGCTCTTTCCGTTACTTTTGGCTTGACCCAAAAGTAACCAAAAGGTCAAGGCTTCGTGCGCTTCACACGCCTTCGCGACGCTCGCAGGTCGGAAAATCAGGTAACTCGCTTCGCTCGGACAGCCTGATTTTCTTTCGCCCCGCTCGCTGCTCCGTCGGCTCACCGCCCGAGGCCCAAGGACGAAATTAATTGTCAATGGTTAATTGTCAATGGTTATTTTCTAAATACATGATTCGGCGTGTACCACGCATAACAATTAA